>NZ_JBGUBA010000002.1:0-800600 GCF_041821105.1 Natrinema sp. H-ect1 | reverse complement strand
TCCCTCCGTTCCGTGACGCTTCGCGTCACCACATCGGTCGTCGGCCCGCTCCCTCCCTTCGGTCGCTCGCGGTGAATTCGGGTGAGTGCCTGCCCTTCCCCGGGTCACGCGCCTCTCGTGGTACTCGAGGCGCGCTCCCGGCCACGAAAATCAGTTTCTCGAAGTAAAACACCACCTCCAAAACAGATGCGAACCGATCTAAACCGACTCGAGAGCCGCTATTCGATGTCGACGAACTCGAACCACTCGTCGTACTCCTCGGGGGCCTGCTCGACGATGTCGAAGAACTGCTGTTGGATCTCCTCGGTGACGGGGCCGCGGGAGCCGTCCCCGACGACGACGTTGTCGACTTTCCGGATCGGCGTCACTTCGGCGGCCGAGCCGGTGAAGAACAGTTCGTCGGCGGTGTTGAGTTCGCCCCGCGAGATCGAGACGTCGTCGTGGACAGTGTAGCCCAGTTCCTCCGCGATCCGAATGACCGCATCGCGGGTGATCCCGTCGAGGATCGACTCCGAGAGGCCGGGCGTGTAGATCTCGTCGTCGCGCACGAGGAAGACGTTCTCGCCGGGGCCTTCGGCGACGTTACCCTCCTTGTTGAGGACGATCGCTTCCGCGTAGCCGTTCCGGCGTGCTTCCTCGCCCGCGAGCATACTGTTGACGTACAGGCCCGTGGTCTTGGCGTTGGTCGGGATCTGGCTCGAGGCGTGTTTCCGCCACGAGGAGATCATCACGTCGATGCCGTTCTCGAGGGCGTCCTCGCCGAGGTAGGCACCCCACGGCCAGGCGGCGATGGCGGTGCGGGTCGGACAGTCCTTCGGACTGACACCCAGCGAGTTGTAGCCGTAGAAGGCGACCGGGCGGATGTAACACGACCGCAGCTCCTGGCGCTGGATGAGTTCCTTCGTCGCCGCGGTGAGTTCTTCCTTCGAGTGTTCGATGTCCATCTCGTAGGGCTTGGCGGACTGGAAGAGCCGATCGAGGTGTTCCTCCCAGCGAAAGAGCGCGGGGCCGTTTGCGGTGTCGTAACAGCGCGCGCCCTCGAAGACGCCGCTGCCGTAGTGGAGTCCGTGCGTGAGAACGTGGACCTGCGCGTCGTCCCAGTCGACGAACTCGCCGTCCATCCAGATCGTGTCGACGTCCATCTCGTCGAATCCCATGATCAGAAGTGTTGAAAGCCACCGTACTAAGTGTTCGCGGTTTTCGGAGGCGATCGTCAGAAATCAAGGAAACGCCCCGCCGAACGGCGCTCAGGCGAGTATCGGCGGTCACACCTCCCTGCCGGCGACTGTGTCGACGGTACCGTGATTCGGACGCGTCCTCGAGTACGCCGTCAACCAGCCGGATACCACGATCGAACGGGCGATCCAGGACCGTCGGCGAGACCGCCGAGAAGCGAACCGGAACCCCCGAGTCGAGGGGGCCACGATCCGCGAAAAATACGGTCGGTGACCGTTCGTAGCCCGGCGATCGTCCGGGCCCTACTGGTCCGCTCCGGGGAACTCCTCGAACTCACGGATCGCGACGTACGCGCCGCCGTCGCCGTCCGGCATCATCGCGTACGCCGTCGGGTACTCGTCCGCCTCGAAGAACACCTCCGGCGTCGCGATGTCCACTGCCGTCTCTTCTTCGAGGCCGTCGCGAAGGAAGTCGGTCGTAACCATCGGCTCGACGAAGTGGACCCTCCCGTCACCGTCCCCTTCGTAAACCGGGAGTTCGACGCGTTCGCCCTCGAGCGTTATCACCTCGGTGTCAGCGGGCTGTGCCGGGTCGATACTCGGATCGTACGCTCCGTAGACGTTGGTGTGCGTGAACGCTTCCCCCCGGAACTCCGGCGCCGTCCCGTCGAGCAGGTGTTCCCCCATCCCCTCGACGATGAGGCGGTGTTCTTCGAACGTGTATTCCGGCGGGAACTGATCCGCGGGAACGTCGTAGTCGGCCAGGCCGACGAAGGGCAGTGGCGTGGATTCGAGCGGTCCCCCACTGATCCCTTCGACGGCGTCTTCGGCCATCATGTAGAAGTGACAGTCGAAGTGCGGAACGTCGTAAACGCCCGGCGGTGCGTGACCCTGTGGGTTGTAGTGGAAACCCATGTGGGTAAACTGATGGCTGTCGATTTCGGCCCCGTCGTCCGTCGTTTCCGGGAAGTGGAGGTGTGCTGCGTGTTCCCCTTCGTCGAACGCCATCAGCGCGTCGCCGCCGACGTGGACGCCCAGCGACGAGAGTCGTCCCTCCGGGTCGGTGGTCGCGTACGTCCGGAGGCCCCCCGCCTCATCCGATTCGCCCCAGTGGACGTCGTGATCCGCCGGTGTCGGGAGTTCTGACGGGCCCGAGTCGCGCCCGGACCCGCTTGCGGTTCCGGTCGCGAACGTTCCACCCGCCAGTACAGCCGTCGTCTTCAGGAACAGTCGTCGATCGATGCCGTCGATGTGCCGTTTCGTCGTTTGTCTCGGTATCATTGTTCGGTTCTCGATTCGGTCGAAATCGGTCGAAAGGGCGCTACGCCTTGATGATTCGTTCCCCGAGCGGTTCGAGGGGCGCTTCGAACTCGGAGACGGTGGTGCTATCCGAGAAGACGCCCAGAAATCGGGCGGTCACGGCACCGGTATTGCGGAACCCGTGCGGAGTCATCGGCGGGATCACCGCCAGGTCGCCGGCACCGATCACACCCGTTGCATCCCCGGCCCAGGCCTCGACTTCGTCGCCGTCGAGACAGATGATGAGTTCCTCGGGGCTGTCCGTGTGGGTCGCGAGTTGCTTCCCGGGTTCGATCTCGAAGTAGACGGCGTTGTGGCCGCCCTCGAGTTCCATTCCGGTCGTCGCCGGGAACGCCGGTGAGGACGGGAAGTTTACGCTCACGTCCATCTCCGTGTCCGATTGGGTCACCCCGACGAGCTCGAGTTCGTCGAGGCTGAGTGTTTTGAGTGCTGTCATCGTCGCTGATTATTCGAGGTCGGTTCGATCGAACTGGTCGTCCAGACGCGTGAGTTCGGTCACCGGGAGATCCGCGCGCTCGGAGTGCTCCGCGATGGCTTCCTCGCTCGGGGCTCGGTAGTGGCAGTACGCGCGATTGGTGTCGCCGTCCGTGTCTTCCAGCACGTCGGTACGGACCCACTCGATCTCGACGTCCTCGTCGCTGAGTTCCGCTATTGCCCGCTGAGACGCCGCAAGCGCCTCTTGTTTTGCTTCCTCTGTGGTGATGTCGTCGTCCATCTCGCGCCAGATTCCGAAGTCGATCAGGTCTTGTTCTGCCATGACCGGCTAAGCCTACGGTGGGATCGCATTTATACATAAGGAGAACTACACTTCACTAGCTGATTCTAGTGAAATCCCGTTCACTAGCTCAACACGTGGGCTCGTACACCCTCGGAACTAGTCGGGAAACCGACGGGTACCTGGTATCAAAGCAACGGCTGTCCGTCGATATCGACGACGTTCATGTCGTCGTCCAGTGAAACGGTGAGCGTCGTCGCCTCGCCCTCGATAGTCACGAGAACGCGGAACGGATCCTCCGTGACGGCCGTCTCGAAGCGGGTCTGAAGCAGGTCGATGACCTCGTCGAAGGAGGGTGCGAGTACGTCGATTCCCTGGTCGTCGAGGAATCCGATCACGGGGGTCAGACTCATGACGAACGGTTCGATGGGTAGATTCTTGGCGAACCCGCAGGTGCCACATCGCTGTTCTGCCCAAACGGGGAATCGTGTCCCACAGTGCGCACACGGTTTCCCCTCCCGAACCTGGTGCGTCTCACAGACCGAAACTGACGCCGAGATGGAGCCCGCACACTCCCGGCAGACGTCACGCATCATGTACGCTATATCTAACATACATCGGTAGAATCCGGTTGTGAGTGCCTCGTCGGCGGTCCGATCCGTCAGCCCCGCAGCCGGGTAGTTCGAAAAGAAAACCGACTCCCGTGGCGCCTCGTCGCCGAACATCCCGTCACACTCGGTACAACTGATTCGAAGCCACTGATCCTCGTAGGTCGCTGTCATGGGCGCGCCACACAGCGGACAGTCCTGCTCGAGATCGGGAGAGAAGTCGAGGTCTTCCGCCCCCGAGACGGCGATCACAGTTCTGGCAATCTGCTTGCCGGCACCACTCAACCGGTACCCGTCGTTGGTTTGCCGAACGAAGTGGGGGGCCAGCTGCGAGAGGTGATAGTTGAACTTCCCGTTGTCGTCGACGTCGACCCGACGACGCAGCTCCGAGAACGATATCGTCTTGGCGGCATCGGAGACATCGTCGTACTCGTGGGCGGCGTCGGCGTGCCAGAGTACGCGGATGATGTCCAACCGGATCTCGTTGCCCAGGATGGTGAAGGCCTCGTCCGGGGAAATACCGTCCAGATCGATCGCTGGTGTCAGCCGGGTTTCATCCATGCTAGCAGAGCCCACACACTACGCAATAAACGTGTCCTACTGTTTTCGAATCGGACAGAATCGGCTGCAAGATACGCACGTCGATGCAGTACAGGGCGGTTTGTTGGCCGGGGAGTCCTGCATCCCCAGCACGTCTGCCTCGGAGAGTACGCATCGTTCCAGGACTCCGGCCACTACGCCACTCGCTCGAGGACCTCGCTGCCCTCGAGGTAGGCGAACCCGTGACGGTCGGCGTAGTCGCGGGCGTCGGCCGGGGAGAGCGCGTCACCGGTCTCGTCGTCGAGCATCTCACAGACGACGACGGCGGGCGAGCGGCCGGCGGCGTCGGCCAGTGCGAGCCCGAGTTCGGTGTGGCCCTCGCGCTGGGAGAGCAGATCCGGCGCGCCCTTGAGCAGGTGGACGTGGCCGGGGACGCGGAACTCCTCGGCGAACGCGGTCGTCTCGGGCGTAGCGGCGGCCGCGCCCAACTCCCGAATGGTCGTCGAGCGGTCGTCGTCGGTAATTCCGGTGTAGGTGTCGCGGTGGTTGACCGTCAGCGAGAACGACGAGCGGTCGTCGTAGCCGAGTTCGTGGTCGGCCGTCGCGGGGTGTTCGACCGCGTCCGAGTAAAACGGGAGGTCGAACGCCTCGGCGATCTCGTAGCCCAGCGCGACGCAGATCAGCCCGCCGGCGTCGTTGCGCAGTCGGGCCACGGCCTCGGGGGTGACGGCGTCGGCGTGGTAGATCAGGTCCGTCTCGCCCTCGCGGTCGGCCGCGTCGTGGACGAGGATCGGCTCGCCCGTCCGAAGCGACTCGAGGGCGCGGTCGAACGCGTCGGCGGCCGGTCCGGCACCTGCGCTGCCGTCGGCGTTGGACTGCGGACCGGCGTGGTGACCCGTCATTCGCGATCACCCACCGAGACGGTGACGTGATCGCCGTCCTCGAGGTCGAGTTCGTCCCGCAGCTTGTCGGGGGCGATCACCTCGAGCTGGTCGTCGTCGTGGTGGGTGCGTTCGGGGGCGATGGTGTAGGCGTCGTCGTAGGTCGCGCCGTCGGCGGTCTCGATCGTCGCGGGGTAACAGACGGCGGGGCCGTAGGTCCGGTCGTCCGACTCCCAGCCGTCGATCGGGACGGGCTCGAGGGAGGCCATCGCGCTGCGCCGGCGGACGCTGTCCTCGCGTAGGTCGACGTTGAGCGTCCCGGGGAACGGCTCGTAGCCGAGCCGGTCCTCGAACTGGCGCTGGTAGCCCGGCAGGGAAATGTAGTGGCGACCCTCGCCCATCCCGCTCGTGATGGTTCCCTCGAGCGAGATCTGTGAGTCCGTCTCGAAGATCCGCCGGTAGTCCTCGTACTCGGCATGGAGGGCTCGTTCGCCGGTGTCGGTGATCGCGACCCACTGGCCGTCACTGACGGTATCGCGCTCGAGCAGGTCGGCGCTCTCGAGCCGTTGGAGACGTCGCGAGGCGGTCTGGTTCGAGGCATCGAGCCGCTCGGCGAGGCGAGAACAGGAGATCTTGACGTCGCCCTCGAGCCCGCCCTCGAGCGCGAGGAGTTTGAGCACGGCGAGTTCGTCGTGCCCGACGGCGGACTCCGTGAGTACTGACATACTCGTCCCTATTGCCCATGTGGGTAAAAGCATACCGAATGTGGCATGCGTAACGAAACTGTGACGAGGTTCACGAGCGTTTATCGCGTATTCCGGAGTTGGGGACCGAACGGAAAAACCCACCGCCTCCCATGATCGGTCGGGCTACAGTTCCCGCGCGATGTAGTCCGCGATCCGCGTGACGCGGTCGGGGTCGGTCGTCCAGAAGCCGTCCCAGACGCGGGGTTCGGTCTCGAGACAGACGAGTGCGGTGCCGACGGCGTCGGGTGCCCTGCGATCGTCGGGATCGAAGACGACGAACCACCCGTCCCGATACTCCGGCCCCGTCCCGGTGTGAACCGTCGCGTCCAGTTCCGGCGGACAGCCGTCGTCGACGCCGTAGACGTGAACGTCGACGTCGGTTTCGGCGAGTTCCGCGTAGGTCTCGTAGGTCCCGATCTCGTCGTCGATGCGCGAGAGTTGCTGGAACGCGCTCCGTAACGTGCCGCTGCCGGCCGCCCAGGCCCGCTGTTCGATGTACCGCGAGACGACGATCAACAGGAGTTTTTCCTTGTGTGCGAGCGGGTAGCCACGCAGTCGGAGCCGGGTGCCTTCCAGCCCCGCCAGCACGTCGGGGAAGGCGATCTCGCCCATGCCGCGCGCGCCAGTGACGAACAGGTCCGAGTTGATCGCGAGGATCGCGTCGTACAACGTACGCATCGGCGAGGCCGCGACCGGCTGCCCGTCCTCGAGCAACACGGCCGTATCGCCCTCAGTTGCGAGCGCGTCGTCGATTTCGGGGTCGAGATCCGATCCGATCGCACCGGCTTCGGCCCGTTCGACGGCGATCGGCTGGCCCGCGAACGCGTCGGAGAGCATCTCGGCGAGCGGCCCCGTGGAACCGTCGGCGACGATCGCGATCGTCCGATCGGGCGAACCGACGTCGTCGATGAACGATCGGAGAGTCACTGGAGAACGTTCATCCGTTCGGTACGTAAGTGTTGTCGCCGCCGTCGGATCGGATCGACGATCCCGTTTCCCGCGCGGTGGCGATGTGGTCTCGGAGTCGATCGACGGGCGTCCGGTGGAAAGCGGCCGAACGGGAAGATTGCGCCGCTTTCGACCCCGAACTCAGTTTGGGACAGTCCCGGACTCCCATCTCTGGTCGCTTCGTCGCCTATTACGTTTCCTTCTAGAGGAACCGGTAGGATTCTATGGCCGACCACATCTACGTCTACGGCATCGTCGAGGACACCGACCTCTCGTTCGAAGCGACGGGGGTCGCCGGCGCGACCGATTATCTATGTGATCCGATGACTGCTACGGAAATTTATACAAAAGTGTTTCCGGCTCCTTATGTTGGACAGGACCCGGTCTCACCCCGTCTACGACCGAAACGTGCGACCACGGATCGGCCGCTCGAGCGGACGACCACCTGACGTATCAGACGTAAAGAAAGAGCGTGTCAGGAGCAGTGATCGAATCGAGGCCGCGAGCGGCCGTGTCCACATCGGGCGCGCGATCAGTGTCGGGTGTGACCGTCGACGCCGGCGAGCGGAGCGGCCGACACGGCCGGCGGGACGCGGCTAATCGCCCACGACCGGATCGCGCTCCCAGAACTCGCTGCCTTTCTTCAGCTTGGGGACCCACGTATCGCCGGTCTTGGCGAGCAAGGCGACGCGGGAGGCCGGCACCTCTTTGACCTCGTCGAATGCCGGCATGTATTCGCCGACCCGCTCGGCGAAGTCCACGACCGCCTCGTGGTCGGGCATCGCCGAGCGGTCGAGTCGACCCTGTGAGTGGCCGACGTGCATGTACGCCTTCAGTTCGATGAAGTCCGGATCGGCCTGCTGGTAGAAGCCGGCGTACCAGTCCGGGTGGTGCATGTTCTCACCCTCGACGAGCGTCGTCCGGAGGACGGTCCGGGTCTCGTCTTTCGCGGCGAGAACGTCCATCGTCTCGAGCAGCCGTTCCCAGGCATCGTCTTCCATCGCGCCGACGACCTGATCGAAGGTGTGGCGTTCGGGGGCGTCGACGCTGACGTAGAGTTGCGTCGGGTCGCACTCCCGCAGGACCTCGGGCCGGGTGCCGTTCGAGACGAGGAAGGTGGTGATATCGCGGTCGTGGAAGGCTTCGATGAGTTCGGGCAGGTAGGGGTAGAGCGTGGGCTCGCCGTCCAGCGAGATGGCGACGTGGCGCGGCTCCATCGCCTGGTCGAACACCTCGCGGGGGACCTCGTCGTTGCCGCCGAAGCCCGAGAGCAGTTTCTTCTGGAGCCGGATCGAGGCGTCGACGACTGCCTCGGGGTCGTCCCACTCGACGTCGTCCATCTCGTAGGCGTGGCCCTGGTGGTCGCGCCAGCAGAAGACACAGCGCTCGTTGCACTTGACCACCGGCGTCATCTGGATACAGCGGTGGGATTCGATGCCGTAGAAGATGTTCTTGTAACACTTCCCCTCGCCGCGGACGGCGTTTGCCGTCCAGCCGCAGGTCTGGGCGGCCGTGTGGTTCTCGCTGTGGTAGTCCGGACTCGAGACCTGTGCCGGCCCGCCGTCGCCGTCGGCGGTGGCGTCAGCACCTGCATCGCCCCCGGGGTTCGCGGAGTCGCTCATCTTGGGGGTCGTTGGACGGGACCCGTCAAAAGGTGTGTGGTGTCGGGGGCAGTCGACGGCGGCCTACTCCTCGCCGGAGCGGTCGCTCGCGGAGTCGCCGCCTGGACCGTCCGGCAGCGCGTGCGGATCGGCGGGCTCGTCGCCGTGTCTGGCGTCGTCGCGCTCGAAGAGATACAGCGCCGGGCCAGCGATTACTATCACGAGCAGGCCGGGGATCGGCACGTCCGGCGGCCCCAGATAGGTGACGAGCCCACCCCCGCAGGTGACGAACACGAACCCCGCCCACAGCGCCGGCCGCGAAATCTCGAGGCGGCTCGCGTCCCGGTAGACGGCGGCCGCAGCGGCGATGACGATCGCGAACCCGACGACGGCGACGGCGACCGCCTGCAGCGAAACCATACTCGGACTTACGACAAGGAAGGGAAAAGCGTTCTGAGACCCGGTTCGCGGCCCTGTCGTGTGTTCGGTCCGGCGGTCGGCTGCCGGCTTCCGTACGAAAGCCTCGCCCTCTTTCCCGTACCTCCCCAACCGATGACCATGATTGGGGCCTACACGATCGGCAAGAAAGCGGTCACGTTCGGTTACAAACGCTACGGGGTTCCGGGAGCGGTCGCCTCCGGCGGTGCGGCGCTCGCGGGCTATCTCGTCGTCCGCCGGGCGCTGCAATCGTCGACGAACGACGGGAGCGTCGATTCGGCGATCGACGCGGGCGAGATCCAGTCCGCGGTCGACGAAAAGGGGCTGAGCGCCGTAACCGACACGGGGACGCTCGACCGGGTGATCAACGAGGACGAAATCGGCTCGCCGTTCGACATGGGCGACGTCCAGTCGTCGGCCGCGGACGAGACCGACGAGTTCGCCGAGGGAGCGGGCGAGGGCGACTCGAGCGCCGGGAACTGAACCTGACGGACCGCGAGTTCGATTTCAGCATGAGCCAGCGAGACAGCACCACCGAGACCGACGAGGAGCCGGCAGACGAGCGACGCGTCGCGGGGATCGACGATGCCCTCGCCGAAGCGCTCGATACCGTTCGAAGCGGCGTTCGATCGGGCGCGCCGGCCGGCGCCGCCGGCGTCGCGAGTCTCCTGAGTGGCGTCCGGGCGCTGCGACGTGACGACCGCGGGCACGGCTATCTGCGGCTCGGCGCGGGCGGGCTCCTCCTCGCGATCGCGATCGACCAGCGCCGGGCGGCTCGCGACCGGACCGGCGTCGAGCCGTCGGACGTCGCCAGTACGTCACCCGACATCGAGGGTCTCGAGGGGCGGGAACGAAACGCCGGTCGCGAGGACCACGCCGGCGGCGACGCGGCCAGCGAGGTCGCCAGGACATCGATCGACATCGAGGACGCGGCCTCGAGTCCCGAGTCCGGTGACGCCGCGAGCGGGCCGACCACTGCGGCCGAGTCCGGCGACGCCGAGCGCGAACCGGACGCTGCCGAAGTCGCCGAACCCGAAGCCTACGAGCAGTTGGGCGCGGCGGCGTTCGACGAACACAGCAGCGAGGTGCCGGTCCCCCAAACCGCGTTCGACCGGACGATCCTGTCGCTGGGGTCGGAGGTCTTCTGGGGGATCCGCGAGGCCGACGACGCCGTCGTCGTCTCGGGGCAGTTCGATCCGATCCAGGACGGAGACGGGATCCGGTACGTCGCCAGTTCCGAGGTCGACGGCGAGCGGTCGCTGACGGTGCCCGACACCGTGTTGACCCACTGGGACGCGGTCGCCGGCGGCGGGCTGGCCGTCGCCTCGGGTGACGACCTCGTCTTCCTCACGACCGACTCGCTGGGGGCGGACGACCAGATACGGGTCGTTCCGGAACAGTGGCTCGAGGACGCCATTGAGAACGGCGAGTAACGATCGGCGATCGCGGCGCGGTCCCCCTGACGGCGACTACGACCCGCGGACCCGCTCGAGGACCGCGAGCGTCCCGTCGGCGTGGACGGCGTCGAGGACCTCGTCGGCGGCCGCTTTCGCCAGTTCGTCGGCGTTGCCGACGGCGACGCTCCGGCCGACGGCCTCGAACGTCGAGACATCGTTGACGGAGTCGCCGACCGCTACGCAGTCGGCGAGGTCGATCCCGACGCGGTCGGCGATCGTCTCCAGCCCCTCGCCTTTGTTCGGATCGGTGTCCTTGACGTGGTAGGCGTAGCCGGTGTCGATCACCTCGAGGCCGTGGTCGGCGGCGATCTCGCGCAAGGGCTCGAGCGGCTGTTCTAAATTGACCGCGATCTCGGTTTCGCGCCAGCGGTTGACGGTGTCTTCCTCGCCCCAGCCCAGGTCGTAGCCCGCCGCGCGGTACTCCTCGGCGACGGCCCGGGCGGCCTCGCGATCGGCGGTGAAGAAGACATCGTCGCCGGTGCAGACGACGCCGCCGTTCTCCGCGACGACGAGTTCCGGAATCCCGACGAAATGACAGAGGGCGACAGGGTAGGGAAACGCCTTCCCGGTGGCGATGACGACCGGGGCCTCCCACTCGCGGATCGGATCGAAGACGCGGGGGTCGATGCCCCACCCCTCCGGGCGGGTGAGCGTCCCGTCGATGTCCAGCACCAGCGGCGGATCGGCAGTCATATCGAGTAATGAGCGAGCCGTCCCCTAAAGCGGTCGGATCGGTGGGACCGTCCGTCCCGACGGCGACTCGCGCCTCGTCGTCGCTGCTCGAGCGTAACTGAGATGCCGTTCGTCGAAAACGCGAAATTCTGGCCGCTCAGAGAGCGAGATAGCCCGCGTTGGGGAGCAACCCGGCCAGATAGAGGACACCGAGGACGAGCATGAACTCGGCGATAGCCATCGCCGGCGGGTCGACGTGTGTCCCGGAGTGGGAGTAGAACACGCGCTGGCTCACCTCGCCGAGCAGGCCGCTGATCGCGCCGAAGGCACCGGCGGCGAGCAACGCGGCCAGTTCGCTGCCCATCGCGGGCATGGCGATCACCGCGCCCACGGCACCCAGCAGCGTGATGTGATGGGTGACCGGGATCTTCTCGACGCCGAGGTTGAGAAAGAGCAGGCTCATGGCTGAGATCGCGTAGCCCATGAAGATGCTCCCGGTCTCGAGCCAGATGTAGCCCCCGAGCAGCCCGCCGACGATGCCGATGGCGGTCACGCCGGCCCACTTGTACTGGTGGGGTAGCCAGGGCTCGGTCGTCAGCCGGTCGGTCTCGGTGCCGCCGTCGGCGGCCATGCGCTTTTCTTCGCGCTCGAACGGCGACATGTCGAGGACGCTCGAGCCGCCGACCTTGCCCACGATCGGGTACCCGAACGCGAGTCGGGCGAGGAACGCCGTGGCGACGACCGAGAGCGCGATGTTGTCGGTCGGGAAGCCGAGCCCGCCCATGACGCGCGTGATGAGCATCCCGACCGCGCCGAAGACGGCCCCGACCGCGAGGATGTCGGGCTTGGTGCCGAACGCGTAGAGGATGTCTTTGCCGAAGTGGTAGTCCCAGTCGTCGGGTTCCATCTCGGGATATTTCCGTCCGGCGTAGGCCGTCGCGGCGACGCCGCCGGCGAAGGCGATGTGTGGGCCGGTGACCGCACCGAATCCGATGGTCCCGGTGATACCGGTCGCGATATCGCCCGCCCCGGCGACGCCGATTTCGCTTCCGATCTCGTCCTGAAGAATCGCGATCCCCTCGCCGAGGAAGACGACGAAGCCGGTGAAGACGAACGCGGGGAGGGCACCGAGGGCCGCACCGAACGCGCCGCCGGCGAGGGCGGCGATGAGCAGGACGGCGAAGTCCTCGAGTCCCATACCGACGATGGGAACGGTAAAGAGCGGCTGCAACATCGTTACTCCTCCTCGTCACGCGCCCAGTCGCGCGATCGCTCGACGGCGTCGTTCCATCGTTCGTATCGTCGGTCCGCGCGGTCGGGATCCATCTCGGGCTCGAACTCGGCGTCGACCTGCCAGTTGCTCCGCAGTTCGTCGGGATCGTCCCAGTAGCCGACGGCGAGGCCGGCCGCGTAGGCCGAGCCCAGCGCCGTCGTCTCGTCGACGACGGGGCGGACGATCTCCGAGCCGATGATATCGGACTGGAGTTGACAGAGGTAGTTGTTCTTGACCGCGCCGCCGTCGACCTTCAGCGATCGCATCTCGATGCCCGAGTCGGCCTCCATCGCCTCGGCGACGTCGCGAGTCTGGTAGGCGATCGACTCGAGCGTCGCGCGAACGACGTGTTCCTTCCGGGTGCCACGGGTCATCCCGACGATAGTGCCGCGTGCGCGCTGGTCCCAGTGGGGTGCGCCCAGTCCGGTAAAGGCGGGGACGACGTAGACGCCGTCCGTCGAGTCGACGCTGCGGGCCAGTTCCGCCGTCTCGGCGGGATCCTCGATCAGCGTCATGTCCTCGAGCCACTCGATGGCCGCGCCGGTGACGAAGATCGACCCCTCGAGCGCGTACTGGACCGGTTCCCCCGAGCGCTGGAATCCGATCGTCGTCAGCAGGCCGTGGTCGCTCTCGACGGCCTCGTCACCGGTGTTCATCAGGAAGAAGGAACCGGTGCCGTAGGTGTTCTTGGCGTCGCCGGCGTCGAAACAGGTCTGGCCGAACAGTGCGGCCTGCTGGTCGCCCAGTGCGCCCGCGACCGGCACCTCGGCCTCGAGGAACCCGTCGGGGTCGGTCGTCCCGTAGGTGTCGTCGTCGCTGGAGGGCCGGACCTCGGGCAACATCGCCTCGGGGATCGAGAACTCCTCAAGGAGGTCCTCGTCCCATTCGAGGTCGTGGATGTCGTACAACATCGTCCGCGAGGCGTTCGTGACCTCGGTGACGTGGTTCCCGGTCAGGTTGTAGATCAGCCACGTGTCGATCGTCCCGAACAACACGTCGCCTTTCTCCGCGCGGTCGCGGATGTCCTCGGGTCGGGCGCGCTCGAGTTTGATCGGATCGGCGTTATCGAGCAGCCACTCGGCCTTCGTCGCCGAGAAGTAGGCGTCGGCCTCGAGGCCGGTCTTCTCACGGATCGCCTCGACTTTCCCCTCCTCCTCGAGGGCCTCGACGCGATCGGTGGTTCGGCGGTCCTGCCAGACGATGGCGTTGTGGACCGGTTTCCCGCTGTCGGCGTCCCAGAGGACCGTCGTCTCCCGCTGGTTGGTCACGCCGATGGCCGTGAGCTGGGACGGGGCGATCCCCGCCTGTCCGAGCGCTTGCTGGATCACGGCTTTGGTGTTCTCCCAGATCTCCATCGGGTCGTGTTCGACCCAGCCGGGTTCGGGGTAGATCTGTTCGTGTGTTTCGTAGGCGTTCGCGACGACCTGGCCCTCGTGATCGAACACGATAAACCGGGTCCCGGTCGTTCCCTGGTCGACCGCTCCGACGTACGTTGTGTCTGTCACTGGTAGTCACCTCGTACCGCCACGCGATTCGTTTACTGCCGGTCGCGTGATACCAGTAAACGACACCGACGATCGTTATAAATGTTACCAACGATTTCACGAACGATGGGGAATAGGTGGATCAAGACAGTAAGTTCGCCGCCAAATCGCCGTCAGTGACGGTGTGGGAAAAGTGAGTTACGAGTGTTAGCTCGGCGGCGATAAAATAAAGAGTGGGGTGACCGTAGGTCCGGTGAACGAATGGCACGGGACACCGAGGTCCTCGTCCTCGGCGGCGGCTCGACCGGCTGTGGGATCGCCCGCGATCTGGCGACCCGCGGTCTCGAGGTCACGCTCGTCGAACGAGGGACCCTCACGGACGGAACCACCGGTCGGATGCACGGCCTGTTACACAGCGGCGGCCGCTATGCCGTCTCCGATCAGGCCAGCGCGACCGAATGTATCGAGGAGAACGAAACGCTCCGGGAGATCGCCGGGCACTGCGTCGAGGAGACCGGCGGCCTGTTCGTACAGCGGCCCGAGGACTCGGACGACTACTTCCGGGAGAAACTCGAGGGCTGTCGCGACTGCGGGATTCCGGCACGTGTCCTCTCGGGGCGGGAGGCCCGCGAGATCGAGCCGTACCTCGCCGAGGACGTCGAACGGGCGATCGAGGTGCCCGACGGCGCGGTCGACCCGTTCCGGCTCTGTGTCGCGAACGCGGTCGACGCCGAGGCCCACGGCGCGCGGATCGAAACGCACGCCGAGGTGATCGACCTCCTGCGCGAGGGTGACGACGTCTACGGGGTCGAGGTCCGCCACGGTGCCGGGCCCGGCAAGCGAAGCGACGTCGCGGCCGGAACAACCGAGGAGATCACCGCCGAGTACGTCGTCAACGCGACCGGCGCGTGGGCGGGTCAGATCGGCGCGATGGCCGACTTAGAGATCGAGGTCCGTCCGTCCAAGGGCGTCATGACGATCATGAACGTCCGGCAGGTCGACACCGTCATCAACCGCTGTCGGCCGAAGGGCGACGCCGACATCATCGTCCCCCACGAGACGACCGCGATCCTGGGGACGACCGACGAGGAAGTCGCGGATCCGGACGACTACCCCGAGGAACAGTGGGAGGTCGAGGCGATGATCGACACGCTTTCCGAACTGGTTCCGATCCTCGCCGAATCGCGGACCATCCGCTCGTTCTGGGGCGTGCGCCCGCTCTACGAGCCGCCGGGAACCGGCACACAGGATCCGACCGACATCACGCGGGACTTCTTCCTGCTCGATCACGCCGACCGCGACGGCGTCGCCGGTATGTCAAGCATCGTCGGCGGCAAGTTCACCACCTACCGGGCGATGGCCGAGGAGATCGCCGACCACGTCTGTGCGAAACTGGGCGTCACGGCCTCGTGTTCGACCGCCGACGAACCCCTGCCCGGCAGCGAGAACCTCGCACGGCTCGAGGCGGGGATGGACGACTTCGGGCTGCGCTCGCCGGTGGCCCGCCGGAGCAAGCAACGGCTGGGGAGCCGGGCGAGCGAGGTCCTCGAAACCGACGAGCCGAACCCGGTGATCTGCCAGTGTGAGGGCGTGACCCGCGCGGAGGTCCGCGACGCGATCGAGGGGTCGGGGGCAGACCTGAACGCGGTCCGCATTCGGACGCGGGCCTCGATGGGGAACTGCCAGGGCGGGTTCTGCTGTCAGAACATGGCCCACGAACTCCACCCCGAGTACGACGAGCCGACGGTCCGGGCGGCGCTCGACGAACTCGTCGCCGAGCGCTGGAAAGGACAACGTCACGCCCTGTGGGGCGAACAGCTCTCGCAGGCGATGCTCAACTACGCCCTGCACGCGACGACGATGAACCGCGATCGCGACCCCGCGAGCGCGAGCGGGGACGTCGAGTTCGCGGCGTTCGACGACGGCGTGGCTCGAGAAGCCCGGGGGGACGACTGAATGGCTATCGAGGACGACGTCCTCGTCGTCGGCGGCGGGCTGGCCGGTGCGACCGCCGCGCTGGCCGCGGCCGAGCGGGACGTCCGGGTTCGGCTCGTCTCCCACAAGGAGAGTACGCTTCGCCACGCCAGCGGCCTGATCGACGTGCTTGGGTACACGCCGACGGGCGAGGGCCCGCTCGCGGACCCGTTTTCGGCCCTCGCGGACCTCCCCGAGGGCCACCCCTACGAGCGAGTCGGGGCCGAGGCGGTCCGCGACGCCCTCGCCTTCTTCGACGAGATCGCAGGCGAGGCCTACGCGGGCGCACACACCGACGCGAACGCGCTCGTACCGACCCACGGTGGCACCGTCAAGCCGACCGCGCGGTACCCGACCGCGACCGCCGCCGGGCTGGCGAGCGACGACCGCGACGCCCTGCTCGTCGGCTTCGCGACGCTGCCGGACTTCGAGGCCCCGCTGGCGGCGGCCCATCTCGAGGCTGCCGGGGTCCCCTTCGACGCCCGCGGGGTCACGGTCCGCTTTCCCGGTATCGAGCGCGACGACGCGAAAGTCACGCGCTACGCCCACCTGCTCGACCGCGACGAACCCGTCGAGACGGCGGCCGGCGAGTCCACCGCGCGCGCGGCGCTGGTCGAGACGGTTCGCTCCCGCCTCGAGGGCGAGTCCCGCGTCGGGTTCCCGGCGATCCTCGGCGACGACAGCGCCGACGCGGTCAGGGCCGATCTCGCCGACCGGCTCGGCGTCGACGTCTTCGAGATTCCGATGGGACCGCCGAGCCTCCCCGGGCTGCGCCTCGAGGACCTGCTGTTCGACGCGCTCTCGGACGCGGGCGTCCGCGTGACGACGGGGGTCCCGGTCGTCGACTACGAGACCGGGGCCGACGGCGCGGGCTCGAGCGGCCCCGCGCGGATCGACCGCGTCACCGTCGACCGCAACGGGAGCGAGATCCCCCACACCGCCGACCAGTACATTCTCGCGACCGGCGGGCTCGTGGGGAAAGGCGTGCAGTCCGACCGCGAGCGCGTCTCGGAACCGGTCTTCGACTGTCACGTCCCCCACCCCGCCGACCGCTACGACTGGTTCGTCGACGACGTCTTCGGCGACCAGCCCTACGCCCGCTTCGGCCTGCCGGTCGACCGCGACCTCCGCCCGCTCGATGCCGACGACGCCCTCGAGTTCGCGAACCTGCGCGCGGCCGGCGCGGTCCTGGGCGGCTACGACTTCGCGGCCGAGAAGTCCGGCAGCGGCGTCTCGCTTGCGACGGGCTACGTCGCGGGCCGGCGCGCCGCGGAGGGGTGTCGATGAACGAGACGACGGATTTCGGACGACTGATTCAGGTGATCCAATGAGCGACGCAGAACGACCGACCGACGACAGTGGCGACGAGTTCGAACCGATCGAGGTCTTTCCGGAGGCCGGAGAGACCGACCTTCGACCGGGGGCCGACGACTGCTACAAGTGTTCGACCTGCGATACCGAGTGTCCGGTCGCCGAGGTCGACGACGAGTTCCCAGGTCCGAAGTTCCAGGGGCCCGAGCAGTGGCGGCTCAAACGACAGGACGATCACGACATCGACGAGTCGGTGATGAAGTGTTCGAACTGCATGCGGTGTGACAGCGCCTGTCCATCGGACGTGCCGCTCTCGCAGATGCACAACACCGCCCGCGCCGAGTACGTCGAGGAGAACATGAGTAAACTCTCCCGGGAGTACTGGCGCAACCGGATGCTCGCGAACTACCGCCGGCTCGCCCCCCTCGGGGCCATGTTCCCCCGGACGGCGAACTTCGTGACCGGGCTCTCTGCGACCCAGTGGCTCGGCGAGAAACTGTTCGGGATCGCCGGCGAGCGGGAGTTCCCCGAGTTCGCGACCGAGACCTTCCGCGAGTGGTGGACCGCACGGGGCGGCGCACAGGTCGAGAACCCCGACAAGCGTATCGCATACTTCCACGGCTGTTACTCGAACTACAACACACCCGAAGTCGCGAAGGCGCTCGTCCGCGTCTACGAACACTTCGGCTACGAGATCATGGTCCCCGACCAGGACTGTTCGGGAACGCCGATGTTCGCCAACGGCATGCTCGAGGACGCCCGTCGCGCCGCCGAAACGAACGTCCGGGAACTCGCCGCGGCCATCGAGGACGGGGCCGATATCGTCGCCTCCTGTAGCTCGTGTTCGATGTCGCTGCGCCAGGAGTACCCCGAACTGTTCGATTTCGAGGACACCGAGGCCGTCGCCGAGAACACCTGGGATGCCGTCGAATACCTGCGGGTCCACGAAGACCTCGAGGCCGAACTCGAGGGAACGTCGGTCGGCGAGGAGTTCGACGACTTCGCCTACCACGCACCGTGTCACGCCCGCAATCAGGGGCTCGACGGCCAGACGGTCGAACTGCTCGCCGCCATCGACGGCGTCGAGGCCCACGACGTCGGCGACTCCTGTTCGGGCATCTCCGGAACCTACGGCTGGAAGGAAGAGAACTACGAAACCTCCATGGAGATCGGCGCGGAGATGTTCGACCACATGGACGAGGCCGACGCAGAAGCAGGGTTGACGGAGTGTCCGACCTGCTCGATGCAGATGGAACACGGCACCGGCTACGAGATCACCCACACCCTCGAGGTGCTGGCTGCGGCGCTCGTCGGGGACGGGACGGGCACGAACGCGACGGGGGCACGCGCGGAGTAATGGACCTGCAGGAACGGATCGCCAGACGGCGGTCGGCCCGGGAGGGGAGACGGCTCGTCGTCGACCGTAACACGCTCAGCCCGGTCGTCCACCGGCCGGAGCCGATCGGCCGGGGCCCGGTCCTCGAGCAGTTGCTGGACGCCCTCGAGCCGGTCTTCGACGGCGAGTTGCCGCCCCCGGTCGCCGTCGTCGGGCCGCCCGGCTCCGGGACGTCGGCGATTACGACGGCGCTGTTCGACGCCATGAACGAGGGGTTCGGCGGCTCGAGCCGGGCGATCGAGACGACGACTCGGGGCGGCACCACCGGCCCGGCGACCTGGTTCGTCACCGTCGACGGCCGCCGGGTCGGGAGCCCCTTCGCGTTCTATCGCGCGGTGCTGTCCGGGCTCTCGAGCGAGCGGGTCCCCGAGAGCGGCGTCGGGACCGACGACCTGCGTGACCGGCTTCGCGAGCGGCTGACTCGCGGCGATCGGCGCGCGGTCGTCGCAGTCGACCACCACGATGAGTCCGAGGCCCTCGGCCCGGATCGAGCCCGCGAACTGCTTGCGCCCGTCACAGAGCGAGTCACCGTCGTCGCGGTCGGGGCGTCCGAACCGGCCGGCCACGAGGGAGCGACCGTCACCGTCCCGGCCTACCGGGATCACGAACTCGTCGACGTGATCACCGATCGCGTCTCGACGGGGCTCGCCGCGGGCGCGCTCGATCACGACGCCGTCCGCGACCTCGCAGCCTGGGCCGACGGGAACGCCCACGACGCCCTGGCGGCGCTGTTCGGTGCGGCCGTCCTCGCCAGCGAGGACGACGCCGATCGGATCGAGCGGCCCCACCTCGAGCGGGCCCGCGCGGCCGTCCCCGACGACGGCGTCCACGTCGGCCGGGCGCTGGCGCTTTCGGAAACCCGCCAGCGGGTGCTGTCGGCGCTGGTCGCCCTCGAGCCGGACGACCGGCCGATCGACGAGATCGCGGCCGCCATCGCCGACCGGTCGTCGCTGACCGCCGGGACCGTCGAGCGGTTCCTGTACGAACTCGCGGACCGGGGCGTCGTCGAACGAATGCCCGTGGCGGTACGGTCGGGCGGCAGCGGTCGCCGGCCGAGTACGGTCGAGCCGCGGTTTCCGACGATCGCGTTCCGCGCGCTGACGACGGCCGACGGCGGTTGATCGACGCGCTAGCCGGCAGGGTCGTCGTACTCGAGTCCGCTTGTGTATCGGTTCGCCAGCAGAACGGCGACGACGCCGACGGCCGCCGCCGCCACCGCAATCGGCAGCGTCGCGGTCGGTTCCGAGCCGACGTTGGTCGCTATCTCGATCGCCGGCAGGCGCAACGCCCCGACCATCAAACTCACCAGAAAAGCGAGCGTCGCTGCCCGGTAGGACTCGAGCGCGCGTCGAACGACGTGTGCCATCGTAAACAGGCCGATCACCGTCCCGAGCAAGTACAGCGCGACGACGGTCCCCGACTCGACGACCGACCCGGCGGTCCCGCCGCCGGCCAGCCCGAGCAGGCCGTCGACGAACGCGGTCAGCGTCGCAGTCATGAACTCGTACTGGCCCAGTAGCAGCAGGAAGAAGGCCCCGGAGATCCCCGGGAGAATCATCGCACAGACCGCGATCGCACCCGCGAGGACGACCATCGCCGGCCCGTGTGAGACGCCCGTTGCCGTCACACCCGTGATCGCGGCGGCGATCGCGATCCCCGCGATCGAGACGGCGAGTCGCCGACCGGGCCAGCGATCGATCTCGCCGTACAACACGATCGCCGACGCACTGATCAACCCGAAGAAGAAGCCGTAGGTCGGCACCGGATACTCGGTTACCGCGGTGTGTAACACCCGCGACAACACCACGATCGCCGTCGCGATCCCCAGTCCGAGCGCCGCCAGAAAGCCGGCGTCGATCCGCTCGAGTTCGGCCCGCAGGGCCGCCCGCTGGGCCGGCTCGTGGAGCCGCCACGCCGATCGAAATTTTCGGGGATCGATCGTCGTGATCGCCCGAATCAACCGATCGTAGATCCCGAGAATCAGTGCGATCGTCGCGCCCGAAACGCCGGGGACGACGTCGGCAGATCCCATGGAGAACCCCTTCAAGTAGACGGCGAAAAGCTCCCGCATCGTCGGTATTTGGGGCGGATCTCGCAAAAGCCTTCTTCCCGCTGGGTGTCCGATCGGCGAGCGACCGATCAGCTCGCCGGCTCGGCGGCGATCGGCGCGACGGCCGCCGCCGTCTCGTTGTCCGTCGATCCGTCGCCGGCCGTGCCGTCGTCAGTCGACCCGCCGTCGTCCGTCTCGTTGCCGGTCGTTTCGTTCCCAGCAGTTTCGTTGCTCTCGTTACCCGTGTCGGTCTCGATCTCCTCGAGGGTGACGTCGACCGACTCGCCGTCGACGACGGCCGGTTCCGGAACCGTCGTTTCGCCGCCGTACTGGACGGTCTCGTTGCCGGACGGCGCGATGGCTCGAACGGTGTAGTTGCCCAGCGCCTCGACGCTGCTGTCGGTGTAACCGTCCTCGACACCGAGTTCGTCGTTCGTCGCGTACGGGACAGTCACCTCGAAGCTGCCGTCCGCGTCCACGTCGGCGGTCTGTCTGTAGGCGAACGTCCGTCCGGTGCCGGTCTCGAGCGGGACGCTGACTACGGCCGTGGCGTTGTCGGCGTCGATCGACTCGGCATCGACGCTGCCGGTGATCGTCGCGCCCGCGACGCGTTCATAGGTCTTGACCCTCGACTCGACGTGGGCGTCCCACATCGGAACGCCGAGTTGCTGATACACCTGGTCGCTGCTCCGTGCTTGTGCGAGCTGTTGTTGAATCGCTGCCGTCTGATTGCTCCAGCCGGTGTCGAGGTTCTGTCCGGTCGCCCGGTTGTACCGGCTAATCGGCAGGGAGTAGTGGGGGAGTCGCTGATTGCCCACCTGCATCCCGCCGACGATCGCGTAGTCGTCGCTCTCGTGAACCAGCCGGTAGTGTTCCATGCCGGCCGCGTCCTGCCGATACAGCGACGCAGTCGTCGTGTTCTCGTAGACCTCATTTCCGCTCGGAAGCTGGATCGAGCTGTTTCCAGCTTGGAACTGTTCGCTCTGAACGTACGCGCTGTAATCGGGCCCGGACCACGCCGTGATCGCACTGAACTTCCCGCCGGCCATCTGGTCGTCGATCATCACGTATCGGATCCCTTCGCCCTCCTGAGAGTCGTTGCCGACGGCTCCCTCGAGTTCCTCGGTCGATCGATTCACGACAGGTTCACCGGCGGCGATCCCATCGAGGATCAGTTCCGCTTCCGCCTCGGACTGGGCAGTCAAGAACTCGGAAGACGACCGCGCGTTCTGCTGGAACGGGTTCGAATGGGGGATCCGTTCGCCCTGGGTCGTTATCAGGTGGCCGTAGTCCCACCACGACATGACGCCGTAGGTCCCGTCGGGATACTCGTAATCACCGTCCTCTGGGGTGTAGCTCCCGTAGTAGTCGAGCGTATCGGCGTTGTTCGCACCGCCGTAGTTACCCGGTGCCGGCGTGTTCTCCGCGAGCCACTCGTTGGACTCCTCCCAGGCCATCGCGTCGGGGTGCGGTCGAGCGCCCTCGGCGTTCCCCCAGGCCGTTCCCGATGCCAGCGGCGGTAACAACGGCGCAAACAGTAACAAGACCACGAGGATGACGACGATCACCTGATAGGTCTCGATCGACCTGAGCGATTCGATGCCGCCCCTGATATCGAGATCGAACAGCCGAACCACGTCCGCGACGAACGCGGCGTTAACGACCGCGACAGCGAGAACGAGGTAGTACGCAAACCGAAGCTGTGTGGCCGCCATACTGGTCAGGAACAGTGACCAGACGATCACCAGCGTATACTCGGCGCGATACTCGCGGCCGAGAAGCGGCCGCACGACGAGCAACACGAGCCCCGCGACCATCGTGTAGAATGCGGCACCGAACTCGTCGAAGACGTGAGAGAGGAACTGATCCGGTGGCTTGGCCTCGCCGATCGTGAGGTCCGTTGCCGTCCCGCCGATCGGGAGAACCCGGCGCACCGCGTTGCCGACGATCGTATCGAACAGGCCGGGCAGGACGAGCCACGCCCCCACTCCGATCGCACCGAGGAGGCCGGCGATGGCGACGGGGTAGTACTGGCGCTCGAGATCACGGTTGTTCCACTCACGGGCGAGCCACGCCATGAACACGCAGCCGGCGGCCACGAGGAAAGCAGCGAGTGGCTGGAGGAGGCCTAACGACGTCGACCCCGTACTGCCGGGCCGTTCGATCAACAGAATCGACAGCAGCCCCGTGACGCCAAGGCTTACTGCCCCGACGAAGGCGACGTGGTCGGGCGAAACGCCCCGGAGATAATCGACACAGAGCTGTACGGTAAAGAAGACGCCGAAGATCCCGATCAGAAGAATCGCCGACGGCCAGACCCAGATATACAAGGTCATCGCAATCCCCGCGAGCGTGCTGTAGACGAGTGGGGACCGGAGGGTATCCCAGTCGCGGTCGACGACGAGTTCGTAGATCGGCTTGTCCCGTTCGGCCACGCGCAACGCGACCATCATCGCCAGGACCGCGATCGCCATGAACAGCACCTCGCCGACGTGGTGGTCGAGCTGCCCCACCAACGAGCGCCGAAGGAAGGTCCCGGGCGCGAGCGCGAGGACGAGAACCGAAACGATGCCGCCGATCGTCCCGCCGAGTCGCCGCCCGGCGTAGAAGACCGGGATCGCGACGAGCGCGGCCATGACCGGAATCGCAAGCAGCGAAACCGTATACAGGGTCTCGGGCGACGGATCACCGAGGCCGACGATCATCGCTACCGTGACGATGAGTTGGTCGAACAGCGTCCCGAACTGGCCCACGTAGTTGCCGGACGGGAATCCGGTCCAGACCTCGTAGGGCATCGTATGCGGGTAGTTTTCGGCAGTCCAGTTGATCGTTCGCCAGTGATACCACGAGTCGATACCGGACAGCGCGGGCTGTCCGCCGTCCGTGACGAACCGGTCGTACATCTGGGTTCGGACCCAGACCATAAACAGCATCACGACCCCGACGATGGGGATATGATACCAGTCTCGCCACGCCTCGAGGGTGGAGGTTTCTGCTCCCTCGTCGACGTGTTCGGTGTCCGTACTCATTAGGTTCCACCAGACCCAAGCCAAGAATAAGCCTTGTCATATACGCGTCGCCGTTTGATACCCCGTCTAACGACGGAGTCGGAGCGACGATACTCCGGTTTTCGGACCGTTCCTCCGCCGAGCGGGTTACTGAAGGAAAAGGCTTATTCTCGCCTCTCCGAAATCGAGTCCCGATGAAGGTCTCCGTCGTCATCTGTACGTACGCGATGGACCGGTACGACGTCTTCTCGGAGTGCGTCGACAGCGTCCTCGCACAGACCTACGACCCCCTCGAGATCGTCCTCGTCGTCGACGGCAACGAGCCGGTCTTCGACCGCGTGAGAGATGACTACGGGGGCCTCGAGGACGTCGTCCTCCACTGTAACGACGAGAATCAAGGCATCTCCTACAGCCGGACCCGCGGAGCCGAGATCGCGACCGGCGACGTGGTCGCGTTCATCGACGACGATGCCGTCGCCGAAGAGGACTGGGTCGCGGAATTGGCTCGAGTCTACGCCGAAACTGACGCTATCGCGGTCGGCGGCCACGTCGCCTCCGACTGGGTGACCGAAAAACCCGACTTCTTCCCCGCGGAGTTCTACTGGCTCGTCGGCTGTGACGAGCGCGGGATGGGCGATCACATGGAGGAGCTTCGCAACACCTACGGTTCGAACATTTCCTACCGGCGGGACGTCTTTCTCGCCGTCGGCGGCTACGACGAAAATACGGGCCGGAAAGGCGACCGTCACATCCAAGCCCACGAAGCGCCGGTCTGTATCCGGATGGCGAACGCGTACGGCAAGGGCGTGATCTACAACACCGACGCCGTCGTTCACCACAAACTGTTCGATTATCGGGGCGACTTCCAGTGGCTCGTGTTCCGAGCCTTCTGGCAGGGCTACTCGAAACGGATCATGGATCTGCTGTTACCCGAGGCGAAAGGCGACAAAAACGAGTACCTGCAACAGCTCATGCTCGAGTTCGTTCCGGAGCGGCTATCCGACCTCTTGCGACGCCCGTCGAGTGCGAAGGTCAAACAGCTTGTTACGATCTTCGTGTTCACCGCTGCGGTCGGCTTCGGCTACCTGTATGGGCTTGCGGAAGTGGATCGGGCGGAACTGACCGCCGAGCGTGACACGCCGAGCGGCGCGTGACTGCCTGCAGTCGACTCAATCACCGGTTTCGTACGACTCGTACCAATCGGGCGTGATATCGGCGCTCGCAACCGCGGTATCGACTGCCTCCCGCATCCCCTCGTGGAACGCATCCACGGAGAACCGGTCGGCGAAGGCGGCGATCTCCGCCGGCGACCACTCGACCCCCTCCGTCTCGAACCGGCGGATCGTCTCGGCCAGCGAGGGCCCGGCTTCGCCCGCTCGCGTGTGGCAGTAGCCGTTCCTCCCGTCGACGACCTGGAACTGTGTCATCCCTTCCTCGACGCCGAGCAGCGGCGTGCCGGCCGCCAGCGCTTCGACCGGGGCGATCCCGAAGTCTTCGTCGCGGCCGTTGAACACGAAGGCCTTCGCGCCCGACAGTAGACGTCGTTTCTCGGCCTCGTCGACGTAACCGAGAAACTCGATGTTGTCGCCGGCTAACTGCTCGAGGCGCTCGCGTTCGGGACCGTCGCCGGCAACGAGCAATCGACTCTCGAGGTCGTTGAACGCTCTGATGATCCCGTCGACGTCCTTGTGCCAGTCCAGTCGAGAGAGGGTCGCGTAGTACTCGCCGGTCTCCTCGTCGTCCGGATCGTACTCGTGGGTATCGACGGGCGGATAGACGACGCTGATCTTCTCGCTCGGCACGCCCCAGTAGCGCTCGAGGCGGCGCTTGACGAGTTCGGAGTTGACGACGTAGCGATCGGGACGGTGGGTGTTGTGGTCGAACAGGACCCGGATCGCGTAATGAAGGAGCAGTCGGAGCCGGGGGAACCGAGCGGATTCGACCGCAGTGATCTGGTCGGACTGTCTGCGGTTCGTGTGATGGATGTAGGCGACCCAGGTCTGCTCGGTCGGGGCGACGTAAAACAGCGGCTCGTTCCCGCTGGTGACGAGGACGTCGTACTCCCGGAGCGGCTCGGCGAGCTGCCATCCCACGAGATGCGCGAGCTGTCGCGCCAGCCCGCCCCGCTCGAGGGCCCGGTTCAGTAACCGGCCCTGGATGAGCTGTTCGGCCTCGATATCGGTCGGCTCGATCGACTCGTCACGCCAGCCGACATAAAAGGGTGCGTCCTCGAAGACGCGGGCGAGTTCCCAGGCGAGGCGATCACCGCCACCGTTGGCGTGTTCGCCCCAGTGTGCGACCGCCAGTCCTCGGCCGCCAGGTCCGAAATCGATCATTACACCCGTCTTCTAAACCGACGGCCATATCCTTCACGGGTTGATCGGTGGCTGCGGGGGCGCCGTTCGCCGTCAGTCACGCAGAACTCGCTCGTATACCTCATGAAACTGTGGCACGACGACATCGGGGTGATACCGGTCGTCGACGAACTGCCGATTTTCCCGGCCAATCCGGTCACGGTTTGCAGCGGCGTATTCGATGCTCTCGCTCAGACTTGCCGGATCACCGGGCGTCGCCAGTAGTTCCGACTGCGGGACGGTGTCGGCCGGGCCGCCGATATCGGTCGCGACGACGGGCAATCCGGCCTGCATCGCCTCGAGAATCGTCCGGCCGAACGGCTCCGGCCAGACGCCGGGGTGGACGAACACGTCCGCGTCAGCGTACGCCCGTGTGACCTCCTCGTAGGGGACCGAACCGGTGAACTCGATTCTGTCGGCCGCGGCGGTACCCGCGGCCCGCTCCGTCAGGGCGTCCCGCTCCGGACCGTCGCCGACGACCGTCAGTTCGACCCGCTCGGGGAGCCGGTCCATCGCATCGATCAGATACCGAACGCCTTTCGTGTCCCGAAGATAGCCGACGTACAGCAACCGGACCCGGTCCGTCTCTTCGGAGCCGTCGTCCGGGACGGAAAACGACGGATCGAGCATGTTCGGGATCACCTCGTAGTCGGCGTCCTCGAGGCCGTTGTTCCGGTAGACCCGTTCGACGGCGCTGCTGAGCGGCAGGAACAGGTCGATGTTCGACAATTGTCCCAGCAGGCGGGGCCGTTCGAGACGCAACAGTGTCCGCTCGTACACTCGGCGCTTGAGCGACGGGGTCACGTTCACCTCGGCCCAGTCGACGAGCGGATATGCATTTAGCGTCGCCACCGCGGGAACGTCGAGCGTCGCGGAGAGCCGTCCCACGGCGGGATGGAGGTGCATGTTGTACGCGTGGATCACGTCGGGGTCCGGCCCGACCGCCCTGAGCTTCCGGTAGGCGATCTCGTTCGGCAGGCTGTAGGGGTACTGGGGGACGTCCGCGAGCCGGAAGACCGGAATCCCCCCGACCGTCTCCGTCGACTCGCCGTCGAACGAGTAGACGACGACTTCGTCGACGGCGTCTCGAGCGTGGAGTTGTTCGGCGAGCAGTCGGGCACTAATCTCACCGCCGCCGGCGTGGGTCGGTGGGTATCGTGGGGTGACGAGGGAGATTCGTGTCATTCGTGACATCTCGTTGCCCTTCGATTAGAGCGGATCATGGAAAGCATTCTCATACTTCATCATTCATACCACTTCTTTTCGCTCGGACCCATGAGTTACGAATCACATCTTGTATCCCAGTGCCTCGAGTTGTTCGTCGAGGTCGTCATCTGTTTCGTTCGTCGATGGCGCTTCGAACTCCGCCGTGTACGAACCAGTGTCAGTTGCGGATGTCTCTACCCAGGGCACGTTTCGGACTTTCGGATGTATACTACCCGTTTTATGTCCGAACTCCCAGAACTCGCCGAATGCTTCCCCGTGATCGGACGAGATAACGACCCGTTCGGCGTCCATGTTTTCCAGGAGCAGTTCGACATCGTCAAGGACGAATCGGAGTTCGTCCAGATACGTCTCCCAGATCGTTTCTTTATCGCCCGTCTCCCCTATGTATCCCCACCAGTCCCGTTCGTGTTTGTGCAACGGGCGGTCTTCCTCAAGCGCCCGCGCCATGTAGGGTGGGTGTGGCTGAAGATAGTGCAGGATCAGGCGGTCGAAGTCCTCGCTTCGGGCGACATCGATACCCCTGTCAGTCACGTATCGAGGCGGTGTTCCGCCGTCAGTGTGACCCAGTGGTCCCGATTTTCCAACCGGTTCGTATTCGAACAGGTACTCGCACTTCCCCAGCGTCTCTACGTCAACGGTCGGAATCCTATCCAACAGATCGTATGTGAAGCTTTTCTCGGCTAACGATCCGGCGTCGGGGCTTGCAGTGTCTAGGATCGGCTCCGTGAAGACGTTCGTGGTGAGATACGCTGTTTCCCGGATCGTCTCCTCGTATTCGTCGACGAACGTCTTGGCGATCCACTCGGGAGACCGACCGCCGACCGAACGGATGCTGTCAACCGCTGAAATAAATTCGTACTCGTCGGCAACCGCGCGAAGCGCGTCGACGCGGCAGGTATCCAGCAGGATTAGAACGTCCCACTCTCGTGTGAAGACGTTCGTTCCGATAGTCGTTACCGTATTCGCATACGTTGTTGGAATTCGATAGAACAGTTCGTAGAGGGTCTCGTCAACGGCCTGATCGGGGTTCTTCAAAGCCTTCTTAATATTGTCGACGCTCACTTCGTGCCGCAGCATTGGTCTGAAGTAGCAGACGGCAGGGATAATATTTGCGATGAAACCTGCTGATTCCGGGAGAGAACTCGACTAAAGTACTATCTATAGATACAAATATATTATTTTACATTAATAGGTGTTCGTAACCATCTATGTAGGATCTTATCGATACCCAAGTGATCGTAGTCGATCCTCAACCTCCGCTTCGCTTCCCCGGTTGATCTCAGTGGGACTATCAGCTGTAATGGTTCTTCGATCGTCTGTCTCAATCTCGAGCCACGGTACGACGTACAATTCCTTGTTCTTTAGATGTTCCCATGAATGTCCATATTTTGGTTTTGTAAACCTCGTAAACTGATCGCCGAGTAGTTCGCCGTGATCGGCACTCACAACGGTCTTTCCGGGGAGCGCGTTCGATACCTTCTCTGCATATTCAACCGCGGTCGCTACGTTTTCCCGATACGCTTCACGTATCCGTGGGAGGGAAAGTTCGCCCCGTTCAACGCGTGCAGTGAAGTCCGTCTCCTCTCGCTCACCATTCGATTCCTCGTAGACCAACGTTCTATTATATCCTCCTAGGTTGTACTCTTCCCTCAATTCTTGTCCTGTTGGCCCGATAAATGGCCGGTGTGGTTGCATGAAATGGATGATCAGTCGTTTGTTCGGATATTCCTCGTGTGCGTCTATCGCTGCAGTGAGTACATCTTCGGGAAGGACAGTTTCGTATTCATCGTTCCACGCTTCGAGATGAAGCATTTTCACGGCATGGAACACGTCATCCGAGAGTTTTCCCGTATGGGGGTTCGCCGTGACGTAGACGGTGTCGTGGAGATCTCGGTTGGCGAAGTTTGCCTGCATGAACGGCCAACTCGACCCTCCTTTTGAGACGACTGCTGTTAGCTCCCCGTCTATCGTGTTTTCCATTTCGAACGAGTCATAACGGCACGCATCAAGGAGAACAAGATTATCCCAGTCTTTCGACATTACATCGATTCCGTCCCCAAACCGGAACTGAAATATTTTCCGTTGGAGTTCCCAGAGAACGTACTCCGGTTCGTGCAATAACTTCCGAAAGTTCTCGAGAGTATATCGCTCTGGCATTGTCTGAAAACACCAATTCCAAGTGCTTGATTGTACCGCTCACCGGTTCGCTTGCTGAACCGAAACGTTATTTCCCCAGAAGAAAGTCCCACATCGTATGCGTCACCATCTCCGCAAAGCAAAGGAACTCTACGCCAGCGGAGGGTTGCTTCAAACCTCTACGAGCGTGTTACGGTACGTTCCTATCGAACTCAATAATCTCATCTTCCGCCTTCAACACGGAAACGGAACCCATGTCATGTCTGAAGATTGGGACAATTTGTTAATTCTAGACGCCTGTCGCTACGACATGTTCGCGGATCGAATCGGTCTCGATGGCGAACTCGAGTCACGGATTTCACTAGGATCGAGTAGTGAAGAGTTTTTGGAACGAAATTTCACGTCCGAGACGTTTCACGATACTGTTTACGTGAATGCGAATCCGTACGTTCCACGTCTGAACCTCGATGAAGACACGTTTCATGCCGTCGTCGATTGTCTGGGTGACTGGGATACGGAGTTACAGACCGTAACCCCGGAAACCGTCGCACGAGCGGCGGAAGACGCCCATGAAACCTACCCTGATAAACGGCTGATCGTCCACTTCATGCAACCACACACGCCATTCATCGGGGAACTCGGTCGGAACATGGTCGGCGGCGGATGGACAATGGATCTCGACGTAGAGGAAGAACCGGGTATTTGGAAGCACCTCCGAGACGGCACCGCTGACTTAGACGTAGCGACAGTTTGGGAGGCGTATCTGGAGAACCTCGACGTCGTCCTCGAAGAGGTCGCCGATCTGCTCGAGACGCTCGACGGGAAGTCGGTAATCACGGCCGACCACGGCAATTTCGTCGGGGAGCGGCTGTCGCCGATCCCGAGCCGCCGAAAGTACGGGCATCCGTACGGCGTCCACGCCGAGGAACTGGTCAAGGTCCCCTGGTTCGTCGTCGAAGGCGACGGCCGCAGGGAGATCCGATCGGAACCGCCTGTCGAGCGGGAAAGCGTCGATGAGGAAACCGTCGACGAGCGTCTCGAGGCGTTGGGGTATCGATGACCGGATATCTCGTCCAGCACCGACGGCGATCGGTCCCACCGAAACCGATAGCGGATTCGCTCACAGGAACATGATTCCGACCGAGTTCAGCCCTCGAAAGCTAACACGAAAGCTCGCGGCCGACGGAACCAGGGAGTCGATCGTCGCAGCCGGCGATTTGTTGACCCGGAAACGTCTTGGTCGGCCCGTCTTCGATCCGCTCGTCGAACGCGGCGTCGTTCGGACCGTCTCCCGGGACGCCCTCGAGTCGATCGCGAGTGAAACCATCACGGTTCCGGGAGACGACGGTGAGCAATCACCCCCGTTCGTCGCGCTCGTCGAGAACGGATGCGTCCTCTCGGAAACCGGACTGGCACTGACCCCGCAACGCGAGATTGTCGAGGAAAGTGCCGCCGCGCCGGACCAAGCTCAGCAGGCGATGATGGCGATGCTCTCCAGACAGTTGTTCTACGGCGACGCCCCGCTCCGTGGCCTGCTATCGGGATATCGCCGTCGCGACTTCCGCGGGGCCGACTCGCTGGACACCGCGGCGCCGCTTATCCCACGGTATCCGAACTACTACCACTGGATCGTCGAGACGGTTCCGAAGCTCCGCTATATCCGAGCGTTCGAGGACGCGACCGGCGAGCGCGTGACACTGCTGATACCACCGGGCGCGCCGCCGTTCGTTGACGAAACGCTCGAACTACTCGAGTGGCCCCAGTCGCGGATCCAGACTGCGACGAAACCGGCATACAACATCTCGCGCCTCGTCGTTCCGTCGTTCCCGGAGCGGCGTACCGACGACTTCGCGTGGCTCCGCGGAGAGATACTCGACCGCGCACCCGAGACGACGCCGGAGAGCGGCGACAACGTCTATGTCTCGCGTGCCACTGCCGTCGAACGTCGCGTGGTAAATGAAGCGGAGGTCATGGATGTCCTGTCGCAGTTCGGCTTTTCGTGCTATCGGCTGGAGGAACGGTCACTCGAGCGGAACGCGCGGCTGTTCGCCGACGCGGACGTGGTCGTCGGTCCCCACGGGGCCGGCCTCACCGACATCGTCTTCGCCGATGACTGTACGCTCGTAGAACTGTTCGGCGACAAGGTCAAACAGCCCTACCGGTTGCTGGCGGCGACGCTCGGCGTCTCGTACGAACCGATGTACTGTCGGGCGGCGTCGACCGACATCGTCGTCGACACCACGGCGCTGGAAGAAACGATTCGAGAAGTACGGTGCCAGTAGCGTCTTCCTATCGGCTGTCGGCCGCAAAGGGGACGATGTTGGAACGACGAAAGTGCCTTGAACAGGGGCAGCATCCATTCAGACATCCGTATACACCAGTAGCATGAATAATCACTATACACTCGAGAATTTGAAGCGGGCGATACGAAACCCGGTTCTGATCGGCCGAGAGGCCGTTCGATTGGCTAGCTGGCCGGTACACGAGGGCTACGGTAAATACACCGACCGAAAATACGGGGAAGGGCTCGACGTGATGGCAGAGGACTGGGACAACCTGCTCATTCTCGACGCCTGTCGGTACGACTATTTCGAGCGTCTCAACACGATCGACGGGACGCTTTACAAGGCGTCGTCGAAAGGGAAGAAAAGTTGGGATTTCATGCGGGAAAACTTCGCAGTCGGGGCGTTTCACGATACCGTCTACGTGACGGCGAATCCGTTTTCGACCGATCTCGACGAGGACACGTTCTATCACATCGATCACCTGCACGCCGATCGATGGGACGAAGACATCGGAACGGTCCAGCCGGACGATGTCGTCAGCGCGGCGATCGAAGCCCACGAACAGTACCCCAACAAGCGGCTCATCGTTCACTTCATGCAACCTCATCGGCCGTATCTCGGGGAGACGGCTGATGAACTACGGCGTCGATTGGACCTGCAAGGGTACGGCCGACACGACGAGGGAATTCAGATCTGGGGCGCAGTCAAACAACGAGACGTGACGTTTCAGGAGATCCGTGACGCGTACACGGAGAGCCTCGAGATAGCGCTCGATCACGTCGAAGAACTGCTCGAGAAGGTTTCCGGAAAGTCCGTTGTCACCGCTGATCACGGGGAGATGCTCGGCGAACGGGTCTTCCCGTTCACGAGCCGTGTCTGGGGTCACATGGAAGGGTTCAGTACGCCGACGCTCCGCGAGGTCCCGTGGCTGGTCATCGAGGCGGACGACCGCCGCGAGATCCGCAGTTCGGACCCCATCGAATCCGAGAGGGATCTCGACGACGACGAGATAGCGGACCGGTTGGAAGCCTTAGGGTACGCTGATTAGCGGCGCGGGTTCGATAGCGGCGACGGCACACCACCAGAGCGGTCCCGGTCCGGTCGGCGGTCGGGTCCGTCACGACGGCCTCGTGAGAACTCATCAGTTCGGCTCGAATCGACGGATCGAAGAACCCATGCGCGGATAGATCGAATCAACGCCCTCTCAGTGACCACATATGCGTCTCGGCCAAACCTCCATCATATATTTTATTTCGAAATTCTTCGCATCGGGACTCGGATTTCTGGCAACCATCTATATCGCCAGAATGCTCGGTGCGGGTCCGCTCGGCATTTATAGCGTTGCCATCGGCCTCGTGTCGTGGCTCGCTATCGCGGGGAAAGTCGGACTGTCCGGAGCGGTCTCGAAGCGGGTTTCGGAGGGACAAGATCGGGGCGAGTACGCACTCGCGGGAGCGACGATTATCTTCAGTCTGTTCGTGCTTATTGCGTGTGTACTTGTGTTGTTCCGAACGCAGATTGTCGACTACGTCGGGTATCCGGCCACGGGATACATCGCGTTGATCCTGCTGGTAGTTCTCCTCAATAGTCTTATAAACTCACTCCTCGTCGGGTTACATTTAGTACACGTAAGTGGCGTTCTATCCCCGGTGCGGACGGGAAGCCGAGCGCTGTTTCAAATCGCACTCATCGCCGCCGGTGCGGGCACGGCCGGCCTGTTTGTGGGGCACATCGTCGGGTACTGTCTCGTCATTGGTGTCGGCGGTTACTTCATTGCACGAAACGTACCGGACCTCTCCCGACCCAAACGCCGACATTTCGAACAGCTCGTCGACTTCGCGAAGTTCTCTTGGCTCGGGAGCCTCCAGTCACAGATGTTTAGCTACACCGACATCATCGTCCTCGGGGCGTTCGTGTCCTCGGGGCTGATCGGCGTCTACGCGGCAGCCTGGAACATCGCGGAGTTTCTCATCCTGTTTAGCGGCGCGCTCAGTTCGACCCTGTTTCCCGAAATGAGTTCGCTCTCAGCGAAGGAGGATCCACAGGCCGTCGCACGAATCGTCGAACAGTCGCTCTCGTTCGGCGGGCTCTTTCTGATCCCCGGGTTGTTCGGCGGGACGTTGCTCAGTGAGCGTATTCTCCGGATCTACGGCCCTGAGTTCCCGAAGGGAGCGACCGTCCTGATAGTGCTGATCGTCGCGAACCTCTTCATGGGGTATCAAAACCAGTTGTTGAACACCCTCAACGCGATCGACCGTCCCGACCTCGCTTTCAGGGTCAACGTCGTGTTCGTCGGCCTCAACGTCACGCTCAACGTCGTGTTGATCTCCCTGTATGGCTGGCTCGGCGCGGCGGCTGCGACGACGGTATCGGTTGCGGCCAGCCTCGTACTGGCGTACTACCACGTGGACGCGATCATCGACTTCGCAGTCCCGACGGGTGAGATCGCCAAACAGTGGTTCGCTGCCGTCCTCATGGCCGGCGTGGTACACGCCGGACTCCGGACGGAGGCGACCTATGGCCTACTCAACCACAACGTCGCGACCGTCGTGTTGCTCGTCGGGTTCGGTGCCGGCGTCTACTTCGCTGTGCTACTGGCAATCTCGGCGGAGTTCCGGACGGTCGTCGACCAGAACGTCCCGTTCAACCTCCCAGTCCTTTCGAGCGGCTAGTCGGACGTAGTTGCCACCGGCCACGACTGCTGCTATCTCCCAAAGTATTTGTCCCGCTCTTTCGACCCATTCGGTATGCAAGCAGTCGTGCTGGCCGCGGGCAAGGGAACCCGCCTCCGGCCGCTCACCGAAGACAAGCCGAAGGTCCTCGTCGAGGTCGACGGCAACCCACTCATCGAGGACGTCATGGACAACCTCATCGAGATCGGTGCGACCGAGTTCGTCCTCGTCGTCGGCTACATGAAAGAGAAGATCATCGAGCGCTACGGTGACGAGTACCGCGGCGTTCCGATCACGTACGCCCACCAGCGCGAGCAACTCGGACTCGCTCACGCCATCCTGCAGGCGGAACCCCACATCGACGACGACTTCATGCTCATGCTCGGGGACAACGTCTTCCGAGCGAACCTCGGGGACGTGATCAACCGCCAGCGGGAGGAGCGGGCAGACGCTGCCTTCCTCGTCGAAGAAGTTCCCTATGAGGAAGCCTCGAGATACGGCGTCCTCGACACCAACGAGTACGGCGAGATCGTCGAGGTAATGGAAAAGCCGGATGACCCGCCGTCGAACCTCGTCATGACGGGGTTCTACACGTTCACGCCGGAGATCTTCCACGCCTGCCATCTCGTCCAGCCCTCCGACCGCGGCGAGTACGAACTGCCGGACGCGATCGACCTGCTGATCCAGTCGGGACGGACGATCGACGCGATCCGGATGGACGGCTGGCGCATCGACGTCGGCTATCCGGAGGATCGAGAGAGAGCAGAAAAACGACTCGCCGAACCCGAGAACGACGACGACCAGTAACGGGACGACCGAACGATCGATCGTCCGTCGTCTCGAACCCAAAAACCACTAATCGATACTGCTCGACACACCGTTCATGAACGTCTCTATCGTCGGCAGCGGCTACGTCGGTACGACCGTCGCCGCCTGTCTCGCGGATCTCGGCCACGACGTAATCAACATCGAGATCGACGAGGACATCGTCGCCACGATAAACGCCGGTGAGGCACCGATTCACGAGTCCGGGCTCGCCGAGCGGATTGCCGACCACGCCGGCACCCGCCTCCGTGCGACGACCGACTACGATGCCGTCCGCGAAACGGACGTCACTTTCCTCTGTCTCCCGACGCCTCAGGCCGACGACGGCAGTCTCGATCTCGCGATCATGGAGGCCGGGGCGGAGTCGCTCGGCCGCGCCCTGGCGGGCAAGGACGACGACCACCTCGTGGTCGTCAAGAGTACGGTCCTGCCCGGGACCACCGAAGACGTCGTCGCACCGATCCTCGAGGCCGAGTCGGGCACCCCCATCGGCGAGGGGATCGAGGTCGCGATGAACCCCGAGTTCCTCCGAATGGGAACCGCGGTTCGGGACTTCCTCGAGCCGGACAAGGTCGTCTTCGGCACGGCCAGCGACGGAGCCGCCGCGACGCTCCGTGAACTATACGCCCCGATCCTCGAGGGCGAGGCGCTACGCGCCTCGAATAACGCGAGCGGTGGTGAACCGCGAGCGCGCGATGGGACGGATCTGGTCGAGACCGACATCCGCGAGGCCGAACTCATCAAGTACGCGAACAACGCCTTTCTCGCGTCGAAGGTCTCGCTGGTCAACGAACTGGGCAACGTCGCCAAGGCCTACGGTGCGGACGCCTACGAGGTCCTCGAGGCGGTCGGGCTCGACGACCGGATCTCGGAGCAGTTCATGCGCTCCGGCTTGGGCTGGGGTGGCTCCTGTTTCCCCAAGGACGTCAACGCCCTGCGGGCCGGCGCTCGCCAACAGGGGTACGAGCCGGAACTGCTCGATGCGACCGTCGCAGTCAACGACGAACAACCGCGGCGGCTCGTCGACCTCCTCGCGGATCACGTCCCCCTCGAGGGAGCCCGCATCGCGGTACTCGGACTGTCGTTCAAGCCCGGGACTGACGACATACGCAAGTCCCGCGCGCTGGACGTGATCGACGCCCTGACGGCACGGGGCGCGGACGTCGTCGCCTACGATCCGGTCGCGATCGAGAACGTCCGGGCCGACTATCCCGACATCGAGTACGCCGACTCGGCGGAGGGCGCGCTCACGGACGCGGACGGCGCGGTCGTCGCCACTGGGTGGCCGGAGTTCGACAGGCTCTCGTTCGATGGCATGGCTCGCAGAGTCGTGGTCGATGGCCGCCGGATCGACATCGACGAGGACGCACTCGAGGTCTACGAGGGGCTGACCTGGTAGCCCGCTGATCACGGAATTGGGTCTCAGTCAGCCGCCGTTCCGTCCCCGTAATGCTCGCGTCGGCGATGATCGCCCGAGCGAGAGCAGGGCCGCCCGCCGATCGAACGGCGCCCCGGTCACAGTCGAATCGCCCGTCGCCTTACACGAGTCGCCACGGTGTTGGGATCAGTTAAAAGCCCGCCAGTGATCAATCAGCAACCTTTTGCAGTTACGCCGGGGAGTAGTCACCGATGGAGGATGACGTGGTACGTTCGGGTTCGGCCCTCCAGCCGGACGGCGGGGGGATCGTCGCGATGACCGATGACTCCCGCGAGATCGCCCCCGACGAGGTCTGTATCCTCATTCCCACGCTCAACGAGGCGGCCACGATCGGCGACGTGATCGAGGGCTTTTACGACGAGGGATACACGAACGTCGTCGTCATCGACGGTGACTCGAGCGACGAGACCCGCGAGATCGCCCGTGATCACGGTGCCGAGGTGATCGTCCAGTCGGGCAGCGGAAAGGGCCAGGCCGTCCGCGAGGCCCTCGAGTACATCACGGTTCCGTACGTGTTGATGCTCGACGGCGACGGGACCTACGATCCGGCCGACGCCGATCGGATGATCGAACCGCTTTCCCGGGGCTACGAACACGTCATCGGTAACCGATTCGCAGACATGGACGACGACGCGATGCGGGCGCTGAACGGGTTCGGCAATCGCGTGATAAACCGCGCGTTCGGGTTCGTCCACGGCGCGAACTACGAGGACATCCTGTCGGGGTACCGAGCCTTTACCGTCGACTCCTTCGAGCGCCTGTCGCTCGACTCGGACGGCTTTACGATCGAGACCGAACTCGCCGTCGAGTGTGTCAAACACGGGATCGAAACGACCGTCGTTCCGATCAGTTACAGTGCCCGTCCCGAGGAGTCCGAAACCAACCTTCACCCGGTCAAAGACGGCGGCACCATCCTGCTCGCGCTGTACTCGCTCGCCAAGACGAACAATCCGCTGTTTTACTTCGGGAGCCTCGGCGTCACCGGCATCGTCTCCGGCGGCCTCATCGCGATGTACGTCCTCTGGGAATGGATCCAGTACCAGCAGAGCCACGAGGTCATCGCACTGGTCTCGGCGGCCGCTATCATCCTCGGCGTGCAACTGCTCATGTTCGGCGTCCTCTCGGACATGCTCGTCACGCTCCACCGCGAGCAACGTCGCCGCCTCGAGCGGATCGCTCGAGACGAGCCCGAGGAGTAACGGCCGTTCGAGCGGCGTCACCGAGCGGGCGTCGAGACGCCCCCGGCTATCGCTCTCGTGGTCGATAACGCACCGCGACGGTTCGAGCAACTCGTTCAGAAAGGCAACAGTGAACGGACCTGTGCGACGACCCCACCCGAACGGTTCCGCCGATACTCCTCGAAAGGCTCGTGGAGCGCGTTCAGCAGTTCCTGCCGGGACTCGAACTGTCGGGCCGGGACCCGCTCGAGCATCTCGGACAGCGCCACGTCGTTGCCGTGGACGTCGTAGGGAATGCGCTCGTGGCCGAGTGCCGCGTTGACGTCGTCTTTCGTGGCCGGAAAGCGCAGCTCGGCGTCCTTGAGGCGGGCGTCGACGGCCGCGATGCCGAACTCGATGCTGTCGGGTTCCTCGTCGTCGCCGCTCGATGGTGGCCGGACTCCCATACCTGTACCTCTCGATACGGAGCCGGATATAAAAATGGCTGTGGAGACGGTCGAGGTCGACGGCGATCGGCCGGGGGACGACCACGGGACGAGTCACCGACGAACGTCGCCCGTCGACACGCCTTTGAGGACCGCGACGGAGTATGGCGTATGACCGAATACACCACTGTGTCGATCCCGAAGGACCTCGCGGACCGCGTCGAAGAGACCATCGAGGGCACGAGCTTTCAGAGTACGAGCGACCTCGTCCGGTTCCTGCTTCGTAGCATCGTAATCCAGCACCAGAAGGAGGGCGAACTCACCGAAGCGGAGTTCGAAGAGATCACCGAACAGCTCCGCGGGCTCGGCTACCTCGAGTAGACCGTGGCTCCCCGGTCGCATCGTTTCGTGTGGATCGACCGGCCGGGTCGGAGCCGCTTCGATCCGGCGACGGCGGGGTAGCGTTTTTGCCGCTCGAGGGCGCTAGCGTCGACTGGAGGGAGACCGATGCCACACGTTCCGAACTTCCCATCCGAGGATACCGACGAGTCCGAGGACGAACGGCGTGAACGGACTCCGGGGAGCATCATCGACCGAATCATCGATGACGGCGAGTTGCCGGTCACGACCGGGATCTGACGCTCAAGCCACCAGTCGCTTCGTTTTTCCGCCCGTGGTGTCGACGCCGCTCGAACCGACCGCGTGTGTCAGTCCGTCAGTGACTTCCCCGGCGGCGTGGCGTCGACGATCTCGAGGGATTTGCGGCGGCCGCTGCGGTCGAACGCCGCGAACGAGTTCTCGTCGGGCTTCCACGGCGGGACGGCCACGAAGACGATCTCCGCGAGGTCGTCGCGGCGGGTCACTGCGAGTTCGCCGACGGGATGGGAGACAAACTGCCCCTGTGTCTGGCGGGCGGGCGTCGACAGGTTCACGCCGAAGACGGCGTTGACGGCGTTGCCGGGGTCCGGCAGGAAGAAGTCGGTAAAGACCGGCGTCTCCGGCGGGAGGTCGGCCGCTCCCTCGAGGTCGCCGGCCGGCGAGACCGAGACGCCGGTCGTCAGCTCGTCGGGGTCCGCATCGCTGGCCAGATCCAGCAGGACGTCGACGAGACCGCGAGTGACGTAGACCACAGGCGTCCTATGGGGTGCTGCTAGTTAGATGTATTCCCCGACGTGACCCTCGTTCAGAACGGCAACATCTCCCAGGCGGTCCCCGCGTACAGCCGCGGGGCCCGTTTTCGCGATCTCGAGAGCGCGGCCTCGAGGACGGTCGCCGCGTTCTCCATCACGCCGGCACCATGGCCAACGAGAACGCGTTCGGGAGCGACACCGCGAAGCGCCGACCGGGGCGGTTTCAGTCGCAGGGCCGGATGGACGCCGAGCGTCTCGTCGCCGGTCAGGAAGTAGTCGACGGATCCGACCGACTCGGGGACCATGAGCGTTCCGTCGGTTGGATTATAGAGGGCCACCTCCTGCCAGAAGCGGTTGTCGACGACGGTGATCGCCCGGAGCCCGGTGTCGGAGAGTTCGTCGTCGAACCGGGCGACCGCGGCGTCGATGTCGCCGGTGACGCCGTTGAACCACTCCGGGAGGTAAACCGGAACGTCGTGGCGGTTCGCGATCGTCGCGGCGTCGCGTTTGTGCCGGTCGAGTCCGACGACGACGCCGGCCACGTCGCCGAACTCGGCCAACAGATCGTCGAGCCCCTCGGCGTCGACCGGGTCGATCACCCAGACCTCGCCGTCGATCTCGAGGGCGTGGCTGGCCCGTTGCATCCGTTCGTCGGGGTGGGCGATCCAGCCGACGCCGCCGTCGAATCGGTCGATCTCTCGGAACTCCGTCGCTCGTTCGTCGGCGCGAAAACCCATGTCGTGTGTTATGGGCCACCGACGCATAAACGTCGGTAAACTCCGTCTCACACGGCCGTCGTTGTCGACAGCCCAAGCGCAACGCGGCGACGCTTCTATGCGCCCGTCGCCCGTACGGTCGGCCATGCTATCCGGGCTGGCCTGGCTGGCGCTCGAGGCGAAGTACCTCGAGCCGGCAGCGGCGTTCTACGAGGAAGCACTGGGACTGACCGTGCGCGAGCGCGGCCCCCGCGAGGTCGTCTTCGCGGCCGGCGACACCGATCTCGTCTGTCGCCGGCCCGACGGGATTCCGCGGGGCGGGCTCCATACCCACTTCGCGTTCTCGATTCCCGACGCCGAGTACGACGACTGGTGGGAGCGACTGAGCGAGGGCTACGACCTCGAGGAAGCGCAGTTCGGGCCCGCTCGATCGCTGTATCTGTACGATTCCGACGGCAACTGCGTCGAACTCGGGCAACAGGACGTGGCTGGGCCGGGCATCGACGGGCTCTTCGAGGTCGTCCTCGAGGTCCGCGACCTCGAGCGCGCCCACCGGTTCTACGAGGCCCTGGGCTTCGAGACGGTCGACGAGGGCGACGACCGCAAGCGTGTGCGGCTGCAGGGTCCGATGGCGCTGGAACTGTGGGAACCCCACCTCGGCCTCGCCGACGCCCGCGGCGGCGTCCACGTCGACCTCGGGTTCGAGACCGACGAGCCGGCCGCGGCACTCGCCGCCGTCCGGGACCGGACCGGCTCGCTCGAGCGCGAGGCGGATGACGAGGTCGTCGTCCGGGATCCGGACGGGCACGTCCTGACGTTCACCAGCGGCTGAGTGGGCCGACCACGTGGTCTCGAGAACAGGTTCAGAGTCGCTCGGTACTCACGTCCACGCCCGGCGGCGTCACCAGCAGGAACCCCCGGAAGTGAACGAGGTTGCCGCCCTCCTCCCTGACGTCCCGCGCGAACCCCGCGGCCAGCTCGTTGACATCGCCCTCGACGTTCAACACGAGGACGTTCCCCTTCGAGATCGTCTCGAGCCACTCCTCGGCCGGGGTTTCCCCGTCGAGGACGCCCAGTACGATGCTGCCCTCGATCTCGAGTTCGTCGTCGATGTGTTCCTCGACGGTCCGGAGGTCGAGGTCGAAATCGCTCATGCGCCGTGGATGGCAGCGCGACGAGAAAAACGTTCGCCATCGACCTTTTGCTCTGCGGGCGCGCCGGAGGCGCACCCGCGGCAAAATGTCGATCAAAAGCCTTCGTCACCCCCTTAGCCGCGCCTCCGACGCGGCTTCGAGGGTTCCTCGGCCCGCTCGCTCACTGGCTCACGGCAGAGCCGTTCGCCTTCCCGCGGCGCATAGCGCCGCGCACCCGTTCGCTCGCGGTCTTCAACCGTTCGCGGTGGCTATCAAGTCGGGCAGATCAGTCCATCGGGAACTCCTTCTGGAACCCGCGAAACTCCGTGCGGTGGGCCTCCTCGTCGGCGAGGATCGTCACCGCCACGTCCTCCGTAACGGGATCGTTGGCCTCGGTCGCGGCCTCGATCAGCGACCGGTAGGTCTCGATGGCGTCCGCTTCGGCCTCGAGGACTCCCTCGATGACCGACTGGACGTCGGTCGTATCCTCGGGCGGCTGGAGGCTGTGCTGGTTGGCTTCGAACGACTCCGAGCCCGGCGGCGACTCGTCGAGCTGTTTCAGCCGCTCGCCGAGTATTCTGGCGTGGTCGAGTTCCTCCTGAATGTCCTCCTCGAGGCTCGTCTTGACCTCCTCGGCGTGGATGCCATCGAGGACGATCGCGTTGGTCTGGTAGTTCATCACGGTCTCGAATTCGTCGATGTATGCGCCGGTCAGCAGGTCGGTGATCTCGTCGGTCGTCATGCCGCCGGTCCCTACCACAAGAGGGTATAAAGTGTTCATCCGCGCGTCTGCCCGCCACGACGACCGCCCTCGAGGATCGACGACGAGTCGGATGAAAGTGGACGATCACGCACTTATTACGGCTGTTGTGGGACTACATCTAACGTTCTGGAACGAACACGATACTGGCTGCCCGAACGTTCACCGCGGAGCGCGCGCCAGCGCTTGCGAGCGACGAACCGGCCCCGATCGGCGACGAAACGGGGGCGATCGCGGTTCGTTCGGGCCGATCGGACGGAATACCACATACTATACTAGGTCATATATGTCGATAATATGCCGCTGCCGTCATGCGATTCTTCGATTCTTCACGATCGATCGAGAACGTTCAGTCCGCCGACGGCTCCGTCCGCAGCGGTAGTTTTATATACCTCGTCGCACCTCGGGTTGAGATACAATGTCTTCACAAGACAGCCCATCCTCTGACAACAGTCAGGGGGGTCGAGTTCTTCCAGGGCACGTTAGATTCCACTGACGAAATAGAGTCAGCACGTGTCTTCGATACGACCCTCCGGGACGGCGAACAGTCGCCCGGCACATCGTTTTCCTACGACGACAAACGGCAGATCGCGTCCATCTTGGACGAGATGGGAACCCACGTTATCGAAGCCGGGTTCCCCGTCAACTCCGACGCGGAGTTCGAAGCCGTTCGTGATATCGCTTCGGCAACCAGTTCGACGACCTGTGGCTTAGCCCGCGTCGTCGACGGTGATATCGAAGCGGCCCTCGATTCCGGCGTCGAGATGGTGCATACGTTCGTCTCCACCAGCGACGTCCAGATCGAGGACTCGATGCATGCCACCCGGGAGGAAGTCGTACAGCGCGCAGTCGAGTCGGTCGAACGCATCAAAGAGGCAGGCGTGACCTGCATGTTCTCGCCGATGGATGCGACCCGGACCGACGAGGAGTACCTGATCGACGTGATCGAAGCGGTCACCGAGGCAGGCACCGACTGGATCAACATCCCCGACACCTGCGGGGTCGCGACACCGACCCGATTCCGGGCCATGATCGAGAAGGTCTGTGCCCACACGGACGCGCGGGTCGACGTCCACACCCACGACGACTTCGGGCTGGCCACCGCCAACGCGCTGGCCGGCATCGAAGCCGGCGCGGCACAGGCGCAGGTCTCGGTCAACTCGATCGGCGAGCGGGCCGGCAACGCCGCCTACGAGGAGTACGTGATGGCCGTCGAGTCGCTCTACCAGTGCGACACCGGGATCGACACGACGCGCATCACCGAACTCTCGAGCGTCGTCGAGGAGAAAAGCGGGATGGACACGCCGGGCAACAAGCCCGTCGTCGGTGCCAACGCCTTCTCCCACGAGAGCGGCATCCACGCCGCCGGCGTCATCGAGAACTCCGACACCTTCGAACCCGGCGTCATGACCCCCGAGATGGTCGGTGCCGAGCGCCGACTGGTCATGGGGAAACACACCGGGACCCACTCGGTCCGGGAGCGACTCGTCGAGCGCGGCTTCGAGCCCACCGACGAGCAGGTCAAGGCGGTCACCCGCCGCGTCAAAGACTACGGGGCCGAGAAGCGCCGAGTCACCGTCGACGACTTAGAGCGCTTCGCCGAAGAGGCCGGCGTCGAGCGCCGGAACGAGGAGGAGGTGCGGATCTGAGCGATGTCCTCCCCGTTTGCCACCCGCCGCGAGCAGCGGCTGTCGCGTTCGATCGGGCACACTCGTAAGGGTTATATCCCTCGAGGGAGCTACGTAGACAGTAATGACGGTCCGCGCTTCCCTGTCGATGTCCGCCAACGCGGTCGACAGCAGCGCGTTCGGTTCGATTCGTATTGTAGGGGCAGTATAGCCCCTCATATAGTACTTCGTCGCTTCAGACCCGAATTCGCCGCATCGTTCTTCGAGCGATCAGCGACCCACCAGATGACACACTACCGTACACCACTCGATCGCCAGCAAACGGCGGGAGACAACCGATGAGCGAACGCGCAGCAAAGGTCACACCGACCGACGAAGAACAGGACGACGAGCAGATCACCGACAGCGCCGCGCCCGATGCGGCCACCGAGGAGCCGGCGGCCGGCACCGAGACGACGACCGATCCCGTCACCTCGGGTGCCGAGGCCGTCGTCCGCGCGTTGGAGAACGCGGGCGTCGAGTACGCCTTCGGCGTACAGGGCGGGGCGATCATGCCCGTCTACGACGCGCTGTACGATTCGGACATCTACCACGTGACGATGGCCCACGAGCAGGGCGCGGCCCACGCGGCCGACGCCTACGGCATCGTCTCGGGCGAGCCGGGCGTCTGTCTGGCCACGTCGGGGCCGGGCGCGACCAACCTCGTGACCGGCATCGCCGACGCCGACATGGACTCGGACCCGATGCTTGCGCTGACCGGACAGGTCCCGACGGAGTTCGTCGGCAACGACGCCTTCCAGGAGACCGATACGACCGGCGTCACGACGCCGATCACGAAGGACAACACCTTCGCGAGCGGCTCCGACACCGTCGGCAACGACGTCAGCGAGGCCTTCGCGCTGGCCCGTGAGGGCCGGCCGGGGCCGACCCTGGTCGACCTGCCCAAAGACGTCACCAACGGGGAGACCGACCGCGAGCCCGACGCGCCGACGGTGCCCGAAACCTACGAGGTCCAGGAGCGGGCCGACGAGGAGATCGTCGCGGCCGCCGCGGAACGGATCGAGAACTCCGAGCGGCCCGCCCTCCTGCTGGGCGGGGGCGTCATCAAGGGCGAAGCCAGCGAGGCCTGCCGCGAGTTCGCGATCGAACACGAGATCCCGGTCATCACCACGATGCCCGGCATCGGTGCCTTCCCCGAGGACCACGAGCTGTCACTCGAGATGGCGGGGATGCACGGCACTGGCTACGCCAACATGGCGATCACCCACTGTGATACCCTGATCGGGATCGGTACCCGGTTCGACGACCGCCTGACCGGCGGCATCGAGACCTTCGCGCCCGAGGCGGAGGTCATCCACGTCGACATCGATCCCGCGGAGATCTCGAAGAACATCCACGCGGACTACCCGCTGATCGGCGACGCTGAAACCGTCGTCGAGCAGTTAGACGAGGCGGTCGACGACTCGCCGGAAGCCACAAAGTGGCGCGCTCAGTGCCAGCAGTGGAAGTCCGACTACTCGATGGCCTACGACGCGCCGAAGGACAAGCCGGTCCAGCCGGAGTTCGTCGTCGAGGCCCTGGACGAGGCCACCGACGACGACACCATCGTCACGACCGGCGTCGGCCAACACCAGATGTGGGCCTGCCAGTACTGGACCTACACTGAGCCCCGCACCTGGGTCTCGAGTCACGGGCTCGGTGCGATGGGCTATGGCCTGCCGTCGGCGATCGGCGCGCGACTGGCGGCCGACGACGACCAGGATGTCGTCTGTATCGACGGCGACGGCTCGTTCCTGATGACGATGCAGGGGCTGTCGGTCGCGGTCCGCGAGGACCTCGATATCACGGTCGCCGTCCTCAACAACGAGTACATCGGGATGGTCCGCCAGTGGCAGGACGCCTTCTTCGAGGGCCGACACGCCGCTTCGGACTACGGCTGGATGCCCGAGTTCGACAAGCTCGCCGAGGCCTTCGGCGCGCAGGGGTACCGGATCGACGACTACGACGATGTCGCCGACACCGTCGCGGACGCCATCGCGTACGACGGCCCCTCGGTGATCGACGTCCACATCGATCCCGACGCCAACGTCTACCCGATGGTGCCAAGCGGCGGCGACAACGGCCAGTTCGCACTCACGGAGGACCAGCTATGAAGAAGGGACTCGAGGGCCCACCACCGGAGGACCGACCGACACCCGCGGGACGGCGCAACAAGCAGGGCATCCGCATCGACCCCGAGGTCGAAGCGACCCACGAACCCCGTCGGACCGTCATCTCGGCGCTGGTCGAACACGAGCCCGGCGTCCTCTCGGACGTCTCGGGACTGTTCTCGCGCCGCCAGTTCAACATCGAGAGCCTCACCGTCGGCCCGACCGAGGACGACGATCGCGCGCGGATGACGATCGTCGTCGAGGAGCCGGATCCGGGCATCGACCAGGTCAAGAAGCAACTGCGCAAGCTCGTGCCGGTCATCGCGGTGCGCGAACTCGAGCCCGACGCCATGCGCCGGGAACTCGCGCTGATCAAGGTCGACGCCGCCGACCCCGCACAGATCGCCGCCGTCGCGGAGATGTACGGCGGCAAGACCGTCGACTCGAGCCCGCAGACGGCGACGGTCGAGGTCACCGGTGCGCGCCAGAAGATCGAGGCCGCGATCGAGACGTTCAGTCAGTTCGGGATCCGGGAGATCTCCCGGACCGGGACGACGGCGCTGGCCCGCGGAACCGACCCGACAGGGACGGCCAGTGCAACGGCACAGCCCGCCGACGAGGCGAACCACGACGAACCCTACACAGCAGACGATGACTGACGACTTCACCACCGACATCTACTACGACGATGATGCAGACGTATCGACGCTCGACGACGAGACCGTGGCCGTGCTGGGCTACGGGAGCCAGGGCCACGCCCACGCGCTGAACCTCCACGACAGCGGCGTCGACGTGATCGTCGGCCTCCGCGAGGGCTCGTCCTCGCGCTCGGCCGCCGAGGCCGACGGGCTCACGGTCGAGACGCCCGCCGACGCGGTCGCAGCGGCCTCCTACGTGTCCGTCCTCGTGCCCGACACCGTTCAGGCGGACGTCTACGAGAACGCCATCGAACCGAACCTCGAGGCCGGCGACACGCTGCAGTTCGCCCACGGGCTGAACATCCACTACGCCCAGATCGAGCCGCCCGAAGACGTCGACGTAACGATGGTCGCGCCCAAGAGCCCGGGCCACCTCGTCCGCCGCAACTACGAGAACGACGAGGGGACGCCCGGTCTGCTCGCGGTCTATCAGGACACGACGGGCGATGCGGACGAACGGGCCCTCGCGTACGCGAAAGGGATCGGCTGTACCCGCGCCGGCGTCATCGAGACGACGTTCCGGGAGGAGGTCGAGTCCGACCTCTTCGGTGAGCAGGCCGTCCTCTGTGGCGGCGTCACCTCGCTGGTCAAACACGGCTACGAGACGCTGGTCGACGCCGGTTACTCGCCGGAGATCGCCTACTTCGAGTGTCTCAACGAACTCAAACTGATCGTCGACCTGATGTACGAAGGTGGCCACGCCGAGATGTGGGACTCCGTCTCCGACACCGCCGAATACGGCGGCCTCTCCCGTGGCGACCGCATCGTCGACGAGAACGTTCGCGAGAACATGGAGGAGACCCTCGAGGAGATCCAGAACGGCGAGTTCACCCGCGAGTGGATCCTCGAGAACCAGGCCGGTCGCCCGAGCTACAACCAGCTCCGGGAGGCCGAGAAGAACCACGAGATCGAGCAGGTCGGCGAGCGCCTGCGGGACCTGTTCGCGTGGGCAGAGGAAGACACCGAAGACGAGTCCGTCCAGGTGCAGGCGGACGACTGAAAGCAAACCCATGACAGCAAACGACAACACGGACACGATAGCCGAGATCAGCCACACCAACCCCTACACCGGGGAGACGGCCGGTCGCCTGTTCAACCGCGGCCCGATCGTCGCAGCGGACGGTGGGACGCCCGATGCGACCGAACCCGCCGACACTGACGAGGCCGACGAACGGACCGACACGAAAGAGACGATGCGCGACGTCGACCACACGCCGCCAGGGGACGCCGCGGACGCGAACCGCGTCTTCGAGCGCGGCCGAACACAGCCCGTAGAGGACGAGGAATGAGCGAGGGCACACTGTACGACAAGGTCTGGGATCGACACAAAGTCACCACGCTGCCGACCGGACAGGACCAGCTGTTCGTCGGGCTCCACCTCATCCACGAGGTCACGAGCCCGCAGGCATTCGGGATGCTCCGCGAGCGCGACCTCGAGGTCGCCTACCCCGAACTGACCCACGCGACGGTCGACCACATCGTCCCGACGGCCGACCAGTCCCGCCCATACGAGGAGGATGCAGCCGAGGAGATGATGGCCGAACTCGAGGAAAACGTCCGCGAGGCCGGCATCGAGTTCTCGGACCCGACGACGGGCGATCAGGGGATCGTCCACGTCATCGGCCCGGAGCAGGGACTAACCCAGCCCGGCAAGACGATCGTCTGTGGCGACAGCCACACCTCGACCCACGGTGCCTTCGGCGCGCTCGCCTTCGGCATCGGGACCTCCCAGATCCGCGACGTCCTCGCGACGGGGACCGTCGCCATGGAGAAACAGAAGGTCCGCAAGATCCAGGTCGACGGCGAACTCGGCGAGGGTGTCGAAGCCAAGGACATCATCCTCGAGATCATCCGCCGACTCGGTACCGAGGGCGGCGTCGGCTACGTCTACGAGTACGCCGGCGAAGCCATCGAGAGCCTCGGGATGGAAGGGCGGATGTCGATCTGTAACATGTCCATCGAGGGCGGCGCTCGCGCGGGCTACGTCAACCCCGACGAGACCACCTACGAGTGGCTGGAAGAGACGGACTACTTCCGGGAGAACCCCGAGAAGTTCGACGAACTCAAGCCCTACTGGGAGTCGATCCGCTCCGACGAGGACGCCGAGTACGACGACGTCGTCCACATCGATGCGAACGAACTCGAGCCGGTCGTCACCTGGGGCACCACGCCCGGCCAGGGGATCGGTATCACGGATCCGATCCCGGAGCCGGAATCGCTGCCCGCGGAGAAACAGGATACCGCCCGACGCGCGCAGGAACACATGCGCGTCGAGCCCGGCGAGACGATGGAGGGCTACAATATCGACGTGGCCTTCCTCGGCTCCTGTACGAACGCCCGACTGCCGGACCTGCGACGCGCCGCTCGGATCGTCGAGGGACGGGAGGTCGCCGACGACGTCCGCGCGATGGTCGTCCCCGGCAGCCAGCGCGTCCAGAAAGCCGCCGAGGAGGAAGGGCTCAAAGACACCTTCGAGGAAGCCGGCTTCGAGTGGCGCAATGCCGGCTGTTCGATGTGTCTGGGCATGAACGAGGACCAGCTCGAGGGCGACGAGGCCTGTGCCTCCTCCTCGAACCGGAACTTCGTCGGCCGACAGGGCTCGAAGGACGGCCGGACCGTCCTGATGAACCCGCAGATGGTCGCCACGGCGGCGATCACCGGTGAAGTGACCGACGTTCGCGAGCTGCCGGAGACGGAGGTGACGGCATAATGAGCGACGAGGTCGAAATCCCCGAAGTCGACGCGGTTTCGGGGTCAGGCATCCCGATCCGGGGCAACGACATCGACACCGACCAGATCATCCCCGCCCGCTTCATGAAGGTCGTCACCTTCGACGGGCTGGGCGAGTTCGCGTTCTTCGATCTGCGGTTCGACGACGACGACAACCAGAAGGACCACCCGTTCAACGAGGACCGCTATCAGGACTCCTCGGTGATGGTCGTCAACAGCAACTTCGGCTGTGGCTCCTCCCGCGAGCACGCGCCCCAGGCCCTGATGCGCTGGGGCATCGACGCCATCATCGGCGAGAGCTTCGCCGAGATCTTCGCGGGCAACTGTCTGGCGCTCGGCATCCCGACCGTCACGGCCGACAGCGAGACGATCGAAGCCCTCCAGGACTGGGTCGACGAGAACCCCGACGGCGAGATCGACATCGACGTCGAGGCCGAAGAGGTCACCTACGGCGACGAGACGATCGACGTCACCGTCGACGACGCCCAGCGCAAGGCCCTCGTCGAGGGCGTCTGGGACACGACGGCGTTGATGAAGTCAAACGCCGGCGCGGTCCGCGAGACGGCTCGCGAACTGCCTTACGTCGACGACGCGGCGATCCCGGAAGCGGAATAACGCCGTTTTCGGGTCGTTTTTCCCACCGTTTCACGACTCTCGGCTACTGTTCGATCGACGTCGTCGTCCCGTTCGTCGCGACCTCGGTCCACGGTTTGCGAAACAGTACACACTGAAAGCGGCAGGGGATCGCCGCTATCGCGGGATATTTCGGCTCTAGCCGACTACGGCGTGGTATGACTCGATATCTAGACGGCGCTCTTTTCGCGGTACTCGCCGTTCTCTGGGGGTTTTCCTTCCCGGCGATCTCGATCGGCCTCGAGTACCTCCCGCCGCTGCTCTTTGCGGCCGCACGGTACGACATCGCGGCGGTCCTGTTGTTGACCGCGGCCGTCGTCCGGGTCGAGAAGTGGCGACCAACCGCACGGAACGACCTGCTCGCGGTCGCGGGCGGCGGCGTCTTCCTCATCGCCGGCAACGGCCTGCTCTTTCTCGGCCAGCAGACGGTGCCGAGCGGCGTCGCTGCGATTTTGCAGGGGCTGGTGCCGATCATCACCGCGCTGTGGGCCATTCCGCTACTGGGCGAGCGACTCTCGCCGCTCGGAGCCGTCGGTGCGGCGATCGGCTTTCTGGGCGTCGGCCTCGTGATCCAGCCCGATCCGGCCAACCTGCTCGCCGGCGATACCGCCTCGAAGTTGCTCATCGTCGGGCAAGTCTGTAGCGTCGCGCTCGGTGGCGTGTTGATCCAGCGGGCCGGCCCGACGCTCGAGCAACTGCCGCTGGTCGGCTGGTCGATGCTCGTCGGCGGCCTCGTCTTGCACGCGGTCAGCCTCGCGGTCGGCGAGTTTCCCAGCACCGATGTGATCGGCCCCGTCTCGATGGGCGCGTTGCTCTATCTCGGGGTCTTCGCGACCGCGATCGCCTTCATGATCTACTTCCGTGTCCTCGCGGAACACGGCGCGTTCGAGGCGGCGCTGATCGGCTATCTGGTCCCGATCGTCGCGACGGTCGCGAGCGTCGTCTTGCTGGGCGAGGAGATCGGCATCCTGACCGTCGCCGGCTTCGGACTGGTCGCGGTCGGCTTCGCCCTGCTCAAGCGGCGCGCGATCGCCGACGCGGTGGGGTTCTCGACGGGCGTCGGAAGCCCCTGATTGGCGAGTGGGTCGGGACAGTCGGCTCGAGCCGCGAGTGGCATGATACCGGTATCGATACCCTCTTTTCGGCCCCGCGACGATGATTGGGCATGACACACGAGATCGCCGTCATCCCGGGCGACGGAATCGGACAGGAAGTAACGCCGGCCGCCGTCGAGGTACTCGAGGCCCTCGAGCCCGACTTCGAGTTCGTCGAGGCCGAGGCCGGCGACGCGGTCAAAGACGAGACCGGTGAGGCGCTGCCACAGGAGACCTATGACCTGGCGGCGTCGGCCGACGCGACGCTGTTCGGTGCGGCCGGCGACACCGCTGCGGACGTCATTCTGCCGCTCCGGGAGGCGGTCGATTCGTTCGTCAACGTCCGCCCGGCGAAGGCGTATCCCGGCATCGACGCCGTCCGCCCCGAGACGGACCTGATCTTCCTCCGGGAGAATACCGAGGGCGTCTACGCGGGCCACGAGAATCGACTGACACAGGACGTCTCGACGCTGACCCGCGTCGTCACGGAATCCGCGTCGGAGCGGCTCGCCGAGTTCGCCTGTGACTACGTCGCCGGCGACGACCACGACGGGTTCTCGATCGTCCACAAGGCAAACGTCATGCGCGAGACGGACGGGCTCTTCCGCGATACGGTCAAAGGCGTCGCCGACGAGAACGGCGTCGAGACCGATCAGGTGCTGATGGACGCCTTCGCGACGCGGGTCTGTCTCGACCCCGAACAGTTCGACGTCGTCGTCTGTCCGAACCTCGCGGGCGACGTCCTCTCCGACCTCGCTGCGGGACTGGTCGGCGGCCTCGGCCTACTGCCCTCGGCCAACATCGGCCCCGACCGCGCCCTCTTCGAGCCGGTCCACGGCACCGCGCCCGACATCGCCGGTGAAGGCGTCGCCAACCCCGCAGCGACGATCATCTCAGCGGCGATGTTGCTCGAGTACCTGGGCTACGACGACGAGAGCGACCGGGTCCACACGGCCGTCGAGGCAACGCTGGAAGACGGCCCGCGAACGCCGGATCTGGGCGGTGACGCCTCCACCGAGGACGTGACCGCGGCGATCATCGATCGCCTGTAACGGGGGTCACTCGCCGTTTTTTAGTAGCACGGGGTCGCCCAACACCGCATGGATCGGAACGATCGGGCCGTGACGGCCTTCGCCATGCTCGGCCACGCCACGTTCCACACTTACGAGCTGGTGATTCCGATCTTCGTCGCCATCTGGCTCGAGGCCTTCGCGACGACGCCGGCGGTGCTGGGGGCCGTCGTCGGCGCGAGCTACGCCCTGGTCGGGGTCGGCGCACTCCCGAGCGGTCTGCTCGCCGACCGGGTCAGTTCCAAGGCGCTCGTCCTAGCTTGCTTGCTCGGCATGGGCGCGGCGTTCGCGGTCGTCGCCGTTGCGCCGACGCTCGCGGCCCTGACGGTCGGCCTGCTGCTTTGGGGTGTGGCGGCGAGCCTGTACCATCCGGCCGGACTCGCGCTGCTCAGTCGCGGGGCGAAGGCACGCGGGACGGCCTTCGCCTATCACGGCGCGGCGGGCAACGTCGGCGTCGCGACCGGGCCCCTGCTCGCGGCGGTGGCGCTCGCGTTCGTCGGCTGGCGGGCCGTCGTCGCCCTGCTGCTCGTTCCCGCTCTCGCCGCAGCGGCCGTCGGCTGGCGACTCGAGTTCGACGAGACCGCCGGGAGCGCGGCCCGCGGCACGGCTGCCCCCGATGGCGACCGCGAGCAGCCGCGCAGTCTGGCGGCGTTCGTCGCCAGTTCGCGGCGGCTGTTCACCGTTGGCTTCGCGCTGGTCTTCGCGACGGGGATCCTCTACGGCGTCTACTACCGCGCGGCGTTTACGTTCCTGCCGGAGGTCCTCGCCGATCTGTCGCTGTTCGACCCAGTGGCGCTTGGCGGCCGCTCGTTCGAGCCGAGCCAGTACGTCTACTCCGGGCTCTTGCTGGTGGGCGGGGTCGGCCAGTACGTCGGGGGCAAACTCGTCGACCGCGCGCGACTCGAGACGGTGTTGCTGGGCGGCTACGCGGCCCTCGCCGCCGTCGCGCTCGCGTTCATCCCGTCGACGAATGCGGGGCTCGCGCCGCTGCTGGTCGTCGGGGGAATCCTCGGCTTTCTCACCTTCATGATCGCCCCGATCAATCAGGAGGCGATCTCGGCGTACACACCGGCCGACGCGCGGGGTCTCTCCTTTGGCTACTCGTACACGGCGATCTTCGGCGTTGGCGCGGTCGGCTCGTCACTGGCCGGGCTCGTCCTGACGCGATCGACGCCGACTGTGCTGTTCGTCGTCGTTGCCGCCTGTGCCGCGGTCGCCGCCCTCATCGGCGGAACGCTCCGCCGTCGCTCCGGTCGGCGGTCCCCCGACGGCGTGACGGCGGACGACTGAGACGGATTACTGTCACTGTTTCCCGGTGTACCCGCAGGACGATCGCGGGGACACCGGTACTGACTGACAGGAAACCGTATGAGCCCGCCGCGACGGCGGTGTGAAACCCGTTCCGGCCCGAAAGTTATCACGGGGGCCGTGGTACCGGCGGCCATGTCTCGAGACGACACCCTCGCCGGGGTCGACTCACGGTTCATCGAAACGGAGCGACTGGGGACCCACTACCTCGAGTCGGGGGAGTCCGACCGGGTCGGGGACGCGGGCGAGACGGTCGTGTTCCTCCACGGAAACGTGTCGTCCTCCCGTTTCTTCGAGGACGTGATGGCGGCCCTCCCCGGCCGCCACCGGGCGATCGCACCCGATCTGCGAGGGTACGGCGACTCGGAGGCGAAACCGGTCGATGCGACGAACGGGCTCGGCGACTTCGAGCGGGATCTGCACGCGCTGCTCGGCGATCTCGATCTCGCGGAGCCGGTCGTCCTCGTGGGCTGGTCCAACGGCGGCGGGGTCGCGATGCGGTACGCGATCGACCACCCCGAGGCGGTCGCGGCCCTCGTCCTCGTCAACCCGCTGTCGCCGTACGGCTTCGGCGGGACGAAAGACCTCGAGGGAACGCCGTGTTTCGACGACTACGCCGGCTCCGGCGGCGGGATCGGCAACGATGCCTTCGTCGCCGGGCTGGCGGACCGCGACCGTGGCGTCGAGGGCCGGACCTCACCGCGGAAGGTCCTGCGGACCTACTACGTCGATCCGACCCACGAGTTCGACGCCGAACGCGAGGAGTCGTATCTGACCGGGATGCTCGATACCGCGACCGGCGATGGGAACTACCCCGGCTCGTCGAACCCCAGCGACAACTGGCCCGGCATCGCTCCCGGCGAAACCGGGGTGAACAACGCCATCTCACCCAGGTACTGCGACCTCGAGGGAATCACTGAGATCGACGCCGATGCCAAGCCGCCCGTGCTGTGGATCCGCGGCGACTCCGATCAGATCGTCTCGAACGCCTCGCTGTTCGATCTGGGGACGCTCGGCCGGATGGGCGAACTCCCCGACTGGCCCGGCGAGGACGTCTTCCCGCCCCAGCCGATGGTCGACCAGACCCGCGCCGTCTGCGAGCGCTACGCCGACCGCGGCGGCGAGTTCGAGGAGATCGTCTTCGGCAACACCGGCCACGCTCCCCATCTCGAGGTGCCGGGGGACTTCGGCGATCGGCTCGAGTCGGTGCTTCGGGGCTGAGATAGTGGCTGCGGTGTGACGGGTCAGGACTTCGAGTTCCGCTTCGAAATCGCGTCGGCATCGGCCGCCGCTTCCTCCTGTTCGTCAGTCGCGCCCGCGCTGCGCATCGTCCGCAGCGTCGAGAGGCCGCGCTTGCGGGTGACGCCCTTTGAGATCCTGACGCCGTCGAAGGTCCCCTCCCAGCGGTCGTCGCTCGCGCCGAGGTGGTCCATGTAGTACGCGAACGCCCCGAGCCACAGCAAGACGGCCGTCAGTACGAGGAAGGCAAGCGCCGAGACGAGCGCCGACGGGTCGACGACGCCGACCGGAATCCCGGCGACGGCGTAGACGAACGCGGCGATTACCATGAGGACGGTGATCGTCGCGAACATGTCGTTGACGGCGGTCACCCGGGCGTTGTACTCGATCCACCGACCGTAGCTGCGCAGCAGTCGCACCTCGAACCGGTCGGCGTCGGCGGCCGGATCGGCCCGTGCCGTCGCAAGTGCGGCCTCGACCGCGTCGCCGTCGATCCCGCCCCGGAGGTTCGAGGCGGTGTAGGTCACGCCCGCGAGTCCTGTCGAAATCAACAGCAAGAGCGCACTGGCGATCGTGAAGACGTTGACGAACAGCGCGATATCGATCGTCGTCTGGACGACGATCGAACCGCCGGTGACGACGAGCCCGACCAACAGGAGGTTCGCCTTGAGGATCTCGATCGCCTTCTCGTCGATCTCCTGGACGCGTGCGACCTGATAGTCGAACGTCGACCGGAGTTCCTCCCGGGCCAACTCGAGGGTCTCCCGATCGAGGGCGTCCCGCTCGCCGGCCGCCGACTCCTCGGCGTCGCGCCCGTCGTCCGTGGCCGCCGGACCGCTCATGGGCCATCCTTACCCGCACCGACCGTAAATCCCCCGGCGTCCGTCCCCGGTCGTCGCAGTCAGGCGATATCGAGGGAATCCCTGTCGGCACCGGCCAGTTCCTCGAGCGCGTCGGCTTCGAGCAAGTGACACTCGCCGGGGACGACGAGCAGATGCAGCGGGTCGCCGAACTCCCGGTCGGCGAGTTCGGTCATGGTGCCGGCCTCGACGAGCGGATCGGGGCTACCTGCGCGGGCCACGACGACCCCGACCAGGTCGGGATACGCCGCGGCGAGCAACTCGGCGCCGACGTCGGCGGTCATGTACTCGTCCTCGTCGGTCCGCTCGTGGCCGATCTTGTCGTCAGAACGCGACGCGTTCTGACTGCTGGTTGGACCTCGTCCAACCTTGATATCGAGGTAGACGACCGTATGAAGCCCGGCAGCCCGATTCGCGTCGATCGTTTCGGTCACGCTCGCGGGGAGGCCGTCGGCACCGTGGGCGTAGGGAAACGGCAGCGTCGTCGCCTTCCCGAAGCGATAGTTCTGGAGGCCGGTCAGCGCGCTGGTGGCCGTCTGAGCCGTGACGCCGTGGATCACCCGCGTTTCGATCCCGCGGTCGTGGGCCCGCAGGCGCAGGTCGACGTGGGTCGTCGAGATCATCGTGTCGCCCGCGGTCAGGAAGGCCACGTCCTCGGTCGCCGCTGCCTCGAGCATGTCCTCGGGGTGTTGTTCGACGCCCGCTCGGTCACGGACTTCGATCTCGATGTCGTGGTGGGACTCGAGGTCCTCGATCGTCGTCCCGATCAGTTCGCTGGTGTAGAACTCGGCGTAAACGCGGTCGGCCGCCCGGAGCGCCTCCCGGCCCTCGACGGTGATCGACCGCTCGTCGTAGAGGCCGAGGCCGATGAACGTGAGCATACGAGGCCGTAGTCGTAGCTCGCGGAATACGTTTTCGAGACGACGACTGCCCGTCGCGGGCCGGCACGAACCGGTCAGAACCCGATGTGGGAGGTCGACGCCGGGCCGTCGTCCTCGTCTTCGATTTCGCCCTCGTGGGCGAAGCTGAAGTCGTCGTCGGTCAGATAGACGACACCGTCCTCGACGGTGACGTCGACGGCGGGCAAGGTCGTGTCGGCCGCCTCGCCGTTGTCGCAGTAGCCCGAGCAGCTGTCGAACATCGAACCGTGTTTCGGACAGATGAGTTGGCCGTCACGCATCGCCACTCCGCGACCCGTATCGAGTCGCTGGGCCTCGTGCGTACAGCGATTGATCCACGCTTCGACCCCTTCTTCGCAGGGGACCAGAATCGCTTCGTCGGGTTCGCCGTACTGATCGCGGATCGTAAACAGCCACGATCGGTTCTCGTGGACCGTCTCCACGGTCGTGAGTCGCGTCCCGTCCATTTCGAGGAACGTTCGTGCGGCGAGCGGAAAACGTTCCCGACGACCACACTGTTCTATATACCCGTAATTGATTTACAGTACCCTCCCGCCGATCGTCGGCGAAAACGTCAGCGTTACGGCGACCGGCCGGCCAGTTCGGGTATGGAAGTCCCGTGCGTTCGCGTCGCCCGCGAGGAGGGGGAAGCGGTGCGGTCGGCGCTGGCCGACGCGGACCTGATCGACGACGACTACGAGATCGCCGTCGAGGACGGTCGCCTCTACATCCCGGTCGCCGATCCCGACGCCGCGGCCGGGGTACTCGAAGACGGCGAGGTCGTCTCGCGGTCGGTCGCCGAGCGCGACCAGCAGACGACGCCCGCGGACCTGCTCGCGTTCGACCCCACCTACGAACGGCTCGGCAGGGCCACGCTCATCGACGAGGACGATCCCGAGCGCGCGCGAGCGATCGCCGACGCCGTTCTCGAGTCGGATCTCCCCGTCGAGACGGTGCTGAACAAGGCCTCGAAGGTCAAGGGAGAGACGCGGGTCCGGGACTGGGAACTGCTCGCGGGCGAGAACACCGAGGTCGTCCACCGCGAGTACGGCTGTGAGTTCCTGCTTGATCTCGCCCAAGTCTACTTCTCGCCGCGGCTCGCGACCGAGCGCCACCGCGTGGCAAAACAGGTGAGCAGCGGCGAACGAGCCTTCGACATGTTCGCCGGCGTCGGCCCCTTCGTGATCCCGTTTGCCAAACGCGGCGCGACGTGTGTCGGCGTCGATCTCAACCCCGACGCGATCGAGTATCTCCGCGAGAACGCCGCCCGGAACGGCGTCGAAGAGCGGGTGACCGCCATCAACGAGGACGTTCGTGAGGTCGCGACGGAGTACGCGGACTGGGCCGACCGACTCGTGATGAACCTTCCCCACAGCGCCGACGCGTTCCTCGAGGCAGCCGTCACCCTCGCGGGCGACGACTGTACCCTCCACTACTACGACATCCAGCACGAGGACGACCCGTTCGGGCCCGGCGAGCAGGCGATCCGTGCGGCCGCCGAACCCGAGTACAACGTCACCGTCGAGACCCGCCACACCGTCCGCTCGTATGCCCCCCACGAGCTGAACGTCTGTCTGGACGTGCGCCTCGAGCGGTGACTCGAGTAACGGGCTCGAGGGCGTAACTCCCTCCCATGACCGGATCGATTCGCAACCCTTATGATCGGTATCGGTCCTATAATCGAGTGCGCGCCGGAGTAGCTCAGACTGGCAGAGCGAATCCTTCGTAAGGATTAGGTCGAGGGTTCAAATCCCTCCTCCGGCTCTTTCTGCGACGAACGTCACGCCCGGAGCGACCCGCTGACCGACGACGCGGCTATCTGTAGGGAGCGGGCGACTCCGCAGCGACCAGGCGCGACTCGAACTCCGCCACTGAACACACCTCGAGGTCTCCCTTGCGTTCTTTCTCGTGAACGTAGTCGACGATCGCCCCGAAGTCGTCGACGTGGTACTCGGCGTCGGCGAGGTCCCCCATCGAGTGAAAGAGCAGCGTGAGGACACCGTCGTGACGGATCGTCAGATCGAGCAGCCGCCTGGCTTCGGCCGGGTCGGGGTCGCCGCGCCGCGGAGCCAGCAGTCGGTTGGGGACCCGGCCGGTCGCCGGCCACCCGGCAGCGAACCCGAGCCGATGGTACTCGTCGACGAGTTCGAGCGTGGTGGCGTCGTAGTCGCTGTACGGATAGGCGAAGTACTCGGCACCGGTTTCGAACCCGTGATCGACGAGCCACTCCTTGCCCTCGCGGATGCGCGCTTCCTGGGTCGCCGGCTCGAGGCTCGAAAGTGAGTCGTGGCTATCGGCGTGGCTCCCGACCGTCCACCCGCTGGCTTGTAACTCGGCGAGTTGCTCGAGATCGAGCGCGTCGCGTCCCCCGATGGCGTCCGGATTGACGAACGTCGTCGCGGGGTAGCCATGTGACTCGAGGATCGGTGCCGCTTGGGTGTAGTCGGTGACGCTGCCGTCGTCGAACTGGAAGAGAACGACGGGAGTGTCGGGGCGAGGCGTCCGCGCGAGGTGGTCACACCAGAGCGACAGCGACTCGCCACCGCCCGTATAGGTGAGGATCCGAATTTCGCTGACGGCCGAGCGGTCGCAGCCCCCATCGTGATCGATCCCGAAGGGATACGACTGGAACGGCACTCCCGCACGAACCGGTGCGCGGAGGTCGAGCCGGTTGCCGTCGGTATCGAACAGCTGAATCCGAGGGTAGATGGCTGCGGTGGCACGGAGCGCCAGCGAGAGCCCGTCGCCGGTCAGATCGACCGGCTCCGCGAACGACCTGCGGATCGCGCCGCGCCTGTCCCGCGGTCGGACATCGATCCGCGCGGCCTGTGTCCCGCTGTAGTAGGTCGCGTCGTCAGCGGTCAGCGTTCCGCCGTCGCTGGTCCACGGCGACAGGTCCTCGAAGTCCTCGAGCGGGGACGGATCGACGGCGTCGGATGCCGCGTCCTCGGCGGGGTCGTCGTCCGGGTCGACGTCGCTCGGTCCGTTTCCGTCCGGTTCGATTCCCGTCGAGTCGTTGCGCGGGGCACTCGTCGACTCACGCGAGAGACACCCCGCGACGCAACTGCCGAGTCCGGCGATCAGGAGATTACGGCGGCGCATTACCGTCTCAAGCGGGCCGGCGGGTATTCGTTAAGAGCAGTGAATATCATCGTAACGGGATCCTACCGACGGATTACGTGCTGGCTGTGGTCGGTGACCGGGAGGTCAGGTAGCGGCCCGTCGGTGGATCTGCGCCCCACTGCCGACCGCGGATAAACCAATTATAGCGATATCAAATCGATGATGGTGGGACCGAGACGGTCCGAACCCGCCACTGGAGAACGGGGCGGCTCGAGGACGGTGTTTACCGCGACCGACGGCTCGAGTGGGGAAATATCAGTTCTGAGCGGTCGCGAATGCGCGAGGATCAGTAGAACGCGGACAGCGCGAGACAGAGGGCGAACGCGAGGACGGGGTAGTCGAGGCGGGAAAAGGCGAGGGGCGGCAGCGTGGGGTTCCACGCGAAACACCGTGCGCGGAGCGCGAGCGAGAGTCGGTCGGCCCGGTCGAAGGCCCGCGTGAGTCCGAGCATGCCGACCGTACTGATCCGATCGATCGTGCCGCGTTCGGTCCCCAGCCGGGCGGCCATCGCTTCGCGGATCGTGCGGAGATCGCCCTGTAGGACGGGGAGGAACCGAAAGACGAGCGCGATCCCGATCCCGAGCAGTTGGCCGGGTTTGCCGGGAATCGTCCGCTGGATCGCCGCCCGGGAGTCGCGGACCGGCGTCGATCGGACGTACGCCGCGCTGACCAGCAAGATGAGGAGGACCCGATAGCTCGCCAGTCCCGACGTGAGGGCGTCCGCGCGGTCGAACCAGGGGGAGCCGATCGTGACGCCAGCCAGCACCGGCGCGATCGCGAGGACCACGAGCGCGTACCGGTAGGCGGCGACGGTCCGGCGGAGCGAGACACGCGCCGCGGCCAGCACGACGACGGTCACCGCCGATAGCACCAGCAACGCTCGAAGCGTCGGATGGGCCAGTGCAGTCGCCGCGAACCCGATCTGGACCGCCAGCTTGCTCCGGGGGTCGAGCCGGTGGGCCAGCGTCTCGTCCGGTTCGTAGGTCAGCATCGGCAGCCCCCGAACGCGCGTGGTGGGAGTAACAGTTCGGTCATCGTGATCACCGGTCTGGAACGCGGACCTCGAGGCCAGCGAGGTCCTCGAGCGCGTCGTCGGGCGAGCCGTCGACGGCCACCTGTCCGTCCCGCATCGCGATCACCCGGTCGGCCAATGTCAGTACGTCCCGCAAGTCGTGGGTCGCGAGCAAGACCCCGGTGCCGTCGGCCGACAGGGCCGCGAGCCGCTCGAGGACCGAGCGGCGTGCGGGCTCGTCGAGACCGGTGAAGGGCTCGTCGAGGACGAGGTGGGAAGGGTCCATCGCGAGCGCGCCCGCGATGGCGACCCGTGACTGCTCGCCGCCCGAGAGGGCGTCGATCCGGTCGTCCTCGCGGCCGCCCATGTTGACCGCCTCGAGGGCGGCGTCGACGCGGCGATCGATCTCGGCTCGCTCGAGGCCGAGGTTTTCGGGGCCGAAAGCGATGTCCGCACCGACGGTCGCCGAGACGAACTGGTCGCGGGGGTGTTGGAAGACCATCCCGACGCTCGAGCGCGCGGCGATCAGGTCATCGGAAACGGGCGTGCCGTCGACCAGTACCTCGCCGCTGTCGGGCGTCAAGAGGCCGTTGCAGTGACGCAACAGGGTCGTCTTCCCGCTGCCGTTTGCTCCCGCCAGCAGGCCGAACTCGCCGTCCTCGATCGTCAGCGAGACGTCCTCGAGGACCGAAACGTCCTCGAACGCGTACGAGACAGACCGAAACTCGATCATCGGCTCGCCCTCCGGACGGTCACGTCGGATCGATGCGACCGGCCTTGACAATCGCGATCGCGGCGACGATCTTCAGCAGGTCGCCCGGGACGAACGGGACGACCGCGAGTTGGAGCGCTTCGATCGCACCCAGTTCCAGCACGTACCCGAGCCACGCGGTCCCGAGGCCGTAGATGACGATCAGCGCCGCGAGCAACACCGCGGCGATGACCGGCGTCGAGGTGTCGGCGGGGTCCGCGAGGTCGTCGGTGCCGTGAACCGCGAGCCCGATCAGTATCACGGCGAGGGGGTAGGCCCAGAGATAGCCACCGGTCTCACCGATCAGAACGCCGATCCCGGCGGTCCCGTTCGCGAACACCGGGATCCCGATCGCGCCGGCGGTCAGGTAGAGCCCGATCGAGACCGTCCCCCAGTACGGGCCGAGGTACAGCCCCATCAGGTAGACGACGAGGACCCCCAGCGATATCGGGACCGGCGACAACGGGATCGGGATCGATCCCACCACGGCCGCGGCCCCCATCAGTGCCGCGAGGACGGCCGCCCGCGCGAACGAGCGGACGGCGTCGTCGCCGACTAACTCGACCGAATTCCGTTCCGTTGCCATACCCCCGCTCTCTCGTAAACCCGGATCAATACTTCGGTTTCCGAAATCTCCAGTAAGGCCGGTGACAGAACGGCTCGAGCGGCGGTTCGAGCCGGGACGGCCCGGCCGAAACAGGGCGCTTCGTTCCAGTTCGCGTGACGGTCCCGGACACCGCTCAAGGTGGGAGAAAGCGGTGAGAGAGGCTACCTACGGTGGGTTCTCGCGGACCGGAGAGCGGTAATCCCTAATTGTGCCGCCGTGCTAACCGAAACGACCGGCCGTGCTTATGGCTCGCTTCGACCCCGTGATGAGGGATGGGAGTCCGTACTGCGAGCGCCGAGCGGGGCCGTAACGGGTGGTGGGCAACCGAACGCATCGCTGACGGGACGGCGGCGGTGACTGTGGCGTCGGCGACCGGCGGGGACAACCGATGAGCCGCCGCCGGATCGCCGCGGTCGTGGTGATCGCCGCCGCGATGGTCGCAAGCGTCGTCGCCGTGCCGCTGCTCGGGGGGCTCGGGGGGATCGGCGGGGCCGACGCGGGAGCGGAGACGGACGCCGCGTCGCCACCCGGTCCCGAGGCACAGGCACAGTTTCAGAACGAGAGCGGGAGTGACGCGGCGGGCGGAGACGGGTTCGATCCGATACGGCTGGAGTCGCCCGAGACCGAGGAGACGGAAACCGACGCGGACGCCGGCGGGACGAACGCGGCGGCGGCACAGAGCGACCGCGAGGAGGCCGTCGAAGAGGGGGTCAGCGAGGGGATCGCCCTCGTCCAGTCGCAGGGGATCGAGGTGACACAGGCACAGCGAGCGGCGGCGCTCGAGGGCGCGCTCGAGTCGGTGTCGCAGTCCCAGACCGTCGAGGCCGAGCAAGTCCAGGCGGCGACGGCGGGTGCCGTTCACGGAACATTGATTCAGACGCAGTCGGTCAACGTCACGCAGATCCAGTACGCCGTCGGCGGCGCGACCGGCGGGGCGCTCTCGCAGTCGCAGTCGGTCAACGCGACCCAGCTTCAGAGCGCGAGCTGGGGTGGCGCACACGGCGCGATCGCCCAGAGTCAGTACGTCAGCGTCGAGCAGTTGCAGGTGGCTACCAGCGGTGCGGCCGCTGGCGCAGCCAGCGAGGCGGGCGCGAAAGACGTCGGCGCGGTACCGAAGATCCAGGAGGCCGCACAGGGGGCCGCCTACGGTGTCCTGACGCAGTACCAGTCGATCTCGGTCGAACAGCGCCAGCGGGTGACCCTCGACCACGTCCAGCACGCCGCGGCCGGCGCCGCCGCCGGCGCGCTCGAGGGGAGTACGATCGCCGCCCTCGAGCAGCGCCAGCGAATCGATCTGCGACAGGAGCAGCGGACGGAGACGAGACAGGGCCAGCGCGTCGACGCCGAGCAGCGCCAGCGGGTGACGATCAAGCAGATACAGAAGGCCGCAGCGGGGGCGGCGAAAGGCGCACTCGTCCAGAAACAACGGGTGTCGGTCGAGGGAACGCAGGCCGCGGCCCGGGGCGCGGGTCGGGGATCGCTGACGCAGGTGCAGTCGATCCGGATCGAGCAGGTCCAGCGGATCTCGATCACGCAGGTACAGGAGGCCTCCTTCGGTGCCGCGAAAGGCGCGATCTCGGGGAGTCAGGACGCGACCGTCGATCAGGTGCAGGCGGCCGCGGACGGGAGCGCCGGCGGGGTCTTAGTCCAGCGACAGTCGGTGTCGGTCACACAGATCCAGGCCGCGGCCGTCGGGGCTGCGGAGGGCGCGGTCACGGCGGCCGTGCAGCGACAGTCGGTGACGGTCGAGGGGGTCCAAGCCGCCGCGTTCGGTGCTGGTCAGGGTGCAGTGAGCCAGACGCAACTCGTCGACGTGACGCAGGTCCAGCGGCTCGCGTACGGCAGTGCCAGCGGGGCCCTCGTTCAGGCACAGGACGCGTCGGTCACGCAGGTCCAGGTGGCTGCCAGCAGTGCCGCGACGGAGACCGCTCGAGCCGTCCAGTCCCAGCGGATCAGTATTACGCAACTCCAGACGATAACGCAGGAGGCCGCGGCCGACGCGACCGCCTACGCCGTCTCGGAGGATACCGCCGACGTCACGGTGATCAGCCAGCACGTCGAGATAGAGGTCGAGCAGCGCATCGAGACGGTCGACCGGATCGAGGGCACCGCGTCGATCGATTTCTCCGACCAAGAGAGCGACGGGGACGCGGTCACCATCGACGACGTCTCGCTCTCGGAGGGCGGGTTCGTCGCCGTCTACGAGGGCGTCGCCGTCGACGCCGATCCCGACGCGATCGTCGGCGTCTCGAGCTACCTCGAGGCCGGTGATCACGAGAACGTGACCGTCGACCTCGAGGAGTCGCTGAACGAGAGCGGACCGCTCGTCGCGGTCGTCCACCACGACACCGACGGGGACGAGACGTTCGACTACGCCGACTCCGACGGCGAGGAGGACGTGCCCTACGTCTCCGCGGGCGGCGCGCCGGTACTCGACGGCGCGTTCGTGACCGTCGTCGACGAGTCCACCGAGCCAGCAGCGACGCTATCGGTCGCTGATCAGACGGGCAACGGGACGACGCTGACAATCGACGAGGCGAACGCCTCCGTTCCCTACGTCCTGACTGCGGCGTACGACAACGAAACCGCCGGGAGCGAGCCGTTCGCGGCCGGTGAGAACGTGACGAACCACACGCTCGAGCTGGAGCCGCCCCTCGAGGACAACGCGACCGTCGAGGTGGCGGTCGTCGGCGAGGACGGCGCGACGCTCGCGAACGAGACGATCGAGTACACCGTCGCGAACGGCACCACCGAGACCGAAGCGACGCTGTCGGTCGACGATCAGGAAGGCGAGGGCAAGTCCCTCGAGATCGACGCGGCGAGCGCGACGGTACCGTACGTCCTGACGGCCGAGTACGACGGGGAGCGGGTCGATAGCGAACCGTTCGAGGCCAACGAGACGATCGCGGAGACGGCGATCGATCTCGAGCCGCCCCTCGAGGACAACGCGAGCGTCGACGTCTCCGTTCGAGCGGCCGCGGACGACGCGATCCTGGCGAACGACACGATCGAGTACGCGGTCGTCGAGCCCGAGCCCGGCGAGCCGACGGCGAACCTCTCGGTGGCCGACCAGACCGGCGACGGGGAGACGCTGACGATCACCTCGGCCAACGCCTCCGTCGAGTACGCGCTGACCGTCGCCGACGAGAACGGAAGTCGGCTCGCGGAGACCGAGCGCTTCGCGGCCAACGAGACGATCGGCCCGCGGGAAATCGCCCTCGAGCCGCCCCTTGAGGAGAACGCGACGCTCGAGGTGTCGGTCGTCGCGGCCGACGACGGCACGCCGATCGAGACTGACGAGGTGGCCTATACCGTCGACGGGGCGGTCCCCGACTTCGGCGTCGAGTTCACGAACTGTTCGCGGGCGGTCGTCGAGGCCGAACTCGAGGCGGGCGAGAGCGTCGCGGCGAGTACGGGCTTTTACACCTCCGGTGGCTTCGGCAACACCATCATTGAGGACTTCGTCACCGCCGGCGAGAACGTCGAGGCCCCCTTCGACGGGACGATCGTCTTCGAGATCGGCGACGAACGGAACGTCACGACCGACGGCGACGAGGTGACCGTCGAGGTTCCCGACTACGGTACCTTCGGGACCTACATCTCCGGGATCAGTTCGCCCGAGGCGGTCCCGTTCGCGTCGATCGATCACCCGAACCCCGACCTCGAGGCCTGTAACGACGAAGCCCGGCCCGAACTCCCGTCGTTGTCGGTCGAGGAGACCGAGCCCACGGCGGATGGGGACGCGATCAACGTGACGTTCGGCTACGAGAACCCCAACGACGCGGCGGTCGCGGCGAACAGCGAGTTCGTCGAGGGGACGACTACCGACGAGCCCCCGAGCGGGTTCGAACCCGGCGAACACGAGTTCACCGTCGAGTGGACGCCAGAGAGCGACGCCGAGCGCCTCGTCTGGCGGGCCGATTTCACGAACCACGGCTACGAGGAACCGGTGACCGTCGCGACGCCGCCCGCCGGCGAGATTCGGCCGTCCGAGCCCGCCGCATTCGCCGTCTCGATCGCGTCGGTAACCAGCCCGGTCGAGCAGGGACAGGCGATCGCGGTCGAAAGCGAGATCGAGAACCTCGGCGGCGAGGCGGGCACGCAAGAGGTCGCGCTCGCGATCGACGGGACCGTCGTCGACACCGAATCGGTCTCGCTCTCGCCGGGCGAGAGCCAGTCGGTCGCGTTCGACACCGAAACCGGGGCGCTCGAGCCCGGCGAGTACACGCTCGCGGTGTCGAGCGACAACGACACCGCCGAGACGACTGTGACCGTCGAGGAAAGCGGTGCGCCGGCGACGGTCGCAGTGACCGACCTTGCCGCACCCGCAAGCGGCGAGCCCGGCCAGCAGGTGACGGTGACCGCGACCGTCGAGAACCGTGGAGATCTCGAGGGGACGGAGACGGTGACCTACAGCGTCGATGGGCAGCCAGTCGCCGAGGCGACCGTGACGCTCGCTGGCGGCCAGTCGGCCGAAATCCCGTTCACGTCGTCGGTACCCGAGGGCACGTCGACGCATACGGTCGCGACCGCCGACGACGAGGCATCGGTGGTGATCGAGGCGGCCGCGCCGGCGACGACGGACACGGACGGCGGGACGGAGGCCGGTGACGATGTGGGGACTGGCGCTGCTGGTGGGACCGACGGCGGAGCGGCACCCGGTCAGGGGACCGAACCGTCGTCCGAAGAGTCCGGACCGCCGGGTGAGACGGGGGCGGCGGAAGTGCCGGAGGCGGCCGAAGAACCGAGATCCGAGACGAACGGACCGTCAGCTAACGGACCGGCCCTCGGCGGCGAGGGGACCGGAGACGCCGGAAACGAGACTGCCGGATAGGCCCCGACGCGTCGTTCTCGAGGGCGTTTCGACCGCTACGCGGTGAGCTCTCGAGAGAACAGTGCCGGTCCCGCGAGTGCGGTCAGTGCTGGTGGCCGGTCGCTTCGCCGAACGTGACGCCGAACCGCTCCTCGAAGAGGTCCATTACGCGTTCCTCCTGTGCCTCGAGTTCCGGATCGGCGTCCTCGCCGTGATGGACGATGTGGTGAGCGCGGCTGGCGAAGGACAGCAGCATGACGTCGCCGACCGTCTCGACGTCGGTCTGGTCTCCCTCGGCGACGAGGTCGACGAGTCCCGACGGAATCGTCACGTCGTCGGTCGCGCCGTCTTCGGAACTGATCGAGAAGGTCGTCGTCTCGACTTCGTCTGTCATACTCCTACGGTCGGGAACCGCACCTAAAGGTGCTGTGGCTTGCAGCGAATGCACCGCCACTGCGGCCTCCGGTGACAGCCGGTCCCCCGTGGTGTTTTTGCCGATCGGCGGCGAACGACCGGGTATGCCATCCGTCGAACTCGAGGCGGAGACGATCGAACGGCTGGATGAGCTACGCGTCGACGACGAGTCCTACGACGAACTGGTCACCGAGTTGATCAACATCTACGAAACCAGCGAGTACACGATGTTTCACGCCGGTGACTGATACGGTTTCCTGTCAGTCAGTACCGGTGTCCCCGCAGGACGGTCGCGGGGACACCGGTAACCAGCGACAGTAATCCGTATGAGCGTCCCACCGGTGTCCGCATTGTCGGCTCAGCGACCGTCGGCGACGCTCTCCCGAACCGACTCCCAACGGCCCTTCGACTCGAGGTGTGACTGGAGTTCGTCCGCGTACTCCTGGGTGAGCCGCTCGGCCGCTTTCCGCTGCTCAGCCTCGGCGGAGCCGTCGTCCCCGCCCATACCGAGCGCGCCCATGATCGAGTCGACGATCCCGCCGCCCGACGAGTCCGATCCCCCGGGTCCGCCAGGTCCGCCGGCCATCGCACCCATGCCGGCCTGCACGTTCTCGAGTTCGGGGATGACGCCGTCGAGTTTGTCGGTGTCGGCGACGATCCGCGCTCGGTCGGGCTCGTCTGGGTGTTCGATCTCGAACTCCGTGGCGGTCATGATCAGGCTCCACTGCTGGTTGGAGAACTGCGACTCCTCGATCCGCGCCGAAAACTCCTGATCGACGGTCATCCGCTCGCCGACGATCCGGTCCGTCCACGGGTTGTCGCTCATGCCCTTCGGTTGGCGCGGCCGCTGTATCAGCGTTTCCCTCCCTCTCGCCCGCGAACGGCAGGACCGGTCGGTCGCGAACCCGTCAGTTCGACGGATGGTCGTTCCTGTCAGAAAAACACTCATATAGTGGTCTGTTGTATGGCACCATATAGCATAATGTATGACTGCATCCTCGTCCCGACCGACGGCTCCCGGGAGGTCGAACGGGCCCTCGAGTACGCGTTCGACCTCGCACAACTGCACAACGCGACGATCCGTGCGCTCTACGTCGTGAACGCCGCCGGCTACGGCGGGCTGCCGATGGAAACCGCACTCGAGGGCGTCAGCGACGCGCTTCGGGGCGAGGGACGGGCGGCGGTCGATCGGGTCGCGGAACTCGCGCCGGACGACGTCACCGTCGAAACCGAGGTTCGGGAGGGGTCACCGAGTCAGGTCATCGTCGACGAGGCCGGACCCGAGGCCTGCGATCTGATCGTGATGGGGACACACGGCCGCGGGGGGATCGACCGGCTGCTGCTTGGTAGCGTCACCGAACGGGTCGTCAGACGTGCCTCGGTGCCGGTCCTGACAGTACAGGTCGATCCCGACGATCTCGAGGATCGGCCCGAGGAGCCGCGACTCACCGCCGAGTGAGGATCGGGACAGAAGTCGCTGCAGTCGTCGCTTTTCCCCCGCCGCCGCTCGAGTCCGCTATACCGGACGGAGGTGTTCGCAGTCGCCCGCCGACACCGTCACCCGCCCGTCGTCGGTTTCGACTACGAGCGCGCCCGACTCGGTCACGTCGACCGCCTCCCCGACGATCTCGCCCGCGGGGCGGTCGACCCGCACCCGCTGGCCGAGCGTCAACGCCAGTTCGCGCCACGCGGGAACGACCCTCTCGAGGTCGTTGCGGTGGTCGTCGAAGGACTCGAGCAGGCGCTGGACGAACCGCCGGCGGTCGACGTCACCCGCCTCCTCACGGATGCTGGTCGCACCCTCGGGCAGCGCGTCGGCGTCGATGTTCGCGTTGATGCCGGGCCCGACGATGACCCACTCGACGCGGTCGGTCTCGCCTTCCATCTCCGTGAGAATCCCCGAAAGCTTCCGGAAGTCGCCGTCGTCGCCGACCGGGACGACCACGTCGTTGGGCCACTTGATTCGAGCATCGACGCCCGCCTCGCGGGCCGCTCGCGCCGTCGCGACCGAGATCGCGAGCGTGTACAGCGGGGCCTGCGCGGCCGCGATATCGGGCCGGGTGACGACGCTCAGCCAGACGCCGCCCGGCGGCGCCGTCCACTCGCGCTCGAGGCGGCCGCGGCCGCCGGTCTGTTCGTCCGCGAGGACGACCACGTCGGTCGCGCCCTCGCCCGCGAGTTCACGCGCCCGGTCGTTGGTACTCCCGACGGAGTCGTGGTACTCGACCGAAAACGGGGCCTCGAGCCCGAACTCGACTGCGGGCGCGTTGTACGCCTCGATCTCGCCGAGATCGTAGCCGTTCGGCCCGCTCTCGATCTCGAAGTCCGCCTCGCGCAGCGCCTCGATGTGCTTCCAGACGGCCGCCCGCGAGACGTCGAGGGCGTCGGCCAGTTCCGGCCCCGAAACCGGGCCGTTGGCAAGCGCCTCGAGGACCGCGCGTCGCGTGTCGTTCATACCCTCGAGAGGGGGGCGCGATCACTTCAATCGGCTGGATCGCCGGCCGTGTGATCGCGGTGACGCGGCGGTGACGAAAAACGAGAGACGACCCCGGTCAGTCCCGGAGTTCGCGTAGCTTCTCGCGACCAGGCGCGATCAGTTCGTCGAGGTAGGTCGCCAGCGTCCCCTTCGCGTCGGCGGGGTGGAGTTCGCCGGAATCGAGATCGGCCGCCAGCGACTCGTAGCCCTCGTAGGTCAGGTCGCCGCCGTACTCTTCGGGGCGTTCGACCACGACCTCGTCGAAGCGGGGGAAGACGTGGTACTCGAAGAGTTCGAGGACCGGATTCTCGCGCTCGTTGCCCTCGTCGTCGGGCTCCGGATCCCGCGTTGGGGGACAGTACGCCGAATTGACCTTCTCTTCTACGTCCGCGGTCGAGTCCTCCATCGAGATCGTGGTCCCCTCGCTCGAGGACATCTTCCCCTCGCCGGTCGTGAGGTCGGCGAGGATGGGGGTGTGGATCGCCGGGCGGACCTCGTAGTCCAGTTCCGGCAGCTTCTCGCGGGCGAGCATGTGGACCTTCCGCTGGTCGAGCCCGCCAACGGCCAGGTCGAGGTCGAGGTACTCGATGTCGAGCGTCTGCATCAGCGGATAGACCAGGTGGCTCACCTTGGCCGTCTCGTCGCCCTGAATCTCGGCCATCGCGCGCTGGGCGCGGTTCATCGTCGTCGCCTGCTCGAGGGTGTGGAGATCGCGGGTGTACGCCTCGTCGAACTGGAACGTCGAGCCGTAGACGAACTCGGTCCGCTCCTCGTCGAGGCCGTACGCGAGGAACTGGGCCTTCATCCGCTCGGCGGTCGCCCGGATCTCCTCGAGCGACCCCTTCTCGTTGAGGTAGGCGTGGGCGTCCGCCAGCAGGATCACGACCTCCATGCCGGCTTCCTGAAGGTCGATGAGCTTGTTCGCGGTCAGGAGATGCCCCAGATGGAGGACGCCGGAGGGTTCGTAGCCGACGTAGGCCCGCTTGCCCTCGGGATCCTCCGTGAGGTCGCGGACCTCCTCATCGGTGACGACCTCCTCGGCGTTTCGCGTGAGTAACTCGTAGGCGTCCATGTACGGAGGGAACCGGAGGAGGAATTTATACCTCCTGATACGGTCTACTGTCAGTCATTGCCGGTGGGACCGCGACTACCCTGCGGTCCCACCGAGAAATCGTGACACAACCCGTATGAAAGGCGCTCGAGTCGACGCGCCGAACCCGAACGGCGGTTCCGATCGGCGTGTTCAGGACCGACTCGAGCGATGGTGTCGGTCGACCACTGAGTCGCGACCGTGCGGTCAGAGATCGCCCGACCGGATCCGCTTCTCGGCGTCCTCGAGCGCGCGCTCGCGGTCGAAGTCCTCGATAATCGCACGGAGGGTAGCCTCATCGGCGTCGGCCAGCTCACGCGCGTGATCGGTCATGTTCGGTACCGCGCGGATGATGTTGTCGACGATCGGGACGTCGGCCACCTGCGGTGATCGCGAGAGGGGGTTGAGATCGATGACGATCTCGGTCTTGTCCATCTCGTCTAAGGCTTCCGCGCGATCGCCGTCCTCGAGGGGAACCAGCACCACGTCAGCCGCGTAGATCCCGTCGGCGTCGACCTTCGCCCGCTGGTGATCGAGGTTCGGGATCCGTGCGTCGGCCTCGAGCCCTTTCACGTCGTCCGCGCCGTGGTCGCGGAGGTGGTCGGCGATGGCCTCGATGCGCTCGGGCGTCCGGTTGAAGAGGTTGACCTCGAGGTCGGCACCGGTTGCGTCGGCGAGTTCAGCCATCTCGCCGGGGACCAGCGCCGCGACGTTGCCGTTGATCGAGAGGACGGGACGGTCGGCCAGCAGGAGGTGTGCCGCGGCCGCCCGTTCGGCCGCGTCGGCGCTGGGTATCGTCTCCTCGCCGAGCAGATAGTCGAAGGCGCTGCCCCGCCCTTCCGCGTGCATCCCCTGGAGGTGGGTGATCCCCTTCTCGACGCCCCGCTCGATGCGGTGACGAGTGAGCAGATCCTGGTATCTGGGGTGGTCTGCCGGGATCTCCTCCTCGTCTTCGACGTCGGCGGAGACGCTGTCGTAATCGGTCACGATCGATCACTGGGTTCGGTCGATAAAAAACGGCCCGATCGCCCGCCGAGTCGACTCGAGCGAGCGCCGCGTTCCCGCGGCGAAACGGACCGGTCAGTAGTCGGTGCGAGCCGCTGGCGCCGTCACTCGGTGAAGGTGATCCAGCCGTCGGGGGCCTGTGCCTTCACGTCGTTCATCGCCTCTCGGGCCTCGGTGCGGTTCTCGTAGGTCTGAGTACTCTCGGCCATCGTCGCGCCGTACTCGTCGATCAGCTGCCAGACCCAGCCGTCCTCTGCGGTGTGGAGTTCGAACGAGACGCTGTCGATCTCGAGGATGCTCGCCGACTCGATCAGCCCGCGGACGTCCGCGAGGGCGTCGCGGGCGTCGTCGGCCGTCTCGTGGGTCTCGGAGCCGGTCGCGACGGTTCGGCCGTCCTCGTCGATGAGTCGCCACTGCCAGCGGTCCTCCTCGTCGGCGACGAGTTCGAAGGAGGCGACGTCGAAGTCGACGCGGCCGGCCATCGGCGCGAGCTGGCGGACCTCCTCGATCGCCTCGAGCAGGGTCTCGCGATCGGGTTCGGAGTCGACGGCCTCGGCGATAACGGTCCGCTCGGCGTCGACGAGTTCCCACGACCAGCCGTCCGCGTCGTCGACGCGGATCGCCGCGTCCTCGATCGCGAAGATCGGCGCGTCGCCCGCGTGTCGCTTGAGGTCCTCGACGCCGTCCATCGCCACCTCGCGGTCGGCGTAAGAGACGGTCGCGTCGGCGATCTCCTCGCGGTCGCGATCGAGCAGCCGGAAGCGCCACTCGTCGGTGCCATAGAGCTGGATCGAGACGTCGCCGATCGTGTGCCGACGGGCCGACACCGCCGCCGTCCGGACGTCCTCGAGACTGTCGACCAGTTCATCACGGGTCGGGTGTGCCTCGCCGTCGACGGCGACCGTTTCGCCCGACGGCAGGACGAACCGCCAGTGCCAGTCCTCGGTCGCGTACGGCTGGAAGATCGCCCGATCCATCGTCCGCACGTCCGAATCGAGATGCTCGAGCAGGCGGTTCATCGCCTGGCGGGCGGCCCCGCGGGTCGGGTGGGTCGCGGGGTCCTCGGCGACGAGTTTACCGGCCTCGTCGATGAGCCGCCAGCCCCACTCGTCGTCCTCGTTGACGAAGAGTTCGAACGCCGCGGTCTCGATCTCGAGCAGCTCGGCCTCGGGGGCCTGCTCTTTGAGCGTCATCATCGCCTCGGCGGCCTCGCCGCGGGAGGTGTGTTCAGCGCCGCTGTCGGCCAGGACGTTGCCGTCCTCGTCGATGAGCCGCCAGCGCCACTCGCCGGAGTCGGCCTCGTAGACCTGGAAAGCGGCGTTCTCGAACTCGATGAGTTCCGCCTCGCTGGCCTGCTGGCGGACCCGCTCGATGGCGTCGGTCGCCGACTCGGCGTCGGGATGTGGTTCGGTACTCGCGGCGACGACGTCGCGGTCGTCGGTGACGAGCCGCCAGTGCCACGGGCTCGCATCCTCGGCGTCGGGGGCGTCGACGGCCGTCCCGCCGTCGGCCGCCGGTTCGGGCTCCTCGATTGCCGCGGGGAGGTCGTCGTCGGGCGTCGAGGCGGCGCTGCCGGTGTCGACGTCTGCGGCCGGATAGACCTCGTACTCCGCGTCGTCGATCTCGACGACGTCGGCGTCGGCAGCGTTGTCGCCGAACCGCTCGGTCCACGTATCGACCGCGAGACGGTCGTCGGTCCCCTCGGGGCTTCGCGCGACCACGTGTTCGGTCTCGTCGACGAGCCGGTAGCGCCACTCTTGCCCGGACTCGTAGAGTTCGTAGGTCGGCTCGCCGGCCACGGTGACCGACGCCGACTCGAGTTCGGGCAAGAGTGCCTCGGCCGCCTCCTCGGCGTCGCGCCGGGAATCGAAGGCGTCGGTACTGGTCGCGAGGACGTCGTCGGCGGCGTCGACGATCCGCCAGCTCCAGCCGTCGGCCCGCTCGCGGAGTTCGACGCCGACGTTCTCGACGTCGAGGACCCGCGCCCGATCGAACCGTTCGGCGAAGGTGTGGGCGGCCTCTTCGGCCCGTTCCTGGGTCGAGTGGCCCGTCTCGCTCGAGGCCAGTGGCACGCGGTCGTCGTCGACCAGTTGCCAGTACCACTTGTCGCGGCGCTCCTCGTAGGTAAAGGCCGCCCCCTCGATCTCGATTACGTCGGCGTCCGGCCCCTCGTCTTTGAGGAAGCTCACCGACTCCTCGGCCCCGTCGCGCTCGTCGAACTCGCCGGCACAGGCACCGACGATCGAACCGTCGTCGCGCGCGAGCGTCCACTGCCAGGTGCCGTCGCGGTCCTCGTAGAGCCGGAACGCGGAGGTCGTCAGCTCCATCAGCCCCGCGGAGCTGATCTGGGATTTCACCCGCTCGATCCCCTCCGTGGCCTCCGGCCGCGTCACCGCACTCTCCGTACTCTGGGCCAGGGCCTCGAGGTGGAGGACGTGCCACTGCCAGTCGCCGTTGTCGTCACGGAAGGCGGCGAACTGGGCGCTTTCCATCGCGTCGCCGGTGAGGATCGGCGGGTCCTCGGTCTGGCCTTCCTCTTCGACGAACATGCCGCGTTGGCCGGTCAGAATAGGGACGAGGGCCGTCACCCCCGCGATGATGCCGATCCCCAACGTGTAGACGGAGATCACCTCGACGCTGTAGTCGACGCCCAGTTCCCGCCAGTTGTTCGGATACGCCCACCCGAAGAAGCCGACGCCCGCAAACGAGACGAGCAGACCGACGAAACTCGCCTGGATTCCCCGTTTCCGCACCGGTAACATCAGTACGATCCCGAACAGACAGAGCGCGAGTCCGGTCGCAGCGGTGATCCCGGAGGCCCTGATCAGCGTGTACGGCTCCCCCTCGCCTGCGTACCCGACGACGAACGTCGCCACGCCCGCGGCCCCGATGACGTAGCCGACGATGAACAGCCAGTAACCGTAGACGTCCTTGCTCGAGTCGGGTTCCCCGACGTAGTGTTCGTACAACTGAAACAGGTTTTGGTGAATGTCAGTGCGTGAAGCCATTTCGAAACTTGGCCCGATAACTCGAACGTACCATAATAAATTTTTGGCCAATGTTTTCGGTTCTGGTATTTCCAGCGCCCCGCTCTCTCACCGAAACCCGGCGGTCGATTTCCGCCGTCGAATATCCGTTCTCGAAACGACGGGATGGCAGTAACCGGTCCGAGACGAACCCTCTGTATTACCTTTGTGAAAAATAGCAGTGGAACGAACGGCAACTCGAGCGGGCCATCGGCGGCTCATCGCGGAAAGCGAGACGCATCCGGTTCGCCGTCCTGCGGTTTCTCGATATATCCATATGCCAGCTGATACGAGTATGACGTACTTAAACGCGACGGGCCCCGGATCTGTCGCGTGGCACCGGCGCTTGTCGACGGCGCGTGAACGCGCTCGTCTCTCGTGGACACGACAGTCACCGAAAAGTGGCAACAATCGACCGATATCGGGACCCGCTCACTTCAGAACCGCACCGGCGGGGTGGGTCGCACAGACCGAGGGCTCGTAACCGGCATCGGAGAGGCCGGTCCCGAGCGCGAAGACCGTTTCGCCGAGCATCGCCATCGAGGCCTGCCCGTCGGCGTCCGACACCTCGGCGATCGTTTCGCGGACCCGATCGGTCAGCAACTCGGCGTCGCGGGCAAACAGCCGTGAAGCGTACATGAACGACAGCAGCGTCGGTTCCTCGACGACGCGGGAGAGCGCCTCCTGCCCGGCCGCGGTCAACTGCTCGGTATCGCCCGAGAGAACGTCGGCCGTCGACAGCTCCCCGAAGGTGACGTACTCGACGCGCGCCCGGGCGGGGACGGCGTCGAGTTTGTTGTCGTGTGGCCCGCCCGGCTCGAGGCGGATCGGGACGCCGCCGTGGGCCTGTGCGACGACGTCGCCCAGCCCCGTCCCGGCCTGCACCTCGGCCCCGTGTGCGATCGTGACGAGTTCGTTCATCGAGAGCTTGCAGCCGAACACGCGGTTCGCGGCCAGGGCCGTTCCGAGCGCCATCGCCCCCGAGACGCCGAACCCGGACCCGATCGGCAGCTCCGAGGTCGCGTCGATCCGAGCGCTCACGTCGAGCGTCTCGAGGACGGTCTCGACCGGTTCGATCTCGATCTCGACATCGTCGAGGAAGACCGTCGTCTCCGCCGCTCGTTCGACCGTCACCTCGACACCGTCCGTAAGCGTCAGTCCCGCGCCCCGTGAGCCCGCCTTCGTCGGGTCGTCGTCCGGGTGGGCGCTGAAAAAGCCCGTAACGTGGCCGGGAACGAACGCCGTCGCCTCCTCACGCATTACGCCCCCGCTTTCTGCCCGAACGATATAACCTTGCAGGTTCGCGCCCGCACGCGCCGTATTCCAATCGGTCCGTCGCTCTCCCTACGAGTTCCATTGAAAGTCATTGCACAGCCGCCGTTCGAACGGTGTGGAAACCGGTTCAGTAGTATGGCCTGGCCGACTCGAGGCGAGGGCTGTGCCCGCCCTCGAGCGAGTCAGGCTATCGGGCCCGGGCGGTGGTATCGATCGTCCGCGGAGATAGTCGTCTGTCTACCCGGTTTTGAATACGCTCTGTATGGAGAAGAAAACTACAATCATCGGTTCGTCGAAGGATCGGTCCGCATGCCAAATAATGACATGTCCAATGACGTTCCAGCTGTGACCGAATCGACGACCGACCGACGGGCCCTCCTGAAGGCCACCGGCACGACGTTGATCGGCGGTGCGGGACTGACCGCCGCCTCCGGCTCGGCGTCCGCGCAGTCCCTCGGCCCGGACACGATCGAGGTCGACGACGGCTGGTTCGGCTGGAGCGCCGACGACGACCTGCCGGTCACGGACGAACTGCTGGTGTTCATTCACGGCTGGTTCGGCGATACCACCGTCTCGAGTCAGGCCGCCGACGTCAGGGACTCGCTCGTTGCCGGCGGCTATACGCCCGACGAAACCGTCGCAATCGAGTGGCCCGCCACCACGCTCAACTACTTCGGTGCCGAAAGCGATACCGAGGACGTCGGCGAGGTCGTCGCCGGCCTCATCGAAGACTTTTCCGACGCCGGCGGCGGGAACGTCCGGCTGGTCGGTCACTCACTGGGCGGCCGCTGTGTCTACTGGACCGCGACGAAGCTCTCGGACGGCTACGAGATCGAGACCGTCGCCGGCCTTGGCACTGCCGCCGACGGCTCCGAGATCTGTGGCGACCCGTGGAACCCCGGCCTCAGCAACGCGTGTGCGGTCCGGAACTATCACTCCCAGAACGACTCGACCGTCGGCTCGGCCTACGGTGGGTTCGGCGACACCGCACTTGGGACCGAAGGAGCCGGCTGTGATCCCGGCTCGAACTACACCGATGTCGACGTGACCGATAGCGTCGGCAGTCACCTCGCGTATCTCGGCGACGACGCCGTCGGTTCGGAGCTGGCAGCTGCCATCAACGGCGGCTCCTGTGACGACTAGTGGAGCTGGCACTCACGAGTCGTCGGCTGTGACGAAGTCGTGGCTCCGAGGCTACGGACCCGAGACCGTTCTCTCGCTCGAAGCGTGTTCCCGACACATCCAGCGTCACGTATCGGTACTGATCGGCGGGCGGTACCGATAGCGATCGTCTACAGCGTCGGGGAGACACGGGTCGTTCGTCACCCTGTTCTTGTCGCTCGACGAACAGCGACCTCGACTACGGCGAGAGTCGCTGTCGGTCCGGCGAGACTCACTCCGTTCGTCTCGCTGGCTCCCAACGTCTTCGTCCTACGGACTCAGACGTTGGCGATCATGCGGAACCGTGCTTCGCTTCCGCTTGGGTTCCGCTTGCTCTCAGGTTTGTCGCCTACGGCGACAAACGCTGACGATCTCGAGGAAACCGACTCGCGCTACGCGCTCGTGGTTTCCACGCGCTCCCAGAGACGTCGTCCTACGGACTCAGTCTCTGGCGATCACGCGGGAACAGCACCGCTTCCCGGATGTTGTCCAGCCCGAGGATCGTCATGAGCAGGCGCTCGCCGCCGAGGCCGAAGCCGGCGTGGGGCGGCATGCCGTACTTGAACATCTTGGTGTAGTACTCGAACTGGTCGGGGTCGAGCCCCTGCTGTTCGAAGCCCTCGATGAGCTTCTCGTGGCGGTGTTCGCGCTGACCGCCCGAGACCAGTTCCATCCGCGGGTGCATGAGGTCGAAGCCGGTCGACAGTTCGGAATCGTCGTCGTGGTCCTTGATGTAGAACGGCTTGATCTCGCTGGGCCAATCGGTGATGAAGTAGTGGCCGCCGACGTCCTGCCCGAGGGCCTCCTCGGCCGGCGTCGAGAGGTCGTCGCCCCAGACGAGCTGCTCGTCGAGTTCGCCCGTGGCGTTGATGCGCTCGAGGGCGTCCTCGTAGCTGATACGCGGGAAGTCGCCCTCGGGGACTGCGAAGTCCTCGGCGAGGTCGAGTTCCTCGAGCTGGTCGCCGAAGTTCTCCTGGACGGACTCGTAGGCGGCTTTGACGATGCCCTCGGCGACGTCCATGGCATCAGTATGGTCACAGAACGCGCCCTCGAAGTCGATCGAGGTAGCCTCGTTCAGGTGCCGCGGCGTGTTGTGTTCCTCCGCGCGGAAGATCGGGCCGATCTCGAAGACCCGCTCGACGTTCGAGCCCGCGACCAGCTGCTTGAACAGCTGTGGCGACTGGTTCATGAAGGCCTCCTCGCCGAAGTAGGTGATCGGGAACAGTTCCGTCCCGCCCTCGGTCCCCGTCGCGACGATCTTCGGCGTGTTGATCTCCGTACAATCGTAGTCGCGGAACTGGTCACGGACCGAACGCAGCACGTCCGAACGGATCTCGAAGACCGTCTGGACCTCCTCCTTGCGAAGGTCGAGGGTGCGGTTGTCCAGCCGGGTCGAGAGGTCGGCGTCGACCTTCTCCGAGGGGTCGAGCGGCAGTTCGGGGTCGGCGGGGGCGACGACCTCGAGCGACTCGGGCGTGACCTCGACGCCCGTCGGCGCGCGGGGCTCTTCCTCGACGTCGCCGGAGACCTTGATGACGCTCTCGCGGGAGACGTCGAGTCCCGTCTCGACTAACTCCTCGTCCATCTCGTCTTTCTCGAACTTGATCTGGATCTTGCCCGAGCTGTCTCGGAGAATCAGGAACGCGATGCCCCCGAGGTCGCGGATCTCGTGGACCCAGCCGGCGACGGTGACGTGGTCGCCCGGCTCGGCGTCGGCCGTGTAGGTTCTGTCCTGCATACCACTCGATTCACGCAGGCGCAACTTAAGCCCAGCCGTTCGGATCGAGGGTAACGTTTTGCCGCATCGGAAACGATACGACCCGTATGGACGACCTCGAGCGACTCGCGACCGCGGTTCGGGACGCGGACACCGCCGTCGCCTTTACCGGTGCGGGCATCTCCGCGCCGTCGGGCGTGCCCACGTTCCGGGGCGACGACGGCGTCTGGGAACAGTTCGATCAGGGGCAGTTCGCGTACGGCCGGTTCCAGCGCGATCCCGAGGGGTTCTGGGCCGATCGAGTCGACCTCCAGCGAGCGATGTTCGACGGCGAGTTCGAGCCGAACGCCGCTCACGAGGCCGTGGCTGCGATGGGACGGGACGGCCACCTCGAGGCGGTCCTGACCCAGAACACGGACGGCCTCCACGGCGACGCCGCGGCGGCGGTCGGCGAGGGGAACGACGCCGAAGCGGACGGCGGGTCCCGCGCGACGGCCGACGAGCCGACGGTCCTCGAGTTACACGGGAACTCCCAGCGGGTCCGCTGTACGGACTGTGGGAAACGCACGGACGGCGACCCGATCTTCGAGCGGGCGGCCGGCGGCGAGTTGCCGCCGACCTGCGACTGCGGCGGCGTATTCAAACCCGACGTGGTCCTCTTCGGCGAGCAGTTGCCCGGTGCGGTCCTCCAGCGGGCCCGGTCGCTCGCCCGGGAGAGCGACGCCTTCCTCGCGATCGGCTCCTCGTTGGTCGTCGAACCCGCCGCGTCGCTGCCCCGGCTTGCCGCCTCGACCGGCGGGACCGTCGGGATCGTCAACCTCGAGTCGACCCCGTGTGACGACGTCGCCGACGCGGTCGTCCGCGAGGACGTGACCGAGGCGCTCCCTCGCCTGCAGGAACTGATCGTCGAATAGTCCGGGATCGGGCGGACTCAGTCGACGACGTGGGACTCGACCAGCCGCGCCTGTCCGCGTCGCAGCCGTTCGCTGACCGCCTGATTCGAAATCTCGAGTTGGGCGGCGATCTCGGCTAAGTCCGTCTCGCGGGGGACCTCGAAGAAGCCGCGTTCGTGGGCCAGCGACAGTGCCTCCCGCTGGCGGTCCGTCAGCGTGGGGTCGCCGGCCCGCCGCGAGCGAGCGTCGGTCTCGGCGAGTCGGCGGAGTTCGACGGAGACGCCCTCGTCGACGAGGAAGTCGTGATACCGGCCGAACGATGCCCGGTCGGGAAACCGCATCTCGACGTTCCAGCGACCGTCCGTGCCCCGGCACTCGAGCAACTCGCCGCCGGCAGCGACCCACTGGCGGTACGCCCCCACGACGTTCGTCTCGCTTCGCTGTAATCGGTAGAGGTCGCGGTCATCCCCGCTGGCGATCCTGTCGAACCGAGCGACCGTCGGGTCGGCGGCCAACGCCCGCTCGAGTCGCTTTCGGTTCCGACAGCGAGTCCAGCAAAACGCGATCGGGCGTGCGGGATCGAGCGCGTACTGGCGCTCGAGGGCGACCTCGAGCGAGGGGAGGGCGTCGAAGGTCGGGCCGAGGACCAGCGACGGCGACGACGCCTCGAAGGCGACGTGGAGACTCATGCGGGGTCGTCCACCGCGAAGCGATAAAACAGTTGAGGCTACTGTCGGGTTTACCAACCGGTCCGGTGTGTCGTTACGCGTCGTTGGCCGCGTCGACGGTCTCGCGGACCGCCTCGATCCCCTCGTCGTGTGCGAGGTCGCCGACGACGATAACGTCGGCATACTGGGCCATCGAGTACGCGGAGTCGTAGTCGTGGATGCCGCCCCCGTAGAACAGCGTCGACTCGTCGGTCGCCTCGCCGGCGGCCTGGACGACGCCCTCGTCGCCGAGGGTGCCCGAGTACTCGACGTAGACGATCTCCTGGCCGAACATGTGTTCCGCGACGGTCGCGTAGGCGGCGACGTCGTCGGCACCCAGGTCGCAGTTGGCCTCGGTCAGCTCCGCGACGTCGGCCTCGGGGTTCATCACGATGTAGGCCTCCGTCGTCGTCCGCTCCCAATCGAGTTCGCCCTCGAGGCGGACCCACTCTTTGTGGGCTTCGGTGATCCAAAACGGCGAGCCGGCGTTGAACACAGTCGGAATGAGATAGCCGTCCAGCGCGTCGTCCTCGAGGACGACTTCGGGGTTGGACGGCTCCTGATAGAGAGCAACGTCGTGTTCGGCACAGGCCTCGATGACGGCGCTCATGTTCTCTTCAGTGATACCCATGGTCCCGCCGACCTCGATGGCGTCCGTTCCGGTCGCACAGAGGTCACCGTAGGTCACGCCCTCGGGCAGCTCCTTGTCCGGATCGAGCTTGAGAACGTGGTTCCAATCGTCCCAGGGGGCAGTCATACCGCGTCGTTTCCCGACAACCAGCAAAAACGCTACGGAACGACCCCGTCGCGAGGGACGCGGTCACACGGTGGGGGCAGTGGCCCGGCCGGCTCGAGTGCGTCATTGGTCGACTCGAGCGCGCCGCGGCCCTCGGGCGCGATCGGGTCCACCTCCGGGTCGCGAACAGGCTGATTCCGTCGCGACGATCGAGCCGTGATCGGCAGCAAGCGCGCCGGGCGAGGCCGATCCGGCCTATAGCTGTTCAGCGCTGACGGCCCGCATCGAGCTGTCGTTCTCGACCTCCCAGATCCGCAGCACCAGGTGTGCCTTACAGTAGTATTCGGCGGTCTCGAGGCCAGTCTCACCGTTCTCGAGGACGAGCTGGCACGTGACCCCGTTCGAACACTCTGGTGAATGTTCACACATTTGAACTCGGTTTGTCTACTCGTCTCGGAGTCAAGGCTCTGTCGGTGAAAGCGTTCGGTTCGCCGTGCCCAACTGGGCGCCCGATAGCGGTTATACCGGCTGTATTCGGCGGTATTACCCGGTACTGGGTGCTGTCTAAATGCCCTGTCCCATCAGGTGGCTTCGCAACACGTCGGCCTCCTTGTTGCCCGCGCCCGTCGAGACGATCACGACCGTCTCGTCGCCGTCGAACGCACCACGGTCGGCGAGTTCCCACGCGCCGCTGGCAGCCGCCGCCGCGCTCGGGGTCGGCTCGAGGCCGGTCGTCTGGGCCACCCGCACGGCCGCCTCGAGGATGTCGGGGTCGTCGGTCGCGACCGCGTCGCCGTCGGTCTCACGCAGCGCCTCGAGGACCCACGAGCCGGCCGGCGGGTCCGGAATCTCGAGTTCGCCACAGATGGTGTCGGGGCGCTCGACGGGGTCGAGGTCGTCGCGGCCGTCGGCGACGGCGTCCGCGATCGGGGCACAGCCCGACGCCTGCGCGGCGTAGAGTGTGGGCATCTCGTCGATCAGTCCCAGTTCCTCGAACTCGCGGGCGGCCTTGGCGAGGCCGACGATCCCCGTGCCGATCCCCGTCGGATAACAGATCGCGTCCGGAACCGTCCACTCGAGGTCTTCGACGAGTTCGTAGAACAGGGTCTTGATCCCCTCGTGGCGATAGGGCGTCTCGAAGGCTCGCAGCGAGTACCAGTCGTCGTGTTCGGCGAGCGCCTCCTCGTACGCGCCGACGGCGTCGCCGTAGCGACCGCCGACCACGTTCATGTCGCCGCCGTGAACGTTGACCATCGCCTTGTTCGTAAAGCCCGAGCGCGAGGGGAGGTAGGCGTGGGACTCGAGGCCGGCCCGGCCCGCGTAGGCCGCCGCGGCCTGACCGCCGTTGCCCGTCGACGGGAGCGCGACGTCGTCGGCGTCGCTCCGGGTCGCGGCCGTGACCGCAAGCGACGCACCGCGGTCGCGGACCGAGCCCGTCGGGTTCCGGCCTTCGTCCTTGAGCAGGACTTGCTCGACGCCGAGTTCGTCGGCCAGGTCGGGACAGTCGACCAGCGGCGTCGCGCCCTCCCGGGTCGTGACCGCCGTCTCGCGGGCAAACGGCAGCAGTTCGGCGTAGCGCCACTGCGAGTCGGCCGGCCGACCCTCGAGCGTCTCGCGATCGAGGTCGATCGCGTCGTAGTCGTAGCGCGGGTCGAGCGGACCGTCACACTCGGGACATCGGTGGGCCTCGGCGGTGGCCTCGATGACGGTCCCGCAGTCGACGCACTCGAGCCCCGCGACGGCGTCAGTCGTCTCCATACGCGATCCTTCGGGGCGGCGAACTAAGGGTTGTCCATCGGCGTCGCGCGTCCCGGCATCGGCGACGACGCCGGGGCTGTCGGATCGGAAGACGAGAGGAAACGACGAAAGAGAGACCGGTCAGTTGTCGCCGGACTTCGACTGCCACTTGTAATCGCGGCGCTTCGAGGACTTGCCGAAGCCACACGACGAGCAGACCTTCTTTTTGGTGTGGTAGGACTTCTCTCCGCAGCGACGACACTTGGTGTGGGTCGTCTTGTTCTTCTTTCCTTGGCTCGGGGTTCCTGCACCAGTCATGGAGTAATCGAGACGACGTTGTCGCCGCGTATAATGGTTGTGTCTTCGGCCGGAGCCTCCTGATCGACGCCCTCGACGGGGATCGTCACGTCCTCGAGGACGAGGTTCATGTGCTGGTCGTACCCGGAGAGATCGCCGACGTACTCGTCGCCGCTCTTGAGTCGTACCGTGACGCGTTCGCCGAGCGACGCCTCGAGGACGTCCAGCGGTCGTCCACTCATACGCAACACGGCTGGTGATGGACACTTAATCGTACCGGTCCCGGCTCCGACGAGGGCCGTTCAGCGGCGAATAACACGATGTTTCCCACCCGGTCTTGCGGATCTCGCGGCCGTTACTGACAGAAAGCTGACTGGTGTCGGGACGGTCGGCAACGCGCTCTCACCGGTCCGCCGATTCCGCGGCGGCGTGTTTCAGGAACTGTGGCGTCGAGACCGCATCGAAGACGGCGAGCGCCAGAACGAGCAGTCGCGTCGTTCCGTCCAGAAACAGCACCGCGATGGTGGCGATGAGGGCACCGCTGGCGAGGCCCACTCCCCAGCGGGTGGTGGGATCGTGCAGGTTCATACGCGAACTAGTGTTTTGTTCCGGTGTAAAGTAGTTGTAGTTTATCAATTAGGGAACCATGAACCGCGAACGGTCGGGTCCGGGACTCGAGGGGTAGCCGGCTCGTACACCGCTGCTATCCCATACCTAACCAAACGGCTAAGTGTGTACTCGTGGACCGTCCGCTCATGGGAGATAAAAAGTTCACCCTCGTAGAGTTGCACATCGACACCCCCCAGATCGGCCTCGGCTCGGTCGGCGAAGCGCTGCCGATCGGATCCACGGAATCGGCGTCCGAAGCCGACCTCGAGACGGAATCCGACGAAAGCGACGAGGAGTCCGGTGGGAGCGGGAAAAGTGCCGTCGGCGCGCTGGTCGCACTGGTCGTCCTGGTCGGTATCGCCGCGGCCGCCAAGAAGTTCCGCGGCGACGACGAGGAGTCCGACCTCAAGGCCGACGAGGGGCCCGACGTCATCGTCAACTGAGCGCCACCTGACTGATCGCCGGCCGGCGTCGGACCGACCGGCGGTGAATCGGCTCCACTGAGCCGAACGCTTTTGCGGGTCCTTCCCCTATTTGGGGTCGTGAATCTCTATCGTAGCGCCCGGGCAGTCGCCGGGGCATCCGGTGACGACGCGATCGACTGGCGATCCGCCGCGGAGGCCGCCAAGGCCGCGACCGACCCCGGCTCGCTCGCGCTCGAGACCGGCGAACGCGAGGCCTACGCCCGCGACGTGCGAGACGCCAGGGCGGCCGTCCGCGCCGTCTCCGGGGCCGAATTCGACGTCCCCGAGACGATCGAGATCCAGAACCGCCACCACTGGATCGACGCCAACGTCGCCACCTTCGAACGGGTCATGGGCGCCCTCGAGACCCACACCGGTACGTTCCCTGGGATCGCGCGGACGATCAACACGGGGACGATGACGGTCATGCTCTCCTTTCTCGGGCGGAACGTCCTCGGTCAGTACGATCCGCTGTTGCTCGCCGACGCCCCGACCGACGACCACGCGCTGTATTTCGTCCGACCGAACATCCTCAACGCGGCCGACCAACTCGACGTCGACGCCGATCGATTCCGCCGCTGGATCGCCTTCCACGAGGTGACCCACGCCGCCGAGTTCGGGGCCGCACCGTGGCTCTCCGACCACCTCGAGACCCGCATGGAAGACGGGATCGCCAACCTCTCGGAGGGATCGTTCGACCGCGAGGCGTTCCGTGATCTCGACGCCGCCATGACCGTCGTCGAGGGGTACGCCGAACTCCTGATGGACCACGCCTTCGACGACGAGTACGAGGACCTGCGGCGAAAACTCGACGAGCGCCGGCAGGGCCGGGGGCCGATCCAGAAGGTCTTCCGGCGGCTGCTCGGCCTGGGGCTGAAAGAGCGCCAGTACGAACGCGGCAAGGACTTCTTCGAACACGTCGTCGCGGTCCGGGACCTCGAGACGGCCAGTCTCGTCTGGGAGGGGCCGGAGTACCTGCCGAGCCACGACGAACTCGATGCCCCGGGGACGTGGCTCCGGCGCGTCGACCGCTGACCCGAATCTCCCGTTTTCCCTCGCGTGGTGGTCGCCCGGACGCGTTCAGCCGGTCATGATCCAGATCAGGTACCAGAGCAACGCGCTCCCGGCGACGATGCCACCGAGGATCGCCGCGCCGATCACGACCGGCGACGCCTCACCCTGAAACGCGACCAGCCCACCTGACAGGCCGACCAGCAACACGAAAGCGACCTTGAGCTGGGTGGCTGCGTCCGAGACGCCGCTCGAGCCTGACGGCTCCCGACCCCGTCGGCTCATAGCTCGTGCGGGGCGCTGACGTGCATGAGCGCGAACTGCCAGTCGGGCGCGCTCGAGTCGTCTGTCGGAACCAGCGTCCCGCTCCAGCGGCTGTCGAATCGGCGTCGGTCGCCGCCCTCCGTGTCGGTCCAGGCCATCGTCACCTCGTCGGCGAAGGTCGCGACCGCCTCGCGCCGATCGACGACGAGGCGGCGGCTCTCGATCGTCCAGTCGGCGGTCGTTTCGGTCTGTTCCTCGAGGGCCGAACGGATAACCTCGCCGCCGAACAGCGACTCGCTGATGCCGAACTTCACCGTCGACTCGTCGGCGAGGAAGTACGGCTCGAGGGGGTCGCCGTTCCGGAGCGTGTCGTAGTAGTCGCGGACGACGGCCTCGGGGCTCGCGGTCGCTGACATGACTGTATCCTCGACGGCCGTTTTCAAAGAGCCATCGGACGCGGATGCGGGAGCGGTCTCGAACGAGGGAAAGTGTTTTGCATACGCATACGTATTCCCATACATGGGAGACACGTCGATCCGCGTTTCGGACGAAGCGAAAGACCGACTGGATCTCCATAAGCGTGAGGACGAAAGCTACGAGGACGTGATTCTACGACTCACGGAAGGCGACAAGTGGGCCGGGTTCGGCGTCCTTTCGGAAACGGACACGGAAACGCGGGCGGGGCTGGAGACGATGCGAGAAGAGTTGCGGGCGGGAACGAGGGACCGAATCGAGGAATCAAAGTAGATGCTCGTACTTGATAACAATCTTCTCAGCGATTATCTCGACGGAACCGACGACGCTCGTCGCTTCCTGCAGCGGTACGAACAGGAGGCGTGGGGAGTGCCGGCGATAGTCCTCTACGAGGCGTACATGGGTGCCGTACACGGCTACATCGACGGCACCCCGGACGCGATTCGACGGGCCGTCACGTCGTCGATGGACGTACTCGACGTGACCGCACGGACGGCCGATGAGGCCGCATCGTTGCAGAGCGAATTGCTGGATCGAGGCGTCCCGGCGGACCACCCGGACGCGCTCATCGCGGCGATCGCTCGCGAACACGGAGCGACGTTCGCGACCGCCGAGAAACACTTCTGGGACGACGAGGTGCAGTCGGTCCTCTCCGTCGCGGAATACGATCCGTACTGAACGCGAACGCCTCGACCGCGGTCCCGACCGCTACATGAAGCCGCGATCGACCTCGTCGGTCTCGATCAGGTCCTCGAGTTCGGCGTCGAGCAGTTCGTCGGCCTCCTCGAAGCGGTCGGCGAGGGCCGCGAGGTCGTCGGGTCGGTCGTACTGATCGTACTCCATCGGGCCGAACGCGGGACTCTCGAGCGCCTCCATCACGTCGTCGAACAGGTCCTGCGGTCGGGTCGGCGCGTCCGCGTGGGTTTCCAGCACCGTCTCGAGGCGCTTGCCGACCGTCTCGGCCTGCTCCTCGTCCTCGGGGGGAGACTGGACCGCAAAGCGGCCGCCCGACTCTCGCTCGGGCATGAACGACCCGATCTCGTCGTCGATGTTCCGGGCGACGCGGGTGCCGACACCCCGTACCTCGAAGGGGTTTTTCGCGTACGTTTTCAGGAAGAAGACGCCGGCCCGGGGATGCGCGAGGTACATGTCTTCGCCGACGCCGCCGGCGCGGTCGCCGGCGACTGCGCGCCAGTCCTCCGGATCGACGTCGCGCTCCGTGACGTCCTCGAGTACGTCCTGCCACTCGCGTATCCGCATAGGCGAGGGTTGGATCGCCGGCAGAATGAACGTATCGGTTCCACCGAAAGACGCCGAGAACGGACTGTTACGCCCCGCAACGGACCGTTCCGGAACCGAAAGGAATACACTGGCCCCGCCGACAGGGACGGTAACCGACGCTTTCCCTATGTCCACTCGTCGCTCACCGTCGCTCGTCGATCTGTTCCGCGCTGCACCCGCCAAGAGTTCGCTGCTGACGATCGCCCCGCTGGCGCTGGCGCTGGGCCAGCTCTGGAACGGGTACGTCAACGGCGTCTCACCGATCGTCTCGGTCGGCTTCGCCGTCGTCATGGTCGCCTTTTCGGTCGTCGCGATGGGCCATCACGCCGCCGAACACCGGCTTCGCCGGCTCGAGGCCGACCCTTAGATCCCCGTGCCGGAGTCGGTCGCGACCGTTCGGGCCCCGCGGGCCTCGTAGGCGTTGTACCCCGCGAGCCCGGCGATCAGGAGCCCGGTCACGAGCGTACTCCAGAACAGCCCGCCGGTCATCCCGAGCAGGGCGGCCGAGACGATCAGCCAGATCCCGAGGAGGGCGACCAGCGAGGCGATGGCGGGGCTGAGCGGGATGTCGTTCGTCACCCGATAGTAGTTGTAGCCGGCAGCCAGCGCGACCGCGAGTCCGACGAGGACGTCGTTGGACGCGGGAGCGCCACCGCTCTGGAAGACCAGCACCGAGAGGGCGACCCACGCGCCGAGGACGGCGACCAGCAGACTGACGACCGAGGTCTTGCGCCGGCGCTCCTCGCTGGCGACTTGCGTCGACTCGTCTCGCGGGTCGCGGCCGCCGGGCCGCTCTCCGTCACCGACCCCGGTCCCCGAGTCGATGTCGGCCGACGCCGATTCCGGTCGGTTGATCGGGCCGTCGTCGGTCGGCGGCTCGTCGCCGGCCCCGGGCCCGTCGCCCCGCCGACGATCGTCGCCGTTCGGGTCACTCATAGTACCGGACGTTCGGGGCCTGATCGCAAAAACGGCCCGTCCGTTCCACTCGCGGCCGGCCGGGAACGAAACCCGGGAACGCCGGTAAGTGAATGTTATCGTGGGCATCGCGTCCCGCGAGCGGGGAAACAAGCCGGTCGCCACCGGGACCGATAGCGTTTTTGATCGCTCGCTCGTGACGGTAGCTGTGTACGTACGCGGAACCGTCGCCGGCGAGGTCGACGTGCGAACGGTGTCGACGAGCTACGGCGAAAGCGATCTCGCGGAGGTCCCGGTCCGGCTCGCGACCGACGACGAGCCCACCGGCGACGCCACGCCGACGCGCAGCGACGGCGGGACGGCGGCCGTCGCAGACGGCCGCGAAACGACGGTGACGCTCTGGAATAAGTGGACCGAGTCGGCCGAGCTGCTCGAGCCGGGGATGGAACTGGTCGTGACGAACGCGAAAGAGGAGGAGTATCAGGGCGAGACCAAGTACGCGACGACGGGCGAGTCCTACGTCGTCGTCGAACCCTCCTTTCTCGTCAGCGTCACCTCGATCCGCAACTGGGTGGAGTGTCCCCGGCTCTACTACCTGAACAAGCTCTCCGGGGTGCCGCTGAACTACCCCGTGGTGAAAGGGACGCTCGTCCACGAGGTCTTCGGCGACCTGCTTCGCGGGCGCAACCTCGAGGAGTCGATCGACGCCCGCGTCGAGGAGCGAGGCCTCCAGTTGGGGCTGTTAGGCGAGACGCCCGACGCGGTCAAAGAGGAGATCCGGGAGAACGCCAAAGCGATCGAGGGCTGGCTCGAGCAGGGCCGGCTCACCGAGGAAGACAGTTGGCGCTCCGAGCAGTTGCTCATCAGCGAGACCTTCGGCATTCGGGGCCGGGCCGACGCCGTCCGCCGGGGCGCACCGGTCGAACTCAAGACCGGCAAGAACCTCAAGAAGGAACCGCGGTTCAAGGACAAGGTGCAGGCTGCCTGCTACGCACTCCTGCTCGAGGAACACGGCGGCGACGTCGATATCGGGACGCTCCTCTATACGAAGAACTCGGCGCTCGATCGCAACGAGGAGACCGGCGACCTGACCCCCGCAAAGGAGTTCACGATGGGCGACGGCTTGTTGCAGTACGTCGTCCGCCTGCGCAACGAGATCGCGGCGATGGAGATGCGAGGCGAGGTTCCGACCGGCTACGAGGCCGACGCGAAATGCGAGTACTGCTTCGAGCAGGACACCTGCATGGTCGTCTCCGGGCGGCTGGATCAGGAGTCGAAGGCCGGCCAGATCGGGCAGGCGCTGCCGGCCGAGGAACGCGAGTACTTCGACCGGTTCTACCGAGCGATCGAGGAGGAACGGCGCGAGGTCCACCGCGAGTACGCCAAGCTCTGGGAACAGACCGCGCAGGAACGGGCCGACGACGACCGCGCGCTGATCGACCTCGAGTTCGTCGCAAAACGGCCGCTCGAGGGCGGTCGCTGGGAGCTGCGGGCGCGCCGGACTGGCGGCGCGAACTCGAAGCTCCGCGAGGGCGACCTGGTGCTGGCCAGCGACGGGGACCCCGTTCGGGGCGACTCGGAACTCGCGCGGATCGAGCGACTCGACGACGAGGTCGTGATCACGGCGGACGAGCCGGTCGCGGTCACCCGGCTCGATGTCTACCCCTCCGAGCTGACGACCGACCGGTTGCTCGTCGCGATGCACGACGCGCTCCTGAAAGGCGACGAACGGCGCAAAGACGTCCTGTTCGGCCGCGCAGAGCCCGAGTTCGAAGCGATCGAGGAGACCTTCATCGACAACAACGAGCGCCAGAACGAGGCCGTTCGGAAAGCCGTCGGTGCCGAGGACTGCGCGCTGATCCACGGCCCGCCGGGGACCGGGAAGACCTACACCATCGCCCGGGCCATCCGCGCGATGGTCGAGCGCGGCGAGCGCGTCCTGCTGTCGGCCTTCACGAATCGCGCCGTCGACAACGCTCTGGAGGCCTTACTCGAGCAACTCGAGGACGTCATCGACGAGGACAGCGTTGCGTCGGAGACGCAACGGAGTGGAGACGGCAAAGCCGTCGACGTCGTCCGCGTGGGGTCGGAGAGCGGGGTCAGCGACGAGATGGAGCCCTACCGGCTCGAGCGGGCGGGCGAGCCCGCCGATCGGGTCGCCGAACTCGAGGACGCGCAGGTGGTGGCGGCGACGACCGCGACCTGCGGCTCACGGATCATGAAAGAGCAGGCCTTCGACGCCGCGCTGGTCGACGAGGCAGCCCAGTTGACCGAGCCCGGGACCTGCGCGGCGATCAACCTCGCCGAGCGGTTCGTGCTGGTGGGCGACCACGAGCAGCTGCCGCCCGTCGTGCGCGCCGAGAACGACCTCACCGAGTCGCTGTTCGAGCGCCTGGTCGAGCGCTACCCCGACGCCGGCGTCATGCTCGATCGCCAGTACCGGATGAACCAGCGCATTCAGGTCTTCGCCTCCACCGAGTTCTACGACGGGCAGCTACGGCCGGCGACGCCCGAGGTCGCCGGGCGAACGCTGGACGACCTCGAGGGCGTCTCCCGGGACGCCCTGCCCGAGACCCTGTCCGATCCCGTCTCGTTCGTCGACGTCGAGGGCGACCGGAGCCAGTATACCGACAGCGAGGAGGCCACACGAATCGCCGACCTGATCGAGCGCTACGAGGCGGCCGGCCTCGACCGGTCGGAGATCGGCGTCATCGCCCCGTTCCGAGCACAGGTCTCGGAGATCTCGAGTACGGTCCCCGACGACGTCACCGTCGACACCGTCGACCGCTTCCAGGGCTCGAGCCAGGAGGTCATCATCGTCTCGTTCACTGCGACCGGCTCGCTCGAGGGGCCGATCTTCGAGGACTACCGGCGGATCAACGTCGCGCTGACACGGCCCAAGCGGGCGCTGGTGTTGGTCGGCGACTCGTCGGCGCTCGCGAGCGATCCGGTCTACAAGCGCATGCTCGAGTGGGCGCGGCAGTAACGGGCCCACCGAGAGTCAGTAGGCTGATATGTTTCCCATGAGCTATAGGTATCGCTACTAACCACCTCGCCTGCGTCGGTATGAACGCGGCAGCCCGGTGATTCAGATGACTCAGCGAGACACCGCCGCGGCGGGCGACCGCCCGGCGTTCGAGCGCGGCGACGAGACGTATACCGCACGGTACGACTGGGACGATGCGGACACGCCGTCGTCCGCGATCGTTCGGGCGGTTGCAGCCGTCAGAGGCACTGACCCGACGACCATGCAGCCACTGTACGAGGCGGTCGAGACGACCGCCGTCGACCGGCTCTTCGATCGACGGCCGCGAGCGCGGCCGGAGCGACTCTCGCTCTCCTACGAGGGCTGTGTGGTCGCGGTCTATGGAGACGGACGGATCGTCGTCGCTCCGTCCGACTGATCGAACGGCCGGCGATCGACCGCGTCCTGGCGGTCAGTTGGCCTCGTCGTCGGCCCTGTCCTCGAAGGCCATCGCGAGGAGTTTGCGCTCGGCGGCGTGGATGTGTTGGGAGAACGTCGGCGACGCGATGCCGAGTTCAGCCGCGACGTCCTCGCCCGAACACTCGCGGGGCCAGTCGTAGTAGCCGGCTTCGAACGCGGCCTCGAGGACTTCCCGCTGGCGGTCGGTGAGTCGGGCGCGCAGTTCCTGCCGGAACGCGGTCCGGCTGAACGGCGTCGTGAGCGCGTCGGTCTCCCGCTTCGCGATGAACGTCGCTTCCGGCACGCGCTCGAGGAACGCGTCCGTAATTCCGCCGGCGTCGTCCCGCGGCGGTACTTCGGCGACGATCCGGCCGTCCCCGTCGCTGCCTCGAACCGTCCGCGGCAGCGCCCCCAGTTCGGCGAGTTCCACCGCGGGGCAGTCCTCGGCGACGAGGAACTCAAGCAGCGCGCCGCTTTCGTGTTCGTGGAGGGACCGAACGTCGGCGCTCTCGTGGTCGTCGGCGAGGTCCGCGACCCGGGACGGCTTGGCCTCGGCCACGGTGAAGAACTCGGCGTAGCACCCGTTCCCGCGGGGGATCATCTCCGCCAGTTCGACGCGACACTCGAGTTCGGCCGACGCCCGGACGAACGGATACGCGGGCGCAGTGATCTCGAACTCGATCTCCCGCACCCGCGGCGTTCGGTCGCGGTTTCGTGTATCGTTCATACTGGGCCACTGTCCGGCCAAATGGTACCTGCTATCAAAGTGATTCCGACGGGAACGTCCCGATCGGTGAAAACGGTCCGACGCGATCGTCAGTACGGGACCCGCGAGACGCGTCCGCCGAAACGAACGTTTAGGTAGCCGACGCGTCACGTGCCGGCCGAGATGCGACTCGAGGCCCAGAGCGAAGCGATACGCGGCGTCGTCCCGAACGAGTACGCGGAACTCGTCGTCTTCGTGACCGAACTCGGCGGGACGACCGCGCTCATGGTTTTGCTCGCCGTGCTGTTCTGGTGTGTCGATCGCCGCCGCAGCGCGCTCGTGATCAGCTACGCGGTGGCCGGACTGGCGCTGTTGCTCTCGCTCAAGGCGCTGTTTGCCCTCCCCAGACCGCCGGCCGACGTCATGCCGATCCCCCTCGAGGGCGAGCGCGAGGGCTACGGCTTTCCGAGCGGGCACGCCTTCGCTGCGGCGGTCGTCTACGGCGGCCTCGTCTCGGCGTACGACCGGGCGGGTGACCCGCGGGCGCTGGCGGTCGCCGCGGCGCTCGTCACCCTCGTCTCGCTCTCGCGGGTCGTCCTGGGGGTCCACTATCTGGGTGACGTGATCGTCGGCGCGGCGCTCGGGGTCGCCTTCGTCGCCGCCATGGACCGGGTCACGCGCGGCGATCCAACGATCGGGTTCGCGATCGCGCTCGCCCTCTCGGCGCCCGCGTTCGTCATCGCCGGCGGACGGGAAGACGCCCTGCTCGGTCTCGGGGGCGCGATCGGCGGGCTGCTGGGCTCGCGGCGACTGTCCGCCCTGCCGGCGCTGCGCTCCCGACTCGAGGCGGCCGTCGTCCTCGTCGTCGGCGTCGGGTTCGTCGCGCTCGTTCGGGGACTCGAGTCCATCGTCACGACGGTCGAACCGCTGTTGGTCGTCCTGTACGCGATCCTGGTCGCTGGCATCTTTCTCGTACCGGCCGCCGTGGGGCAACTCGAGATCGGCCCGCTCGAGTCGACGCGGTCGTGAATCGATCCCGTTCGGGATCGGCGTCCGCGGGACGTTCGTACTGTCGGCAGGCAGTCACTACGACGTCGGTCGCGAACTCGCCCACGTCTCCGGTGTGCCGGGACCGACGGGGATTTACCGCCGGTGCGGGCGTAGGAGCAGTATGCTCGAGGCGTTTCATCCGCGTCGGCCCGGCGGCCGCGTCGCGATCGTGATCGTCACCGTAATCGCACTCACGTCGATCGCAACCGGAATCGGTTCGATTCTCACCCGACCGGCCCTCGAGGGTGGCGGCTCGCTCGCCGATCTCCAGACCGCGGCGGAGTTCAGCGGGACCGTCGTCGGCTTCGCGTTGCTCGTCACCGTCTGGGGAATGCGCCGTGGCTACCGGGTGGCGTATCTCGTTGCCGTGGGCCTCGTCTTTCTCTCCGGGGCACACGGCGTCGCCCAGTTCCGGGCGCTCTCTCTCCCGCTCGTACTCCTCTCGATCGGCGGGCTCGTCGTTCTCGTAACGGCGAGCCGACGGTTCACGCGTGCGAGCCACCTCAACGCGACCCAGGTCGGCGCGCTGCTTGCAATCGTCGGCGTCTGCTGCTACGGAACGGCCGGTGCGTACGCGCTCCGAAGCGGGTTCGACGGGGTCGAGGGCGTCGTCGACGCGGTGTATTTCACCGTCGTGACGGCGAGTACGGTCGGCTACGGCGACGTCCACGCGAGAACCGAGGCAGCGCGGCTGTTCGCCGTCTCGCTGGTCGTCCTCGGTCCGGCGACGCTCGCGGCCACGGCCGGCAGTCTGCTCGGTCCCGCGGTCGAGGCGCGTCTGGCGCGGGCCGGCCGACGCGCGACGAGGCGCGGGAATCGAGCGGTCGATGACGATCACGACGGGTGGATCCACGACGAATCGCGGGTCGTCGTCTTCGGGGCCGGCGAGACGATTCGGCCCGTGATCGCGGCGCTCGCCGGACGGGCATCGATCACGGTCGTGACCGACGAGGAGTCGACCGCGGTGCTACCTGACGGTGTCGAGTCGATCGACGGCGACCCGACTGCGGAGCGGACGCTCGAGCGTGCCGCTCTCGACACCTGTGACGCGGTCCTCATCGGAGCCGGGAACCGAGACGGGGCGCGGCTGGTGGCGGCCGCCCGGTCGATGACGGACGCGAGAATCGTCGCGCTCGCCGACGGCCGGACGGTCGAATCGCTCGAGCGGATCGGTGCGGACGCCGTCGTCGATCCCGAAACCCTGGTGATCGAGGCGACGCTGGGCGCGCTGTCGGGCGGCGGTGGGAACGGGAGTCAGTCCGCGCCGTCGGCCCGCTCCCAGAGCGGGTAGAGGTCGTCCTCGATCGGCTCGACGATCGATTCACCGTCGAGAACGAGTGTCGGCTCGTCCCCCTCGCATTCCCGTACCGTCCCGATTTTCGCGGCCTCGATCCCCGCGTCCGAAAGTGCCTCGAGACGGTCGTCGACGGCGTCGCCGGGAACGGTCGCGACCAGCGCACCGGAGCCGAAGATCCGCAGCGGATCGACCCCGGCGGCATCACACAGCCGCGCCGTCGCCTCGCGGACCGGCACGGCATCGCGGTCGACCTCGAGGCGAACGCCGGACGCGCGGGCCACCTCGAGCAGACCGGCCGCAACCCCGCCTTCAGTGGGATCGTGCATCGCCGTCGCGTCCGCGCGGACGAGCCGGGCCTCGGGGGCGACGCTGATCTCGTCGAGGAACGACTCGGCGCGCTCGCGCGTCTCGGTATCGACCCCGAGGTCGTCGCCGAAGTCGGCCGCGAGGACGGCCGACCCCTCGAGTCCCGCCGCCTTTGTCAGGATCACCGCGTCGCCGGGCTCGGCCCCGCCGGTCGGGACGAACCGATCCGTCGCCCCCATCGCCGTCAGCGAGAGCAGCGGCCGCTCGAGCTGGTCGACGTACTCCGAGTGGCCACCGACGATCGACGCGCCGATCTCGCCGGCGGCGGCGTGGAGGTCGTTGGCGACCACCTCGAGGAGGGGGCCGTCGGCACCGCCCTCGGTCTCGGCGTCGCTCGGGAGCAAGACGACGGCGGTCAGCCAGCGCGGGTCCGCGCCGGAGACGGCCACGTCGTTCGAGGCGACGTAGACGCCGAGCGTGCCGACCGCCGAGGCCGCCAGCGAAATCGGGTCGGAGCTGACCACGAGCGTTCCCTCGCCGTCGGGCCAGTCGATCGCGGCGGCGTCCTCGCCGTCAGCGGGGCCCTGTAGCACCGTCTCGTCGGCCGTCTCCGTCCGCTCGAAGACGTGCGCGAGCAGGTCGTCCGGACTCACCTTGCCGGGCATAGCAGGAACTGGGAGGATGCACGGTTTGTAGCTGTCGGAGCGCCCACCGTTCGAGAGGGACCGACGGGAGGCCGGCGCGATCCGGTTCCCGGCAGTGTCCGTTTCGACCACGGATTTCCGGTGCGTACCGACGGCGATGCTACCGGAACGGGAGTCCCGTCGCTCTGCCGGGCAGCGCCTCGAGCAGCGGGGAGCGATTCAGCCGTCCGCTACTCGGGAAGCGGCGGCCACGTCGTCGCGACCGTCTCCTCGATGAGATGCGTTTGAGCGCGGCGAAGCCGCTCCGATACCGACGACGCCGAGATCCCTAATTCCGTCCCGATCGCATCCAAGGACGTCCGGCGAGGAACGTCGAAATAGCCCATCTCGTAGGCCGTTCTGAGTGCCTCACGTTGGCGATCGGAGAGGCCGTCGCCGGGCGGCTCTGGCGCCCCGTCGTGAGTGAGACGGCGCAATCGAAACCCCGCGTTTCGTTGCCAGAACGACGAGAACGCGTCGAACGCCGCTCGGGTGGCGAACCACCCCGACTGGCGCCACCCGTCGGCGGTCACTTCGATCCGTTCGATGGTTGCTTCGGCGGTGGCAAGCGCCTCGAGTCCGGCGAGGTCGTCGATGTGATCGCCGAGTTGTTCCGCCAGACTGAGCGCTGGCGTCGCCTGATATCGTCGCGTGGAGCCGGCCGTTCCGATCGCTGCCCACTCGTCGACGTCCTCGGCGTCGGTCAAGGCCGCCTCGACCGCCGTCCGTGAACCACCCGTCACAGTGACGATAAACAGCGGCCGCTCGCCGTGGTTGAACTGCAGCCTGAGAACGATCTTCGCCTCGGGCGCTGCTCTCGCAACCCCGACGAGCGGAAGCGCATCGCAGTGGATGTCGAACTCCGCGACGAGACCCATACCGCGTCGTTTCCCGCCGTGCAAATGGACGTGTCGAAAAGCGGTCGCATCCCCTCGCCTATTTAAAAGCCCCCATCACTGAGAGAACCGCTTAGCTCGGTCCGCCTCGAACGCAGTGTCGCATGCAGACGACACAGTCCGACGCTGGCATCGAGGTAACGTACGAGCGCCACGGTGACGGCCCGCCGCTGATCCTCCTTCACGGCGGAATGGCCTCCACGGAATACTGGCAGCCGGTCGTTCCACACCTGGACGGATACGCCGCGATCGTCCCGCAACGCCCGGGGTTCGGGACGTGTCTCGACGAACGGACCGAGACCAGCGCCGACGAGGTACTGGCCCGAGAGGTCGAATACGTACGAACGCTCGTCGACGCACTCGAAGAGGAGCCGGTCCTCTTCGGTCACTCCTACGGCGCACTCACCGCGATCGAAACCGCGACGAACGCGGCGGTCGCGGCAGTCGTCGCGTATGAACCGGCGATCCTTCCCGACGACTACCGCGCGGACGCCGACCTCGCGGACCGGATGCAGACGCTCATCGACGCGGGGAACCGACGTGAGGCGGTGAAGCGGTACGTCGAACAGGTCCTCCACCCCGACGGGATCGACGACCTCGACGCGTGGCTCGCGGAGTGGCCGGTCTGGCCGGCGTGTACGGACCTCGCCGAGGAGGTCGTCCGGATGAACCGCGCCGTCGAGCAATACCGCCTTCCGAGCAGTCTGGACGTTGCCGCCCCCGTACTCGTCTTGACCGGCACCGACGGCCCCGGGTTTCTCCGAGAGAGCGCCCGCGCGACCCACGATGCGATCCCACACAGCCGCCTCGTCGAGTTCGACGGTGTGAGCCACAGTGGCCCCGCCGAGGCCCCGGACGTAATCGCTGCAGAAATCGACTCCTTCCTGCGGACGCGATAGCAGTTCGCAGCCGATGCAGCTCCGAGGGGAGCCGACACCCCGTTTCGGAACCGGTTCAGTTCTCGGGTGCGACCGCTTTCATCGTCTCGCGGACCTGGTCCTCGTCGGCCCCGCGCGGGAAGCTGACCGCGATGGCGTCGAGGCCGTCGACGTCCTCGTAGCGCTCGAGTTGCTCGCGGGCGGTCTCGGGGCTGCCGGCCGCACAGAGGTCGTCGAGGATGTTCTCGTCGACCAGCTCGAGGGCGTGTTCGCGGTCGCCGTCCTGCCACGAATCGTAGATCTCGGTGGCCTCGTCGTAGCCCTGTCGCTCGAGGGCGTCGCGGTAGAAGGTACCCATGCCGCCGACGTAGAACCCGATGTGCTGGCGGGCCAGCGCACGGGCTTCCTCGGGGTCCTCGAGCGCGCAGGCGGTGACGCCGGCGGTGACCTGGACGTCGTCGGGGTCGCGGTCGCCCAGATCGGCCCCGCGTTCGATGTCCGCGATGCGCTCTTCCATCCCGTCGGGAGTGAGCATGATGCCGTGCCAGCCGTCGGCGAACCGGCCCGCGAGTTCGACGGCTTTCGGTCCCATCCCCGTCACCTCGATCGGGGGCGAGGTTTCCGGTGGCTCACACCGGAGTCGGAACCCCGAGAGGTCGAACTCGTCGCCGTCGTAGTCGACCGTCTCGCCGGAGAGAACCTGCCGGACGATCTCGACCGTCTCGCGGGTGCGCTTGAGCGGGTTGCCGAACTCGACGCCGTGCCAGTTCTCGATCACGACGGGGCCACTCGGACCGAGCCCGAGCCGGAAGCGGCCCTCGGAGAGTTCCTGCAGCGTCGCCGCCGTCTGGCCGAGCAGGGCCGGCGATCGCGAGTAGGTGTTGAGGATGCTCGAGCCGATATCGATCTCCTCGGTGTGTTCGGCCATCGCCGAGAGGACGGTCACGCCGTCCCGACCCCACGTCTCGGGGAGCCACGCGCAGTCGTAGCCGCCGTCCTCGGCGGTCCGTGCGTAGTCGACGATCGAGTCGATCGTCGGCTGTGCAGCGACCGGAAGGTGGACATCTCTGTCTGTCATCGTTGTCCACAGACGAAACCGTCCCTTTTGGGTGTATGGGAACCGGCGGCGTGGGGACGGCCGTTTACGTACTCCACGGACGGGCCCGGACCCGGCGGTCGTCCGCGCAGCGGTCACCGCTCGAACGTCGAGAGCCGACGTGAGCGCGTGCCGGCTACACGTCGTGGTCTTCTTCGATCTGCGGGACGCCCTGGGCCGTGATCGTCTCACCGACGATGTACGACGAGGCCGGACTGGCGAGGAACTGGGTGAGGTCGGCGATCTCCTCGACGGTGCCGATCCGCCGTGCGACGTCCGTGCGGTCGATATCGTCCGCGGAGACGCCCATCTGGCTCTCGACGCCGGGCGTGGCGACGAAGCCGGGCGCGATACAGTTGACCCGAACGTCGTCGTCGGCCCACTCGTAGGACAGCGTCGTCGTGAGGTTGATGACCGCGGCCTTGGCCGCGCCGTAGGGGCTCATCAGCGGTGAACCGCGCTGGCCCGCGACGCTGGCGAGGTTGATCACCGCACCGCCGCCGTCCTTGAGATGCTCCGCGGCGGCGTGGGTGCAGTGATAGGTGCCGTTGATGTTGATGTCGACGATCGTCTCCCAGCCGTTCGGGGAGATGTCGTCGAAGCCGGCCATAAAGGAGGCCCCGGCGTTGTTGACCAGCACGTCGAGTCCGCCGAACTCCTCGACGGTGGCCTCGACGAGCGCCTCGACGGCCTCGCGGTCGGTCACGTCGCACTCGACGGCCAGCGCCCGCCCGGGACTGTCGCTCTCGTTGATCGACTCGGCCACCGGATCGACGTTGTCCTGCTCGCGCGAGCAGACGACCACGTCGACGCCGTCAGCGGCGAACACCTCCGCGATCGACTTCCCGATCCCGCTCGAGGACCCGGTAATGATGGCGACGTCGCCGTCGACGCTGAATCGGTCGGTACTCATACGCGATCACCGGCGACTGCGTGCGTGTTGGTTTCCATTGTTAGCTCCGGCTGGCTATTTGCAGTAACTGTTAATAAAGATGGGTATGAATACCGTACCGTTAAGTGAATGCGAATCACCTGCACACATACTCATTCGACGGCGATCGGTCATCGACCGTCGCCGGGACCCAAGCTATGAGAGGAACCATGCGAGCGAGCGGCGGATTCGACCAGACGAGTACGGAGACGGACGAGAGCGAACCGACCGACGGCCAGGGGGCACGCCGATGAGCAGTGATGGAGCCGATGGCGCGGCTGCCCGAACGGACTCCGAGTGGGAGGCCGTCTTCTGGGACATCGGCGGCGTCATCCTCGGGCTCGAGTCGGTACAGGGCGCCCACGCCGAGTTCGTCGCGCAACTCTGTGACCGCTACGACCTCGAGACAACCGTCGAGGAGGCCGTCGAGACGTGGCGGACGACCGTGGGCGACTACTTCCGCGAACGCGACGGCACCGAGTTCCGGTCCGCACGCGAGGGCTATCACCGCGCCGTCGCGGCCATCGTCGGCGAGGAGGTCCCCCGCGAGGAGTGGGAGCCCCTGTTCGAGGAGATCGTCGCGGCGTCGATCAAGCCGGTGCCGGGAGCCGTCGAGGCGATCGAACGGCTGGCCGAGCGGGACCTCCACGTCGGCGTCGTCAGCGACGTCGACGACGCCGAGGGAAAGCGGATGCTCGAGCGGTTCGGCGTCCGCGAACGCTTCGACTCGATCACTACCTCCGAGGAGGTCGGCTACACCAAACCCGACCCGGCCATGTTCGAGACGGCCATCGAGAAAGCCGGCGTCGCCCCCGAGCGGTCGCTGATGATCGGTGACCGCTACGATCACGACGTGAAAGGGGCCGACGAGAGCGGCTTGCACGGCGTCGCCTTCGGTGCCGAGGACGGCCCCGCGGTCTCCTATCGGATCGAATCGCCCGAGGAAATCCTCGAAATCGTCGACGGGACACGAGACGGGTAGCGTTCTCGAGCGGCGTATCGATTCGAAACACCGGGCAGGACGTTCCCGACGGTCGTCCCGCCCGGTTCGGACTCGGTTGCCACCGCGTCGTCCGCGAGTCGGTATGTTGCATGGTAACTTCCAACCCGCAAACATTGTAAAAGAGAGTTCGTGGCGTAACTATTTTCGTAAAGGGGGAGATATAGTAGCACACGACAATGCCCACTGCAAAGCGAACCGCCACGAACGACACCGTATCGGCCCGCGACGACGGCCATAGCACCCACCGGTTCCCATGAGCGAGAACTACTACGAACGCCTCGTCGACGAGGACGCGCTGGTCGCGTATCTGGGGGAACACCTCGGCGAGGTCGACGAGTACGACATCGCCCGTCATCAGGAGGGCCACTCCAACGAGACGCTGTTCGTCACCTGGGGCGACCGGGAACTGGTCATCCGCCGGCCGCCGCCGGGCGAGACCGCCGATACGGCCCACGACGTCATTCGCGAATATCGAGTGACAAACGCGGTCGCCGACACCGACGTCCCGGTTCCGACGCCGGTGCTTGCCTGTGAGGACCACGACGTCATCGGCAGCGACTTCTACGTGATGGAGCAACTCGAGGGCGACGTCCTCCGGGAGGACGAGCCGGAGCGGTTCGCCGACCCCGATCACCGCGAGCGCGTCGGCGAGGAACTCGTCGACACACTGGCGACGATCCACGACCTCGACTACGAAGCGATCGGCCTCGAGGAGTTCGGCCGCCCCGAGGGGTACACGCAACGACAGGTCGACCGCTGGGGCAAACAGCTCTCGTGGGCGTTCGAAGTGACCGAAGACGAACGCGAGGTTCCCGTCCTCCACGAGGTCGGCGACTGGCTCCGCGACAACGTGCCCGACGACCACCCACACACGCTCGTCCACGGCGACTACAAGCTCGACAACGTGATGTTCGGGCCGGGGACGCCGCCGGAACTGATCGGCGTCTTCGACTGGGAGATGGCCACGCTGGGCGATCCTCGGGCGGACCTCGGCTGGATGCTGTCGTACTGGCGCGACGCGAAGGATCCCGATCCCGAACTCCCGGAACTGGTCACCCGGTTCATGGAACGGGAGGGGTATCCGACCCGCCGCGAACTGGTCGACCGCTGGGAATCGCGGACCGGCTACGAGTTCGAACACGAGCGGTTCTACCGCGCGCTCGCGGTGTACAAACTCGCGGGCCTCGGCGAGATGTTCTTCCGGCGCTACCTCGAGGGCAACAGCGACGACCCGATGTACCCGTTGATGGAAGACCGCGTGCCGGCACTGGCCGCGCGGGCCAAACGGATCATCGAGGGCGACGAACCGCTGTAGACTCGCGTCGTCGGGCGGTTTTCTTCGGACGGAACACGCGTTCAGCGGTCGCGATAGCCATCGGACACCGCCGGCACGCCACCACGACGTCGGTCGGCCGGTCCGCGCAAAACGTCGCCGCCGCAGAACGAGCGCGTGCGAGCCGGCCGGTCGACCCGTCCGCTCGGCCGCTCCCCGACCGCCGTTACCGACGGTCGCGATGAACGCGAATCGACGTACGTGATGTGCAACGGCCGACAACGGGCTTAACATTGCTAATTCGGTTCGGTGGTATTAAGACGGTTCCCGGCAATGGAACGACCATGTCACTGGACAGCATCGACCGCGTGGCAGTACTCGGCGCGGGGAACATGGGGCACGGAATCACCGAAGTGACCGCGATGGCCGGCTACGATGTCACGATGCGTGACATCAAAGACGAGTTCATCGAGGACGGCTACGAGTCGATCAAGTGGAGCGTCGAGAAACTCGAGGAAAAGGAGATGCTCGAGGACTCCGCCGAGGAGGTCCTCGGCCGGATCGACACGACGACGGACTTAGAGGAGGCCGTCTCCGACGCCGATCTCGTCATCGAGGCCGCGCCCGAGGATCTGGACCTGAAACACGACATCTTCACCGACCTCGAGGAGTACACCAGCGGCGATACGCTGCTGGCGACCAACACCTCGAGCCTGCCGATCTCCGACATCGCGGAGGCCGTCGATTCCTCGGAGCGCGTACTCGGTCTGCACTTTTTCAACCCGCCGGTCAAGATGGACCTCGTCGAGGTCATCTACGGCGAGGACACCAGCGACGAGGCGGCGGAAGCCGGCTACGAGTGGGTCGAGTCGATCGACAAGACGCCGATCTACGTCCGCAAGGACGTCCGCGGCTTCGTCGTCAACACGATCGTCGGCCCCTTCGGCGGCGAACCCGCGTTCATGGTTTCGAACGACGAGGCGACGATCCGCGAGGCCGACGCGACGATGGTCCACGAGCGGGGCTATCCGATGGGGCCGTTCGAACTCGGCGACCTCACCGGTATCGACGTCGGCTACCACGTCCGCAAGGAAGGCGACAGCCCGATCCCGCCGATCACCGAAGAGAAAGTCGAGGCCGGTGACCTCGGCCAGAAGACCGGCAAGGGCTTCTACGACTACGAGGACGGCGACGGCGCCGACTACGAACCCGAGGACGCGGGCGACTTCGACTGGCTCCGCGTCGAGGCCCGCATGATCAACCGCGCCGCGTTCCTCGTCGGCGAGGACGTCGCAACCCCCGAGGAGGTCGACACCGGCGTCCAGCTCGGGCTCGGCTTCCCCGAGGGTATCTGCCGACGCGCCGACAAGATCGGCCTCGATACGGTCCTCGAGAAGCTCGAGACCCTCTACGAGGAGACGGGCGAGGACCGCTTCGAGCCCCACCCGTACCTCGAGCAACTCGTCGCGGAGGGCAAGACCGGCGAGGAAGCCGGCGCGGGCTTTTACAGCTACGACGACGACAGCCTCGGTCCCTACCACGACCTGAACTACGACCTCGAGGACGGCGTCCTCTCCGTCGAACTCGACCGGCCCTCGCGGATGAACGCGCTCTCGGACGACCTGCTCGCCGAGATCGACGACCTGTTCTCGAACGTCGACACCGACGAAGTCCGCTGTGCGACCATCGAGGGCGCGGGCGATCAGGCGTTCTGTGCCGGCGCGGACGTCTCCGGCTTCAGCGACGCCGACCCGACCGACCTGATGGACGTCACGCCGGCCTTCGAGACGGTCAACGACTTCGAACGGCCCGTGCTGGCGAAGATCGACGGCTTCTGTCTCGGCGGCGGCCTCGAACTCGCGCTGGCCTGTGACCTGCGGGTCGCGACCGAGCGCTCCTCGTTCGGCGCACCCGAGATCAACCTCGGCCTGATCCCCGGCGGCGGCGGCACCCAGCGACTCACCCGCGTCCTCGGCGAGACCCGCGCGAAGGAACTGGTCTTCCGGGGCAACCACATCGACGCCGACCGCGCCGAGGAGTGGGGCCTGATCAACCGCTCGGTCGAGCGCGAGGACTTCGACGACACCGTCTCCGAGTTCGTCGACGACCTGGCCGGCGGCCCGCCGATCGCCCTCAAGATCGCCAAGAAGGTCATGAACGAGGGCGAGGACGCAAGCATCGCAGCCGCCGTCGCCATGGAGAGCCAGGGCTTTGGCCTGCTTTCCAGCACCGAGGACGTCCTCGAGGGCACCGCGGCGTTCGCCGAGGACCGCGAGCCCGAGTTCGAGGGCAAGTGACATGACCGACGGACCGGACGACCCGTCTGCGTGGCCCGAATGGGACTCGTTCGTCCAGAGCCACGGCTACCTGTCGTGGCTCGACATCGGGGTCGACTACCTCGAGGACGGGCGCGCGGTCCTCGTCATCGAGCAGAACGAGGACTTCGAGAACCCCATCGGTACCGACGGGCCGGATCCGGTTCACGGCGGCATCGTCGCGACGCTGATCGATACCTCGAGCGCGTTCGCGCTGCGGAGTACGTTCGAGAACCCCAGTGAGTCCCATCTGACGACGACCGATCTCAACGTCTCGTATCTGCGGCCGGCGACCGGTGACCTCCGCGCCGAGGCAGAGGTCCTCCGGGTCGGCGGTTCGACCGGCGTCACGGACGTGACGGTGACGGGCGACGACGGCGAGGCCGCCGTCGGCCGCACCACCTATCGGCTCTTCCGGGACGGTATCGACAGCGAATAACGCGTCTCGAGCGGCCGTGTCCCGACTCCCGGAGCCGTCGTGGTTCCGGCCGTCGAGACCACTCGTGGGTTCGATTTTCCGCGTGTCGACGGACCGTCGCTGTGAAAGCGAATATCAGTCGCTACGATCCTCGCCCAGTTCCTCGTAGATCCGCGGATCGGTCTGGAACTTGAGGACGTTGTGGATCGCCGAGTTACGAATGTTGGCGATGACTGCGCCGTGTTCGGAGTAGCAGTCGTGGATCCACTGGGATACCTCCTGTCTGTCCCGGAACATCATGACCGTCTTCCACTGATACTCCCCGTCCGAGAGGAAGAAAAACAGGGTGTGTTTGTCCTGTTTGATGTACTCCATCGCGTCGCGCCAGTACTCGTCGAAGTGTTCGGGATTGAACTTGAACTCGAACAGCGCAAAAATGTAGTACTCCTCGTTGGGGATGATCGCCTCGCGAAAGACGCCCTCGTCGCGCATCCGCCGGATCGACTCGCTGACGGTGACGTGAGAGACGTCGATATCGTACTCCGATTCCAGTACCTGTGTCAGTTCGCGCGAGGACAACTGCGGATCTGCCGAGAGTTCACTCAGGATCGCGATATCGCGGTCCTTGAACTCCCAGTTCGGTGGGTCGCCGCTCATGTTACCGTGAGTTTCGTTGCGGACATGATTTTATGGTTCCGCTCCCGCGAGGAACTCGCGGAGCCGCTCGGCGTACACATCCGATCGGTCCTCGGGGACCCAGTGGTAGGCGTCCGATAGCGGCGCGAGTTCGGCGTCGTCGATGTCTCCGGCCAGTCGCTCGGCGTAGCTGTAGGGCTGCATCACGTCGTCTTCGCCCCACAGCAACAGCGTCTCGGCGTCGATCGCCCCGTACTCGATCTCGGTCGTGTGGTTCGTGTTCGTTGCAACGGCGTTGCGGACCAGCGACAGGTGGCCCTCGTCGGTCAGCCACGGCGCTTTCATACCCGCAACGAACTCGGAGTCGGCCTCGCCGTAGGCCCCCTCGACGAACGCCGCGTCGAGGCGGCCCTCGAGTTCATCGCGTTCGATGTCGGCGGTCGCGGGCAGGCCCAGATTCGAGACGAACTCGACGGGCCAAGAGTCATAGCAGACGGCGTTCGAGAGGACGAGCTGATCGACGATCCCGGGGTTGTGCGCGGCGAAGCGCAGCGCAACGCCGCCGCCGATGTCGTGGGCGACCAGCGCGATCTTCTCGACACCGAGATCGTGGAGCAAGGCCTCGAGGACGCCCTCCTGGGCGCGGATCGAGCGGTCGAAGCCGTCGTGCATCGCGGAGTTGCCGTAGCCGGCCATATCGAGCGCGATCGTCCGGCGGTCCTCGGCGACCGGCGGGACGACGTCACGCCAGAGATACGACCAGGTCGGGATGCCGTGGACGAAGACGACCGGCGGTTCGTCGGCGTCGGCGGGACCGGCCTCGTGGTAGGCGATCTCGAGGTCGTGGTCGTCGACCGAGACGGTCGTGGCCGACTGTTCGTCGGCCCAGGTCTCGTGGTCGACCATCTACCGATCACCCGGTGTCGCCGTTCGGTTGGGGTCGCGGACCGGCTCAGTACTCCCAGCGCCGTCTCGTATGGCAGATACTCGCATTATCATTGGTGACATGCCACCAATTCAGTTTCCAAGATAAAGTCAGTTTGGGAGCAGACTACCGCTGTTAACTCGATCGCCGAACGACGGCGGGCACGCAGTTCCATCGACCGTCCGGGCGGATCGCTACTCCTCGTCCGATCCGGTGGTAATCCCCGCCAGCGACTCCTCGCCGATCTCCTCGAGGACCCGCTCGTGGAACGACTGGAGGGCCGCGCTCTCGTCCTCGGCGAGGACGACGTCGCTTGCCGATAGCGTGGCCAGCCCGAAGGCTCGCGGCGTCGGCGAGTCAAGCGGCTGCCGGGTGAGTTCGATCCCGCCCGCGTCGATGGCGGCGACGATGGCCTCGATTTCGGCGACGTTGAGTTTGTCCTCGAGGATCTCGCGGTAGGTCTCCTCGATTACCGCAAAGTCCTCGAGATCCTCGGCGAAGCCAAGCAGCATCTCGCTGGAGACCTGCTGTTCGCTCGCCGACTTCTCGTAGCCCTTGTAGCGTTTGAGGATCATCAGCGCGCGGGTCGCGTTGATCCGGAAGTACCGCTGGAGCAGGTCGGTCCCCGACAGCGAGGCCCGGAGATCGTCCCGGACCTGGTCGGCCTCGAGGTCGGCGAGGATCCCCTCGAGGTCGACCTTGCGATTGAGCGGCATCGAGAGGACGAAGCCGTTGTCCGCGACCGCGACGCGGACGTTGGCCGTCGCCTCCTGCGCGCAGCGGTAGGCCAGCAGCCGGGAGAAGCCGTCGTTGACCTTCCGGCCGTACGTCGAGTGGACGTAGTAGTGGCGCTCGTACTCCTCGCGGTCGCGGACGACCTCGACGGCGAGCTGGTCGGGCGTGCTGACGCTTTCGGAGCCGGCGTATCGACACTGGTGGTCGAACAGGCGAGCGATCGCGCGCACGCTGTCGTCGTCGAGCGGGAACTCCCGGAGCCACGCGCGGACCCGCGGCGGCCCGCCGGCCGCGTAGCGCTCGAGGAGTTCCCCCTGAAACGTAAGGATCTCGCGGCCGAGATCGTACGACAGCGGCAGGCGTTCGGAGTACCACGAGGGGACGGTCGGGCGCGCGCTCGTCCGGTCGACGTAGACTTTCGAGCCTCTGCGGTAGCGAAACTCGAAGTGGTCGCCCCCGAGGACGAAGACGTCGCCTTTCTCGAGAGTGTCGAGGTAGTTCTCGTCGAGTTGGCCGACCCACTCGTCGCTCGCGCGCGTGTAGACATCACAGGTAAAGGAGTCCGGGATCGTCCCGATGTTGGTCATGTAGATGACTCGCGCGAGGCGGCCGCGCTTGCCGATCAGGGGCTCGCCGACGGGGAACGCCTCGTGGTGGTGCTGGCCGTCGGGCGGGTCGTTCTCGTCGCGCCAGACTTTCGCGTAGACGTTTTTCTCCTCTAAGCCGGCGTAGTCGGCGGTGAGATAGCGCATGAGCGACTCGTACTCCGCCTCGGTGTAGTTCCGGTAGGGATACGCGCGGCGGAGCGTCGCCTTTAGGTCGGCCTCGGGGCGGATCTCGGCGATGGCCATCCCGTAGACGTGCTGGGCGGCCACGTCCTGGGCGTTTTCGGGGATCGACACCGAGTCGACGAAGCCCTCTTCGGCCTTTGTGAGCATGACCGCACACTCGAGGAGTTCGTCCCGGTCGAGCGCGATCACGCGGCCGGTGACGGTCTGGCCGACGCGGTGGCCCGCGCGGCCGACCCGCTGGAGCAGGGCGGCGACCGATTTGGGCGAGCCGACCTGGACCACGAGGTCGACGTGGGGCATGTCGATCCCCAGCTCGAGGCTGGTCGAGGAGGTGACGACGTCGAGGTCGCCCGACTTCAGGCGGCCCTCGATGTCCTGTCGGACCTCCTTCGAGAGGCTGCCGTGGTGGCAGCCGGAGTTTCCCTCGTCGTAGGCGTCGAACCGCTCGCGGAGGTTGTGCAGGACCCACTCGGCCCCCGAGCGGGTGTTGGTGAACACGAGCGTGTTCGTGTGGGCCTGTATATGATCGTGGAGCATCCGGTAGAACCGGTCCTGGACGACCTCGCGGGGCGTGTTGATCAGGTCGTCGGTCGGACACTCGAGTTCGATGTCGAACTCGCGGGCGAAGCGGGCGTCGACGATCTCGTAGTCGCGGGCGGACCCACCGGGCTCCCGGCAGCCGACCAAAAACTCCGCGACCTCCTCGAGCGGTTCGATCGTCGCCGAGCAGCCGATCCGGGTGATCTCGCCATGGGCCATCGACTCGAGCCGCTCGAGGCTGACCGAGAGGTGGGTACCGCGTTTCCCCGCGGCCAGCGAGTGGATCTCGTCGACGATGACGTACTCGACGGTGCGGAGCTTCTCGCGGAACTTCGGCGAGTTGAGCAAGATGGCGAGCGTCTCGGGGGTCGTGTTGAGGATGTGGGGCGTCTCCTCGAGCATCTTCTGGCGCTCGCTGTCGTCGGTGTCGCCGTGACGGATGGCGTGGCGGATCTCGCCCATCCCCTCGCCGTCGCGTCGGTCGACGACGGATTCGATCCCCTCGAGGGGCACCGTCAGGTTGCGGTGGATATCGTTGGCCAGCGATTTGAGCGGCGAGACGTAGAGACAGTAGACGGAGTTCTCGAGGCCACCGGGAGACGCCGTCTCCCGAGCAGACGGACTTCGTCCGTCGACGTCGGACGACTCGCGGTCGCGCCGGTAGAGTTCGTCGATGATCGCGGTAAACGACGCGAGGGTCTTGCCCGACCCCGTCGGCGCACAGATCAACGTGTTCGTCCCCGCGTGGACGTTCGGGATCGCGCCCCGCTGTGGCGGCGTGAAGAAGCCGCCGTTCTCGGGGACGAACTCGCCGAACTCCTCGAGCCACCACTCTTGGACGGCGGGCTCGAGCGAGTCGAAGACGTCGCGGTCGGCGATCGTCGTGGTGTCGGGATCGAAGGGCAACTCGGCGTCGGCGACCGGCAACTCGAGGCCGTCGTTCCCGTCCATGCTCGTCGTCTCAGGGGGCGGCGTGTAAGAGGGTTTGGACGGCGCAGTGAAAGTGAAACCGCTGGCAGGGACCGCGCCGACGGCAGTCGCGCCGGGAGCCGATGGCCGATGGCAGTCACGGGGGAGCCACAACACAGATATCCCCTCGTTCGTGACTGTCAGGAAATGCTATCGTCGCGAGCCCTGACCGCCCTCGTTCTCGTCATCGGCCTGCTCACCGCGGGGGTCGTGGCGGGAACGACGGTCGTCGACCTCGACGGCGACGGGCGGTCGGTCGTCGCAGAGGTCCGGGACGGGACCGCACCGCTCGAGGCCGACACCGACGGTGACGGCCTCGACGACGACGTGGAGAGCCGGTTGGGAACGGATCCGACTGCGGTCGATACCGACGGCGACGGGCTCGAGGACGGCACTGAGGTGAACGAGTACGGGACCGATCCGACGGCGACCGACACGGACGGCGACGGCCTCGACGACGACGCGGAACTCGACGAGTACGGGACCGACCCCACCGCGGCCGATACGGACGGCGACGGGCTGGACGACAGTGTCGAGGTCGGCGAGTACGAGACCGATCCCACGGTCGCAGATACGGACGACGACGGCCTCACGGACGGCCTCGAGGTCGAGGCTGGCACGGACCCCCACGACAGCGACACGGACGACGACCGGCTGAACGACGCCGCGGAACGCCGTGAGTACGGCACCGACCCGACCGATCCGGATACGGACGGCGACGGGCTCGAGGACGGCATGGAGCGGCACTTACACGGGACCGATCCGACCGCGGCCGATACCGACGGTGACGGGTTGGACGACGGTGCCGAGGTCGACGAGTACGACACGGATCCGACCGATCCGGACACCGACGGCGACGGCCTCGAGGACGGCACGGAGATCCACCGAGAGGACCGACTCCCCGACGCGGACCCGCTTCGGACGGACGTCTACGTCGAGATAGACACCATGGCGGGGACCGATCTCTCGACGGCGGAACGCGACCGGATCGTCGACCGGTTCGCGGACGCCCCGCTCGACAACCCGGACGGATCGACCGGCGTGGACCTCCATCTCGTCTTCGACGAGACGCTGCCCCGAGAGGACGTGACGGACGTCGACGACCTGACGCGGTATCGGTCCCAGTACTTCGACGGCTCGGGTGCGGGGTATCACTACCTGGTGATCGTCAACGACGTGGCGGGCGGGACGGCGACGACGAACGTCATTGGAAAAGCGACGCTGGGGACCATGATGGTCGAGGCCCAGCCCGAACGCCACGAGACCGGATCGACGGCGATGCACGAACTCGGTCACTCGCTCGGTCTCTCCAACGGGAACTTCGAAGGAATCGACTCCGATCAGTACGCCTTTGCACAGTACCCGAGCGTGATGAACTACAACGCGCCGAGCGACTACTACGGCTTCTCCACCGGCGGCGGCGACCGGGACTTCGACGACTGGGGTTATCTGGGAGAGTCCCTGTTCACACCGGACACAACGTCCGTCGCAGTGGAGTAGTCGCTACAGCCGCGTTCGGTACCTCCCGAGAACCGGTGCTGTGAGCGTCCCGTTCCGGATCAGTCCTCGTTTTCGCCCGCCGTCGATTCCGCGGTCGAGACGTCCGCGGAAAATTCTATCTCGCCCGAGTCGTCGATGTGGACACGATGGCCGTGATAGGAGAACTCGACGGCGACCGGTGTCCGCGACCGGTCGTCGACCGACCGACATAGCGTGTCCAGTGCGTCGGTGTCGACGACCGCATGCAATGGCGGCTCGAGATCGATCGGATCGACACCTTCGCGCGCCGCCACCCCCTGTACAACCCGAATGCTGGTCGGAACCGTCGTGGGCATATGTCAGCGGCCAACGACGATGTAAATAAGCCCCTCGATCCTTTGCTGACACACGGCAGACTCACGTCAGACATACCTCAGATTTGTGTCAGTGGTGGCCCACTCGAGCGATTGTATCCGAACGCATCACCGGAGGTAGAAATCCCAAATACGTTTATACCCGTTCTCCTTACACGTATATAGCCCAGCGGAGCTGGTGTCACGGCCGCCCGGCACCAGTGGGCTGTCAGAGGCATTCCACCCACCGTCGAGCGGCCGTCTCTTGGGCGTCACGACGGCCGTTCGGTCACGCTTCCGGGCGTCGCAGTTGTATTCTTTCGGTCGGCTCGGTCAGCGGTTCGAGAGGTCGTCGCCGCTCAGATCGTGATCTCCCGCTCGAGGACGATCGACTCCGAGCGCGACGTGTACGCGACACCGGTGAATTCGATCGTAGTATCCCCCGTGGGCCCCTCTTCGACAGTGAGCCGCTCGCCGCTTTCCGTGACGGTCCGTTCGATCGCCGAGTTCGTCGTCGTGCCGTCGGTGATGTCGTCACCGCTGGTTTCGGCCGTGATCTCAACGCGGTCGCTCGAGCCCATATCGAGGACGATCACCGTCACCGAGCCGTCGGCGGTGCCGCTCGTGACCTCGGTGTCGATCGAGGCGCGGGCACCCCTATCGAGCGGGTCGCCGAAGCCGAGGAAAGACGTCCCGATGGCGGCCGCCAAGACGATGACGACCACAACCATGAGAACGGTCGAGACGACCGGGCTTACCCCCGGTCGTCCGCCCGTCGTGATGGACTGTCGCCGCTAGTCATCGACCCACCCCTGGATCGAGTCGTCGCATGGCCCGCGAGCCCACCCCGGCTCGCGTCGGGCTGCGACGGTGTCGGTAGCGCGGTACGGCGTCGATCACCGTTGGCACCCACCAACCGCTGTCGCCACCTGTTCCACCCGAATCGATCGCCACGTCCCCCATTTTCCACCCACCCCGCAGCCCCCGGACGGTCCTCCTGCTCGAATCCGTGTCGGCCTCGAGCAATCGCGGTCGAACCCCCGCTCGAGCGCTGTCGGTCGAGACCGCCCGTGACGGCTGCGAGTGTATCCCATCGGTGGAAGCCCCATATAGGTACCAGATCGTGATAGGAATCCGGCCGAGCGATACGGTCCGGGCGTTTTCATCCGTGATAATCAGGGACCACTGGAGCGGCTACAGTACGGGCTTGAAGCCACGCAGCCGACGATCGACTCGAAACGTGATGGACGGACGGCGGCGTCTCGAACACGAGCGGTCAAATCACGAGTAGTCGTGGCAGGTCGGCACGACCGAAGCGGCGACCTCTCGCTCTCGAGCGAGCAATGGACACGGCTCACTGGAACGGCAGCGATCGGGCGCTCTCCGGTGGCTCAATCCAAATTCCCCGCCGCTAGCAGTAGATATAAGCCATCTCGTGATAACAATCCGAACGGAAGCCGGTCTCCAATCGCGAACGCAACGGGGGGCACGCGTCGAAATGCCCCGGGTGCAGGAACACCCGAGACGTGGCTTCCAACCCTGCAAGGGGATTCGAAAGCCATGCTCGAGTTCGTTCTAGCGGGATATAAACGTCCCGCACGACGGTGGAATCAACCCCGACAACCAGCAGCAACTTCCACCCGTGGGGCTAACCATGGGTGAGGACCGGCCCTCAAGCGGGGGCGACGGACCCGACGACGAGTGGTCGGTCCCCGACTGCCCCCGCTGTGGCCGCCCCGTCTGGCTCGTGACCGTCTCCGGCCCCGGTCCGGGTATCGCTGCCCCGTGTGGCTGTCCCGTCGCGCCCGATCTGCTCGCGGGCAACGCCGGCTCCGGACGGTAGGGCGGTCGGCCGACGGCTATTCAGAATTTATCGCGTAAATTTTCGCCTGATAATCCAGCACAGCGGTTCACGGGTCTTCATAGGTCCTACCAGCGTACGTCTGGGCAAATCCGTTGTCGAGCAGCGGTACGTCCCAGTTCAGAGGTGGACGTGATTCCGAACCGTCAAATTCGAACCATCTTCGAATCAGTAGTGAGATCGCAAGACGGAGTCGCTTTCAAGACGACGCTGTAGCCCGGATAGCACCCGCTGATTTTCAGTTTTGAAACCCGTATCAGTTCACGAGAAGCTCACGAACCTTTATCTATATATGGTAGCAGTTGCGTCCTGACTACAAGCACCAAACGGAACGGCAGGAAGGCGCGTCGGGTTGGTCAAAGATTCCCAATCCCCCTACGCGCATGAAGTGGTACCACACCACTTCGCATAGTCCTTCCGACCGTTTACAGCGGTGCTGTGGTACACATAGATTTGACACAATACAGATCGAAATTGATCGGAAACGAAGACGAACGGGCAGTATCACCAGTTATCGGCGTGATCCTGATGGTCGCGATCACCGTCATTCTCGCGGCTGTGATCGCGGCATTCGTGCTTGACCTGGGGCAGGGTCAAGAGGCGAATCCACAAGCGGGTATTCAGTTTGACGAAGCTAACAGCGAGGTTACACTAAACAATCTTGGCTCCAACACGCAAGGCGTGTATTGCAGCAATGGTGGGAGCTACTCTGGAGGTAGCTTCAGTGGTGAGTACGCAACTTCTGCCGGTGGGACGTTCACTTGCTCATCGGGAGAGAATGTCGTTGGGGTTACTGAGTCTGGTAACGAGGCAGTCATTCAGTCGCTATGATGAACGGGATTAGTAAGCCGGAGCCGAACGAATCAAATGAGCGTGCAGTCTCTCCTGTGATTGGAGTGATACTGATGGTTGCAATTACTGTCATTCTGGCGGCAGTCATTGCAGCTTTCGTCCTTGATCTTGGACAAGGTCAAAGTGCAAATGCACAGGCAGGTATCCAGTTCGACAAGGACACGTCAAATAATCAGCTTGTGGTGACTGTTAACTCAGTCAGCCGTGCTGATGACATTTGGGTCAGCCAGTCCGGATGTAAATCTTCTGATGGTTTTGGGAAGTCAGCATCTAGTCTAAATCCATCTGCTGGTTCATCAGAGACAATCGCTATAGGTGATGATAGTGGGTCCTTCAGCTACTCCGGTGCGAGTAGTCCAAAGTGTGACACACAGGGTAGTTCAGTGACTATCCAAGTAATTGGCGAAGTCGATGGTAGCCAGAATGTCATAACCGAAGAAGAGTGGGGATAATATAATGTATATCCCAAACATCAAACCGAAACTGGTCGGAAGTGAAGATGAACGCGCGGTATCACCCGTTATTGGTGTGATACTTATGGTCGCTATCACAGTTATTCTCGCAGCTGTGATTGCGGCATTCGTGCTTGACCTTGGACAAGGTCAGACTGCCAATGCACAGGCAGGTATTCAATTTGACCATGACGCCAGCAATGAGAAGGTAACAATCACAGTGAACAGCATTGAACGAGCTGACGACCTCTATGTTAAATGTGGTAGTGGTAGTGGTAGCAAATACGATGATGGTAGTAGCAACTTTGACTCTGCAGGGGCCACAGCCGTAGCATACTACGGTTCAGCTTCTAGTGGGGACATTGATTGTTCTGGTGAGACTATCCAAATTATTGGTGTGGTTGAAGGTAGTGAGTCGGTTCTCACTCAGTTCGATGACCACGTCTAATCTTTAAATTCCAACTCTCTTCTCGAAACCTTCATTTCACCCTTCATATCAGTCAATAATTGATAGATAGTCTCGGAACTACCGATCAGGATTACAGATATTCGAGCCCTCGTCCGTCGTACGTCCCGAGCGACCTCCACCACCGGGATGCGAAAATCGGACAGTTAGCCGGTATACTCCGACCAATCACCGACGGCGACACCGGCGAGAACGCACTAGTTTTCGGTCCGAACGCGACGACGAGACTTGTTACGGGCTCGTGATCAAGCGGCGGTCCGAGCCTCAGTGGCGAAGTGAATCACGGATGCTGTACCCGAACCTCTCGACTCTCGAGCGCCTGTCGAACATCGGTGTCGGTCGCTTGATGAGCCGGATGGGCGATGGGCGTCCGATTCTCGACATCGTACAGTTTGCTCGCCCGGACGAACCCACTACGCATCGGCCTCACCCCCGTGACGACCCTCGGATGTTTCCGGATCGGGGACCGCCACGTCGACACCAGCAGCGGAGCCGCGGCTCAGTCGGGCGTACGTATCATAGTCACCACACCGATGGGCCCGATCCTCGTCGTCACCGAAGACGCGTCGGAACCGGTCCGTGACGTGGGCTCCGCAATGCTGGCACGTCGAGTGGTCAACCGATGGCCACGGTGCGACCGTCACGCCGACCACCTCCTGACGGCCTGTCGGCTACGTGGTAATATCCCAAACCCGAGAATTGGATTTTCGGCCGTCTCAGAGGCATGAGCCGCTAAGAGTTGAACACTTGGAAAATTTCGAGTGGGACCACGGTCACGGCAAAGCCGTTCTCTGCTCCCACGTTTCGCTCCTCACGTCACGGCGGTCGCGTCGCTCTCTCGTTCGTTGCGTCACGAAAAGTGGGACCGCCGAGAATTGAACTCGGGTCCTACGGACCCCATCCGCAGAGGATACCACTACCCCACGGTCCCGCACGTGAACCGATGGCCGTCTGCTGCTTAAGGGTGTCGTTTCGAAGGCGGTGCGGTACCCGGTTTCGTACCTCTAGACGAGGACCCGCTCGAGGTCGACGACGACGCCCTCGTCGGCGTCCGGGCTCGCGACCAGTTCGCCCAGACAGACCGCTGCGTCGTCGGGCGTGTAACAGGCGACCAGCGACCCCTGCTCGATCCCGTCGTCGGCCTCGATGACGCCAGGGCCGTAGACCGGCGCGCCCTGTGCGATTTCACGGGCGGCCGACTCCGCGACCACGACACTGGGGATCCCCTCGAGGATGCGTTCGGCGGGGTCGACGACGTCGAACAGCGGCTCTGGGTCGTCGTCCTCGACCCAGAAGGCCAGCGCGTCGAGGAAGTCGTGGGCCGAGTGCAGCGTCCGATCGTCGAACGGATCAGTGGCGGTCCGACGCAGGTGGCCCATGTGCCCGCCGGTGCCAAGCGCCAGCCCCAGATCGTGACACAGTTTGCGGACGTAGGTGCCGCTCTCACAGCGGATCCGCAACAGGAGCCGACGGTCCTCGGCCTCGAGGACCTCGAGATCGTAGATCTCGCGCACGCGCAGGCGACGCGCAACGGCGCTTTTCCGCGGCGGCTTCTGATAGATCGGCCCCTCGAACTCGGCGACGACAGATTCCGCGTCGGCCGGCACCGGCGCGTGGCACTCGAGGACGGCAGTGTACTCCTTTGCCCCCTCGAGAAACACCTGTGCGAGGCGGGTCGCATCGCCGAGCATGACCGGCAGGCAGCCGGTCACTTTGGGATCGAGCGTCCCCGCGTGGGCGGCACGATCGATCGTCGCCGCTGCCCCGCGATCGGCGAGCGTCTCCGCGACCGCGTCGCGAAGCCACCCGCTGACCTGATGTGAGGACGGACCGGGCGGCTTATCGAGATTGACGACGCCGAAGGTGAGTAACTCGGCGGGCGATCGCTCCGCCGGTGGGCCACGGAGGCTCATTCGAAGCCGTTCTCGAGTTCGACGCGTGCTTTCCCCTCGTCGCCGTTGGCCGCGTAGCGTTCGACGGCGGTGACGAGCATATCGAGGACCGCCTCGGGCTCCCAGCGGGCCGTGTTCACCGATAGATCGTAGATCGTCAGGTCCCGGATATCGATGCCGTAGTACTCCTGATAGCGCTGGGCCTCGCTGGCCTCGCGGGCCTTCGTCTCCTCGGTTGCCCGGGCCGGGTCCTTCTCCTCGCGCTCGGCGATACGTTCGCCGCGGACTCGCGCCGGTGCGTCGAGCCAGAACCGGAAGTCGGCCTGGTCGCCGGCCAGCCAGCCGGCGAGTCGCGACTCGAGGACCAGATCGTCCTCCTCGACGGCGATCTCTCGCAGTCGCCGGTCGAGGTCGCGATCGATCTCGTCGTTTTCCTCGGCGAGTTTGTTGAACTCGAGTGGGGTATACCCCCGCTCGTCGGCGAGTTCGCGGAAGATGTCGCCGCCGCTGACGTGGTCGAGATCGAAGGCGTCGGCGAGCAACTCCGCGGTCGTACTCTTCCCGCTACCCGGCGGGCCGGAGACGGTGAGTAACATACCTTATCTGGGGAGGGTGGCACTAATGAGACTTTTCGTCTCCGCTGTCGGCGGAATTCCGACGACGGTGGGCGTTCGATCCGAAGCGCGGTGCGGCCGGGCTACGACGGGGACATGTTGATGTCCAGTGCTTTCCGGATAAGCTGATTGCAGGCCATCGAACACAGGAAGTACCAGAAGAGCCACACTGGGATGAATCCCTGCAAGCGGTCGCCCCACGAGACCTCGCCGGCGAGCGGGATAACGACTATCTCGCTGCTGATCCCGCCGTACATCTTCCAGTACATCCACAGGAACATCGGGATCGTAAAGAGCATGATCCAGACCATCGGCCGGAACTGCTCTTTGAACATGCCGAGGTTGTCGGCCATGGCTTCCATCTGCTCTTCGCGTGCGCGTTCGATCTCGTTCTCGAGGCGTTCGATCTCGGCCTCGCTCGCGCCGCGTTCCTCGGCCTCCTTTTTCTCCTGTCGGAGGTCCTTCTGCTCTTCCTGAACGGCTTTCATCCGTTCCTGATATTTCGCCATGATCTCGGGGTTCATCAGGTTCGCCTGGAGCAGCGAGGAGTAGAGGCCGGTGATCAGTGCAACCGAGAGGATCACGGCGTAAAACGGCAACGCCGCGTCGAGGGGTCCGAGCGCGAGGTCGAGCGTACTCCCGACGACGTTGCGGATCGAGTCGAACCAGTAGCCGGGCATCAACAGCAATGCGCCGACGCCGGCGAGTTTGTCCCACTGCGACCAGCTCGATGCCTCCTCGTCGATCTCGATGTCGGCGGCCGCGCCCCCGCCGTCACCGTCGCCGTCGAGCGCCCGGTCGAAGGCCTCGCGGTCGGCGATTTCGAACCCGTCGTCGCCGTCGACTAGAACGCCTTTTTCGATCAATCGCCCCCACTGGCCGCTCGTCAGGTCATCGCTGACGTCGGCCCATTGAACCTCGCCGCCGTTCCTGTCGGCTTCCTCGCGGATGGCCTCGAGGGCTGCCGCCATCGAGGAATCCTCGCGGACGAGGGCGTCGATCTTTTCGGCTGTACGCGTCATCTGCTTGGGCTAGGGCACGTCGGCTATACAAGTGTTTTTCTTCGGTACTCCCACGAGGACGAACTGGCAATCGGCCGATCGGTGAGCCATACCGACGACGGGACACTCTCAACGTCTCGGCAACTCCATTCGTCGAGTTCGGACCGAGATAAACAGTTTGATCGGTCGAACGTTTTATCATAAGGTTTCCCAAACGGGTAGAGTGTATAAATGGGCTTCCGAAGAGCTGACGGACCGGCCGCTCCGTCACAGCGGGGACAGAGCGCGATACTCGCGCTTGTATTGCTGATCGGAATGGTCGCAACGATCAGCATCGGCATTCTGCTCGTCGCCGGGGACGTTATGACCAGCACGGAACAGCAGGCCGAAAGCGAACGCGTCGAACAGGCGTTTGTCGAGTTGAGCAAACAGATGGCGACGGTATCGAAAGACGGCGATGCACCGAAGTCGATGACGTTCGATGCCGGCCAGAAGGGGGCAGTTACGAGGACTGCGACCGGCGAGATTACGATCAAAGCGAGAAACGTCAACGAGACCCTCACGATGGGGTCGATCGAATACGAGGGCGACGACGGGAGCATCGTCGCCTATCAGGCCGGCGGCGTCTGGCGAGAGACGGGTAATCAGACGCGGATGATTTCGCAACCGTCTATCGCCTACAGCGCTGAAGAACAAACCCTCTCGTTGCCCGTGACAACTGTCAGTGGCGAACGTGAACTCAGTTCGGGCGAGGTAGACATCCGCCACAACAGCACGGATCCGATCCGAAACGCGACCGTCGTCGAGGATGATACCGTCACGCTCGAGATCACGAGCAAGTACTACCGCGGCTGGGCACTGTACTTCGAGGAAGAAGTCGGTGACGCGTCCGTCCAAAACGTCACGTCGCTTAGCGGTGATACCGGGTACGTCAAGATCGAACTCGGCGTCCAAGAGCTAGACGGTGCGTTCGATAACGGCGTCACTGTCTCCGGCGAGATCAACGACAAACACGATGCGATCGACGATTACAGCAAGGGGACGACGATGCCGGCGATCAACTCCGTGATCGACGACGTCGTAGAACAGTCAAACACCACCGAAAACCGAACGTGGGCAGCGGATGCGGATACCGGCCCGTGGGTGATCGACGGATCCGAGGGGACGTTCGAAGACGGGACGTACTTCGCGGAGGGTGTCTCCGCCACCAACGACGTGCAGTTCGACCTGTCGAACGGAAACGCGACGCTGGTCGTCGATGGGGACATCACGATCGACAAAAGCAGGTTCGAAGTGTCGAACTGGAAGAACGCGAGCGGTCAGGACCGCCATCTAAAAGTGTACACAACGGGGGATTTAACCATCGCTGGTGGTGAGATGTGCGTCGATGACTGTGCGAACGACGACGACTCGGAAGTCGATGCGAAACAGCTCCAGGTATACGGCAGATCGGATACGTCGGTCGACATCGGTGCGAAAGGAGGTTCGAAGTTCGAGGGGATCATATACGCTGCCGGCGGTAACGAGTCCGATTTCGATGGGAATTACAACTCAAAAGAATGTAAAGATATGCAAGCATGTGTCGGCAACAACGCTGAATTCGACGGCTCGTTCGTCGGGACGTCGATCGGAAACCAGGCGAGCGCGTCGGACTTCGAATACGACGCTTCCCTCAGTGGATACGAGCCGAACGCCTACCCGTCGGGATACGTCCTCCCACCGGGGCTTACCCACTTGAACGTCGCCGTCTACGAACTTGACGTGAAAAACGCGTGAACCGGTTACGCGGCGTCTTCGATCGTTGCCTTGACTTCGTCCCAGACCGCATCGGGGGCCTGCTCGCCGTCGATCCGCTCTAAGTCGCCCTGCTCGTCGTAGTACTCGATGACCGGTTCGGTGTTCTCGTGGAAGACCGACAGCCGCTCGCGGACCGTCTCCTCTGTGTCGTCGTCGCGCTGCTCGAGTCGTTCCTCCACTTCGGGGTCTTCCGGCGGGTTGTACTCGACGTGGTAGATGTCGCCCGTCTCGGGGTCGAGTCGCCGGCCGGTCAGCCGGTGGACGAGTTCCTCCTCGCCCACGTCGAGATAGAGGACGACGTCGAGGTCGGTCATGTCCTCGAGTTCCTCGGCCTGCTCTATGTTCCGCGGGTAGCCGTCGAGGACGAAGCCGTCGGCCTGGCTGAGTGCTTCGTCGACGATCGCGTTGACGACGTCGTCGGGGACGAGTTCGCCCTGGTCCATGTATTCGCCGGGCGTGTCGTACTCGGTGTCCATGTCGGAGATGTCCATCTCCTTGTTCGATCGCAGCGCGTCGCCGGTCGTGATGTGATCGACGCCGAACTCCTCGGTGATCTTTGCACTCTGGGTGCCCTTCCCTGCCCCGGGCGCACCGAGGATCAGGATTCGTGGCTGTGCCATACGACACCGTTTACGGGCGTCACATAAAGTCTTAAAGAATCGGGCACGTCCGTCGGTGTATGACCCGCTTCGACGCCGCCGAACCCGCCGAGCGACGGAAACTGTACGTCGACGCCATCACCGCTCATCGTGAGCGAAACAGCGCGTTTTGTACCTTCGAGGTCGACGAGAGCGCACTCGAGGCCGACGCTGGATCGGGAGCGGAAGACACCACGACCGACGAGGCGACCACCGATCCGGGCGTCCCCTGGATTCAGTTCGGTGACGGGACGATCAACCTCGACTGTACCGACGCGGAACTCGAGTCGGTAAAGTCCCGCCTCGAGGCGTTCCCCGCGTTCAAGATCGACGATCTCCACCGTCCCGAGGAGGCCGAGGGAGTCAATGTTCGGATCAGCGCGAAAGCGGATCCGAACCGGATCGCACAGTTTCTCGATGACGTCTTCCTCGAGGTGTACGAGCTGCCGTCGACGGTTCGGGTCTGGGTGGTCGAAATATAAGCGCGGGCGAGAACTGAAGCTGCCGCATCCCGGTTTGATCGGCTCCGTTTCGCGTCCCCTCCGGCACTGGAAGCGAACAAGTTCGCCAAAAGCCACATGTCGAAGAGTAACATGTGGCCAGCAAGACACGATGGCGGTCTATCGGCGATAGAAAGAAGGGTATCGGGCCCAACCCCACAGTGATGAATCGAGACAGTTGGTGGTCGTGTCGTCGCCCGAAACAGGGGTCGGACGTTGCGACCGCCAGACCGTATCAGTCGGGCGGTTTCCAAATAGATAAGTGCCCTCAGCAATCATCCTCCGACATATAACCGGCATTCAAAAGAGATGAACACACTCTACAGCGCACTCATCGCACCGATGCAGCGGACCCGCGTCGACGTGTTCGAGAATATCTTCCTGGTATTCCTCGGACTCGGGACGCTCGTCGGCATCGTCGTGGTCGCGTACACTTTGTACAACGCGTACAAGTACCGCGACACCGGCGAGCCTGCGGGCGACGACGAGGATCTGCCATCGGTCGGGGAGTTACCGACGGGCGGAAAGGGCGGCAAGAAACTGTTTCTCTCGTTCGGCATCAGCGCCGTCATCGTCATTTCGCTGGTGATCTGGACGTACGGGATGTTGCTGTACGTCGAGGATCCGGGCACTGACGGCGCGCAGGATTCGATCGAGGTCGAAGTTACCGGAGAAGGCTTCGCCTGGTTCTACGAGTACGAGAACGGGATCGAGGCAAGTGGAACGTTGCGAGTGCCCGCGGGAGACCGTGTCTGGTTGCAGGTAACGTCGGGTGACGTCTGGCACAACTTCGGCATACCCGATCAACGGGTGAAAGCCGACGCGATCCCCGGCGAATACGACAAGACGTGGTTCCAGGCCGATGAACCCGGCGAATCCGAGATCGAGTGTTTCGAACTCTGTGGCGAGTACCACACCTCGATGGTCGGGACGCTCAATGTGATGTCCGAAGACGAGTACGACCAGTGGATGGACAACCAGCTGACGATGCAGTTCACCATGGTCGATGGAAACGAATCCCGAGTCACCGAGGGCTACGAGATGACCCTCGAGCATCAGGAGAACGACTCTATCGAGGACCGCAGCTTCACGGCCGAGGAGTTCGACAACGGCACGATCGAGATCACCGACATCGAACAGGCCGGCCAATACAACGTGACGATCGAGTCGACCAACGGGCAGTTCGAGACGGTCGAAGACCAGTTCGACATGACTGGTCCGGTCGACGAGACCTACACGCTCGAGATGAACGAGAGTGAAAGCAATGCAAGCGAAGCGAACGACGGAGGTGAGAACTGATGGGTGACCTTCCGCCGAAACGGTCGATCAAGCGGTGGCTGGTCACGACCAACCACAAAGACGTCGGTATCCTCTATCTGACGACGGCGATGTTCTTCCTGCTGTTCGGTGGCCTCCTTGCGCTGCTGTTTCGCGCACACCTGTGGAAGACCGGCGGCACCGGACTGCTGACGAACGACCAGTACTACCAGGCCGTTTCCGGACACGGACTCATCATGGTCTTCTGGTTCCTCTCGCCGATCGCAAGCGGCTTCGCTAACTACTTCGTGCCGCTCCAAATCGGTGCGAAGGACCTCGCGTTCCCCCGACTGAATGCGCTGAGCTACTGGTTTTACCTGTTCTCTGGCATTCTGATGGGGATTTCGTTCTTCCAGGGTGGCTCGTTCTCCGGCGGCTGGACGATGTATGCTCCACTGAACGTGCCGACCTATACCCCGGCGATGGAGGCGATGACCGGCGGTAACGCAATGGTCCTTGGCTTGGTCTTGTTCTGTATCTCCATCACGATAGGGACGGTGAACTTCCTGACTACGATGCACCGATCCCGTGCGGAAGGACTCGGTCTATGGAACATGCCGATGTTCTCGTGGTCGTGGCTGCTGACCGCTTGGATGATGCTGTTTGCGTTCGCAGCACTGCTGGCAGCCGTGCTACTGCTTTCGGTCGATCGGCTGTTCCTCACGCAGTACTTCGCGACTGATCAGGGCTCGAGCCTGCTGTGGGCACATATCTTCTGGTTCTTCGGCCATCCGGAGGTGTATATCGTCTTCTTCCCGGCTCTGGGGATCATGTTCGAGACGTTCCAGACGTTTACCGGACGCCGACTCGTCGGCCGAAAGTGGGTCATCATCGCGATGGTCCTCGTGGCCGTGCAGTCGTTCCTCGTCTGGATGCACCACATGTTCCTGTCGACGATCAACCTCCCGATCAAGACCCTGTTCATGGCGACAACGATCGGGATCTCGTTACCCTTCGACCTGATGGTCTTCGCGCTGATCTACACGATGGTCAAGGGGCGAGTCCGCTTTACGACGCCGTTCCTGTTCTCGCTTGGCGCGCTCGTGTTGTTCATCCTTGGTGGTATCACGGGCGTGTTCCTCGGCGCCGTCGTGCTGGACTACGAGTTCCGTGGCACCTACTGGGTCGTCGCTCACTTCCACTACGTGATGGTCTCGGGCGTCACGGCACTGATGGGCGGCATCTACTACTGGTGGCCCAAGATCTCCGGGAAGATGTACTCCGAACGGCTCGGAAAGCTCAACTTCGCCGTCTATTTCATCGGGTTCAATCTGCTGTACTTCCCGATGTTCATGGCCTGGGAGACGCCGCGTCGCGTCTTCCACTACGGCGAGGGCGCACAGCTCTACCACCAGCTGGCGACCGTCGGGGCGTTCGTGTTCGGGGCTTCGTTCCTGATCATGTTCTACACGCTCGGGAAGAGCCTGATCTCCGGCCCCGACGCGCCCGATAACCCGTGGACCTACTCCCGGACCGCAGAGTGGGCGATCCCATCACCACCACCGCTCGAGAACTGGACCGACCGCCCCAGCTACGCCAGCGGCCGCCTCGAGTTCGTCGACGACACTGCGACCGCGACCGACGGCGGCGTCGCACAGGAAGCGACCAGTGCAGCGACGAGCCACGAGGAGGAACACGCCGACCACGCCAGTATCTGGCCGCTCGGTATCGGTGTCGCGACGTTTACGTTCTTCCTCGGACTCAGCGGTATCACGCCGTACGTCTTCTCGTTCGTCGAGTCGCATATCCACAGCGAGGTCGGTAACTTCGTGACGCTCGATTCGGCACCCGCACAGAACATCATCTATCCGGCCCTCATGGTTCTCGGAGTGGTGATGCTCGGGGTCTCGCTGTTCCAGTTCGGCCGCGAACAGTTCGACGCACCCGAGATGGCGGTCGCCGAACGTTGGCCCTTTGGCGGCGTCAGCAACCAGAAGATGGGCGTCTGGGTCTTCCTGGCCTCGGACGTCGTCGTCTTCGGTGCCGCCATCGGAGCGTATCTCTTCATGCGCATCCACATGGGCTGGGACGCATGGCATCTCGATGCCATCACCGAGGCCGGCCTGTTCAACACCTACGTCCTGCTGACCTCGAGTTTCACGGTCATCCTCGCACACGTGATGGCCGAGCGCGAGAACAAGAAGGGACTGCTCGGCGCGCTGAGCGCGACGGTCCTGCTTGCCCTCGTGTTCATGGGCGTCAAGGCCTTCGAGTACAGCAGCAAGTTCGCTGACGGTCACTACTGGTTCAGCGGGATCGAGTACTCGTTGTACTTCGTGACGACCGGGCTCCACGCCCTGCACGTCATCCTCGGGGTTCTGGTCGCGCTGTTCATGATCTACCGTGTCCTCTCGGTCGATGCCTACCTTGAGGACCACGCGCCCGTCGAGTCCTTCGGACTCTACTGGCACTTCGTCGACATCGTCTGGGTCTTCCTGTTCCCGCTGTTCTACCTGATGTAAGGCCCGCGCCGACGCGGGCTTTCGCCGTGCGGTCGTGATTTTGCGTTCGAACGCTTACGGGCAATCGTGCAGTCTCGATGCTTCCTGTCGCCGGTACCGATTGGCAAGTAACTCCCGCCACCACTAGCGCCACGTACCTCGGGCCCGTACTGCGAGTATGGGCGAGGCCATTCCGGTAACCGTGATCACCGACGAGAGCGAACGCGTCATCGAAGTAGCGTCCGGCACGATCCTTCGGGATGCGCTGCTCGAACACGGATTCCCCGTTTACGGAACGGTATCACGGGTTGCCAACTGCGGAGGACGGGGTCTGTGTTCGACCTGCACTGTCGAGGTCGACCCCGCACCGGAACCGACCCACTGGCACGACGCTGCGGCGGTCCGGTTCGGCTATCCGCGGCTCTCCTGTTGTCTCACGGTCGAGGAGCCGCTGACGGTCCGCTGTCTCGACAAGCACGTGTGGGGGCAGCTCCTCCCGCGTCGGCCTTCGTCGGAGTCCTGACTGCGTGTCGTCGACCGACAGCCGCCGCGATTACCGGTCGCCCGGTCGATACCGAACCAGAACGACGAGGCCGAGACAGACCGCGAGCAACGCGACGCTCGCGATGACAGCCACAGTCGAGAACGAGTCGCCACCGAGTTCGGTATCGCTTGAGCCGCCGGTGGCCGGGCGGCTCGTTCCGCGAACGGGTGCGATCGTGTCCGCGGCAGCGCTGGCGTCGACGATGCCCGCGCCGTAGCGAGTCGCGATCGTCTCGCTGTCGGCGTCAGCGGGCACTCGAGCGGTCCGGGTGAGCGCGGCTTCGATCTCCGTCGGCGTCGCGTCGGGTGCGATCGATAGCAACAGGGCGGCCGTCCCGGAGACGTGTGGCGTTGCCATGGACGTTCCCGGAAGCGACTCGTACCCGCCGCCAGGGGTGGCGCTCGTGACGGCGACACCAGGTGCGACGACGTCGGGGACGGTGTACGACGACGGGGCCGTCCAGTCAACCGAGGATCCGACCCACTCCTCGCGGGCGATGCGTTCACCGCCCGAGAACGGCGGGACGGTCCCGGTCGAATCGACCGCGCCGACGGTGAGCGTTTCGTAGACGTTGCCCGGGCTCCCCGAGGTGTCTGGCCCCTCGTTTCCGACCGCGCCGACGACTACGACGCCGCTCGCCCGCGCGTTTCGGGCCGGATCGATCAGCTGAGCGTATCGGCCGGTCGCCCCGAAACTCATGCTGAGGACGTCGGCGTCTCGCTCGACGGCCCACTCCATCCCGGCGACGATCTGGGCGAAGGTCCCGCTCGTCTCGTTCAGGACGAGTCCGTGAAGCAACTCGGCGTCGGGGGCCACGCCGATGGCGGTCCCGCTCGCGGCCCCGCCGGCGACCGTCCCGCTGACGTGAGTCCCGTGGACGCCGGTGTCGTGTGGCACCGACTCGACCCGCTGCCCGGTCGCGTCGAACTCCGCCCAGCCGCCGGGAAAGGTCGGATCCGACGGATCCTCGGTCGCGAGGTCGATATCGGGGTGGTCCGGGTCGACGCCGGTGTCCAGCACTGCGACGCGGACGCCCTCGCCGCGGGCGTCGTACTCGTCCCAGACAGCGGGTGCGTTCACCTGCGCGAGCCCGTTCGTCGTTCGCGACGCGCCCGCGGTCGCTGCCGTCGTCGCGGTCGGCCCTGATGCCGTCGCGTTCGCGCGTGCCGGGGGTTCGGGGACCGAGACCACGATGTTCTCGTGAACCGCCTCGACCGCGTCGAACCGGTCGAAGGTCTCGTACGCTACCCGTTCGGTGTCGACCTCGAGGACCACGGCGTTGGTCAGCCAGAAGCGCTCTTCGACGGCCAACCCCCGTCTGTCGTCGGCGTACTCGAGCAGGGGATCCTGGGTTGCCTCGGCGTGGGCCTCGAGCCGTCGTTCGGCCTCGGCGTCGCTTACACCGTCGGGAACAGTCGGCTCGGTGAGCCTGACGACGACCTCGACGGTGGGGCCGTCAGTCGGCAACTCGTCGTCGATGACGATCGAGTCGTCCGCAGCGGCCGTTCCAGGGTCGGCGGATCCGGCCACCCCGAGGGCAAACGGGGTGCTGAGGGAGACGAGTAGAAGGAAGACGATGACGAGGGTTCCGAGGGCGTCCGGGCGAGGGAAGCCAGCGACCATGTGACCGGTACTGTGTAATCAGCGGGGAAAGAGATTCTGGAGACCGAACTGGTCGGCAAACGGCACGATCTACCCGGCCCAGACGAGCGCGTAGATGAACGTAAACAGGAAGTAGACCAGAAACACCGAAATAGCGGTCTTGAAGTGGAAGGTAAACAGGTCGTACTCCTCGTCGTCGCGTTCCTCGTCGAAGGCCTCCTGCTCCGCGTCCGTACACTCCTCGGCGTGTTCGACCCCGACGTGGAAGGTGGCATAGCGGTCGGACCGAAACGGCCGCCCGCAGTACGGACAGGTCGCTTCCGGGCCGTCCGTCGGCACCTCGTACTCCGGCTCGAGCGCGCGTTCGGTCGCCATTCGGTCGGTCGTTACGGCGGCGCGAAGAAGTGATTGCCGGTTCGGAACCCCGCACCGACCGACGGATCATCACAACGGCTCGTCGATCGGACGGGACGTCAACTCGGGACGTAGGGCGGGCTCATCGAGCCCTGCGAGACGAGATACAGGCTCGCCATCGTGAAAAAGACCATCACGACGATCAGCGGGTACTGGCTCCTGATCGACTGCAGTTTCCCGGGAAACAGGTCGAAGGAGACGGTGTGGCTGACCCACACCGCGAGGACGTGGCCGAGCAGGATACCCGCGATCTCGACGTAGCCGAACCAGCCCGGCAGGGCATAGCGCGTCGGGTTCGGCGGCGGGTTCAGCGGCATCGCCACGGCGTCGACCAGCGACGGCCACAGCGAGAGCCCGAAGCCGACGTAGTGTGCGAGGTGGTAGCCGGCCGCGATGGCAAGCAGCGGGGCGGCGAGTCGCAGGCCGAGATACTCCCGTGAGAGATACGTCTCGGCCCGCTCACGGGTCCGGTCGATGGCGATCCAGTAGACCTTCCAGAAGGCCGCGAACCCGCCCGCCAACAGCGCCAGATAGACCAGTCCCGGCGGCAGGCCGATCCCGACCAGCGCCTCGATCGTTCGGACGCCGACCGGCGTGACGATGAAGCCGCTGTAGGTCAGCTCCCAGACCAACGCCAGCACGAAGGCCACGAGCGATCGGTCGGTCACGAGGTCGGCCTCGCTCAAGCGTGCGCCCGGAAACCGAAGCTCGAGTCCGTCGTCGGTCCGCTGTATCGGGGCGACGGCCCCGTAACACCGGAACCACAGCGACAGCGGATCCCCGCGACGGAACCACGTCTCCGGGGAGAACACGACCGCGCCCGAGAGGGTAAACAGCGAGTACATGACGATGACGAACGTCAACACCACGGGCGACGACGTCAGCGGCGCGACCACCTCGAGCCAAACGAACGCCAGCAGGGCGATCACGGCGGGCCAGGAACGGTAGGCCTCCGGGTAGGGCTCACCCGCGCTCGGCAGGATCTCGGCGATTCGTCGCCAGGGGTTCAACGCGGGCCAGGGGTTCCCGACCGTGTACGTGACGATCGTCAACAGCGCGCGGCCGCCGGCGAAGGTCACGAGGACCGTCGCGCTGACCAGCCCGATGTTCGGTCCGAGGACGCCGACGACGAGAATGCCGGCCAGTCCGAGGAGTCCGACGACGCCAAGCAGCAGGCCACCGGCCGACTCCAGCCGCTTTGCAGGTGACTCGAGGGTGCGATCGTGATACGCCCCGATGACCTCCCGGTCGGTGACGAGCATGGTCAGAAGCGCCGAGGCACCGACCGCGCCGCCGCCGGTCGCGAGGTAGAGCCACGTCGGCACGGAGACGTCGCTACCGCCGGTGAGACCGGCGGCGACGTTGCTGGCGGCGGCGACGCCGGCACCCACAGCCAGCGCGACGAACGCGACCGCGAGGCCGATACCGAACCGGCGGACGAAAGCCGACCGTCCACTCATTGGCGGCGATTCGGGCTGGTCGTGCATCTACGTGTCGTTTCCAGTTCCCGGGTACCGCCCACGGCGAGCGGTGGCTACGTCGCGGGGGCACGTTCCGTTGGGGTCATATGAGGAAGGTATAAGTATCCGTCGCCCACATTCACCACCAATGGCGAGCATTCGGACGTACAGCCTGATTTACGTGGCACTGCTACTGCTGGCTACGGGGAAGTTCGTTTTCTTCCACTTCCCGGATATTTTCACCTACGAGATGGCAATAATCGGGACGATGATTCTGGCGGCCATCAAGGTCTCGTTGATCGCCGGCTACTTCCAGCACCTGAAAGACGAACCCCGCTCGATCACCTACATGATGCTCACCGCGGCGTTCATGGTCGTCCTGCTGACCCTCGCTGCTGGGTACTCGATTCAGTAACCGCGCCGTCTCGTCGCAACGATCGGGCACGTCCTTTCTCCCGCCGATCGGGTGGGATTCGTATCGTCTTTAGCGTCGCTCGAGTGACCTCTCGACCGTCACAGCCACGTTCAAACTCGACATCACCGATTGGTTCTGGAGCCCCACGAATCCGGACAGCACCGTTTTCCACGGGGAGATGAACTGGGTGACACAGGTCCAATCATGACCGACTGAGTGCCGGATAACCGTTCTCAACGTTCGGTACGGACGGCAAACGAGCGCGGTTTCACGTTGCCGAGTTGTATTACTGGGGCCGTCCTCGAGGCCGAATTCGATCGTCCCGGACCCATTATCCGTCACTCGGCTCGAATCCCGTGGCAGCCTGACGACGGAATCCTCCACCCACTCGGGAGTCGACTCCAACTGCGTCGCGGAGACAGTCGAGTCGGTCATCGGTTTATACTGACGCTTGCTGATTCCCTGAGAAAGCCGTCTCGACGGCGCTTCGGCGATGCACCGCTCGCGGTGGATCGTCTCGACGAGAGAGAGCTACCACATGCAGAATCGACCCGGCTCAACCCTCTCGTTCGGTCCGGATCGGGTACGAGAAGCAGCGAGCCTCGAGAAGAGCGTCGCTATCGGGCGGTGAAAACGAGGAAAGGCAGGTCGTCGGGAGACGGCGAACGGTTTACTCGTTGCCGAACATCTGGCGCATCATCGGGTGCATCTCCATGAGCTGTTCCTCGGCGATCTCCTCGTACAGCTTGTACGTGATCGAGACCGCGAGCAGCAGCCCCGTCCCGGAGACGGAACCGATGGTACCGAGCATGTTCGCCCAGACGGCCAGCAGGCCGACCAGTGCGCCGCCGATGACGGTCACTTGCGGAATGTACCGCTCCATGACCTTCTCGATGACGCCGACGTTCTGTCGGAAGCCGGGGATCTGCATCCCGGAGTTCTGGATCTGCTTCGCCGTCGATTCGGGCCCCATGTCGGTCGTTTCGACCCAGAAGATGGCGAAGATCGCACCGCCGACGACCATGAACGTGACGTCGATACCGATGCGGATCAGCACTTGCCACCACTCCTGGGAGACGTTCGCCGTGAACCACATCCAGTCCTGCGGCGAGTAGATCGGCGACACGTAGTAGAAGAACCCGCCGTCGGGCTGGCCCTGCGAGTAGGTGCCGAGCCAGGCGGGCATGCCGCTCCACTGCCGGTTGAGGATCTGGCCCATGAACTGGACGTTCGCCTGCACGGCGCGAACGAGGATCATCGGCAGGACGCTCGCGTAGATGAGCTTCACGGGGAAGCGACCGCGAGCGCCTTTGACGCGAGCGTGACTCAGCGGAATCTCGACGCGGACCGACTCCGCGTAGACGACGATCCCGAAGATCAGCAGCGTCGTCAGTAGTGCGATGAGCTGTCCCTCGCCGATCAGCAGCGTCTGGAGTCCGCTCGCCGAAACGAGCGATCCGACGTCGACCTGACCGGTCAGGATGCGGTACCAGTCGAAGAGGAACCCGCCCTGTGCGGGCTGGACGAGCCCGGTGACCAGTCGCTGGCTCACGCCGGCGATGATGAACAGGCCGATCCCGCTCCCGACGCCCCATTTGCTGACGACCTCGTCCATGTAGAGGATGAGGATCCCGCCGACGAGGATCTGGGCGAACATCAGGAGCTGAACCTGTGTTCCCTCGAGAGCGAGGCCGCCGAGCTGCAGCGTTTGCTGGGCTGGCAGGAAGCCGCCGGCGAACACCATCGGAAGCCCGGTCAGGATCACCATCATGACCACCAGCAGCTTCTGGAGCCCCTGATAGAGGACCTGGTCCCGCGGATCGTCGGTGTCGAGTCCGAGCAAGTTCGCCCCGCCGAGCAACTGTAAGACGATGCTCGCGGTGACGATCGGGCCGATACCGACCTGCAGCACCGACCCCTGTGAGCCCGCGAGGATCGCGCGGAACTCGCCGAAGAGGTCGTTTGCCCCGCCGGACTGCAGACCGAGCAGCGTGACGTTCGTCAGGAAGAAGTACAACATGAGGATGCCGGCCGTCCACATCAGCTTCCGCTTGAAGGGGACGTGCCCCTCCGGACGGCGCACTGCTGGCATCCGCGTTAGGACCGGTTCAGCGGCTTCCTTCCATCCCATATGTTAGTCCTCGTCCTGTTCGTCGTCGGCGTCGTCCTCCTGTGCGCGCTCCGTGAGGACGGCCTCGCCGCCAGCGGCCTCGAGCTTCTCTTCCGCCGCGTCGGAGAAGGCATCAGCCGTGACGGTCAGTTCGTTGCGAACCTGTCCTGAACCGAGGACTTTCACTTTGTCGACCTCGTGGCCGTCCTCGACGATATCGCGAGCGTCGAGAGCGTAGCCACCGTCGGTCTCCTCGGCGAGGTCCTCCGCGACATAGAGGATCGCGTCCTCGTCTAGCTTCTGGACGTCGATCTCCGCGACCGTTTCGCGGATGTCGTGGGGACGCTTGAAACCGTGTTTGCCCTTCGGTTCGTAGTTGTGGAACTCGTGTTTGCTGCGCCCGGCACGGCCGCGACCACCGCGGTGGCCCGCACCGCGTCGGTTCTTGTGGGAACCGCCGCTGTGGGTCCGCGATCCGCGCTGGCGTCGTTTTTTGCTCGTCATGGTTATCGCATCGATTCTAGCAGGTCGTTAATCTGCCCCGTTGTATGCTTTCCGAGTTGGCCGCCCTCGATGGTCGGCTTCTTGATACCCTCGTGACCCCCCCGCGGTGGGTGGAGTCGAAGCGTCGGTGACAGTCCTTCGTCACGAAGGGTCGTCTCCTCCGCCAGGAGCGCGTCGGCCAGTTCACCGAAGTCGTCGTACTCGGTGTTGTCGGCCAGCCACGCTTCGTCGACATCTGCCTGGTCGCCCTCGAGGGGTTCGGCTCGCTTTGCGAGCAGCGTCTCGAGGACGTCGGCGTCGGGTTCGCCGTGGGCGACGTAGTCGTTGACCTTCGCGATCATCCCCTCGTAGGCGTCGGTCTCGGGGACGAGCGCGCAGTGGTTGACGCTGTGGATGTTGAGCATCTCCAGCGTGTCCTGGACGTCGTCCTGTCGGTTCACTTCGCCGCGAACCTGAACGATCGCCTTCATCACTCGCTCACCTCGGCTTCCTCACGGTTGGGTCGGCGGCGCGGGTGCCGCGACTGGGAGGCGTTTTCGAGTGCGTTGTAGGTCGCTTTCGCGAGGTTGACCGTCGTTCGCGTGTTGCCGTGGCTCTTCGTCCAGGCGTTCTCGATGCCAGCCAGCTCGAGGACGTGACGGACGGTGTCGCTGGCGGCCAGCCCCAGCCCTTCGGGGGCGGGGATGAGTTCGACTTCGACGGAGCCGGCCTTGCCGGTCGTCCGTCGGGTCAGCGAGTGTGGCCGGTCCGAGCGGTCCTCCCAGGAACCCGAACCGCGGGGGACCTGGATCATGTTCAGCTTCGCGATACCGATGGCCTTCTGGATGGCGGAACCGACCTGGTCGTCGCGGCCTTCCGCGTAGCCGATGAAGCCGTCGCGGTTGCCGACGGCGACGACACAGCGGAACTTCACGCGTCGCCCGGAGTCGGTCATCCGCTGGACCATGTTGATGTCCAGTACTTCGTCTTCCAGCCCGGGGAGGAGCTGATCGACGAGTTCGGGCTCCTTCAGCGGGAGGCCCGAGTTGAGGGCGTCCTCCATCGTCTCGATGTCGCCCTCCTGAACCATTCGGCCGAGACGGGTAACCGGTTCCCATCCGCCGTCGTTGTAGTTGTTTCCACTCATTCTAGGATCTCCTCTCGTACCTCGTCGAAGTGTTCGGGGAGGTCAGTCGCGTCGAACTCGCCGCTGTAGAGCGGCTCGTCTAGCTGCTCGGCGTACTCGGCGATGTGTTCGCCGCGAGTGCGCGACCAGTCCGCCAGTACGCTGTCGTTGTGCGGGATCTCGAGGCCGGCGTCGATCGCCCCCTCCTGGACCGCAAACACCTTGTTGCCCGGCGTCGCGGTGTTGAGGCCGATGTCCAGCACTGCCTCCTCGATCCCGGCCTCGACGGCTCGCTGGCCGGCCAGCAGGCCGGTCAGATACGCCGCCGAAATGTTGCTCGTGGGTGCGTCCCAACCGTACTCCTCTAGATCGCTCGAATGTGCGCTTGCGAGCGTCTCGTCTCCCTGAGGTCCGGGAGTGATCAGCTGCGCCGTAGTATGCTTGTTGCTCTTGCGAGCGACGAGGCGGGGCTTGCCCGATTTCAGCAGGCGCAACCTTTGGTGGTAGTCCGTCCGGACCTCACGGCGACGCCGCATCGGTACTTTGTATCGTGGTCCTGTCGCCATTATTGGTCACCGTAGTTGTCGTCGATGTAGTTCAACAGGTACCGGACGCTACGGAACTCCCCACCGCCAGCCTTCTTGTAGAGCTCGCGGTACTGCGTGGGCGAGAGTTCGCCCTTGTCGCGGAGTTCACGCAGCTTCCGACGCTGTGCGCGAATCTTGTCCTGCCACTCGTCTTTCTCGTTCTGGCGTGCGCCTTTCTTGCCGCGGCGCTTGCCCTGACCTTTCTGGTGGCCGTAGGCGCGTTTCGCGTTGCGCTCGCGGGCGCGACCGCGGGAGTTGCCCGAGGGTTCGTCGGCCTGAATGCGTCCCTCGTCGACGAGTTCGCGGATCTCGTCGCGGGTGATCGCTTCGGCGATGTCGCCCTGGGCGTCGGGGTCGAGCCAGACGCGGTTTTCGCCGACGTCGAGGACGTCGGCTGCCAGTCGCTTCTGTGCGGAGAGATCAGTCATCTGCTTCCACCTCGACTTCCTCGTAGGTCGGGTTCAGGACGCGGACGCCCTGCTCCTCTGCTTGCTCCTCGATGCGTTCGCGCTTGCGCGCGCCGACCGAGGAGGCGATCCGGACCGCTTCGCGGGAGCCGTCGACGCCCTCGAGGTCGTCCGTGTTCTCGACGTAGACTTCCTCGAAGCCGCTCGGGTGCTTCCCGCGGACTTCCGTCGGCGTGCGGTAGCCGGCCTGGACCTTCGGGCCCTTGCCCTTGACGCCGCGGCGCTGCTTGGACAGCGTCCCGCGGGGTCGACGCCAGGATTCCGGCGTCCGCTTTTTCTTGTGGTAGTCCTGCCGGTTGAACTGCGGCTTGCCCTCGCTTTTCCGTCGGTTGAGGAGTCGCTCCTCCTCCTCGGAGAGATCGGGCGTCTTCTCGGTCAGCCCGCGGGGCTGCAGTTCGGTTTCGACGTCTTCGTCCGGCTCTTCCTCTTCGGCGCCTTCGTCTTCGATCTCGGCCTCGGTCTCCTCGGTGACCTCGAGGTCACCGACGTCGGCCTTGATACGGGCCGCAAGCGCGTTGCCGACGCCGTCGGCCTCGGCGAGGTCGTCCTGATCGGCTTCCTTGACGTCCTGAATGGACTCGAAGCCGGCGTCGCGTAGTGCGTCTGCCTTGCTCGCGCCGACGCCGCTGATGTCCTCGAGTTCCTGGGGTTCGTCGTCTGCCATCTATCAGGCACCTCCCTTGGCGGGTTTGTTGGTGATGTAGACCCCGTCCTGGAAGATACGGGTGTCCTTGCCGCTGACCTTCGTCAGCTGCTCGATGTCGGCCGCCGTCTGTCCAACGTCTTCCTTGCTGGGGCCGGACAGGACGAGCTGCTCGTCGTCGACGGTAACCTCCGTCTCACCGTGGATAGTCGTTCGTCGCGGTGCCTTTTCGCCGAGGAAGTTCTCGATGACGACCTCCTCGCCCTCCACGCGGACCTGCATCGGGAAGTGAGAGTAGAAGACCTCCATCTCGTACTCCCAGCCCTCGGTCACGCCGTGGAAGGCGTTGGTGATGTGGCTCTCGAAGGTGCCGACGGTCGAGTTCGTCTTCGCGTCCTCGACGCCGCTTTCGATGACCACCTGGTCGTCGTCTGTCTCGACGGTCACGTCGGGGTACCAGAGGCGCCGCGAAACGGCACCTTCCGGACCTTCGACGGTCACGTCGAACCGATCGACCTCGACGGTTACGTTTTCGGGGATTTCCAGTTCAACTCGCATGGTTAGTAGACGTATGCGATCACCTGGCCCCCAATACCCTGCTCGCGTGCCTCGTAGTGGCTCATGATGCCACTGCTCGTCGTGACGACGAGCGCACCGAAGTCTCGAGCCGGGAGATAGCGCTTCTCCCACTTCTCGAAGTCTTCAGCGCCAACGGCGTAGCGGGGCTTGATAGGGCCGCACTCGTTGATCGCTCCTTTCAGTTCGACCTCGAACTGACCGGCTTTGCCGTCGTCGACGTACTCGAAGCCGTCGATGTACCCGCGGTCGTAGAAGACCTCGAGTACGCTGCCGATCTCGTTCGAGGCGGGCGTTACCTCGTGGGTGAGATGACCCACACTCTCGGCGTTGTCGAGTCCCGAGAGCGCGTTGCTGAGTGGATCGTTTCCGGTCATGTTATCGATACTTCTTGAATCCCATCTCGCGGGCGATCTCGCGGAAGCACTGCCGGCAGAGATTGATGTCGTACTTGCCGACGAGTCCTTGCTCGCGACCACAGCGCTGACAGGACTCGATCTGTCCCGTCCGCTTTGCGGCGTGCTCGCCCGTGCGGTCGTCGTCCGCTTCTGTTTCGCTTTCACTCATCGTCTGCCTCCACGCTGACGTCGAAGTTCGCCCTGATGAACGCGAGCGCGTCCTCGGGGGTCAGTCGGTGCTTCGACGGGATCGACCGGGTGGCCTTGTCGCGCTTGGCGATCCGGTAGCCCGGACGCACCAGGTTGACGGTGACGTCCAGCCCGAAAATCCCGACGTTCGGGTCGTACTCCTGGCTCGGGAAGTCGGTGTGTTCCTCGACACCGAAGCTGAAGTTACCCGTGTCGTCGAACTGGGCCGGGGAGAGTTCCGTCAGCGGCAGCGCCTTCTCGAGGAACTCGTAGGCGTCGTCGTCACGAAGGGTGACCTTCGTGCCGATCGGATCGCCCTGGCGAATGCCGAAGTCAGGTTCGGTCTTTTTCGCCTGGGTCCGGACGCTTTCCTGCTCCGTGATCTCCTCGATGATGTCTTCGGCTTTCCCGAGTTCGCGACCACCTTGACCGACGCCCATGTGGACGACGACCTTCTCGACACGCGGTTCGCGCATCTCGTGGAAGTCGGCTTCGGCTTCGCTCATTCGTCATCACCCGTGAAGTTCTCGTCGATCACGACGACGTACTCCTCGACGGTCTCGAAGCCGCCGTCGTCCGTCGAGACGCCGACGCGGTTCGAGCCGCTGCCCGGCGTGACGTCGATCGCGTCGACCTCGCCGATCTTGCCACCGTGGTTGCCACGGACGGCCGTCACGAGCGCCCCCTCCTCGTAGGGGAAATGGGCGACGATCGATTTGTCGTCGTTGTCGATGACGATCGAGTCGTTTGCCTGGTACTCGTCGTCGTCGACGAGGACGTTGGTCCCGTCGTGCAGCGTGAGCTGCGTGTCGCCGCCGGGAACCTGCTGTTTGCCCTCGATCTTGCCGAGGCGGCTCTGGGCCGACTCCTCGTCGATCTCGGTCAGCGCGAGCCGACCGCCCTCGTCGGGGAAGACGCGGTAGTACTCCCCGCGACCGGGGAACGCGACGATGTCGAACATGCCGATCGGGCGCTGTTCGTCGTTGATCGCGTCGCCGTTGATGAGGATCGCGTCCTCGCTCAGGGCGTACCGTGCTTCCTTCCGCGAGTCCACGTAGCCGAGGACGTCCCGCAGGAGGACGACGAGCGGCACGCCGTCTTCACCGTGGGGACCGGCGTCGGCCTTGACCGTGAAGGTCTCGGTCTTTCGCTCGACCGGCCAGGACTTCGGTACCGATAGTCGTTTCTGGTGTTTCGTCATTCGCTATCACCTTCGAGACGCGCCTCGCGACGCTCGTCCTCGAGGTCGAGGTCCGTGATCCGGACGTTCGACGGGTCCAGCGGCCGCGGCACTTCCTCGCCGTCGGCCGTCTCGACGGTCACGTCCTCGACGTGAATCGTTCCGTCCTCGAGGATCGCGCGGATGACCTCGCCTTCGTCGCCGGCGTGGTCGCCGCGCATGACCTCGACCGTGTCGCCCGCGTTGACGCGGGTTCGACGGGTGTCGTACTCCTCGCGGAGGTCGTCGGACAGCGTCGCGTGCAGCTGCTTCTGTCGCTTGTGCAGCGGCGCGCGTTCCGTCTGCGTTCGCTGTTTGTGTGGTTGCTCGGTCATATCTATACGATCATCGTCGCCGTGCTGGCGATTGCTCCGAAGCGTTCCGCGACTTCGCGGGCGATCGGCCCCTTGATCTCCGTACCACGGGGCTCTTCGTTCTCGTCGATGATGACCGCCGCGTTGTCCTCGAACTTCAGTCGGGTGCCGTCGGGCCGGCGGATCGACTTCCGCTGGCGGACGACGACGGCCTCGAGGACCTGGCGGCGCATCTCGGGGGTACCCTTGGTGACCGAGACGGTCACTTTGTCACCGATCCCCGCCTTCGGTTGGCGGTTCTTGGTGCCGTGGTAGCCCGCGACGCTGATGACCTTCAGCTCACGCGCGCCGGTGTTGTCGGCACACGTGACCAGCGAGCCCTTCTTCAGGCCCTGCGTGACGTCGGCCTTCATCGCCTCCATCACTGATCACCCTCTTCTGCGGCGGCGAGGTCCTCGTCGGAAAGCGCCGGCTCAGGCTCGGCCTGGCTGGTCAGCTCCGCGAGGTCCTCGGCGGTCGCTTCCTCGGTTACTTCGACGACCACGTGCGATTTCGTCTTCGACAGTGGTCGGGTCTCTGCGATCTTGACCGTGTCACCGACCGAGAGCGGCTCGAGCACGCCCGGTACGTGTGCCGGGATGCGCGAGCGTCGTTTCATGTGTCGGTCGTACTTCGGGACCGCCACATCGTACTCTCGCTCGACGACTACGGTCTTGTCCATGTCCGTCGAGACGACCGTCCCCTCGAGGATCTGCCCTCGAACGGAGAGTTCGCCGTAGAACGGACACTTCTCGTAGTCGTATTCCTCCGGGTTCTCTGGTTCCGGAGGGGTGTCAACGTCTAGTCCTATTGCCATGGTGAGTCACCATTCGTTTCCGTGCGTCGGGCGGGTCGTGAGAGCAAGCGCGATCCATCGACCGTAACGTAGGCTACATCCTCGCCGGCGCTATCTACAGCGGCGGCGCAATCGTCCCCCGCTGCAGGTTGAGTGTCGGCCAGTTTGGACGCAGTCCCCGACCCCTTCGTGAGGTCGGCGGCGTCATCTGTGATCGCGAACTCGAACGTCGAGCCCGATTTCGGCACCATCACCACCCGAGACTCGCCGCCGTCACGGATCTCTACGGAGAGGGTCTTGGTCGTCTCGATGACGACGCGTCCCTCTATGCCCACCCGCGAGGAGTCGTCGCTCTCGACGACTCGGACGGGGAGCCCGTTGAGTTCGTGTCGCGGCAGCGTTTCGGGTGTTAGTGCCATTGGTGTGTGGTTATTCGTCGGTCGCTTCGTCCGCTACGTCGCCTTCCTCGCGCTGGATCGTCTTGATCCGCGCGATGGTGCGACCCAGCTCGCCGATGCGGCCCGGGTTCTCCGGGGCCCCACCGGCGGCGAGGACGGACTTCTGGTTCAGCAGTTCGGTCTCGAGTTCCTCGAGTTCTTCCGCCCGCTCGGCGGGCGTCATGTCGCGGATCTCTTCGACGTGGAGGATCGCCATCAGGCGTCACCTCCCTCGTCCGCGTCGTCGTCGGCCTCTTCCATCTCCTCGACGAGTTCCTCGGCCTCGGCTTCGACGTCTTCCTCGAGTTCCTCGAGGTCTTCCTCGACGTCCTCGTCGCCGCCGGGGACTTCGACCTCGTCGAACTCCTCGTCGGCGTCGACCTCTTCCTCGATGACCTCCTCGACGACGTCTTCGTCGAGGTCGGCCTCGGCGTCGGCCTCGTCGGCGTCCGCAGCGTCAGCCGCGGCCTCAGCGGCCTCGGCCTCCTCGGGTTCGCCCTCGAGGAGTTCCTCGACGCCGCCTTCCTCGTTGACCTCGACGGCGTCGGGGACGATCTCTTCGGGGTCCATGTCTTCGCTGACCTCGAAGTCGTCGGGCAGCTCCGCACCCGGCGGGATGATCTTGACGTCGACACCGATGGTGCCGAGTTTCATGACCGCGACGCCCTGGCCGTGGTCGACGACCGTCTCGGCGGGCTCGCCGTTGTGCTTGATGTAGCCGCGGTTGAACTTCTCGACGCGCGATCGAGCGCCCGTGACCTTCCCCGACAGGACGATCTCGGCACCGAGCGCGCCGGCTTCCATGATCCGGTCGATCGTCGTGTGACCGGCCTTCCGGAAGTACCAGCCACGCTCGAGTGCGTTGGCCAGTCGGTCCGCGACGATTCGTGCGTTCAGGTCGGGTTCCTCGACCTCCTGCACGTCGATCTGGGGGTCCTCGAGGTTGAACCGCTCCTCGAGGGTCGTCGTGACCTTCCGGATGTTCTCGCCGCCCTTGCCGATGACCATCCCGGGCTTTTCGGCCTTGAGGACGATCTGGGTTCCCATCGGCGTCTTGGCGACGTCCATACCACCGTAGCCCGCGCGGCCGAGTTCTTCCTGGAAGAACTCGTCGATTTGGGACCGCTGCAGGCCGTTCTCGATGAATTGATGTTCGTCAGCCATTAGCTATCGTCCTCCTCGTCTGTCTCCTGTTCTTCGACGACGATCTCGACGTCGACCTCCGGCGTGTTCCACGAGGACGCACGCCCCATCGCACGGGGCTTGCGGCCCACGGACTCGCCGATCTTGTGGGCGGCGACGTGGACGATCTCCATGGACTCGCCGTCGAAGCCCTGATGGTCCGCGTTGGCCTCGACGTTCTCGAGCAGGTCGAGGAACTCCCCCGAGACCTTCTCGGGGTACTTGCCGGCGTCCCAGCCGTCGACGTCGGAGCGATGCCCCGCGCCGGCGTTGTGGGACTTGAACGGGACCGACTGCTTCTCGTCGATTACGTCACGGAGGTACGCTTGGGCCTCGCCGACGGTCTTGCCCTTGATCTCGCGTGCGACCTCCTTGCTGTGCTTGTGGCTCATATGACGCTCCCGAAGCATGGCTTTCGCCGTGGCGTCGGGATCCGCGTCGACTGAGTAGTTGATTCCCATACGATAATCACTTCAGTGGGACGAACTTCGACGATCGGGTCGCGCCGATGCCGGCCTGACCGTGTTCGACGGAGGTCCGTGTCAGCTGGAACTCGCCGAGGTAGTGGCCGATCATTTCGGGTTCGACGCGAACGCGCTCGAAGGCCTGTCCGTTGTAGACCTCGAAGGTCAGCCCGACGAACTCGGGCAGGATCGGCATGTCCCGGAGATGCGTTCGGATCGGGTTGTTCGCCGTTTCCTCTTCGCCCGCTTCGCGGGCCTCCTCGAGCAGTTTCTCCTTTTCGACGGAGAGACCGCGTTCGATACTTCGCCGCTGTCGTGCGGGGAGCAGTTCCACGACCTCGTCGAGCTCCATCGACTGCAGCTCCTCGAGCGTGTGACCGCGGTAGGTGAACTCACCTTCGCGGCCGGTTCGGTACTCCTGACTCATTTGTTGCCACCTCGACCGGTGCTTCGGGATGCGATGTCACCGACCTTCCGTCCCGGCGGGGCGTCCCGAGAGACGGACTTGGGTTGGCCGGGATGCTGTCGGCCGCCGCCACCGAACGGGTGGTCGACGGCGTTCATCGCGACACCGCGGACACGGGGCCACTTCGTGCCCCGGGCCTTCATCTTGTGGTACTTGTTGCCTGCCTTGACCATCGGCTTCTCCGTGCGGCCGCCACCGGCGACGACGCCGATGGTGGCACGACACTGCGGATCAAGGCGCTTGACCTCGCCGCTGGGAAGCTGAATGACCGCCGCCGACCGGTCGTGGGTGATCAGGTCGGCGTTGGTCCCCGAGGCGCGGGCGAATCGGCCGCCGTCGCCGGGGTTGGACTCGACGTTACAGACCGGAACGCCCTCCGGGATCTCGGCCAGCGGCAGCGTGTTGCCGGGCTTGATCTCGGCGGAGACGCCGACCTGCAGTTCCTCGCCGACCGAAACGCCCTCGGGGGCGAGGATCAGTCGCTGGTCGCCGTCTTCGAACTCGACGGCGGCGACCGGTGCGGACCGGGCCGGGTCGTGTTCGATGTCCACGACCGTCCCGCGCACGATGTCGTCGTCTTCCTCTTTCTTGTGGTCGAGCTTCGCCTTGTATCGGTGGGACGGGGCACGGAACGTCGAGGTCCCGCGGCCGCGTCGTTGGCCCTGAATGCGTCGTCCCATGTTCAGAACACCCCGATTCGCGAAGCGACTTCCTGAGCGTCGTCTTCCTCGGAGAGGCGGACGATCGCCTTCTTTTTGCCGTTCATCGTTACCTGCGTGTTGATGTTCTCGACGGAGATTTCGAACCGCTCCTCGACCTCGTCCCGAATCTCGGGCTTGGTCGCGTCCGGATTGACGACGAACTGGAGCTTGTTCTCGAAGTCCATGTCGTTCATCGCCTTCTCCGTGACCAGCGGGTGTTCGATGGCCGAACTCATCGCTCGGCCACCTCCTCGAGCGCGCTTTCGGTCCAGACGGTGAGCCGTCCGGGCTGGGCGCCGGGTGCGAGATCCTCCGCGTTGACCTCGGCGGCCGTCGTCACGTCGGCACCGGCGAGGTTCCGGGCCGCTCGGGACGGGCCGGTCTCGCTGGCGGTGACGAAGAGGATCGACGTCGGCGTCTTGTACTTGCGGCCACGGGCTTTCCCCTGGCCGGAGCGGACGCTGCGTCCCTCGTCGGCGCGTTCGATGTCGTCCGCGAGGCCGGCTGCCTCGAGGAAGTCGACGACCTCGCGGGTCTTCTGGAGGTCCTCGAACTCGTCGTCGACGACGACGGGGATCTCGGCGTCTTCGTCGAACTCGTGGCCGCGCTCGGCGACGAGTTCGGCGTCGGTCGTCGCAGCGATGGCGCTGCGGACGGCCAGTTTCTTTGCTTTCGTGTTGATCGATTCGGACTGGTCCTTCTCGGCTTTCGGCGGGTGGGCCTTGCGTCCCTTGACGGCCTGGGGAACGCGGCGAGCGCGACCCTCCTGTCGTGGGACGTGGGCCATCCCGCGGCCGCTACCGAACGATTCGGCCGGCGTTCGGAGGCCGGCGAACTCGTCGGAACCGTAGTCCTGTTTTCGGTTTGCCTGCGCGGCGCGAACGGCACGAGCGATCAGGTCCGGGCGGTACTGGGTCTCGAAGACCGCCGGGAGCTCGATCGTGTCCGCGTCCGAGCCGTCCAGGTTTCGTACTGTTGCGTCCATGTGTTATCCCTGGTTGGATGCGGTGGAGACGTACCGGACCTCGGGATCGAGGCGCGGCTGGTCTCCGGGTCGGATCGCCGGGCGGAAGCGTACGAGACGCTGCTGTGGCCCGGGGAGCGAGCCCTTGATCAACGCGTGCGGGCCGTCGACCTCGCCGTAGTTGACGAAGCCGCCGTCGACCGTCGCGTCAGCGCCCTCGCCGATGTCGACGAGGCGCTTGTTCAGTTCCGTCCGCTGGTGGTAGCCGGTCTGGCCCTGCTGGGGGACCGTCGAGCGGACGCGGGAGGGGTTCCAGGGGCCGAGGTTGCCGATGCGGCGACGCCAGCCCTGCCGGGCGTGTTTGCCCTTGCGTTTCTGGACGCCCCATCGCTTGACGGGACCCTGGGTCCCTTTCCCTTTCGTGACGCCGCTCGCGTCGACGTACTCGCCGGCGCGGAACACGTCGTTCATGACGTGTTCGCCGCCGTCGGCGACGGTCTCGAGGGCGAAGTCGACGCGCTCCTCGACGGAGCCGCCGCCGACGCGCGTTTCCATCACGTCGGGTTTCTTCTTCGGTACCGAGGGAATCTCGGTGGGCACCGTATGCGTGATGACGCGGACGTCGTCGACGCGTCCCTCCGAAAGGAGGCCCCGAAGCTCGTCTTCGGCGGCGTCGACGTCGTAATCGTCACCGGGAATGTCGAGAACCCGATCGAGTTCCGGAACGAACTCGTCGGTCCAGACCTCGGTAATCGGCTTCTTCCCGTACGGTGTGTCTTCGTACGCTCGCAGCGCGACCGCGCGCATCGGCGGCGTCTCCACGATCGTCACGGGGACGGTCTCTTCCATCCCTTCGGTCGGCGAGTTCGCTTTATCGTCGACCATGACGACGTGGGTCATGCCGGCCTTGTAGCCCGCGAAGCCCTGCAGCGTCGGCTGTCCGTCAGTGTCCGGCCACGAATTGAAACGCGGGACCTCGCTGGTCGCACGCTTTCGTGGGCCGAACCCGAGTGAGCCTTTGCGTGGTGTATTTGCTTGTGGCATGCTTTCACTCTCGCAGTGAGAGGGACGCGAGGGTAGCGAACAGAGCCTCCTCCGTTCGCACGACCTCGCTTCCCTGATCCGGAACCGTGTTTAGCCAGAGGTCGAACCCCGGATCGGCTGTGGGTTCGACTCCGTCATCCTCGCCGGCGGCCGCGTCCTTCGGGGCCCCGACGGCGGATGCCTCGATTTCGAGGATATCCGGCAGCCCTCGTTCGGGCGCACCGAACGCGACGGTCATCCCATCGCCCTCGATACGTCCGGCCAGCGTCTCGAGCCGCCCGACGGTGAGTTCTTCACCGAATCGGGAGGCGGCGATACGGACGCCGGCGTCCTCACGGCCGAGTGCTGTCGAAAGGTCCGTCCGCTCGACGGCGAGCCCCGGAAGGGGAACGTCTTCGAGTTTCGCCCGGACCGGTCGTCGCGAAGAGATCCTGACGGTCACGCGCTCCCCCTCCTCGACCGCCATTTTCGGCGGTACGTTGAGGGAGATCGGGTGTTGCAGTCCGCAATTGACCCGGACGCGCCCTTCAGGTCCGACCTCGGTCACGATCCCTTGTCTTGACGACCCCGAACCGTTCGATTCGGAGCCGGTCTGTGACACCGCGCGGAGCGGTGGCAAGACGCCCGCATACTCCAGTTCGTCCCGCATCCCCCACGCCTCGTTGCGGAGGTAGGGGGGCGTCGCGGCGTACCGCAAGACGGTTTCCACGAACCCGCCGTCGAACCGCCCCGTCTCGCCGTCCCGGTCGGGATAGACGAGCAGGCGGTCGGCCCGGAAGACCGTCGCCGCGCGGGCGACGTATCCGAGTTTGCGAGTAGCCTCGCGTTTGTCCTCGGCTTCCCGGCTGAGCGACGACGGCACGAGTATGCTGACGGTCATGCCGAAACGCTTCGGCGCCGCGTCACTAGACTGTAGCGATGTATTGCGGAGAGGGTCTTAAAAGAATAGCGGATTCGATCCCGGCTGTCAACGGCTCACACCGACGAATTCGTGCCGAACGGACACACACTCGCGTGTGACGACTAGTCACGATCGACCGACGTCCGACCCGGCCCATGTTGCCGCCTTTGGGGCGGAACTGTCGGCCCGATAACTCGAGAATCGCCATGCTGCAGCATGGCGATGCGGGTTCGATTCGCAACCCTTATACATCCATCCGACAGTAGGTATGAGTGCAGCGAGGCGCTGCGGGCGCTGGTAGTGTAGTGGTATCACGTGACCTTGCCATGGTCACAACCTGGGTTCAAATCCCAGCCAGCGCATTTTCGCTGAACACCAACGACGACGAGCGAAGCGAGTCGTCTGTTCAGCGAAAATCGTTCTGGGTTTGAATCAGACCGAGGTTCTGCGAGCAGAGCGAGCAGGTTCTCGAGCGTGGTTCAAATCCCAGCCAGCGCATTTCTGTCGTACTCAACTCCGTTAGTGACGGATATCGTCCTGAATCTTAACGAGAGGTGTCTCAGTCCTCGAGCGAGCGGGACCGTCTCCGTGTCGTTCGAACTCCGGCCAGCGCACTTCTCCGAAGCCGACGCCTCGAGCGGCCGCGATACGCGATCGCGCGGGTGCGGTGAGTTCGGAACACCTCCTCGAGTCGGCGCGGCTCCGACGGATCGGCACACGGAGAGTCGTAGCGACCGTTCGTGGGCGACGGCTTCGGCGGCGGCCAGCTAGTCGATCGTCACGACGTCGGGCCCGGTGTCAGTCTCACCGCCCTCGGCGGCGAGGTCCTGCAGGGCCAGTTTCAGGTTCCATTTGTTGGCCTTCCAGACGGCGTCGAAGGCGACGCCGAGGACGGGAACGGAGCCGATGACGGTGTCGACGCCGACGTTCGCGATCATGCGCACCAGCGTCGATAGCGAGACGCCGAGCCGCGCGGCCTCGGCGACGAGATACAGCGAGACGGCCCCCGCGACGGTGTCGCCCGCGCCCGGGAGGATGCCGACGATCGGGTCGAGACCGATCCTGAAGTCCGTACCCGGGACCGGCACCCCCTCGTCGAGGGCGTGTGCGACGACGCGCATTCGCGTGACCGCCGCGTCGTCGACGGCCGCAGGGAGGTCGTCGATGAGCGTCTCGAGTTCCGAACGGCGCTCGGTTGCGTCGGAAGCCATGGGATCGATTGGACGCCCGTGTGGATAAGGACGCGGACGGACGTGGCAAGCGGGCAGGGATATTGATGGGCATCGTACCGGCGACGGGTCGGGAGCCGATGGCCGGCAGGCGTCGCGAACGCGCGGACGGATCGCCGCGCTCGAGCGAGACGATCGCGATCGGCGTTCGACGCCAGTCCACCGGCGGAGATCGACGAGCCTAACCGGCGCTTTCGCGGGCAAAGTTCGAATTTGCCCCGAGACAGCGGACGGGAACCGGTGCTTACCCCCGCTCGAGCGGTCGTGAACGACCGTGATAGACGGATGCCAGCGTGTTTTCATTCAATTACTAATCCGCGGACGTATTTCACGTATGAGTACTATTGTCGCCTGCGAGTGGCTTTTATACTATGAGTAACTACAGTCTAATACACGATTGAACGATCAGATATAGCAATGCAGACAGAAATCTCACCCGCAGCGGGAACGGACGATCTCCAGTACGACCAGCCCAACGACCGGTACGTCTTCCACCACGATCCCGACGGTACCGCGACGATCACGACGACGATCGTCCACGCGCTCGCGTCGATCGCGGAGACCGACGTCTCCCAGGGGGAGTTCTCCCTCTACGACAGCGTCGACCCGGACGCGCTCGATCGAATCTTCGGCAAGAAGGCCGACGGCACCGAACGTACCGGCGGCCACATCGCCTTCACTGCCCTCGAACACGAGGTGTACGTCTACGCGAACGGCGACGTCATCATCTACCCACCTGCGGAGACGCCCCGAACCCCGACGACGAACTGAGGTCACACGTCCCGTCCTGATCGTTTTTCCGGCGACGCTCACTCCCCAGCGCCGCGACCGGCCGAACCGACGAGCGTCCGCGATCGAATCGACGCTCGAGCGGGCGATCAGCGGCGAAGCCGGCCGCATGGCACGGCTTTAGGGTACTCCCGATCATCACCGCCGCCCATGACGGTAGTCGCGCTCTTGAGCGTCGCACCGGTGATCGAGGACAGCATGGCCGGCGAGGTCGCGAAGGCGGTCGACGCCCTCGAGGACTTCGACGTGAGCTACGAGACGAATCCGATGGGGACGGTGATCGAGGCCGAGAGTACCGACGAACTCTTCGCGGCCGCGCAGGCGGCTCACGACGCGGTCGACGCCGACCGCGTGAGTACCGTCCTGAAGATCGACGACAAGCGCACTCGTGAGGTCGACGCCGCGGAGAAGGTCACGGTCGTCGAGGACCACCTCGGCCGACCGGCCCGAAGCCGGGAGGAGTGAGCGATCGACGACCCGGTCGACGGTAGGTTCTCGAGGCGGAACACCCGGCACCGATCTGACAGCCGTCAGCCACTGGTCGGACACGAACGGACAAACGGTTTTACCCCGGAGGCTGAATCCCGCCCCATGGAAAGTCTCAATCGCATGGCGATCGAACTGGTCGACGAGGCCCTCGACTACGCCGAGGAGTTGAACATCGGAGGCTACGACCTCGAGAACGAATCGACCGTCCTGGACTTCGGCCTGGAATTCGACGGCGGCATCGAGGCCGGCCTCCTGCTGACCGAGATCCAGACCGCCGGGATGGCGACGCCGAGCTACGAACTGGGCGAACTCGGCGATGCGTCGATCCCCTACGTCGAACTCTCGACCGACCAGCCGGCGCTCGCGCTGCTCTGCTCGCAGAAGGCCGGCTGGGAGCTGACGACCGAGGACTTCGAGGGGCTGGGCAGCGGTCCGGCCCGGGCGCTGGTCGCCCGCGAGGAGGAGTTCCGCCGGATCGGCTACACCGACGCCTTCGATCTGACGGCACTGGCCCTCGAGACCGAACAGGAGCCGACCGCGGCCGCGGCCGAGCAGGTCGCCGACCTCGCGGAGGTCGAGACGAGCAGCGTCTTCCTGCTTGCCTACCCGACCGCGAGCCTCGTCGGCTCGATCACCAACGCCGCCCGCGCGGCCGAACTGGCGACCTTCCGGCTCTCGGAACTGGGCTACGACCCGCTTGATATCGTCTCCGCGACCGGGCGCGCGCCCGTCGCGCCCGTCGCGGGCGACGAGCGCACGGCCATCGCGCGCACGAACGACGCCATCGCCTACGGCGGCCGCGCCCACCTCACCGTCCGCGAGGACGCCGACGTCTTCGACTCGATCCCTTCGACGGCCGCCGAGGACCACGGCCGTCCCTTCGGCGAGGTCTTCGACGACCTCGACTGGGACTTCGAAGAGGTGCCGTCGGATCTCTTCGCGCCCGCGACGGTGACGATCGACGTGATCGGCGGGCCCACCTACGTCCACGGCGAGACCGACGAGGACCTGCTCGTCGACTCCTTCGACCTGTAGCCGTGCGGTTCAAGCCGGTCCCCGAGCCGCTCGCCGACTTCGAGACCCTCGAAACTGTCTACCGCGCCCTCCCCGCGGCGGTCGACGACGTCGACGACTGCTGTGCCCACCTCGTCGAGGAGACGCCCCTCGAGGACCGCGAGGAAGCCGCGACGTGGCTCACCTTCCTGCGTGCGCTCGAACTCGCGGTCGAAGAGTCGGGGAGTTTTCGCCGCCGTGAGACGGGTTCGAGCGGGGACGCGGCCGAGCCGGCGGTACTCGAGCGCGAGCGGCTCGGCCGGGCGTTCCGGGCACGCGTCGACGGCGCCGACGCAGTCTGTGCCGCGCTCGAGGACGCCGTGGAACGCGGTTCCACGAGCCCTGACTCGCAAGCTCGGCAGGACGCCGTGGAACACGGTCCCACGAGCCCCGACTCGCAGGCTCGACGGGACGCCGACGAGCCGCTGACCGTCGCCGAGGTCGTCGAACGGCTCCGCGAGGATGGCTCGAGCGCCGATCGGCGGCGGTCCGGCCGCCCTCGAGTCGATCCGGAGCGGACCGAGCGGCTCCTCGAGTGGGCGGTACTGCTGGGGCTCGCCGAGCGAGTGGACGACGGCTATCGGGTCGCGCTCACGCGCGAGTAAAAAGGTCTCCCGAGGCGTTACTCGTCCGAGAGCCGGCCGGGCGACCAGTCGGCGTCGAGTTCCGTGTGGGTGTACGGCTTTGCGTCCTCGCCGGCGTAGGTGGCGACGAGCTGGCCGTCGCCCTCGAGGTGGTACTTGTAGGTGGTCAGGCCCTCGAGCCCGACGGGACCGCGGGCGTGGATCTTACCGGTGCTGATGCCGACCTCGGCACCGAGACCGAATCGGTAGCCGTCGGCGAAGCGGGTCGAGGCGTTGTGGAAGACACTCGCCGAGTCGATGCTGCGCATGAACGTCCGCGCGCGCTCGTCGTCCTCGGTGACGATCGACTCGGTGTGTTTCGAACCGTGGGTCGTGATGTGGTCGATCGCGGCCTCGAGCGAGTCGACGACCCTGATCGAGACGATCAGGTCGCCGTACTCGGTGTTCCAGTCGTCTTCGGTCGCGGCCGCGACGTCGACGATCTCGCGGGTCCGCTCGTCGCCGCGGATCTCGACGTCGGCGGTTTCGTAGCGGTCGGCGATCGCCGGCAGGAACTCCGCGGCGACGTCTTCGTGGACCAGCAGGGTCTCGACGGCGTTACAGACGGCGGGGTACTGGACCTTGGCGTCGTAGGCGATGTCTTCGGCCATCGAGAGGTCGGCCGCGTCGTCGACGTAGACGTGACAGATCCCCTCCGTGTGGCCCAGCACGGGAATGCTCGTGTTGTCCTGGATGTAGCTGACGAACGCGGAACTGCCCCGTGGCATCAGGAGGTCGATCGAATCGTCCATCTCGAGGAGCCGATCGACGTCCTCGCGGGCCTCGATGTGCTGGGCCCAGCCGTCGGGGATCCCGGCGTCGGCCGCGGCCTCCTCGATGGTCTCGAAGAGGATCCGGTTGGAGTGCAGCGCCTCGCTGCCGCCCTTGAGGATCACGGCGTTGCCCGATTTCAGGGCCAGTGACGCGATCTGGACGAGCGCGTCGGGCCGGGACTCGAAGACGGTGCCGACGACGCCGATCGGGACTGCGACCTTGTACAGCTCGAGGTCGTCGTCGAGTTCCCGCGCCGAGAGGGTCCTCCCGAGGGGGTCGTCCTGCTCGGCGACGCTGCGGACCATGTCGGCGATGCTCTCGATTTTCGACTCCGAGAGCTTCAGTCGGTCGACCAGCGCCTGCGTGTACTCGCCTTCCTCGAGCAGCCGCTCGCCCTCTTCGACGTCTTTCTCGTTTTCGGCGAGGATTTCGTCGGTTCGGGCCTCGATGGCGTCGGCGATCTCGTACAGCGTTGTCTTCCGCTCCTCGTCGGACAGTTTCGCCAGCTCGAGGGCCGCGCCCTGTGCCTCCGCGACGTCGGCTTCGATGTCGGTTTCAGTCATCGCTCACACCGTTGATGGGAACGAATATGGTACCCACGGGCTTGGCAGTAGCGATCTTCTCGAGGACGTCGGGCGCGGTCGACTTCGCGATGACCGCCGGGACGCCGTGTTCGCTGACGTCGCGTGCCCCCTCGACCTTGGTCTTGATGCCGCCGAAGCCGTCGGACGTGGTCTCGCTGATGATCCCTTGAACGTCGTCGTAGTTGGTGCCGACGGCGTCGATGCGCTCGGCGTCGTCGTCTTCCTTCGGGTTGCCGGTGTAGACGCCGCCGACGTCGGTCAGCGTCACTAACAGATCGGCGTCGACGCCCATCGTCGTCGCCGCCGAGAGCATGTCGTTGTCGCCGATTCGGATCTCCTCGGTCGCGACGGCGTCGTTCTCGTTGATGATCGGGACGACGCCCCAATCGAGCAGCGTCTCGATCGTATTCCGCAGGTTCGTGAAGCGTTCGGGGTTCTCGAGGTCGTGCTGGGTCAAGAGCAGTTGTGCGACCTTTCGGCCGTAGCGGTCGAAGCTCTCCGTGTAGCGGTGCATGAGGAGGCTCTGGCCGACGGTCGAGAGGGCCTGGGACTCCTCGACGGTGCCGCTCGACTGTTCGATTCGCCCCGTCCCGGCCCCGATCGAGCCCGAGGAGACGAGAATGACTTCTTTGTCCCGCTTCAGGAGGTCCTCGAGGTCGTCGACGAGCTTGTCGAGTTTCTCGTCGTCGAGATTCGAGTCCTCGTCGGTCAGGGAGTTGGTCCCGGCCTTGACGATCACCCGGTCGGCGTCGGCCGCCAGCCGTCGTGCTTCCTCGACGCCCGACTCCTCGAGTTCCTCACGCATCGTTCTCATCGCCGAACTCGGCGGCCAGTTCCGCGGATCGTTCTTCGGCCGCCCGGACCGCCGCGGTGACGTCCGCGTCGGCGTCGCTGTCCCACAGGACCTCCATGCCCTCGATGGTCGTCCCGTTGGGTGAGCAGACGGCGTCGATCAGTTCCTCGGTGCTGCGGTCCGACCGGAGGACGGTCTCGGCCGCGCCCTTGAACGTCTGGGCGGCCAGCGTCTCCGCGTCCGACTCCTCGAGGCCGCCCTCGACGCCGGCCTCGGCCATGGCCTGAATGAGATAGAAGACGAACGCGGGGCCGCTCCCGTTGACGGCGGTCGCGATGTCCATCTGTCCCTCGTCGATTTCGGCGAACTCGCCGACGTCGTCGAGCAGCTGCCGCACCTCGCCGGGGATGTCGTCACCGGTGACGGCCGCGGCCATATCGCCCGTCTCGGCGGCGAGGTTCGGCATGATCCGGACGACGTTCGCGTCGGTCCGGGCCTCGACGTAGTCGGTCGGGACGCCCGCGGCGATAGAGAGCAGCGTCTGGTCCGGCGAGAGATCGAGATCCGAAAGCACCGCGCCCACGATGTCCGGCTTCACGGCAACGACGACGACGTCGGCGTCGGTCACCGCTTCGGAGACCTCCGAAGTCGTGTGATCGACGTAGTCGGCGACCGACTCGAGTGCGTCGGGATCGAGGTCACACGCGGTCACCGTGTGATTCCCCGATCGATGGAGGCCCTTTATCAGGGCACTCCCCATATTGCCACAACCGATAACGCTCGTCTGTACCATCTTGCTCTAACGGAGGAACCGAGGCGGTCATACCAACTTTGGTTTCGTTCGGTCGAGAGGACCGTCGCGTTTCCGGAGCCGACGGCGATCGTCTCGTCCCGGAGCGGTCAGCCGAGCCCGAGGATGACCGTCGAGATTCCCTCGACGATCGTCTCCCAGACTGAGAACCCCGTCAGGAGCTGTAACAGCGTGTCGAGCCCGAAGAAGAGGAACAGTCCCGCACCGGCGAAGTGGGCCAGCCTGGCGTCGAAGCGGTGGGAGAACCGGTGAAAGAAGTACGCGTTGACCGCGCTCACGGGGACGATCGCGAGCATCTCGCCGGCCCAGATCGCGGGCCGGGCCCCGTACTCGAGCGCCAGTCCGATCGTGACGAGTTGGGTCTTGTCCCCGAATTCCCCGACGGCCATCAGGGCGAAAATCGGGACGAACCCCCGGAGGTACGGCGGCACGTCGTAGCCGAGCAGCGAGACGTCGACCGCGTCGGTCGTCGCCGCGCCGCCGTTTGCCGCCACCGGTCGCCGACTCGTGCCGGGTGCTGACCGGACGAGCAACGCCGCGAAGACGAGGAACAGTCCCGCCGTGATCGCCTCGAGGTAGACGGCGGGCACCACGCCCTGGATCGCCGCGCCGAAGACGATCTCTATGGCCGTCCAGCCGGCGAAGGCCGTCGCTGCGGCGGCGACGACGATTCGGGGATCGTATCTGGTCGCCAGCCCCGCGATGATGAACTGGACCTTCTCGCCGGGAAGAACCGACAGCTGCAGGACGAACGCGGCGACGAGGATCTCGAGCCAGCCGGTCATACGAGTCCCAACCACTGCGGACGCTCGACGACGACACCAGTCACGGCGTGGTTTAGCTGCGTCTAATTAATACGTTTTGCGGACGAACGGGCGCAAAACCTGCCCGATCCAAACGCCGATCGATCTAAGCCCGGTCATTCGGCCGCTCGAGGGAGCGAACGAAACCCGAACGCCCGGTCACTCCATTGGGGTGACGTCGGTTACCGTCCCGACGCCCTTGCTGCGACCCTCACGGAAGACGAACTTCTGGCCCTCCTCGACGAGGTACGGGCGGAACTTGAACCGGACAGTGGTCGTCCCCGAATCGCCCGGCAGCAGCCGGCCGTTCTCCGGATAGAAGGCCGCGGCCTCGCCGATCGTCTCGAGGTGGACGACGGGTTCGTACCCCTCACCGATCCGGGTGGGGTGGTTCAGCACCATGACCTCGGCCTCGAACTCCCGGACGGGGTCGGGGTCGGCCTCGCGGGGCAGCAAGACCATGCCGCGCTCGATGGCGCTCTCTTTGATCCCCTTCAAGGCGATGCCGACGATCCGGCCGGCCTGCGCTTTGTCGACCCGGTGGTAGTGCATCTCGATCGATCGGACCTCGACTTCCTGAAAGCGGCCATCGGCCATCGGCCCGATCAGGAGTTCGTCGCCGGCCTCGACTTCGCCGGCCATGACGGTGCCGGAGGCGACCGCGCCGACCCCCGTAACCGAGTAGCTGCGGTCGACGTACATCCGGAACTCGCCGGTGTCCTGGGACGTCTTGGGGAGTCGGTCGAACAACTCATCCAGCGTCTCGAGCCCGTCCATGGTGATCGCGCTGGTCTCGACGATCGGAACGACACGCTCGCTGATCTCGTCGACGGCGGCGTCGACGCCGTGACGGGAGACGCGAAGCGGCGACTTGTCGACCTCCCGGAGGAGCCGCTCGACCTCGCGTTCGACCTCGTCGACGCGTTGCTGGTCGACAGTGTCGGTCTTCGTGATCGCGACGATCGTCGGGAGGTCGGTCGCGAGCAGGACGCCGAGGTGTTCCCGCGTGGTGCGGGTGGGGCCGTCGTCGGCGGCGACGACCAGCAGGCCGTAGTCGAGTTTCTGGCCGACGAGTCCGCGGATGGTCGTCCGGAGCCACGGCTCGTGGCCGACCGTGTCGACGAAGGAAACGAGCCGGTCGGCGTTCTGGACGACGTCCGCGCGGTCGGCCTTGCGATTCGGATTCCGGACCCGGACCGGCCCCTCATCGTCGAAGCCGTAGACGGCGTAGGACAGATCGGCGGAGAGGCCCCGCTCGACCTCGTGGGGCTGGACGTCGAGGAAGGCCCGCGTCGCGCCGTCCCCGTCGTCGGCTTTGCCCGTGACCAGCGACCCGACGAGCGTACTCTTCCCGTGGTCGACGTGGCCGGCGGTCCCGACGACGACGTGTTCGTCGTCGGTCTCGAGGACGCCGCCCTCCCGGACCTGTGCGACGCCGACGAGTCCGTCATTAATGCCCCACGTCTGGACGTCCTCGATGTGTGCGTCGGCCTCCTCGGCCAGCAAGGAGAGGACGTCCATCGTCTCGGAGAAGGTGTCGGGATCGATACCGGCGAGGCCGCCGTCGTCGGTGACGCCGACGACGTAGGTCGCCTCGCCGTCGCCCGAGAGGAGCCGATGTCGCAGTTGCGCGGCCAGACTCTCCCGCCGCCCACCCTCGAGGTGGACGTCCCGTGACAATCGCTCTTTGAACTCGACGTTGCCACCGTCCTGTTCGCCACGGTCCAGGGCCCGCTCGAGGAGGGCCCGGTCACGGCTCATGTCCACTGGTAGGCAGGCACACGGCAAAAGCCTTCTCGTGGTTTGAGACAGTATAGCACAGTAGGCCGCCCGATTCGGGACGGCCGACGTCTGCCAGTCGAGCGTGCCGGGCCCGGTTTCAAGCCCCTCGAGCGCGTACCCTCGCTATGAGCGTTAGCGGCCTCTGTCAGATCTGTGAGTCCCGGCCCGCACAGGAGCGGTGTTCAAACTGCGGGACACTGGCCTGCGAGGTTCACTTCGATGAGAGCATGGAGCTGTGTGCCGACTGCGCGTCGCAGGCCCAGCCGGGGCCGGGCAACGACGACGTGGAGATCAACCGGTTCTGAGCGTGACCTCGATCCGCGACCTGCTGGGCGAGGCGGTCGGCGTCGGCCGGCGGTATCGCCTGCGCCTCGAGGAGCGCGACGGCGTCCTCGTCGCCGCCCACCCGAACGACTCGAGTCCGATGGACATCGCCGTCGTCGAGGGACTGGATCGGCTTGCAGAACGACCACCGACGGAGCTGGTGACGGTCGAGGTCGTCGGTCGGGTCGTCGACGGGCGGATCGCGGGGCGGGTGGTCGAGTCCGATCGTCGAGCGGACGACAGTAGCTGCTGACGGCCATCCCATACTAGATCGACGATAGCGGAGAACAGATTCCCGCTCTACGATCGAGAATCGATCGGTTGTGCCGCGGCGAGGGTACCGGTGTCGGAAAGCATTTCACGCGGCTAGTCCTGTGAATAGGTATGGGTGCGCAATCCCGCGGCGAGTCGACCGACGATACCGTTACCGTCACCAAGGAGGGACAGTGGTACGTCGCGACGGACGAAGCCAGCGGGATCGCCAGTCAGGGCGAAACGAAGTCCGAAGCCCTCGAGAACCTTGCCGAGGCACTTGCGCTTCACGAGCGACCCGATCCGGACAGCGACGACGAACCGACGGAGCCGTCGACTGCTCCCTGGTTTTAACCGATCGCCCGTCCGTAACGGGTGGCTTTTTGTGGCGGTCACGAGTACGACGGCGCAGTGACACGCGGGACGTATTCCGGACGCGATATCGTTCGCGCTCTCGGGAACTGGGGGTTCCGCCGCGTCGATCAGACGGGGAGCCACGTCAAACTGAAATACGTCCACCCCGAGACGGGTGAGACGCGCTACGTCACCGTTCCGCTGCACGACGAACTCGCGGTCGGAACGCTCCGGAGTATCGCGGAGCAGGCCGGGGCGGACGACTTCCAAGCATTCCTCGACGAGATGGATGAGATGACCTGACCGGCGCTGACGAACTGATTCTCGAGCGTGAAACGGCCAACTGCGCGTTATTCTCGGTACTGATTGAGCCGCTTCTTGAGTCGCTTGGCGGCCTGCCCGCTGGCCTTCGCGAAGTCCTCGCCGTCGTCCTCGCCGGCAAAGATGATCCCCCGCGAGGAATTCACCAGCCCGACGCCGCCGGCCAGCCCGTACTCGACGGCCGCCTCGGCGTCGCCGCCCTGTGCGCCGATGCCGGGGACGAGGAAGGGCAGGTCGGGTACCTGCTCGCGCAGGTCCTCGAGTTCCTCGGGCTTGGTCGCGCCGACGACGAGCCCGACGTTGTCGTTCTCGTTCCAGAGATCGGCCAGTGCGGCGACCCGCTCGTAGACGGGTTCGCCCGTCTCGAGTTCGAGGTCCTGAATGTCGGCCCCGCCCGGGTTGGAGGTCCGACAGAGGACGAAGACGCCGGCCTCCTCGTTCGAGAGGAACGGCTGCAGCGAGTCCCGGCCCATGTAGGGGTTGACGGTGATCGCGTCCACCTTCTCGAGCAGTTGCGCGTACTGGCGGGTCGTGTTGCCGATGTCGGCTCGCTTGGCGTCCAACAGGATCGGCACGTCCTTGCCGTGGGCGTAAGCGATGGTTTCCTCCAAGGCGGCCCAGCCGTCCGGATCCTCGTAGAAGGCCGCGTTGGGCTTGAACGCGGCGGCGTGTTCGTGCGTCGCGTCGATGATGCGGCGGTTGAACGCCCACCGGGGGAGGTCGCGGTCCTGCAGGTGGTCGGGGAGCCGCGACGGGTCGGGATCGAGCCCGACCGAGACGACGCTGTCGACCGTTCGGATGCGGTCGTGCAGGCGGTCGAAGAAGTTCATGGCGGGAGTGGCCCCGCGACGGTCGAAAAGGTTGCTATCCGCTCCCCCGCGATCAGTCAGCGCTCCAAATATTTTAGGTGTCAAGTAACGGTCGTGTTTAGTTTGTAGCATTGTGCCAGACTGCGAAGGCTTGGAGCCAGGATTCAGCTGTTGACGGTTTTGCGTGACTGAAACAGTTTGAGAACGAAGAGGTACGACGCTTTATCTCGCGAAAGACACGTTCAGCAGCGTTCCGATTTCCATGTTTTTCGTATCGAAATCGGAGCCCAGATCGACGGAGTGCAGTCTGGAGATGTTTTGCTCCATCGACGAGAAACACGGCGTTCTCGACGTCGTGTTTCTCGGTCAGTTCCTGTAAAAATAGCTCTGTAAGAGCGGTCGTAGTTGTCGAGAACAGCCGTATATGGAGCAACTCGTTCGATTTGGGAGCGACAGCAGCATACAGCCAGTACTGTTGATTGTCGATTCGAATCACCGTCTCGTCGAGCGCAACGTGATTCGGTGACGCATCAGTGGCGGGCTGTAGATCACACTTGTGGATCCAATCGTGAACGGCCTTCCGTGAACGCTGGACACCGAACTTCTCTAATTCTCGAACGGTATTCGAAAGCGATAATCCGGACAGATGGAGTCGAATACCCAACTCCATCAGTTGACGCGGTGTCCGCTCACGCTCCACAAAATCCAAATCAATCCAGCCGCTACTACCGCTGAGGCGTGCGATTTCTGCCATGAACCAGCTGGAAATCAGCACGCCTCACTTTTCACGCTTAACTAAACACCACCACCTCGTGTCATTATAGATTGTGAATATAACTGGAGAATGAAGATCATCATCTTTATATCTTTAGGGGCGTTTTAATGTACTAAGTATATGTGCGATTCGAAGGAATACTATGGGGGATCTTCAGTGAATACATCGATCCAGAACATAAGTTTTAGAAACAAAAGTGAATCTCGGCGTATCGATTCAGTACATCGGTGAAAGAATGATTCGCCTGGTCTCCAAAACCCGAAGCAAAGCCGGCCGCATCCGTAACCGTCTCGGGTCAGTTCTCCCGATCCTTCTGACTGGTCTACTGGTTTCGTTCCTCGCTTGGGGAGCAAGCTATCTCTTCGGTCTCTTCCGTTACGTTCCTGCAGTTCGAATTCGTGGAGTGTTCTCAGGGGACCTTTTCTGGAAAATCGCCCCACAGTACGTCCTCATCATAACTACGTTCGTTCTCGGCGTACTCGTTGGGACGTGGTACTTCGTTTACCGTCCGAACCGCGAGACGGTTCAGGGGTACTGGCAGCAGGTTCCGACATGGCTTCAGGCGACGACGATCGGATTCGTAGGAGCAAGTCTACTGACGCTGACTCTCGTGGTTATCCAGACCTACTGGTTGGTATCGGACCTCAGTGTTCTCTTTACCCTCCTGATCTCGTGGCCAGTAATAACCGGGATATTCGTTCTCCGAAGCAGATGTATCGTCGACGACGACTGTGACCGGTCAACGTCGATTCGAATCGGATACCTGCACGCACGGGGACTGGAAAGTCGGACGATGTCGGTTATCGTCGGCTCGTTGTTTGCAGTCCTCGGTGGCTTCGTTACGTGGCTCACTTCTATCCGCGTCGCTGACTGGGATTCTGTACTCTTGGCTACGAGCGTCGCACTCCTCCTGTGGATACTTGTTACCGTTCTCGTCTACAATCGGTACGACGCCCAGACTTCGGAGCTGACCGACCTCACGATCAGTGATATCAATCAGCCTGATAACCGCAAGACGTGGGAAATGGCGATCAAAAACGAGTCGAACGAAACTATCGATCTATCGCTTGCGAAGATTCGTGACACGAAGTTCGACCTCTACCAGTTCGGCGTGGACACGGACCTTGGCCCTGGTGCGGTCTGTACCTTCAACGCACCCGAAGAGTTTCGACTGGCACCGACCGACGACTCCTGGGAACTACCGCTCGGATATACGCTCAAGCAGGGGTCGGACACCCCCGTCATTTTGACGCAAACAGGGAAAATGTACGCACTACAGCGTGATGGTGTCGAAGCCGTCGGCGGAGACATCCCAGGAAGTACTGGCGCAAATCACTCAGATATGACCGACAGTTCCGAGAGTAATAGCCACACAGGGCAGGACTCGGGGACGGATCCATCACCACAAGACTGAGCCGGAACGATGTCCTCAGATATGCGGGACAAATCTCTCCATATCGTCGGTCACTTCGCTGGATAGTTCACGAACCAATAGATATGTAAGGTAATATCTCGTGATTGGTGATAGAAACACCGCGTGTCGATGGGGACGAGACGACCACAAGCCGGACCACAGCCACCGAGAAGAACATGAACAGAGATAGTTCACAACCTACACTCGACCCGTCCTGTCGAGACATCGGTATGCTATCCCACACTGACACGGACGGGATGACGGACCCGCCCATCACACCACTCAAAACAGTGGGTAACATTGAGCAGCGCATCAACACGATCGCGACACTCGATACAGCACGGCTCAGCGGGACGTTTGTACAGCAGATCATGCACAAGCGAGGTGCAGTTCCTCTCGTTTTTCGTACTCGACAGACAGCCGTCAGAGAACGGGCACCAACCGACACTGGATTAGATGAGGACTCCCCAGACGCCACGTATCCCTCGCTCGAGGAAACACGTCCACAGTCCAACTTTGAGAGTCAAGAATTAGAGATGCCGGGCGTCGGCACACCTCCTATCGGTGATCCACTACAGACGTCTCCGGTCGGGACCTCCGGTTCCGAGGCGGAATGGACATCGGGTACAGATTCGTACGTGTACGACGGACGACGAACGACCATACAGGAGGACGTAGGTCCGGACCTGCATTCACGAAAGAGTCTCAGCGAGAACACTGATTCACTGGCGGGCACAGACGGAGACAGCACTCGCGTCGCTCCGTCGGCTGATGTGAAATCTGCTCGGCGGACCGATTCCCCCGGTGGGTACGACAATCGGAACGGGGCAGTGGAGCGAACCAACGCGATGATTCAAGCGACTCGCCAGCAACACGAACGGATCACGAAACGAGCTACTAATACACGAACTGTTCTCCTCGACAGTGACAGCGGAGAGACGGTGTACAAATCGGGTCGTCCCGTGGAAGAAACTCGAGGAACTGCGGATAAGCAGACAGGAACAGCGAACTCCGGTAACAGCGCGCGTCTCCAAACCCGACAATCTACGTCTCAAACACCAACCCAGACCATTGGTGATGCTGATAGTCCGATTTTCGGGTCGGTCAGCGGACGCGCTCCGGGCGAGGAGCGGGCTGATTCTCGGTCACAGTTGCAGTCGGCCGTCACTTCGAGTCGTCGGACAGCACCCTCCGTTCGTACATCGGATACGAGGGATGCACCACAGACTGTCGAATCTCGCTCTCATCCCTCACCACTACAGGAACGACGGCGGAGCGATTCGTCAGTTCGCGTGACGGCATCGAGCATTCCAGGACCCGATACAGAAGGAGCCACCGACACGGTCAGACGTCAGGTTCGACCCGAAGCAGAACAGGAAAGCACCCATCTTCGGCGCGATACTACTGGACGAACCCTGGGTGGTAGTGGCACTGACCGATCAACTCGATCACTCTCCACACGAACCGATACCGATGAGTCAGATAGTACTCCGTTCCAGTCGTTGCTAGACGTATCGAGTTCGACGGTGCCTGACGTTCAGAGCCAACAGCAAATGACGGGTACTGAACGAACTGGCGTCAACACCGGCTCCGGATCGCCGGTTCCGACCACACGGACAGTCAGTACTGACGAGCCGAGTTCGGACTCGATGACCCGGTCAGGCACAGACGAACGTCCAAGTCGGACGGTTGTTCGGTCGTCTCAACAGCACTCTAAACGGTCTATTAGCACGCTTGAGAGGGCACCGAGACGAACGGTCATGACACGGACACACGCCGCCACGCCACAGTCACCGGGCACCGAGACTGAATCGACGTATCCAGTCGAAAATCGATTCGATACTCGGACGAAAGACGCGTCAGACACCGTAGGGAGAGAGCTTGGAGGCGCTCTTCAGCCAGTTCCATCGACTACGGACGATATCGAGTCGACCCCTTCGTCAGGGACTGTCGAAGGGCAACGCTCGGAGCGGGCGCGAGAGAAACGTCCACAGACGACAAATGAGCGTCGCTCGCTGATTGGGGACGCGGGAACTTCGACTGCAACGCTAGAGTACCTGACAGTGCATCGATTGGGGACTCAGTCGACGAATGAGGCCTCCCGTCCGAATCACCGAGACACGCAGACCGTGGATGAGACGGTGTTCCGATCCGCCTCGTCAACTCGTCATGGAGGCACGGAACTGTCTCCCTCGGTTCGTCCAGAGACGGCAGAGGAACCGCCTCAATGGCACAGAACGAGTGCAGAAACGGGCAGAAGTACTGAAACCGGTGTCGAACCCATCGAGACAGGTCGTACTCCCGCTGGGCTACATACGGACAGCAGTCCGGTTCGTGGGACGAAAACGAAAGCAAATCAGGGTGCTGGACTTCCGCCAATGCGGGTCCGAACAGCAGAGACCCAGGAGAGCGAACAAACTGGTGACTACTCTACTACGGGCCAGACCGACACGGGGACCGACAGCGGTCCAACTAGAGCCACTCCGACCAGTACTGGGAATTGGTCGACAGTGGAGGGATCGACATCCGACACAGATCCACCACCTTTGGAAACACTTGGCGGCGAATCGAGTACTCGAGCGTCGACTGTCACGGATCCAGACCAGCGAGTAGTAAACCGGCAAATCGCTTCACACGCGACAGCCAGCAGAAGGAATGATGAGTCTCCGTCTCGATTCAACCCTTCGTCGGTCTCGTTGCAACGGTATGAGAACTCCGTGACATCCGCCGGGGCGAAACACACCGAATCGCGCTCTAGAACTAGGCTTCAGTCGTTCGACCGGGCTCGACTCGCAAGGACTCGGTTGGCGAGACAACACCAGCCGATCGATGCTACTGTACTCGACTATGTTGATCGTTCGGAACTGCAGGCAACTGGGACGACCGGTCAACTACATTCGGCCACCACACCCAAAGAGTCCAATGCGGAAAGCGATACGTCGTCGTTTGTCAGTAGCACGGTGGTGGGGCGATTGAACCAGCAGCAACGACTGCCCCGCAGCCGGGATCAGGCACACAACAGTAGGCTGGAAGCCAGCCGAAGCCGCGGTTCGATCAGAACACCGAACGAATCGCGGATTCCCCAGTCGGCATCGTCGCCTACACGGACGATACTCGAGGACGCACCGGACCGTTCTCCTCATTCGGCGAGTGGCGAGTCGGCCGACACTGTGCCGGGAGTTCCCGACGTGGATGCGGACTCCGGAATCAATTCACCCGTCCAGCACGTCCTCTCACAACGCGATACCCCCGCGGAGGACACCGACCAGCGACGAACAGGTGCGCAGTCTGTCGAAGGGGTTCGGACACCGAACGCACCAGTTACCGGAGTTCCACGGACGGAGCGGCGCCGTATCGAACGAACTCTGAGTTCAACCGCCCAGCGGCCCCGGTCACCAGAACGACAGTCCGGGAAGACCGCTGCGAACTCCGCCTCGGCCGAAGCGACATCAGAAGATCACACAAGAAAACCCGCGAGAGAGATCAAAAATCCCGCAAACGACATCCTGTCGGTGGCGTCGGTTCCCCGGGACGAACAGCGACGGGATATCGGTAGTCGCATAGCAAGCTCCTCGTCGGGGAGCCGACTCGGAACGTATCGTCGCATCGTCGAGAGTGCTACGTTCGGGCGGTCTCTCGTGCGACGCCATCAGTCATCGGCGATCAGCACGAACGACCGTATACGGACCGATGAAAACGGGGAGTCTGGTGTCTCCGACTCGAACGGGTCGCTCGACGAGAGCCGTGCTGCCCGGAACGGCGGTCCGAATACGGATCCGAACGTAGGTCGGCTTGATGAACACAGCGACCTGAGCGCGTCACGTCAAGAACGGACGAGGTCGAAGGTAGGCCGTACTCGGAGACGTGGAGAGAGCCAAATCTTGGGTAATGCGACTGACGTCCACAGACAGGTTCGTCGAGGGAACCGACTCGGGCTGGATAGTCGGTCGCAGTCACGAGACGAGTCCCTCACAGCGTCCGAGCGACTCTCGTTCGAGACTGACAGAGACTCGGAAGAGGTTCCAGCAACGCCTGATAACCGGAAGGATTCGTCGGTCGGTCTCGTGGGAGACACGTCCTCCACCAACCGGACTACCTTGCGGCATGCAGAGGCGTCACAGTCCACTGATAGTCTCATACCCTCTCGCCAGCCCACATCCAACGTCCCAGTAGTGTACTCTAGTCAGCCACAGTCATCAATAACGGACGACGAAGGCGAGACAATGAGTCCTCCGCCAAGCGTTTCGCCCATTGAACGCGTGTTTGCACGGAACGTGAGAATTCAGGCAGCAGTTGAGGGAACGAGTGACGAGGGTATTTCTGACCCGAGTCGAACGGCGATCGACGCGGGTGAGACTCCACGGTCACGTACCACCGTCTCGGATACGGGTAGCATCTCAACTGCGACAACGGAGGGTATAGCACCGAGGGCCAAAACGTCATTTAGCGAAAGGTTTAAATATAAAAATGATAAGATTAAATACAATACTACAGATGAGGGATCGAGCGGAACGAGTAGTCGAACTGAACGGATGAACATGCCGAAGTCACACACTGAGACGACATTCGTGTATCGGCAGGGCCCTACGGATCGGTCTGCCGAGAACCGGAGTCAGAGCGACACTGGTAGTTCTGGTTCCGAAGGAAGCCGCCTCCACAGTCGGTCCGGGTCGAGTCAACAGCAACACGCACACACGGGAGAAACCGCTCTCCCCGATCAGCCGAGATCAAACTCGGACACGAATCCGCAACAACTCGGTGCCAGTAATCAGAGTATTCGGGGGGGCCGCACTAAAAATCAGAATCGCGACAGTATCGGAGGTTCGCTGTTCGATTCCGGTCCGACACCGAACGACGACATGCGGTCAGCGATATCAGCTACAGGAGATCACAGAAGTGGTGCTGAAGAGAGAAGTTCACAGCGTGCGAGCGAGCGCGTTGACGATCTTGACGTTGAGTTGAGCGACCGGTCGCTACAACTGAACGCCGATGTCGACCGGTTGGTTGACGTTCTGTATCGAAAGCTCGAACGAAAACGTCGCATGGAACGTAAGCGGAGGGGATTCTAGGTGGGTACCTCAGGCAAACTCGAAAAGGCACAGATCATCATCCTCAACGGGAATCACGAGAACACGACTATCGACTGTAAGTTCAATCCGAACTCGTACACGCTCGAAAAGAGCGTCAACTATGGGGAGCTGAAGGCTACTGGTTCGGGCGCATCCGTCCAGCAGTTCGTCGACGGAAACGCGGAAAGGCTATCGATGGAACTGTTCTTCGATACGACTGATAAGGTCGAAGGTTCCAGTTCGGTGGACGAAGTCGACGTTAGGGAGCAGTACACAAAGTACATCGACCTACTTCTCGCAGTCGACGGTGAACTCCACGCTCCACCGGTCTGTCGGTTCGTCTGGGGGAAAGGTATCGACTTCACGGCACTCGTCCACAGCGCGAACAAGCAGTTTACTAAGTTCCTTCCAAGTGGAGTTCCAGTCCGTTCCCGTGTTTCCATCGTATTCAAGGAGTTCAAAACTGCGGACTACCACAAATCAGAGGTTTCTCCCGAGTCCACCGACAAGACCAAAGTCTGGACGGTGAGTGAAGGTGACACCCTCTGGCTCATCGCATCCGAAGAGTACAGCGATCCAGCACACTGGCGAACGATCGCCGAACACAACAACCTCGACAACCCACGAGACGTTGAAACGGGTCGAAAGCTCGAACTTCCTCCGCTGTGAACGATGGCATCCGGCATCAACAACCATCCCGCCTATTCGCCGCGGTTCAAGGTACAGGTCGGGAGCAAAAAGTTCCAGGAACCCGGGGGGCGGATAGCAGATCTCGTCGTCGAGACGACCTTCGATGGGGCCGATCGCTTCTCGTTCACACTGAATTACCCCTTTGATGAAGAGCGGGACCAGTTCGCCGGACTCGATTGGGATCTATTCAGTATTGGGACCGATATCGAGATATCGATGGGGTATGGCGACGAGGGGCAGCTGACGGATCTCTTGAACGGAAAGATTCACTCGATCAACACCGAGTTCACGACCGATAGAGGGCCGTCGGTTCAGGTCTCCGGGTACGGACTGCTCTGGGAGATGATGCAGGGGACGAACTCGGACTCGTGGGAGAAGACTACGATCGGCGACGCAGTCGAAGACGTATTATCGTCGTACTCGTTCTCGACGACCAAGGTCAAGAGCGCAAACATCAAACGAGACAAACTCATCCAAGACGACCGTAGCGACTACAAGTTCGTCGAACAACTCGCATCTGCATACGGGTTCGAGTTCTACGCGGAACGCGATACTGTAAAGTTCATCCCACGGTCGTCACGACCGAACGATACGGAGCCAGTCAAAGAGCTGTGGTACGGTGAAGACCTCCACGACTTCTTCGGTGAAATCACTGAACAGCGACGGAACCACCAGGTGGAGGTCCGATCGTGGGATATCCACAAGAAAGAGGAGATCAAAGCGACTGCAGGCAGTAAGACCGCGAAACACAAGGAAGTATTTAGAATCCCAGCCATGTCACGCGACGAAGCCGAACATATAGCAAAGACGAAACTCGGTACGTTCTCGGATGGAATCGTTCAAGCACACGGCGAAACTGACGGTATTCCTGCCCTTCGCGCAGGGGTTACTGTACAGTTAGAAGAACTCGGGAAACGCTTCTCGGGGAAGTACCACGTCACGAACGCGACCCATCGGATGGGGACAAGCGGCTATCGAACGACCTTCGAAGCCACGGAGGTAGCTGGATGAGTCGTCGAGAGTTGTTCGGTCCCGAGCAGTCAGGTGAGGGTGGCATCCGCGGGGTAGCCGTCGGTATCGTCACCAATAACGAGGACCCGAAGGATCTCGGCCGTGTCAAGTTGCGGTTCCCGTGGCGAGACGCCGATGACGAGAGCTACTGGGCACGGATCGCGACCGAGATGGCGGGGAAAGAGTACGGGACCTACTTCCTCCCGGAAGTCGACGACGAGGTTCTCGTCGCGTTCCAGAACGGCGACATTCACAAACCCTTTGTCGTCGGATCGCTCTGGAACGGGAAACAGAAACCACCACAGAAAAACAGCGACGGGAAGAACGACACGCGCGAGATTCGCTCCCGGAGCGACCACAAAGTCGCGTTCGACGACGCCGACAAGGGAAGCATCACGATCCAGACGAGCGAAGGAAACGAGATCGTAATCGACGACTCCGGTGATTCCGAGACGATCGTCGTCCGTGACGAGAAAGGCGACAACAGTCTCGCGATCGATTCCGGCAAAGGGACGGTGAAAGTCGATGCAAAAAAGGAGATCGAGTTATCGGCCAAGAATATATCGATAAACGGCAAGAAGAGCGTCGATATTTCGGGTAATAAGGGAGTGACGGTTAAGAGTAAAGGGCAGATGAAACTCTCGAGCAAAGCAAAGTTCGATATCAAAAGTAGTGGTCTCATGAGCGTCAACGCCACCGGACCACTCCAGATCAAGGGTGCGATCATTCAGCTCAATTAACCACTATCAATGAAACCAGCAGCCAGACTCGGCGATTCGACTGCACATGGGAAACCCCTCAGTGGTGGCACGGGTAGTCCGAACGTTCTCATCGGTGGAAAACCGGCGTGGCGTGCAGGCGTCGACATGCACGTCTGTCCGTTAGTCAGCGGACCTGTCCCCCACGTCGGTGGCGTCGTCGCGAAGGGTAGTACAAGCGTACTCATCAACGGGATGCCGGCCGTCAGGATGGGAGACAAAGTTATGGAGAGCGGCCCGCCGAACACCATCATCAGCGGAGAGACAACCGTTCTCATTGGTTGACCGAATATGTCTGAAGACTTCCTCGGCAAAGGTCTGGCGTATCCGGTTCGTCCCGACAATCGTGGCGATATCGAGATGTCCGAGACTGAGACGGACATCAAGGAAGCCATCAAAATCATCCTCGGGACGGCGAAGGGTGAACGGGTCATGCGCCCCGAGTTCGGATGCGATATCCACGAACACGTGTACTCGGCCGCAACACCCGCTACATTGAACGTTATCGAGACGAGTGTCGAAGAAGCGCTCGTCCGGTGGGAACCGAGGATCGACCTCGAGAACGTCGAAGCCTACACCGACGAGGACGACCCGAACAAGATACTCATCAACATCGAGTATCGCGTACGGACGACGAACGCACTCGCAAACATGGTCTATCCTTTCCACATCACAGAGGGTGACGGATGACCGAACCGCCGACGCTCACCGATAGTGAAGAGGAGGAACTGTTCGAGGAACTTGTCGAACGGGCAGACGTCTACACGAACGACTGGGACCCGCATACCTCCGATACTGGACGGACGATACTCAGGATCTTCTCGACGTTCGAATCCGACGTTCGAAATCGCCTCAACAGTGTTCCACAGAAACAGCGGATCGCGTTCCTCGACGCGCTCGGATTCGACCGTCGTCCTCCGAAAGCCGCCAGAGTCCCGCTTACGTTTCATGTGCCGGATGACCTCGACAGAAACGTCGTCATCCCCGGCGGAACGCAAGCGGTAGCGGGGACAGGAGACTCCTCGCAACTCTTCGAAATCCCTCGTGACAAGGGGTTCGAAGCGACTGGCGCGTCACTGACCGACGTCATCGCTGTTGATCCATCCGAAGATTCTATAATCGACCACTCATCGGTGTTCGAGGACGAGACACCGGCCGAACTTTTCGTCGGCGAAGACCACCAGCAACACCAGCTCTACGTCGCAAATGAGGACGCTCTGAACCTTCAGCCCGGGTCTAGTCTCTCGATCAGTGCCCACGTGGATATCGAGACTGACGTGTTCGCTGACGCAGTAGTCTGGGAGTACTACGGCGAGGACGACGATGGCAACGAAGGCTGGCATCCACTCGTTTCCCCGCGTACCGGCACCGACACGGCACCGTCCGAGAGTGGTATCGAAGCCGTCAGGGAGCAGCTCCGGGAACGTGGCTCGTCCGGCGGTGGTGTTCGGTCGCAATCGGTGTCCCGAACTGTGACGGGCGATAGAACAGCCTACGAAGCGACCTTCGAGGTCCCCGGTACTATCACCGAGCGATCGGTCAACGGAATCGAGAGTCGATGGCTTCGCTGTCGTCTCACCGAGGGGTCTCGAGATCTGTTTTCGACATCGATTCGAGACCTGTCCATCCACGTCGGGAGTACGGACGATGTGGATCGTCTCGAACCGGACTTGCTCCTGTCGAATGACATTCCGCTGTCGACGGACGAAGGAGACATCAAACCGCTCGGGCAGCTTCCCCAACCACCGACCTCGTTGTACGTCGCTTGTGAGGAAGCGTTCACGAAATCGGGTGGCAGCATAACGCTCGAATTCCACACGCCGGAAGCAGCCACTGCGGACCAGCCCGATGGATCGGACGGATCAGACGCTATTGGCAACTCGACGGCTGATCCCTCCAGAAGCGGGACAGACATCGGGGTGATCGGAGGAGAACCACGGCTCTCTTGGGAGTACTGGAATGGTGAAGGGTGGGCACAACTCGACTCCGTCGAAGACGGAACGAACACCTTTCACGAGTCGGGAACAGTCGAGTTCGACGTCCCCGACGATATCGAGCGAACGACGGTCTCGGGACACGAGAACGTCTGGATTCGAACGCGGCTGGTCAGTGGAAACTACGGACAACCGTCCCTCAACATACCCGATACTGAGGGTTTCGATGGAGTGGATACCGAGCCCGACCCGCCGGTATTCGGCGATGTGTCCATTCACTACGAGCATCAGGGACAGTCCTTCGAGACCGTCTTCCGGCACAACAACGCAACCTTTAGCGGCGACCTCACCGGACGGACTGAAGCGTACGCGCCGTTCAAAGACTTACCCGACGATGGACAGACGATCTACCTCGGTTTCGATGGCACACTGAAAGACGGTCCCCTCACGCTGTTCGTCTCGGTCGAGGACGTAACGTATCCACAGTCGTTCGACCCCGGTATGGAGTGGGAGTACTGCACGGCTCCGTCGGATTTCTCGTGGACTGAACTCGATGTCCGGGACCGGACTGGGGGCTTCACCGAACGGGGGATCGTTACCCTGACATTCCCCGAAGAAACGACCGCCTTCGAACTCTTCGGTCGGAGACGCCACTGGATTCGAGTCCGAACCACACAAGACGAGTTCGAACGTCCAGAGATAGCACAACGTACCCGCGGCGTGTCGACGAACGTCGCGGACAAGTCGACTCGAACGACGACGCCGCCAGTTCTGGAGCGGTTGCATCCGAACACCCGATGGGCGTACAACAAGCGGACGATCGAAGACGAGGTGCTTGGGTCCTCCGAGGGCTCGCACGACCAGACGTTCCGATGTGCACACGCCCCACTGATGACCATCGACGTGTGGATCGACGAAATATCGACGTTGTCGGCGAACGAGCGCCAGACGTTGCTCGAGGAGCGCCCGGACGACATCGAGCGGGTGTTCGACGACCGTGGTGACCTCTCGGAGTTCTGGGTTCGATGGAGCGCAGTCGACGATTTCCTCGATTCAGGGCCAAGCGATCGACACTACGTCGTCAACGAAACGCTGGGAACGATCACGTTCGGCGACGGTGACAGAGGGGCAATCCCACCGAGTGGGCAGGACAACATCCGAGCGACGTACACCACTGACGGAGGACGCGACGGTAACGTCGATGCATCGACTGTGTCGGACCTGAAGAGTTCGATCTCGCTCGTCGACGATGTTTCGAATCCCGAATCGGCGGATGGTGGTGCCGACATCGAATCGATGGACGCGCTCGTGTCGCGGGCAGCGAATCAAATCAGACACCGGGGGAAGGCGGTTACACCCTCGGACTACGAACAGGTCGCTCTCTCCGCGTTTCGAGAACTATCGACGGTGAAATGCGAAACGACGAGTAACGGAGACGAGACCCAGGTGACGGTGATAATCGTGCCCGAGACGGAACGTGCTAAACCGGTTCCGTCGATGGCACTCAAACACGAGGTCAGAGACATGCTTACCGAGTGTGCACCGGCGACCGTCGTCGAACCGGACGACATGGACATCGTGGTCCGGGGCCCAGGATACGCTGAGTTGTCCGTTCAGGCGACGGTTCGGGCACCGAACGTCAAGAGTGTATCCCTGTTAAAACAGACGATACGTCGGGAACTCGATGAATACCTCCATCCGCTCACTGGAAAAGATAGGTCCGGATGGTCGTTCGGGGAACTCCCGGATTCGACCTCGCTCGTCGCTCGCCTGGAGGATCTCGACGAAGTCCAGGAAGTGGTCGAGACGACTGTGTATGTAGAGGTCAACGGTGAACGGCGGGCTCTTATCGGACAGTCGGCTGACGATGCGCTTCCACAGGACACACTCGTGTGTAGCGGTGAACACGATCTCAGTATCACGATGAACAGAGGGTGATCACAGTGGGTATCGACATTCCGGAACTCGATGATAGAACGTACGAAGAGTATCTCGACCAGGCAAAAAAGCTGATCCCTGCATACTCAGACGACTGGACGGATTTCAATCCACACGACCCTGGGGTCACCATTCTCGAAGTTCTCGCCTGGATGACCGAGACGCACGCTTACCAGTTGGACCGGATCACCGACGACCACCGGCAGAAGTTCCTGCAGTTGATGGGACACGAACGACGACTGCAAGGGTGTGCGTCCGCACAGCTCTCGTTGACCCCACCAGACGACACAGCCGGGGAACGGCTCCCCGCTGGGACCCGACTCGTCGTCAGCGATGGGTCTACCGAGACCTATCGATTCGAGACGGCTCACGACGTCGTACTCACTGACGTTTCGCTCGAACGTGTCGTCACCGTGGACGGGAGCGACTCCACTGACAACAGTCAGGAGAACGAGACCGACGGGATGTTCTATCGTGCGTTCGGCAAGACCGTCAAGCGGGGGGATAGTCTGTACATCGGATTCGATGGCGATCCGTTCGACGCATCGGAATCATTCACACTGGTCGTTGACTACCACGACGACGATCTCCCAGACCCGAACACAGACGGAAGAGATGAGGGGTCGTTCGAACCGTCGGTCGAACTCCAGTGGGAGTACCGGCCACCGAACGGTGACGGCTGGTCGCGACTCAAGACCGCTACTGACCAGACGAACGCACTCTACGAGGGTGGACTGATAGAGCTGACGGAGCCCGGTGAGTGGCAGTTCTTGGAACGGAAATACGACCCTCTCGACATCGCGTCCTCGGACCTCGCTTGGCTACGCTGCCGGGTCAAATCTCCCGGATACGAGATACCACCACAGCTGAACAGTATCGAACCGAACGTCGTCACAGCACGGAACCGCATTGCGGTCAGCAATGAAGTGCTAGACCAGGCAGCAGACCTCGGTGAACCGACTGCCCTCGACGGACAGATCTACGAGACTGAACACTCGTCGCTTCTCTCGGCCGAGATATACGTTGATGGGGAACGGTTCGTCGAAGTGACCGATTTTGACGCATCCGGTCCGGCCGACCCTCACTATCGACTCGACTACGATACTGGACGAGTGATGTTCGGTGACGGCGAACACGGATGGTCGCCACCAGCCAGTACGACTGTTAGCGCAGATTACGTCTACGGCGGTGGCGACGATGGCAACGTCCCAGCATCGGCAGTTTGGCAGTTCGACACGCCTGACTGGCCACTCACCGAGTCCACGACACTCGAGGACATCGGTATCACTCCCCTTGGCCCCGCAACTGGTGGCCATGATCGAGAAACGATAACCGGAGCGCTGGAGCGTATCAGACAGGACCTCCGTACACCGAATCGAGGCGTGACGGCGGATGACTACGAATCGATAGCGATGCAAACACCAGGGATCAGGGTCGGCCAAACGAACGTACTCGTAGACGGCGAGCAGGTAACAGTCGTCGTGGTGCCGTACGCCCCGCCGGATATCCCAACACCAAAGCCGAGCGACGGCTTCCTCGATGCCGTTCGTCACCACGTTACCGAACGCGCCATTCTCGGTGACCGGGTAACCGTGATCGGACCGACGTATGTGGGGCTCGATATCGCTGTCACGGGACAGGCAGCACCACGATATACGGGTACTGGATACGAGGCAGACGTACGGGCTGCTATCGAATCGTTCGTCCACCCCCTGATCGGCTACGAAGGTGACGGCTGGCCATTCGGTCGGACTATCCGAGCTTCCGACATTGCCGAACAGGTTGCAGCACTCGACTGCATCGACTACGTCTCAGACGTGGAGATTACGGCCCACGGCGGGACGGCTATCGACGATGCTGTCGCGATCGGTGACCAAGAACTGTTTTCCGTGGTCGATGTCAGAACGAATCTGACACTACCGACGATTGATGATGGGGGACCATAATCGTGGATTTCTCGTACGCAACGACGACGAGTGACGAGGACTGGGCGAACGGCGTGGCGGATAACGTCGAAATCCGGAACGGAAGGGTGCAACTGGCCTCGAAGACGACTACCCAGCGATATCGAGTCGCACCGGGCATCCGTGACGTCGCTGCCGACCCGGAGGGTATCCTGTATACGATCCGAACTGAGGGTGGCGTGTATCGGTACAATCCGGTTATGGAGTCGCGGGAACGACTCCTCAAGCGAACCGACAGAACCGTTCAGGATCCGTGTGCGATCTGTGCGAGTGCGAACAGGGTCTTCGTCTGTGATGCAGCCGATGGGACGATTACTGCACTGACCCCACAACTTCACCGAGTAGTCGGGACGCTTCGCGCAGGACTGACCGAACCACGTGCGCTTGCGTACGCAGACGGCACGATCTACGCGCTCACGGCCTCCGGACTCGTCGCCGTCGACAGAAACGGCACTACGACCAGCCTGTTCGATGACCAACTCACCGCCCCGAGGGATTTCGCAGTCCGGGAGAACACGATCTACGTACTGGACGACGACACAAGTGGGCCCTCGCTTCGAACGTTCGGGGACCGAGCAGTGGACGACTCCGACACAGCCGCCGACCGAGACAGGCGGATCGAGTTCCGAACCAAGCCGTTCACGCCAGCGTGCGTGACGGCACTGGGTGATGACGCAGTCGTCTCGGGTGCAATCGACGATACGGACGAGTACGGAGTGTTCGTGTACGATGCAGCGACGGAGACGTTCGAACAGCGCGTACAACTCGACGCTCGACCGCTACGGATGGTCGCGCAGTCTGGTGATCCGGAGACAAAGACGTTACACGTCGTGACGGACGACGAGCGCGCCTGTCACGGGTTCCGCGCGCGGACCGAATACGTCAATCATTCTCGACGGAACAGACACCTGGGGACTGCGATTCTTCGCTTCGACTCGGGTGCCACGGCTATCGATTGGCACCGACTCGTACTCGATATCGTCCGGACGTCAGCTAGTACTCAAGTTCGAGTTCGTTACACCGCAACTGACGATCCAACAGTGCTGGCGTTCGAACCCGAACTCCTCGAAGATATGGTATCGGACGACGCAGCGGCTATCCGTGACATGGGTATCGAATCGATGTGGGAGTTCGCCACTGCAACCCCTGCTTCCCTCGTCCCCTCGGACGCGTCGTTTGATCAGACGGACGTCGAATCCTGGCAGGAACAGGCCAGTACCGAGCTGGCCGTCCACGCTGCCTCGGAGTGGACCACGAGTGACGTCATCGACCCCGAGGATATCCTCGTCGAGAACGCGAGTGGCCGGTACCTGTACGTCGCTGTCGAACTGCTCGGTACACCCGATGCCTCTCCGGTCCTCGACTCGGTTCGAGCCTATTGTCCGCGCACGTCGTACCTCCGGCACATGCCGGAACTCTACCGGGAAGATCAGGAGTCAGCGGAGTTCCTCGAACGATTTCTATCGGTGATGGAGAGTTCGTTCGTCGACGTCGAAGCCGAGTTCGACTCGGTCGGGGAACTCCTCGACCCGTACGGGGTGTCCAGCAAGTCGCTCGCGTGGCTCGAGAGTTGGCTGGCAGCAGACACCGGCCGGGAGTGGCCGGAGAGCGCTCGGCGTGAACTGCTTGCCCGTGCTCCCGAACTGTACAAAAAGCGAGGAACGAAAGCGGGACTGCTCGAACTGATTCGGCTCTACCTCCGGCATACGGAGCCCGAAGGCAGTACGCCGGGCAGTCAGGAGACTACCGATACACCGAGCGGGGCGACGGACAACGGAGGGACACCGGACTATCGGTTGTTCTTCGTCGAACGGACCGATACCGAGTCCGTCGACGCCGACACCGTACAACGACACTACGGGTCGTTCCTCTCCGGGAGTCGGTCGTTCGCGGTGTTCTGTGGCCCACTCGGTTCCGACGAGCGTCTCGCCACGCTGCAAGAAATCATCGATGCGGAGCGTCCGGCACACGTCAACGGGACCGTGGTCGAACTCGAGGATGCGTTCTCACTCGGCGAGAGTTCGTTCCTCGGGCTCAACAGCCACCTGACGTCGCGGGAGTTCTCCATGGGAGACGCGAGACTCGGAGAAGACACGGTCCTTACACCCCGGAGCCCCGAGGAGTCGACGAGTGGGAGCTGATCACCGTACTTACCATCCGCTGAGTCGGGGCGTCGTACGGGTGAGCCCACTTCACACCTATGTGAATAATACCGACATACATGCGAATTTTGTCAAGCCAGGGTAACGATGGGGTTCCGGACCGAACGAGAGAGCGCCACAGAGGCGGAGCGATCTGGCACCAAGACACGTGAGTCCGACGAGGCCCCGCGTGACCCAGCGGTGGGTTTGCTTTTCAACTCTCGGCCCGCAAGTACGAACGGACGTTCGGCCTCGAACCCTATCGTGACGGTCAGGAGTTCGTTCTCCAGCGGTTCGCACAGCAGCACGGTTCCGGCCAGGTCCGCCAGTGGGCCGACGAGGGAATGCCCGTCGACACGATGGACAAGCCTCGAGACATGGAGGCGTTCCGCGACCGCCAACAGCAGCGCCCACCGAACGTGCCGACCGATATCACACGGTGAAATGCCCACTTGGGCCAGCGCTCCTGGGACACACAACGCCCCTGCAAAGGCTAGCGACACTCAGCCTCCCGACTCCGTCCGGGACGTCATCAGTTCTCCTGATCAAGCCCTCGATTCGGACATCCAGCAGCCCATCGAAGAGCGCATGGGAGACAGTCTGGGTGACGTCCGGATCCACACCGGCCCACAGGCCGCCAGCGCCTGCGAGGAGATCAACGCTCGCGCCTTTACCGTCGGCAACCACGTCGCGTTCAACCGCGGCGAGTACGAACCCAGATCAAGGAACTCCAGCAAAAATACCTCTAGCCCGGCCCGACCGAGTTCGACCCATCCATACTTGAAGTGATCCGCGTTCCCCATAACCAGCGCCGCGTCTCACTAATTCTGTATCTGTAAGTTGCGAATCGGTTCCGATGAACGACTAGAATGAGAAACCGAACGAACCGTCGAACGCGTCAGGAGAGTTGATGACTTGAAAAGTCAGGACAGGGTGACAACCCAGTCCAGTCGATAATCGCGTACTCGTCGTGGTAGTTTTGCAGTTCGTCGTGGTGTTCGTAACTATCAGTGCATGCAGCGATCCCTCTACCGGTCACCCGTGCATCGGTCGGTGGTCGAAGTCCCATGCCGACGTAACAATCACGAACTTGAGAACGGAAATGGTCAACCAGAGTTCGCTGGAACGCCGCCTTCGAAATAACCGGTGTATGGCTTGGAGTGAGTTGGATGCGTGCAGCGAGCGTGGCGTCCTCATCTGGTTGTGTCCCGTCACCGTATTCGATGCGCGTGGGTTCATCTGCCTGCCAGTGGACTCGAAGCGGCGAGATAACCTGCAGGAACTGCTCGCTGGACGTACGCTCGTCGGTGTGGAAGTCCTGGGTCGTGAGTATGCGGTTCAGGCGGTCGAACAGAGCCGCGTCTTCGTAGTCAGGGTCTACATCGAGTGCGTGTCGAATCTCTGCGAGCCCGTTCAATTCCCTGAGAACGTCGACAAGCCGCTGGATCTCGCCCAGGTCTAATGTGAGATGAATATCTTGTTCGATGAGCTTCCACTCCGCATCCGGGGCAGCCTGTGGAGGTGTCACGGGTAGTTCGTCACCTCGTCTCATTGCAGTCAGCTGATCGTAACAGGACCGAAGTTGTGAGACAAGTGTTTCTTTGGCTATCGCTCCGAAAAGGAGTCCTGTGACAGCGAGCCGATCGGGGTCTGCGATCTGGTCGGCTTGACTGTACGGAGTAAGTAACGGGAACTGGCGCGTACGAAGGACGTAGTATTTCGAAAAACGCTCGACACGCTCCATCCGTTCCTGTTCTATCGGGGAGATATTGTTGTCGGATGGGTAGCGGTCGGACCAGTGGTCGGTAACCTGCCCTTCCTTGGTTAGCGTTAGCTGATGTCGTGTATTGTCGAGAGTGGTGACTCGCAGTTCGACGGTTCGGTCGGTTACGGAGACATCGGTGACGTTCATTGTGGTGTTGTGTAATCTATCTTGGTTCGTCGACAGTGCGACTGTTTTTCACCCATGGAATGTAACAGAAATAATTGTACTGGATTATCCCGTGTGGTGTCGAGTTCAGTCAGGTGCCGCAGCCGGAAGCATCGCAATCCGAGTTGGTTTCCATATATTCCGACCGAATATTTTATAGTAAGTGAAGTTACAATCAGTGTAATTACACACGGATGCCACACGACGATTCCTACTCTGACACTGACACACCTGATCTGTCGCAGTTCCAAAAGAATCGGTTCTTCAAGGGGAAACTGATGACGCCCCGTGATATGGAAGCGGAACAGGAGTATCACGCGAAGCGACTGCATACGATCAATCGATTCCTTAATGGAAAAGGAGTCGTCCATGGACTTGAGATCCAATCGGTGATCGAAACCGACGAAGGTCTCGACGTTACTCTGACACCAGGTCTTGCCTTGGATGGAGAAGGAAGACCAATAGTCGTCGAACAGGTTACCACGAAGTCCATTCCTATGCCGGCAGGTGAAGAGGTATATCTTTTTATCGAATTCACCGAGGCAGCGATGGAGACGATTCCGGTACCCGATACTGAGGGTGCGGTCGATAACGAGACGGCACCTAACCGTGCAGTCGAATCGTTTGCACTGACCTCGCACGAAGCAGCACCCGACGAAGTGTCCTCTGTCCCGGACGTCGAAATTCCGGAACTCCAGTCGGAAGCGTTCGATCCACAGACGCTGCGGCAAACCCTCTCAGAACAGTATCAGCAATACCAACTGGACCACCACAGCGCGGGCCCAGCCGTCTTTATTGGAGCATACGAGCGGACACCAGACGGAAACTGGGTACCCCTCAACGACGGTCCGATGCGGCCTGTCGTGTTCAACAGTGAGTTCCTGTTCGGCATCCTGGCCAATCATGTTGCGGACCTTGACAATCCTCATCGGACTCCAGTGAACAAAGAACCGATGGACGTACCGGAGGACGTCGATGAGATCCTGGATACACTCGAGGGGCTGCGTGCGCAGGTCGAGACTCTGGAGAAAGACCGGGAGTCTCTCACCAAGTACGTCATGCGAAAGACGATCAAGGACCGGATCCGGTTCTTCGAGCAATTGGCGGACAGAGTTCAAGAGCAAAGCGGTGGAGCCAGCCGGCTCGCACGTGGGATCGTCGATCAATCGAGAGCGAGCCTGCAAAACGTCCGTGTCCACGAAGACGATTATAAGAAACAATTAGATGCACTCATTGACCCATTGGTTGAGCTTGGCGATCAGTTAGAACCTGTAACTACCGAGGAGAGCCTCGAGAACTACCTTCGAGCCGTTTCGAACCTACAATCCGCAGTCGAGGAAAACCGCTCGTTGCTTGACCAGGTCGACGCCCATGACGAAGTGTGTGAAGCAGCGGACTCCCTAGAGGTCCTTCTGGATGTCGTGCCTGACCAGTAATCACCTCCGAACAACGGTCTGATGCATATCGTTGTCTATCGGGGACTCCGATGTTAGCCCGTGCGTATTCCCACACTATGACCGGGATTCACCAATACGACCCTCAAATACACTAATAGATAAAGTAATACTCCAATCTGGATTGACATTCGTAATAATAAGATTTATAACTAATCAATATATAGTATAGGTCGCCGGGGCCAGAAACAAATGAGTGAATACCAGTCTCCAGGCGTATATGTTGAAGAGGTTCAGGGCGGAAGTAAATCCGTTGAGGGAGTCAGCACGAGTACTGCTGGCTTCCTTGGACAGACCGAGCGTGGCCCGGTCGAACCCCGACTCGTAACGGGTTACTCCGACTTCGAACGGCTTTACGGTGCGAGTCCGGACTCGTCCAGTTTGGACGCGGCTATCGACGGGTTCTTCAAGAACGGGGGGAGCCGCTGTTTCGTTGGCCGTGTCACCGGTGCCGATGTCGACGACCTAGCGACGGGCACTCTCATTGACGAGGACAAAAACGAAGTCGCTACAGTAGAAGCGAACGGTCCCGGTCAGTGGGGCGAGTCCGTGGCGGTCATCGTTCAGGAGAGCAAGTACCCCGGCCAGTTCGACATCGTCGTTCGGTACTGGTCCGGTGACCTCGAAGCAGTCAGTAGTCCGCGTGGTGACCGTCCTGACCCATCACCTGATGTCGAAGAAGTTTACGACGGTCTTTCCGCTGATCCCCAGGCGAGCAACTTCTACGAGAAGCAACTCGATGGATCCGTCCTCGTTGACATCGAGTACAAAGAGGACGGCATGCCCGTCGAGGGGCTCACCTGGCTGAACCGCAACAGTGGTGAGGATACGTTCACCGACGGCGGTCTGGTCGAGACCGGCGGCGAAGAAACGGTCGTCCACGTCCCCGAAGATCTCGATGATCTGAAGAAGGACGAACTCAAGGACATCGCGGGTTCCCTCGAACTCGACGTCAGTGGGGCGAAGAAAGACGAGATCATCATCGACCTCGAGGACGTCCGCGAAGGAGAAGTCGATGTCGATGCGCAGGTCGTCACCGAAAAGCCAGAAGCAGACGGCGTCGTCACGCTGAACGACTACGAGGGTATCAACAAGCCTGGTCTTCGAACTGGGCTCGCCGCCTTCGAGGCGATCGACGAGATCTCGATGGTCTGTGCGCCGGACGAAAACGACATCAAGGGTCTGACTGACTCCATCGTCGCCCACTGTGAGAACATGGGTGACCGGTTCGCTATCCTGCAGTCACCGCAGAACCCCGGTCCGATCTCCGACATGGAGACGCCGGTCGACTCCACCTACGCGGCGTACTACTACCCGTGGGTCGAGGTACTCGACCCCGTGACGAACCGCGAGAAACTCGTTCCGCCGGGCGGACACATCGCCGGTATCTACGCCCGAACGGACCAGGAACACGGTGTTCACAAGGCCCCTGCAAACGAGACGATTCGCGGCATCGTCGGTCTCAAAAACAGTATCACGAAAAGCGAGCAGGATATACTCAACCCGAAGGGTATCAACTGTATCCGCAGTTTCCAGGGTCGTGGGATCCGCGTCTGGGGCGCTCGCACCACGTCGACGGACCCCGAATGGAAGTACCTCAACGTCCGTCGTCTCTTCCTGTTCATCGAGCAGTCGATTCAGGAGGGGACTCAGTGGGCCGTCTTCGAGCCGAACGACCAGGACACCTGGGGCCGTATCCGCCAGTCCGTCAACAACTTCCTGCGCACCGTCTGGCGAAACGGCGGTCTTCAGGGCCAGAGCGAGGACGAGGCCTTTTACGTCAAATGTGGGGAGGAGACGATGTCCGAAGACGACATCGACAACGGCCGTCTGATCGTCGAGATCGGCGTTGCGCCCGTCAAGCCCGCTGAATTCGTTATCTTCCGCATCAGCCAAGACACTGACCAGGCCTAACAACACACCCAGAACTGATTCCAAACCACACCCGCTGTATTCGTAATTACCAATGTCCAAATCACAACCGATCTCGAACACGCAATTCGATGTCGAACTCGACGGGACGAACATCCCGGGCGTCGTCGAAGTCAAGCTTCCCGAAAAGAACGTACAGACCCACAATTACCGCGAGGGGACGGATATGGCCTCCGGGTCGAAGCACCTGGGTGAGGTCACCTACACCAAACTCGAGTTCGCGCGTACCGCGGACAAAGAGAACAAGACCCTCGACGACTGGCTCAAGGCGGCTGAGGAGGGCCGTGAGGAGGACGCGAAGAAGCAAATCGCGGTCATGCTCAAGGACCGTACCGGACAGACGGTTGCCCGGTACAACATGGAAGGAGCCATGATCATCCAGTACAGTCCCCCGGAACTCAACGCGACTCCGGGTGGAGACCAGATCGCTGTCGAGACATTCGTCGCCGACTTCGACACGATGCAGATCGACAGATCGTAATGAACCACGCCACGACTGACCCGACGGACGGGTATGCTGTCGACCGGTTCCGTGAGGAGTGCCACGTCGACGGTGAAGGGTATCTCCACACCGGAACGTCCTCGGGGCATGTCGACACAATAATCATCCAGACGGACGAACAACGCCGGTAACCGATGACCCAAGAGACACTCCAGACCGAGTTCGAGTTCACCCTCCCAGAGGGATACGTAGACGACGAAGGGACGCTCCATAAGGAGGGTCGTATGCGGCGTGCAACGGCTGCAGACGAGATCCAGCCGCTGAATAATCCGCGCGTCCAGTCGAACTCGTCGTATCTAACGGTCGTTCTGCTCGCGCGGACCGTCACCGACCTCGGGTCACTCGAGACCATCGACGAGGAAGTCATTCAGAACCTCTTCGTCTCGGATCTCGAGTACCTGCAGACGATGTACGAACGCGTCAACAACGGCGGTGTGAACGCGGTCGACACGGTCTGCCCCGACTGTGGTGAGCAGTTTGCCGTTGAGGTCGAGACCGGAGCTCATCTCGCCGACCCATCCAGTGGGAACGCCGAAACGGGTATGACGCCAGCAGGTGCGAACGTCGACACTCAGTCTAGAGATATCTCGACTGTCTCCGATACCGGAGATTCGCCCACCGAGGAGGACGTGGATACGGGAAATCAACCGGAATGATCCACCTGCACGACCCTGACGTGTTGTTCGAAGAAGCAGCCTTCGTGGCCTATCACTTCGGATGGAGCCGTAAAGAAGTACTGGAGATGCCCCACTGGGAACGTCAGCGGTGGTGTGAGGAGATCAGCGAGATCAACGAGCAGATGAACAACAGCAAGGGCAGCCAATCAACGAGTCAGCCCGAACAGCAGACTCCCAACTTCCTCGATGCCGAGGACAGTGGCAAGGTGCTGTCGAAGTCGCTCGACGAAATCCGCGAGGAGTAGCCCCCACGATAGAACACGGATAAACCATGTCAAATGCGAATACGTCTGACGGAAGCCCCTACAAACAGTACAATTTCGAAGTCGTAATCGACGGGGAATCCGTCGCCGGCTTCTCGGAAGTCTCCGGGATCGCGATGCAGTTAGAGACCGTCTCGTATCAAGAAGGCGGTGTTGACGAGTACGTCCATCAACTTCCAGACCAGTTCGCACACGCTAACCTCGTCCTCCAGCGAGGGCTGACGGACGACGTAACGTTCTGGGAGTGGATCCAAGACGTCATGAGTGGTAACTTGACGAGGAAGAACGTGACGGTGAAAGTCAAGGAGAACTTCATGGGGCCGAACACTTGGGGCTGGCAGTTCCTCGATGCATACCCCACGACCTGGCGTGGACCCGACCTCATCGGTGGCAATCAGGGTGGCGTCGCTATCGAAACGATCGAACTCGCCTACAAGAATTTCAATAAACTGTCCGGCGCACCCAAGTAAACCGCCTCGGGGTCAAGTCTCGAGGCACTCACCTTGTCCAGCTGTAGACCGGAGACGAGACTGTTAGTCAGTATCAGGTCGTTTTTTGACGCCGACATCCCGTTGTGCAACACGTGTGAACGCAGCTTCGTTTATCGATTGGATCATTACGGGAGATGCTTCCACCGTTATCGACGGCTGATACGTCGCGTCGAACCGAGCATAGAGGGAGAGTAACTGCTCCAACGGAAGGTCGGTGATCGAGAGACCGATTCGGGTATCCTGATCGATGGCATCGATCTCCGTCGGTTCGAACACGCCTACGTCGTCTATCGTCTGGAAGACGAGTCCGAGCGCTTGCTGCTGGCCGAGGGTACCGCTGACGTTGTCTTCGTCTTCTCTGGGATAGGCCGTTACGAGATAGTCGACGGTGACCGGGGTCGGTGGGTCACGTCGTGCGGAGTCTCCCACTTGCGTCTTGTTCATGGAACCAACAGAGCCATCCTTGCGAACTTGATACGGATAGAGCCCGATTCGGACGGTCGAGTTCGCATCGATGTCCCCGGGTGAGATCAGTTCGATCTCGTCGGGGTTGACCGGGAGTTCCGGATAGGCAGCGGTTTCAGCGAGTAGGTCGACGAGAGCTTCTGTCACATGTCGGATCGCTTCGTACGTCATCGATCAGCCTCCACGAGAGCCAGAACCAGTAGTGAGACTCCTTCCCCTCGCATACGGCGTTCGTTCGTCGGCTGTCGGAAAAAGGCCGTGGTCATCGTCGGCTCCGTCGTCCGTCTTCGGAGTTTTGTGGTGGTTCTCTGAGCCCATCAGTGTAGGGGGCAAACGCGGACTCTCGGACGACACGTCCGGCGTCACGGAAGTCACGCTCGAGAACCCGGACAGCGTGTTTCATCCGAATCGAGTTAGCATCGCTGCTGGCAGCCTCGACAGCGATTCGCTTGGCTAGCGAGGCGATCTCACCACCACTGAGTTCGAACTGGGCGAGCCACTCAGCGTCGATATTATCGGTCGGCGTCTCGTCGGGAAACGCAGCCGACCAGATCGCATCTCGGGTGTCTTCCTGTGGGTACTCGAATCGAACCGTGTGGTTGATCCGACGGGTGAACGCCTCGTCGATGTTGGATGCGTAGTTCGTCGTCAAGAGGATGACGCCGTCGTAGGTCTCGATACGCTGTAAGAGGTAGTTCACCTCGGCGTTGGCGTACCGATCCGTCGCATCGGACACTTCGGCCCGGTCACCGAACACCGAATCCGCCTCGTCGAACAGGAGGATAGCGTTGGACTGTTCGGCGGCTTTGAATATCTGCTCTAGGTTTTCCTCGGTCTCCCCGATGTATTTGCTCACGACACTTGACAGGTCGATCTTGTAGATGTCCATTCCGACCTCGTTGGCGAGCGCTTCCGCGGCCATCGTCTTCCCGGTGCCTGGCTTTCCTTTGAACAGGGCGACCACGCCGGCGTTCTGCTCTTTGGTCCGGAAACCCCAGTCGTCGTAGATACGGCCACGATTCGAGATATGTGCCTGGAGCTGGTCGAGTTTTCGGTCGGTTTCATCCCGGAGGATAACATCGTCACGGGAGACGGACGGGGTAACGTGTTGGGCAAGATCCGCAAGGTCACTCGATGACTGTGCCCGACAGCCCTGACGGATCTGTTGGACTGTCGGACTGTCGTCACCAGCGAGGGTCTCTGCAGCCGCTATCGCTGCCTCCAGCTGTCCCAGTGTCAGGTCGTACGTACTCGCCATCTGCTCGGGGTCCAGTTCGTCCGGTAGGTCATCAGCTCGATCGTGCCAGAACTCACGCCGTAGTTGGATCGTCGGTCGTTCGAACTCGACGAGTGCGTCAACGGGTTGACGGCTGGTCCCCGAAGGCGTCCAGGCAGACTCACCCACGAGAAACACGTCCTCGACGACCGGCGCGAATCGGTCGACAACAGCCGTCAACGACCGGTTCGTGTCCCGGTTCGAAACGATCGCCGTGTCGGCACCGAGAACCACCACTGGACGCCCCTGAATGGCCGTCTCTCGAACGACAGTGTCGAGTAGGCCAGCGTCGAGTGTCGTCGGCAGGTCAATCTGGAGGAAGGTGTCGTCATCGCAGAGGGCTGCTGCGGCTCGTCGTGGGCCACTTCCCCGGGGTCCGTGGAAGTAGAGCCTTCGTCCGCGGCTATCGCTATTTTTCAGGGATCGTAGTGTCGAGCGTGTATCATCACCCACGAGCAGGTCGTCGAGGCTGGCATCGGCAGTCTGTTCGGTCAGAACGGCGTCGACGAAATCGATCGCGTCGACGTCGGCAGGTGTCCGGAGTCGACTGTCGACTGTCCCATGACCGAGCAAGTAGGCGTAGATCCGCTCCTCGACGCGGAGTTCGTAGTTCAGACGTGAGTCGGACTGTCCGGGTCCGCTGGGTGGGTCAAGGACGACGAGGTCGTATTCGGAGAGGGGTGACCCCTGTCCGAACAACTCGGTGGCATCGAGGAACTCATCGGGTGTCGCGGAGAACAGCCCAGCGACGAGTTTCACCGTCGGCCGTTGTTTGCTCGCGTCGTTGTGGAGTCGCTCGAATAGTTCACTGACGGTTGGAGTGACATCCGGGAGTAACGCGAGCAGAAGGACGTCCAGATGCCGTCGCGTAAGTTCGAACGCGTCCGCGATGGTGGCCAGCCGAAGGTCGACGCCGTCGGCACGGGCGGCAGTCCGTCGGGCTTCGATGTCGCTCCGGGCGCGTTCGAGTTCCTCGTGGATTCCGTCGGGAATGACGAATTGGGGTTCGTCCGGAAGGGGCGCTCCTGTCCCGTCGGGACTGAGTCGGTCAGTGTCCGCGAGGGTCGCATCCGAAGCGACATCGTGCTTGCTGTCAGTGAGTTCGCGTAAGAGGTGATCGATACAGGCGAGTTCGTCGAGGATGTGTGCGGTGGAGTTCTGGTAGGTCATCGTTCTCGCACTCGTCCGGGAGAGGATCGATCGGCGGGTTCCTTTACTCCGGCTGGAATAAAGAAATATATGGGTGGGCCATCAAATCAATCTATCGATGGGATCTCGCTCACTGAGTGAGGTGACCGAGGATGCCGAACGGTCTCCCGGCACGGCCCGGAAGCGTGAGCAGGCGTCTCGGTCGTCTCAATCTACCGACCTGCGGTCCGCCCAGTCTTCGGGGGAGCGGTTCGGTGTCGACCTCTACAAGGACGGGTTGGACATCAAGCTCCAGCGACTCGCACGTGATCACGGTCCACAGCAAGTCCGGTCATGGGCCGAGGAAGGGATGCCCGTGGAGACGATGGGCAAACCCTGGGACATGGAAGCGTTCCGGGAACGCCAACAGGAACGCCCGACCGAAGTCCCCACCGACATCGAGCGCCGGCACAACAAGTCAGTCCAGCGCTCGCGTGGCGCACACAACGCACCGAGCAGGGATGGAGATACGCAGGTCCCCGACTCGGTGCGTGACGTGATCTCCTCGCCCGGCCAGCAACTGGACACATCCATTCAGCGCGCGATGGAAGCGCGCATGGGTGACAGTCTGGGTGACGTCCGGATTCACACCGGCCCACAGGCCGCCAGCGCCTGCGAGGACATCAACGCCCGCGCGTTCACCGTCGGCAACCACGTCGCGTTCAACCACGGCGAGTACGACCCCGAATCAGCCGAAGGACAGCACGTCCTCGCCCACGAACTCGCCCACGTCCGCCAGCAAACCGGTGGTGCGATCTCGATGCTTCCCCAAGAGGGAACCCTCGAGATCGACCCGGACGAGCGCCTCGAACGCGAAGCCGAAGAAACGGCCCAGCGAGTCATGCGTGGCGGGAAGATCGGCGTCCATCGCATGCGGAAATCCGAGGTCCACGTCCAGCGGATGCCTGATGCGGAGCATCTTGAGCAGGCACGCGAGCAGGTGGCTGCCGACAGCGATCACCTCACTCTCGCCGAGGAGGTCTCCCAGATCAAAGATCGACTCTCGTCGGTCGAGGCGGCTGTTGGCGGAGAGTCGACGCTGGACAGTGTCGGCAAAGCCGTCTCGCAGGGTGCCGTCGGCGCAGTCGGGGGGTTACTTGGTGCGATCGGCGGCACGATGGTATCGCCGGGCGTCGGCACCATCGGTGGCGCAGCAGTCGGCCAAGAGGTCGCCAAAGGCGTCGCTGGAGACGTCACCAAAACGTTGACCGGCAAAGCCTACGAGAGAGGCACCGAAACCGTCAGCGAACTGGCCACGAAAGCCAACACGCAGATCGAGCAACTCGTCGAGCAAACCGTCACCGACCTGCTCGGTAAATCCGACAACGGTGGCGTCTCACAAGGTGTTGGGAAAGGAGGGAACGTTTAATCATGAAAGCAATTATTACTGGAGAGAATGACGAGCGGGTGGGTGTGAACCTCCGCGATAACAACGACACTGAACACGTCATCGAGATGGAGTTCGATGGCGAAATTAAGTACCACCAGTGCGAGACGTACGATGACAAGGCCGCGAACCGGACACCTACGGAGAACGAATACAACGAGCAGGCTCGGAAGTACGCGCGGTACTGCGTGTATCTGGAACGGGGGTACGATACGCTTCCGCGAGCCGAGCATCCAGGGCGCATCAACGCGGTGAGACTCGCCATTCAGGACCTATCCGATCCCGAATTCGAGGAGTTGTTCGGCGACTTCTATCGCCAAATTCGGAGTTATCACGACTACGATACCGACCGGCCGATCTCCGAGCCCCCGCTGGCGTCCGATCACGTCCTCTACCGCCAGAACCTCTACCTCGGTCTCGACCCACTCGAGACAGACGTTGTGGCTGGCGCTCAGGAGATGGCCGACGCCTACGGCTTAGATCTCGCCAACGACTCGGTCACTGAGCAAGCCGTCGACACGCTTTCCTCGGCCGACCTCGACGAGTGGCGTGCGTTCGCCGACGACCTCGCCTCCCTCGCCGCGGACGAAAACGTCACCCTCGCGGACGGTACGTACGTCGATGCGGTCTCCTCACTGTACGCCACCTACCTCGACGATAGCGGCGAACAGCACACGAGCGACCCCGAATACGACCCGTTCGAACGCGACCCGGATACGGTACTCGAGCTGCCACCGATCGACCCCCGCTCGATCGAGGACTTCCGCGACTACCTCGATCATCATCTCAAGTGCCAGGTTCGGGACTGCTTCGTCCGCATGGGTGTCGAACCACCCGAGGAGTTCCGCGTGCTGGGGAACGGCCGACTCGAAGCCGTCGCCGCCTACAAACTCCTAGAAATGTACCCAGACTACCACGATTCCGACACAGAAACGCCGCTCCCGTAGCTACTCATGGACACTCGTACCACCGGATCCAGCGCTGGCTCGACGAGGGCATGACTGCCGACACGAGAGGCAAACCTTGGGACATGGAAGTCCCGCCGAGGTGCCGACCGACATCGAGCGCCGGCACAACAAGTCGGTCCAGCGCTCGCGTGGCGCGCACAACGACCACGCGAAAGCCGGTGACACGAAGGTCCCCGACTCGGTGCGTGAGTGATCTCCTCGCCCGGCCAGCAACTCGACACGTCGATTCAGCGCGCCATGGAAGCGCGCATGGGTGACAACCTGGGTGATGTCCGGATTCACACCGGCCCACAGACCGCCACCGCCTGCGAGGACATCAACGCCCGCGCGTTCACCGTCGGCAACCACGTCGCGTTCAACCGCGGCGAGACTGACGTAGAACGGATCCGATCGACGCTCGCCTGCAAACCGGTAGAGCGCGAACGAACTCCGGGCAGTTAGGCCTCGAGGATCTCGATCAGGTTCCCCTCCGGATCGCGCAGGAACATGATCGTGGTCCCGCTCTCGGTCGTCCGCGGCCCGCTGATCGTCGGCACGTCGTCGGGGAGGTCGGCGGCGAATGCCTCGAGGTCGTCGACCGAGAGCCCGACGTGGGAGGCCCCCGGCTGGTTGAGCCCCGCCGCCGGTGAGCCCCGGGCTTCCGGCTCGTACTCGACGAGCTCGATCCGGACGCCGCCGGCCTCGAGATGTGCGAAGTCGGCGCTCGCACCCTCGACCCCGACGGCGTCGGAAAAGGCCTCGCCGCCGACGGCGAACCGATCGACGACGGTGAGATCGAGGGTATCGCGGTAGAACGCGAGCGTCGCCTCGAGATCGCTGACCGTGAGACCGACGTGGTGGGCACTGCAGTCTGTCATGAGTCGGTCGTCCCAGCGCGAAGAAAAAACGCTTCCGTCTGCGGGCAGCGGTCGGGGGCCGGCGCGGCGGCGTCCACCGCTTTACGCCATCAGTCGTCCGCCATCGAAGCGAGGTCGCTCGCCTGCTGTCGCAACGCGGCCGGCATCGCGGGAACGTCGCTCGCCGAAACCGCCCCTTCGGCCTCGAGTTCGTCGAGGGACTTCGGGAACGCCCGCAGTTCCTTGTGGATCGCGAGGCCGGCCTTCGCGCCCTGGCCCATCGCGACGGGGATCTGGTTGTGGCCGGGCGTCAGGTCGCCGACGGCGTAGAGTCCGTCGACGCTCGTGCGCCCGTGGTCGTCGACGGAGACCGTGCCATCGTCGTTGATCGCAGCGCCGAGCGACGCTGCAAGGTCGTTGTTGTAGTCGCTGCCGTACATCGCGAAACCGCCCCGATACTCGCGGACGCTCCCGTCCTCGAACTCGAGTGCCTCGAGCCAGCCGTCGTCGCCGTTGCGGACGCCAGTCACGTCCTCGCGGACGATATCGACGGGGTGGCCCTCGAGCAGGGTCGCGGTCTCATCGCTCCAGGTCGGCTCGTCGCCCCGCAGCAGCAGGTCGACGTCGTCGGTGAAATTCAGCATGATCATCGCGACGTGAGCCGCGCTCTCACCCGATCCCATCACGTAGACCGACTCGTCGACGAACATGTAGGCGTCGCAGTGCAGACAGTAGTGCAGCCCGCGGCCGGTCCGGGGCAGCGGCGGGTCGGGCCGCTCGTCGCTGAAGCCGGTCGCGAGGACGACGCGCTCCGCGGCGGCGGGTCCCTCGGTCGTCTCGAGGGCGAACGAGTCGCCGGCCCGTTCGATGCCAGTCACGAACTCACGGCGGTAGTCGGCTCCGTAGGACTGGAGCTGGTCGACGGCCGTCGAGAGGAACTCGTTGCCCGACACCGACTCCGGCGTGCCGATGACGTTGTGTGTCTCCTGCATCATGGCCGCACGGCCGCCGCCGCGGTCGAAGACGGCGGTCTCGTGGCCGAGTCGCGCGGCGTACAGCGCGGTCGTCAGCCCCGCCGGGCCGCCGCCGACGACGGCGACGTCGTACTGGCGGTCCGCTGCGATCGAATCGCGGGTCGTCCCATCTGACTCACTCATGGTAACTCGGTTACGACCGCTCACGTATAACTGTCAGCTATCGTTGAGGTAACCCGGTTACTGGCCGGTAAGTGACCCGCGCCAGCCCGACTATCTGGGTCGAACGGTAACTGATAGTAAGTCAGTAACGGGTGGTAACTATAAACGACTCCAGCACCAACTCACATGCATGGAAGAGTCGACGCGGGAACTCGAGGTCTGGTGTGCTGGCGAAGAGTGGTGCCCGATCACCTCGACCGCGACGCTGCTGGGCAAGAAATGGCATACTGTTATCATTCACCGCTTGCTCGCCAACGGCCCGCTCGGGTTCAACGCCCTCGAGACGGAGGTCGACGGCATCTCGAGCAAGGTCCTCTCGGACGCCCTGGAGGACTTGGAGGAGAAACGGCTCGTGAACCGCGAGATCGTCAGCGAGAAACCGGTCCGCGTCGAGTACTCGCTGACCGACCTCGGCCAGTCGCTCGAGCCCGTCATCACGGAGATGCGTGAGTGGGGGCGCGAACACCTCGCGGCCGCGGCGGACGAATCGGAGTCGATCGCCTGATCGGACTGCTGGAACGATGTCCTGGTGCAACCGCAGGCGGTCACAGTTACATCGGAAACGACCGACGGTAGTCCTCTAGATCCGGCGTCCCTGCGGTCCGGTTCGGTGCCGGGCCGAGACAGTCCGGTCAGTAGTTATGTAGCTCCCCAACGATACGGTCGGTATGCGCGATCCGTTCGTCGTCGTCGGCGGTGACGCAGCCGGAATGTCCGCGGCGAGCAAGGCCAGACGCGAGGCACCGGACCGCGAGATCATCGTCTTCGAGAAGGGGGAGTGGGTGTCCTACGGAGCCTGTGGGCTGCCCTACTACGTCAAGGGGGAGATCCAGTCGCTCGAGGACCTCGTCTCGGTCACGCCCGAGGAGTTCCGCGAGGAGCGCGACATCGATCTCCGGACGGGCCACGAGGTCGTCACGATCGACACCGAGGCCCGGACGATCACCGCCGAGAGCGAGTCGGGGACCGTCACACAATCCTACGGCGATCTCCTGATCGCGACTGGCGCGGAAGCCGTCGTCCCGTCGATCGACGGCACCGACCGCGAGGGCGTCTACACGCTGGGCTCGATGAGCGACGGGAAGGAACTCCGCGAGTACGTCGCCCGCGCCCGCGACGGCGAGGGGTTTCAACAGCCCGACCGGGGGCCGGCCTGTCGCTTCCTCGAGGACTGTACCGGCCCCGTCGGCGTCGTCGGCGGCGGCTACATCGGCATCGAGATGGCGGAGGCGCTGGCCGAAAACGGGTTCGAGGTGAACCTCTTCCAGCGCGGTGACCGCGTCTTGAAAGGCTTCAGCGACGAAACCAGCGAGTACGTCGCCGATCACCTCCGGGACGAGGACGTCGCGCTCCATTTAGGGGCGGAGGTCAGGGAACTCGCGGGCGACGACCGCGTCGAGGCCGTCGTCACCGCCGACGACCGGATCGAGGTCGAGATGGTCCTGCTCGGCACCGGCGTACGACCCCGAACTGATCTCGCCGAAGACGCCGGGATCGAACGCGGCGAGACCGGCGCGATCGCGGCCGACGCCTACCGCGAGACGAGTGCGCCCGACGTCTACGCCGCCGGCGACTGCGCCGAGGCGACCCACGTCGTTACGGGCGAGCCGACCTACGTCCCGCTCGCGCTGACGGCCAACCGCCACGGGCGCGCGATCGGGCAGACGGTTACCGGAACCCCGACCGAGGGCGGCGGCGTCGCCGGCACGGCCGCTGTCAAGGCCTTCGACGTCGAAGCCGCCCGTACCGGACTCGTGGACCACGACGAGGCCCGCGCGGCCGGCTTCGATCCCGTCAGCGAGACGGTGACGGCGAAGTCGCGGGCTGGCTACTACCCCGACGGCGGGAACGTCCGGCTCACGCTGACCGCCGACCGCGACTCCGGACGCGTCCTCGGGGCCAGCCTCACAAGCGAGTACGGCGAGGGCGCGGTCCACCGGAGCCACGCCGTCGTCGCCGCGCTCTCGGAAGGCGCGACCGTCGGCGACGTGGAGAACTACGACCTCGCGTACGCGCCGCCCTTTAACACCACCTGGGACCCCGTCCTCGTGGCGGCGAAGGTCCTCGGCGGGGCCCTGCAGGACTGAGTCGCTCGAGTCAGTCGGCGCTCGACCCGTTTCGCCGGCGATCACGCGGGGAAAACGAGGGGGCTCCGCGGAGCGTCAGCAGCCGAGCGCGTCGGCCAGTTCGTGGAACGACGCCACGGTCAGGTCCGGGTCGCCGGCGACCGGCTCCCACGGGCGGCCCTTCCGGTCGACCCATGCGCCCTGCATGCCGGCGTGTTTCGCGCCCATGACGTCGTACCAGCCGGCGGTGACGTGGACGATCCCGTCGATCGGGGTGCCGGTCCGGGCGGCCGCGTGGCGGTAGAGTTCGGCGGCCGGCTTGAACGTCTCCACCTCGTCGGCGCTGATCGTGTCCGCGAGGAGGTCGCCGATGTCGGCGTGTGTGACCATCGAGGAGAGCATGTCGGGGTCGCCGTTCGAAACGACATAACAGTCGTAACCGCCCTCGCGGAGTCGTTCGATGCCGTCGCGAACGTCGTCGAAGACCTCGAGTTCGTGATAGACCGCGAGGATCTCGTCGCGCTCGTCGGGGCCGACGTCGACGCCGTGGACGTCCAGCGCGTACTGCAAAGCGTCGCGGTTCATCTCGTAAAACGGCTGGTAGGCGTCGAGGAAGTTCGCGACGAGCGTGTACTCGAGCGAGCGGAGCCGCCAGAGCCGCGAGATCGGTTCGGGGTCGTCGACCCGGTCGGCCAGCGCCCGTTCGGCCGCGTCGACGTCGACGAGCGTACTGTACGAGTCGAACGTCACGGTCTCGACCGCGTCGGAATCGAACGCCATGTCACCCCCTATGCGGCCCCGGGTCGATAATTCGCGGGGTCCAAAAACGGGGCCGTCGCCGTCAGTACTCGGCAGCAGCGCCGCGGACCGTCACTCCGACATGAAATCGCTGGCCAGACCCGGAACGACCGTCTCCCCGAAGTGGACCGCGAGGACGACGACGATCGGGCCGAGGAACAGCCCCCACCAGCCGAACGCGAGCGTGCCGAGGAAGTAGCCAAGCAGAACCAACCCCATGTGGACGCCGCTGCGCGCGGAGAGGAACGACCGCGCGAAGAAGTCAGGGACGGTGTCGACGACGACCAGCGTGAGCGCGAGGAAGGCGATCGGATGCCAGAGCGGCGTCGGCGTCGTCAGTGCGACCCCGAGGAGGACCAGTCCGTAAGGAACGTAGACGATCTTCATTCCGACCGCCGGGATCAGCGTCCCGATCCCGATGAGCAGGGCGAGCAGGACCGGCGTCGGGACGACGGGCCCGCTCGAGGCGACGTAGTTGAGCCCGTAGAAGACGACGACGGCCGCGCTGGCTGCGACCGCGATGACCGCCAGGTTGCTGAGAAAGACCGTCTCGAGGTCGTCATCGACCGCCTGCGTGTACGAGACGATATCCTCGTCGTGGTCGATGCTCTCGTAGAACCACTGCCGCAGCTTCCAGTCGTCCCGCAGGAGATAGAAGAGGAAGGTGAGCATGAGGAAGAACCGCGCGAGGATCCCGAAGCCGGCCGCGACGACCGACTGCAGCCGGCCGACGACCCCCGGCAGACCCTGCCGGAGGGCGCTCGCGACCGAGCCGCCCGAACCGGAGGCGATCGCCTCCCGCAGTCGATCGACGTTCCCCCGTCTGACTACCCCTAGGTACGGCTGGAAGGTCGATCGGACGACCTCGAGATCGCTCGAAGCGAGGAGTTGGTCGAGTTCCCTGAGTGCGACGACGACCGCGTAGGCGACGACGGCCAGCATCGGGAGGATGACCAGCAAGAGTGTGACCGTCGCCGTCACGTTCGGATGGTCGATGTACTGGTCCAGCCGCCGGTAAAGCGGCCGCGTCGCGTAGTAGAGAAAGACCGCAAACAGGAGGGGCCCGATATACCGGAAAAGCGCGAGGCCGATCAACGCCGCGAGGACGAGACCGAGTCCGACCCAGGCGACCCGCTTGCCGTCCCAGCTATCGAAGACGCCCATGGGAACCGCAACAGGCGGAAGAGCCAAAAACGCCCGTTACGGGACGTGTCACTGTAATCGGTTCGTGACCGTCAGCCCGAGGTACCGGACCGGGAACGGTACGCTATGCGACGACGGCTCGAACCTGCAGGTACTCGACCCGGATCGCGTTGTCGCCGAACCAGTCCTCGAGCGCCCCCACGGCGTCCCGGCGGAGCGCGGCCCGGGCCTCGTCGTCGTCCATCCGTCGCAGGACCGGCGAGAGCGGCCCGGACTCCTCGGCGAACTCCCGCCAGAAATGCCGCGGCGTGGCGTAGCGAAAGTCGAGCAACCGTCGCTGGAAGGAGAGATCGGCGACCTCGGCAAACTGCTCGCGGACGAAGTCGGGCTCGCCCCACTCGAGGTGGGCCCACGGATCGCTCGGCGGTGCCGTGACGTGGTCGGTCAGGACCTCGGTGAGGTCCCCGACGACGCCGGTGGGCGACCACGCGGTGAAACAGACCCGGCCGCCGGCGGTCGTGACCCGCCGGAGTTCCGCCCCGGCGCGGGTCGAGTCCGGCGCGAACACGTGCCCGAAGTTCGAGAGGACGACGTCGAACGCGTCGTCGGGAACCGGGAGCGTCTCGGCGTCGCCGACGAGCCAGCCGATATCGTCGTGGCCCGCGAGTCCGGCGTTGTCACGCGCCAGCTCGAGCATCTCGGGGGCGAGGTCGAGACCGACCACGTCGGCACCGGCCCGGCGGGCGGTCAACGCGGCGTTGCCGGTTCCACAGCCGACGTCGAGGACGCGGTTGCCCGGATCGATGCCGGCGGCGTTGACCAGTCGTGCGATGGCCGGTAGCATGTTCGGTGCCATCGCGGGGTACCGGCCGGCCGACCAGACGTGTCTCGCCGATCGGTCGTCGGCGTCGTCGGATCCTCCATGACCGATGGTCGGTCGCCACGCACAAAAGTCGATAGCCGGCCCGACCGCCCATCCCTTCCGTGTCGGGGCCACTGTTTTGTGGCCCGCTCCCGTGGCACTGCTATGACGAGAACGGCCGTCATCGCCGGCGTCGGTCCCGGACTCGGTGCATCGCTCGCCCGCAAGTTCGTCGACGAGGGCTGTCGGGTCGGGCTGTTCGCCCGCTCGGACGACTCCCTCGAAGCCCTCGCAACCGAGCTGGGCGACGACGCGCTCGCGGTCCCGACGGACATCACGGACCCCGAGGCGGTCGCAGCGGGGTTCGACGCGGTTCGCGAGGCGTTCGGCCCCGTCGACGTCCTGATCAACCACGCCAGCGGCGGCTCGTGGAAGGGACTGCGAGAGATCTCGCCGGACGAATTCGAACGCGCGTGGCGCGTCTCGGCCCACGGTGCGTTGCTGTGTTCGCAAGCGGCCGTCGACGACATGCTCGCCGGGGACGGCGGAACGATCGTCTTCACCGGCGCGACCTCGGCGGTTCGGGGCCGCGACGGTGCGATCGGCTTCAGCGCGGCGAAGTTCGCTGTCCGGGGGATGGCCGAGTCCATGGCTCGAGAACTGGGTCCCGAGGGGATCCACGTCGCCCACGTCGTGATCGACGGCGGGATCCGTCCGCCCGAGATGGACGACGCCGCCGAGGCATCGGGGTATCTCGATCCGGACGCCATCGCGGACTCCTACTGGCACCTCGTGACCCAGGACCGGTCGGCGTGGACGCTCGAGTTGGACCTGCGACCCCACGTCGAGGCGTTCTGAATCGGGCGTCTCGAACACGGACCAGCGTTATTGTCGCGGCAGTCGTCCGTGCGGTATGACTCGCGTCGCACTGATCGCCCACGACGAGACCAAGCCCGATCTCGTCGAGTTCGCCCAGACCCACGAAGCACAGCTCCGAATGTACGACCTGGTCGCGACCGGGACGACGGGGAAGCGGCTCCGCGAGGAGACGGACCTCGAGGTCGAGCGCAAGGAGTCGGGACCGCTCGGCGGCGATCTGATGATCGGTGCCGAAGTCGCGGCAGGGGAACTCGACGGGATCGTCTTCCTCCGGGACCCGCTGCGGGCCCAGCCCCACGAGCCCGATATCTCGGCGCTGTTGCGGATCTGTGACGTCCGCGACGTCGCGCTGGCGACGAACCGCTCGTCCGCGGAGTTCCTCATCGAAGGGCTGGCCGAGTAGCCGGCCGACCGCCGGGCCGCGGGGGCGGTATACTACCACGACCCGATACGGCAGAGCCACGGCGGTCGCCCGGAAGGGATAGTTTCAACCGGCTCGAGCCCCCTCACATATCCATGCCACGCGCGGTCGTCTTCGACCTCGACTACACGCTCGCCGTCCCCCGGCGGGACCGGACGACCATCCTCGAGGAAGCCGCGACCGCGACGGGCGCGCCCTCGCTCTCCCGCGAGGCCTACCTCGAGGCCCACCGCCGGAACCTCACCAGCGAGACGCGCGAACCCATTTTCGAGGACTTGCTCGCGGACACCGACAGCGACGCCGATCCGGCCGCCGTCGCGACCGCGTATCGGGAGACGATTTCGGACTCGCTCGAGCCCCTGCCCGGCGTCGAGGCCATGCTCGCCGATCTCCGAAGGAGCTACCGCGTCGGCCTGCTGACCAACGGCCCCGTCCGCGCCCAGCGGGACAAACTCGAGACGCTGGGCTGGGAGGACGCCTTCGACGCCGCCCTGGTGACCGGCGAACTCGAGGCGGGCAAACCCGATTCCCGCGCCTTCGGGGCGATCACGGACGAACTCGGCGTCGCGCCCGACGAGGCGGTCTACGTCGGCGACGAGGTCGAGGCCGACGTTCGGGGCGCGACCGAGGCCGGGATGCGGGCCGTACAGGTGCTGCTGTCGGACGGGCCTGGACCGGATCCGCGGGCCGTCGCACACCTCGAGCAGGGCGATCTCGCGGCGGCGTTACCGGGGGTTCTCGAGGGGCTCGAGTGATCTGCTTCCAGAGTGTCGTACTCTACCTACGAAGCTAGTATTCGCGTCACCCGACCGGCGTACAGATTGAGCGAGCGTGTCGTTTTGCTATCGTGGCAACACGGAGTTGCCACACCCTCCCCAGCCGATTCGTTCGCTCTTTTCAGTCGCTCACTCATCCAACGGAAGACGCGAAGCGTCTTCCGAGCAGTCGCTCGTTTCACTCGCGACGACCTCGCACGGTGTTAGGCCGCGGTTCGTCGACGACGAGCCGCGTCCCAGCGTGCGCCACCGCCGGGAATACCCGCGTTTGCGATGTGCTGGAATTCTATGCGTCGGCCTCCTCGAGTTCTCGCCCCACCCGCTGGACCACGTCGGTTGCGCGCTTGACGGCGGCCCCGCTCTCGAGGAAGACCAGCGTCTTCGGCGGCTCGGTCGCCTTGGGTCGGACCCGAAGCTCGAGGGCCGACGCCGCGTCGGCCGCTCGGTCCTGTCCCGCCTCGAACTCGAGGCGGGCCCGGTCCTCGTGAACGAACACGCGGGCGAGACGCTCGTCGCGGTAGGTGACATCGTACGCGCGAGTGCCGTCGGCCGACGGCTCGACGTCCCGGTCGGCGTTGGTCACGGCGACGCACTCGAGCAGGCCGTCCTCGCGGCCGTCGAGTTCGCTCGAGAGGAGTTCGGCGATGCGGCGACCGTCGGTGATCCGGTCCTCGACCATATCCAGTCGGTCGTGACGGCGGGATTTAGTACCAACTGAAACGGGTTCCACGCTGCTCGGACGCGAAGTCGCTATGAGCGGCCGAACTCGGCCGCTCATAGCCGGCGTATCGCGAGCAGGTGGGCGATGACTTTCAGTCGGTACTAACAGTCCCCTTCGGTGTCGAGGACGGCCTCGCGGGCGACCGGGGCGAGGTCGTCGACGTCGATCCCCTCGCGGCGGGCGTAGACCACCGCGGCGGCCTCGATGGTCAGCCCAAGTTCACCCTGGAGGGTGTTGATCGCCCCGACGGCCTCGTGTTTCTCCATGCCCTCGGCGACCAGCGAATCGAGGACGCGTTCGAACGCCGACCGTTTCCGCAGGAGGTCCTCGTCAGGGTCGAACTCCTCGGGGATCGTCACCTCGCCCGGCTCGAAGGTCGCTGCGAGTCCGTCGTCGGTTCGGTCCAACAGCCCCTCCTCCGTCGCGATGTCGATCAGTCGCTTGGCCTGATCGGGGGAGAACCAGTCCCGATCGAGCGAGAGCGCGACGACGAACTCGTTTTCCTCGAGCCGGCGGCTCCCGTGCTGGATGAACGGGGCCGCGACCGCGACGCGGAGACTCATCGGCGACGACTTGCTCGAGCGGCGAGAAAACGATGACGGTTCGGACGGTCCGCGCTCGCGGGCGGTCGCCGGCGATCAGTCGGAGGCGCGGCCGCCGCCACTGCTGTTGCGGTCGGCCCGGGACGGCGGCGGGAACTCGCCGGCGGTCGACTCCGACGTTTCGGGAAGCACGCAGCGGGCGGGCTCGCGGTTGACGTGGCGGTACTGGTCGGGCGCGTTCGCGAGCGGGTGGGCGGGGTTCTGGTCGCTGTCGATGCGGGCGGCCCGCACCTCGTCGAACCCGTTGAGACGGGCGCGGATGCCACGCCAGTGATACTGTGTTGCGGTCGGGACGGAGACGGGACGGGGCGATTTCCCGTCCGGATGGCGCGTCGCGAGGATGGTGCTGTTGACGTTGCTGGCGAGCGCGTCGTGGTCGAGGAGGACGCCGACGGAGGCGTCCCGCGGCGCTCGAGCGGCCAGTACGTCGAGCCCGAGATGCAACGCCCGATACTCCGCGACGTTGTTGTCCGGCGGCGTATCCGCGGTCGCGATCCGTGCGACGCGGGTACCGTCGCGGGTTTCGATAACGGCACCCAGCCCGCCACCGGCCTCCCGGAAGGACCCGTCGGTGGCGACGTAGAAGTCTCGGTGGTGGGTCCGCGGGGGGTGGGCGATGTGAGGCGTGGGCGACTCGTCGAACAGGTCCCGCAGTGCGGGCCGGCCGTGAGCGGCCATACGCCCACGTAGGCCGGTCGCCGACTTAACTATTCTGTCCCTGATAACATGTGCCAAACAGACGCATACGGAGACGAATCGGCACCGAACCGTCGTTCTCGGGTCACACTCGAGTGTTCTTCGTCGCGACGAGCTGGGCGAGCGACGACGACAGTCGAACCCCGGCCGATCGGGATGGTATTGCTGCACGTTCGAAATCGAGACTGTCACGAAACGGTGTACGAACGGCTAATTCGGCGGTATCGTCCGATACGTGGCTCGTACGACCGACACCGGAATCGAGGGTGAATCGGGACTCGAGCGGACCCAATCTGTATTGGCAGTAGGTGTAATACCACTGGGTGCCTGCTCGACGTATGAACCAGACGAACGCGAGCCGGATGGAAGCGGCCTGTTCCCTTCTCGCCGAGTCCGAACGCCGGTATCTCCTCTATCAGCTGGCCGAGGACACCACCGCGAACCTCGAGGACGTCGTCACGCAGGTCGCCGCTTGGGAACTCGACGCCCGTCCCGCGACGATCGGGAAGGAACAGCGCCAGCGGATCTACGTCTCGCTGGTCCACAACCACCTCCCGCGGCTCGCCGACTACGATATCATCGATTACGACCTCCGCAGCGGCGACGTCGTCCTCGATGACGGGTTCGACGACATCAAACCCCTGCTCGAGCAGTTCAAACAGACCGAGGAGAAAGTCGAGATCCGCGAACTGCCCTCGCTCTGAGACCCCGTCCCGGTGGCGGCCGATCGACCGCCGGAGTCGCCGCTGGCGTCGACTCGAACCGAAATTCATAGGCACTTTCTCACGGAACAGTCACCGTGAGCCGATATCAGACCCTCTCGCTCTTTCTGGTGCTTGCAGCGTTGTGGGGAGCAGCGTTCGTCGCGATCAGTGCCGGGCTGTCGCATCTCCCGCCGATACTGTTTGCGGCGCTTCGATACGACATCGCCGGGCTCCTGATGCTCGGCTACGCGGCCGCCGTCGCCGACTGGCGACCGCGCGATCGGGCCGGCTGGTGGCAGGTCCTCGTCGGTGCCGGGCTCCTGATCGCGGCCTACCACGCATTCCTGTTCGTCGGCCAACTGCACACGACCGCCGCGGCGGCCGCCATCGTCGTGAGTCTCTCGCCGGTCCTGAGTACTGGGTTCGCTCGGGCGCTCGTCCCCACGGATGCCCTCTCTCCCGTCGGTCTCGTCGGCGTCGTCGTCGGACTCGTCGGCGTTGCTATCGTCGTCCGCCCCGATCCGGGCAGCCTGCTCGCGGCGGACGCCGTGGCCAAGGGACTGGTCTTCTGTGCCGCGCTGGCCTTTGCCCTCGGTAGCGTCCTCACCCGCCGCATCGACGCCGACCTCCCGATCGAGACGATGGAGGCCTGGTCGATGCTCGGCGGCGCGGCCATGCTCCATCTCGTGAGTCTCGCGCTCGGCGAACCGATCGTGCCGGCCGATTGGATCCACCCCGAGGCGATCGGCGCGCTCGCGTACCTCTCGGTGGGGGCCAGTGCCGTCGGCTTCCTCATCTACTTCGAACTGCTCGAGCGGCTGGGTGCCGTCGAGATCAACATGGTGTCCTACGTCGCTCCGATCGTCGCGGCCGTGGTCGGCTGGCTCTACCTCGGCGAGGTCGTCGACGACGCCGCACTGGTCGGGTTCGGCGTCATCGTCGTCGGCTTCCTCCTCGTGAAACGCCGGGCGATCCGCCGGGAGCTGGGGCAGGTCCGGTCCCGAGAGGCGAGCGAGTAGGCGGCCCCTACCGGCGATGGGCGTGACCGACGTACAGCGATAGCAAGTTGCCGGCGAGCAGGCCGAGAAAGAGCCCGCCCTCGAGCGCCGAGGAGAGACCGGTCGCGAGCAGGGGGAGGTAGGCTGCGGGGAGAACGATCGCCGCCCAGAACCCGACGGCGCGAATCGGCGTCGCCAGTCCTGGGACGGCGCGCTCGAGGAGGCCGTGGTCCTCGTCGGAGCGGCCGTCCGGCGCGTTCGGGCCCGCGGATCGTCGGTCGTCGAGGGAGGGAGGACTCGCCATCGAACTCGTCGATCGATCGTTGCCCGCCGCGGTGTATATACCGGGTCGACCGTTTCGTCGGTTACCCCGGATTCAGCCGGACTCGGCCGACGGAACGGTCTGTTTACCGACGGAAACGACTCGTTCATCGATCCAGCGGGCGGTGCCGAACGAACTCGGTCGGAGGTTTATCCGTGATCGCGGGGCAACGCTCGCCATGAGCGACATCGAACGGATCGAACAGCGGCTGTCGGCGCTCGAGCGCGCGGTCGTCGACGGCAACCCCGAGGTACCGGCGCTCGAGGACCGCGCGTCGCTCGCCGCCGACCTCGAAACGGCCGTCGAGCGCCTCGAGGCACACGACCGACGGCTCGCCGACCTCGAGGGACGCGTCGACGCGGTCGAGGGTGCCGTCGGCGGCGTCGAATCGGTTGACGACGCGGTCGAACGGCGGGCCAACGCGGCCGTGGCGGCGGTCGACCGGCTCGAGTTCCGCATCGACGGCCTCGAGCGAGCCCTCGAGAGCCACCACGATCGAAACGGTTCGCGGTCCGGTTCCGAACCGGGAGACGAGGGGGCGGCCGAGCGAGCAGCGCCGAAATCGACGGCCGACGCTCGAGACGAACGCGAGTCGGGGAGCCCGCCCATCGCGTCGTCGGACGCGGCCGGGGAAAGCGGTGAACGCCCCGGCGTCGAACGGACCGTCGAGGCGATCGTGTCGACGGCCGACGACGACGGACGCTCGAGCGGCGACCCGCTGTCGGAGGGCGAGGTGGACGGAGCGGCGGCCGCGGACGGAGCGGCAGCCACGGACGAGGCGGACGGGACGACCGGCATCCTCGGATCGCTCCGGGACAGACTCCCGTGAACCGCTACGTCGTCGCCGCCGTCCTGACGGTCGCGCTCGCTGCGCTCGCCGCACCGGCGATCGAGCGGGGTGCGACGATGAACACGCACCGGCAGGTCGAGACCGGGATCGCATCGGTCGACGACGCCGCGACCGATCTCGTCGCCACTGAGGAGCCGTCGCCCGACGGCCACCCGAACCCCCGACGAGTCGTCGAGTTGACGCTCCCGCGTCGCTCGCTTACGACCGTCGCCGTCGACCACGTTCGGATCGTTCCGCGGGCCGACCGACGCGCCACCGTCGTCCGGTACGCGCTCGCGGACGGACGGGTCCGTGAGACGATCATCGACGAACGGATCGTCGGGGGCGATCCCGACGACACCGAGCCGTTCGTAGTCCGTGAGCGTGGCGAGAACAGGCTCGCGTTGACGCTTCGGACCGACGCGGACGGGAAGCCGGTCGTCGTCGCGAGCCGCCTGTGAGTTTAAATCGGATGCCGCGGCCAGCGCCGGTATGTTACAGAACCCACCCGAGCGGCTCCGCTCGGTCGTCGATCGCGTCGACGGCACGCGGCTCGGTCTCGGGGGCCTCTTCGACAACTGGAGCGACGAACCGGACACCGGGTGTACGTGTCGAACGGCCGTCGAAGCGGAGACGCTCCGGATCGACGCGAGCGACTGCGACGGCCGCCTCGAGTCGGCCGTCCCCTGTCGCCGGACCGCGATCGAGGCACTCGCCGACCGCGAAGCGAACGCAATCGTCGTGCGATCGAACGGCCTCGAGCGCCGGTACGCAGACTGCGGCGTCGCCCTGCTCGGTTCGGCCGGCCGGTTCGTCGCGCTGCGTGGCCATCGCGACGACCGGCTGGCGTCGGCCGCCGCTCGGGACCCGCTCGCCGTCGGCGAGGAACTCCGGACCCGAGTCGGTCCGGTCGCGGACATCGGCGTCGAATCGGGACTCGTGGCGGCCGCCGAGCGCGCTGAGGGCTACGAGTCGGCCCTGACCGCGACCGTCGGACTCACGATCGGTCACTACTTCGTCGATCGGTCGATCGCCGACGGAGCGCGTCTCGTCGATGCGCGCTCACTGTCGACCGGCAGCGAGGCGCGGATCTACGACCGCCCCGACGAGACGCCGCAGTACGCCCTCGAGATCGTCGATACGACTCTCTCCGAGAGTGACCGCCGGCTCCTCCTCGAGGGCTACGAGGCGATCGCCGAGGGGGTCGTCGAGGGGGACCGGGCGGGACCGCGGGCGATCGAACGCGCGAGCGGGGAGCCAGCCACCCCCCAGCTGGCGGGCGTTCTCACGAAGCATACGGCCGGCTACGGCGTCCTCGAGGACCTGTTCGCGGACCCGCGCGTGACCGACGTCTTCGTCACCTCGCCGGTCTCGGCGAACCCGATCCGGGTCGTCGTCGACGGGGAGTCGATGCCGACAAACGTTTCGCTCACTCGAGCGGGCGCACAGGCGCTTGCGTCCCGGGTTCGACGCACCAGCGGCCGGGCCTTCTCCCGAGCGAGCCCGACCGTCGACGCGACGGCCGCGCTCGAGAACGGGACCGGCATCCGGGTGGCCGGCGTCACCGAACCGGTCGCCGACGGAATCGCGTTCGCGTTCCGGGAGCGGCCGGACGAGCGGTTCACCCTCCCTGCGCTGGTCGCGAACGGAACGGTATCGGCGGCGGCCGCGGCGTTGCTCTCGGTGGCCGTCGAGCGAAACGCCGCCGCCCTGATCGCCGGTACGAGAGGGGCCGGCAAGACGACGCTGCTTGGCACGCTGCTGTACGAACTTCCGCCGGCGACGCGGACGGTCCTGATAGAGGACACGCCGGAGCTGCCCGTCGACACGTTACAGTCGGTCGGTCGCGACGTACAGGCGCTCCGGACCGGTACCGGCGACGGTCCCGAGATCACCCCGGACGACGCGCTCAGGACGGCCCTCCGGCTGGGCGATGGCGCACTCGTCGTCGGCGAAATCCGTGGCGATGAGGCGGGAGTTCTCTACGAGGCGATGCGAGTCGGGGCCAACGCCAACGCCGTCCTCGGTACGATCCACGGCGACGGGGCCGACGATGTCGCCGAACGGGTCGTCACCGACCTCGGCGTCGAACCCTCGTCGTTCGCCACAACGGATCTGATCGTGACCGTCCAGACCCACCGGACCCCCGACGGCCGAACCCGCCGCCTCGCCGCCATCGAGGAGGTGATCGACGACGGCGACACCCACCGGTTCGAACCGCTGTACGAACTCGAGGGCGAGGACGCGGTCGCGACCGGTCGGATCGACCGCGGCGAGAGCCGGCTGGTGGACCGGCTCGCCGGACCGACCGAGTCCTACGCCGACGTACGCCGGGCGATCGCGGCCCGGACTGACCTGCTCTCGCGGCTCGCCGGCGAGGGCCGAACGAGTCCCGACGCGGTCACGCGAGCCTACGCGGACCGGACCGACGAGTGATCTCGCGATGACGTCCGTGCCCGTCGTTCGTACGCTGGCGGCGCTGTACCCGGCCGAGGTCGACGCCAGTGACGGCCTCGCGGAGTCGCTGTCGTTTACCGGTTCGCCCCACGACCCCGAGACGGTCGTCAGAGCGGGGTACGGGGCCGGAATCATCGCTGCCGTCCTCCCGCTGGGACTGTTGCTGACGCCGGCACCGCTCCCGTTCGTGGCGTTTTTCGTCCTCGTGGCCCCGATCGCGGCGATCCACACGGTTCACTCGATCCCCCATCTGCGGGCGGCGTTTCGACGGACCGAAGCCCTCGGCGACACCCCGAACCTGATCGGCCGGGCGGTGTTGCGCATGCAGGTCCAGCCCGCCCTCGAGAGCGCGATCCGGTTCGCAGCCGACACCGGCTCGGGCCCGCTGTCGCGGAGTCTCGACGCGCACATCGATCGAACGATGGGCACCGCGGGGACGGGGCTGCTGGCCTTCGCCGAGGAGTGGGCCGAGTGGTTCCCGGCGTTACGGCGGTCAGCACACCTACTCGCGACCGCCCAGGACGCTCCGGAAGCCGAGCGGTTGCGGACGCTCGATCGCGCGCTGTCGGCCGTCCTCGACGGCACGCGTAGCCAGATGGCCGAGTTCACGTCGGCCATTCGTGCGCCGGCGACCGGACTGTTCGCCTTCGGGATCATGCTCCCGCTCGCGCTGGTTTCGCTGGTCCCGGCGGTGCCGATGGTCGGCTATGCCGTCAACATCTGGCTCGTCGTCCTCCTGTACAACGTCGTGCTGCCCGGTGGGCTCGTCGGGGCCAGCCTCTGGCTGCTCGTCCGCCGGCCGGTCGCGTTTCCGCCGCCGACGATCGGTCACGACCACCCCTCGCTCCCCGATCGGCTCCGACTGCGGCCGCTCTGGGGTGTCGCCGCCGGCGGCAGCAGCTATCCCGTTCTCGTCGCGGTCGGTCCTACACACCTCGCGCCCGTCGCCGCCGTCGGTCTCGGGCTCGGGGTCGCGCTGCTCGTTACCTACCGGCCGATCCTCGCGGTCAGACACCACGTCCGCGACGTCGAGGCCCACCTCACCGACGCGCTGTACGTCGTCGGCCAACAGGTCGCCGAAGGCGAGTCCGTCGAGTCCGCCGTCGAACTCGCCGGCGACCGGGTCCCCGGCGAAACCGGCGCCGTCTTCGAGCGCGCGGCCGGCCTCCAGCGACGGCTTCAGACCGGCGTCAGGGAGGCCTTCCTCGGCGAGTACGGCGCGCTCCGATACGTTCCCAGCCCGCGCGCTCGCGGGACCGCCGCCCTGCTTGCGATCGCGGCCGACGAGGGGAAACCAGCGGGTCGCGCCATCGTCTCCATGGCCGACCACCTCGAGGAACTCGAGACCGTCGAGGCCGAGACCAAGCGGAACCTCGAACAGGTGACCGGGACCCTCGACAACACCGCGGCGTACTTCGCGCCGCTCGTGGCCGGTGCCACCGTCGGCATGGCCGACATGATGGCCAGCGACGCGCTCGTCGCGTCTGGCGAGGTCGACGCGGCCGCCTTCCCCACGGAGTCGTTGGGGATCGTCATCGGGGTCTACCTGCTACTGCTGTGTGTCATCATCACGCCGCTCTCGATCGCGCTGCGTCACGGGGTCGACCGTGCCCTCGTCGGCTATCACGTCGGTCGGACGCTCGTCTCCGCGATGGTGCTGTACGTCGTGACGGTGGCCCTCATCGGTGCCGTCCTCTGACCGCTCGCTCCCACTTCCGTCCGGCCCGGGTCGGCTCCCCACCGCGGCTGAGGTTTAAATACGAACACGCGGCCAGCGAGGGCATGCACCTGGAAGCACCGATCGACGGCTGGTACGTCTGGCTCGCCGTCTCCATCGTCAGCGCCGCCGTCGGTACCGTTGCGCTCGGTCTACCGACCGGCCCGCCACCGGACGCGAACCGAGCGGCGAACGCCATCGAGGAGACGGCTGGCAGTCCCTACGAGGCGAGTTCGACCTACGACCACGACGCGACCGCGATCAAGGTCACCGGCCGCACCGTCGCGATGCGAAACGAACACGGCACGACGCGGGCGACGCTCACCTACGGCCACGTGGTCCCCGTCACGGGGAACGAACGGCTCGAGAACGTCTCCGCCGGCCGTGCCGTCGAGGACGAGTACGCGGCGGCAGTCCGGGATCCGAGTCGGAACGCGATCGATGCCTTTCTCGCGGACGTCGAATCGGCATACGAGAGGAACGGCGACGAGTGGCGGCCCGCGAACGGGCCGTTACGGACCCGGACCGTCGCGACGAGACCGCTCCCGACAGTCAGTGCTGCCGTCGATATCGAGCGCGTCCCCGGCGACCAGACCCACGAAGTAACCATCGAGTACGAATCGACCGCGGAAACCGGGATACGACTGCGGGCAGACGGGAGTGGCGATCGAGGACGCATCGACGAAACGGTCACCGCGACATCGACGAGGAAGACCGAGACGATCGTCCACGACGAGTTCGAGCAGACTACTTCGATGTCGTTTCCGATCGACGTGCGGGTCGAGGCCGGCGGTACCGAACTGTGTACCGAAACCGTTCGCACCGAGCGAGGAGACGAGACCGTCGCGGTTTGTCCGCCCGGCGGGGAGACCCTCGAGACGAGCGATCTCGACGACCGAGGCTACGTGAGTCGCGATACGGAGGCCGATTCGTTCTATGTCACGCTCGTCGATGTCTGACCGGGGACAAACCGACCCCCTCGCCGCACTCGTCGCCGTCTCGGCGCTTATCGCCGGGATCGGTCTCTACGGGCTCTATCTCACCGATACCCTTCCCGGAACGACCGATCGAACCACCGAAACGACGGCGCTCGAGCGGATCGCCGACGACCTCGAGAGCGACGGCGTCGTTCGCGCCTACGACGGCGATCTCGCGGACGGAATCGAGACCGGATCCTTGCCACACGGCCGGAACGTCTACGTCCGACTCACGATCGTCGCCGACGGTCGCGAAACCGTCGTCGGAACTGCCGTGTTCGGAACCGACGGAACGTCGAGCCCGGACGCGATCGATGAGGCGGAACTCGACGGTCCGCCCGAGGAGGCCGGCGTGGCCGAGCGCTCGGTCGCCGTGTCGACTGCTCCCGGCGACGTACGCGGCGGCACGCTGCTCGTGGGGGTGTGGGACGGATGAGGTCGGATCGAGCGGTGAGTACGGTCATGGACGTCGCGATGGCGCTGCTGCTCGTCAGCGCGAGCGTCCTGTTGCTCGGTACCCACCTGTACGGGACCACGCCCGACCCCGACGGCGACCGGGCCGACCACACGGCCGCGGTACTCGGCGCGACGACCATCAGCGTCCAGTACAGCCTCGCCGACGCCGATCCAGTCGCCGAACGACCCGGCGAATACCACCGAACCGAGTACGGGTCCGCGACCGGCCTGCTCGCGGACGCGGCCGTCGCGAACGCCCGCATCGACGGGACGCCGATCCGCCCCACGGGCGACGAGTTCGAGGCCGCCGTCGACGCCGCCATCGGGAGCGCACTGATCGGGTCCGACCGCGAGTTCTACGCCGTCGCCGAGTGGGAACCCTACGAGAACGCCTCGATCAACGGGACGGCGACCGCCGGCGAACGGCCACCACCAACCGCGGACGTCTCGAGCGTGACGCTGACCGCTTCGAGCGGACTGCCGGCCGTCGACGCCGACGAGATCGAACGCGCGTCCCTCGAGGGCGGGACCGACTGGAACGACCGCCTTGGGGATCGAACCGACCTCGTTGCGGATTCCGACTCGGCCGGTTTCGAAGCCGCGGGTATGGTCCTCGGGGACGCGATCGTTCGCGGCTACTTCCCACCCGAGGAGACGCAACTGGCACTCGAGAGTCAGGGGCTGTCCCACGACCTCGCCGTCTTCCAGTACGAGCGCATGGTCGCGCCACTCGAGTACGACTTTACCGGGACGACGAACCCGGCCCATCACGGCCCGCTCAAACGCGAGAAAGCGGACGCTCTCGAGGCGAACGCACAGGTTCGCCGCGGGATCGCTGACGCGGACCGATTCGGCCGGGACGGGCTCGGAGAGTGGCTCGCAGAGGACCTGCAGGACGCCTTCGCCGAGGAAATCGCGACGATCGACGACGAATACAGCGGCGCCGCCCGCGACGAGCGGATCGCAGCGCTGCTCGCCGACGAGGTATCGACCGCCGAGGTAACCATCACGATTCAGACTTGGTAAGATGACCGACAGTCAACCCACAGTTTCGATCGCAGCAGACGACCGCGCCCGAGTTCCGTTCGCCCTGATCGCAGTTCTCCTGTTGATCAGCAGCATCGCCATCGTCGGCGTCCTCGGCTCCAGAGACACACCCGAGGTCGAGACCGAACAAGCAGTGGCCATCGACCGCGCCGAATCGGTCGCCGTCTCGGAGTTGCGGCGATCGGTCCTCCGAGCGACCGAGGCAGCCGCAAGCGCACCCGTCACGTCGACCGACGGTGCGAGCCCGACCGTCGAAGCAGCGTTCGACGATGACGAACCCGTCTTCGACCAATACCTCAAGCTCCTCGTCTACCGGGAGGTAGCCGAATCGTTCGCGACCACTCCGCAACAGGTCGGCCACGATACCGCCGCTGGCGTCACCATCGACCGTATCGACTGGAACGACAGCGACGATCTCGCAGCCGCGATCGACCGTATCTCGCTCGAGCGACCCGACACCGGCGTCCTTACCGTCGAGGTCACAGACGTCGAACTCATCGGGAACGAAAGCGACGGCGAACCGATCACCGAACGCCGCGATCTGACCGTCTCGGTCGCGACCCCGCTCTACCAGCTCAAGGACCGAACCGACGAGTTCCAGCGCCAGCTCAACACCGGCTTTTTCGAAACCGACGAGTACGACGGCCTCGGTCGATATACGGCTGCCCGGCTGTTTCCCTACACCTGGGGCAAGGCCTACTACGACCGCCTCTCGAGCGGCCAGCCGGCGTTCGATAACCTGACGCCCAACGACCACACCGAGGTCATGGTCAACGACGCTATCTTCGGCCTGCAAGAGCGAACCTTCGGCACGACCGACCCCTACAAGGACCGCGCCATGCTCCAACCGACGCTGTGTATGGCCGGCGATCTCACCTCGAACGCGGGCGACATCGAGACCGAGGACTTCGTCGCTAACGACAGTGCCCTCGCCAACGAGACCGACCTCTGTAACACCGACCTACTCGATCAAGACGGTGCGCTACCTGATCCGCCGACCGTTCAGGAGATTGCACTGACGATGCTCGAGGACAACGTCGAAACCGATGTCGAGATTCAGGCCCATCCGTTCGCCGATTTGGGGTATATGCAGATGGCGGCTGGGATGGATATGGCGCAGATAGAAGCGGAGTTTAATCAGTCTCTTGGAGAAAGTAATCGTTTCAGCAATCAATATCTGGACCATTATTTCTCAAATAAATTGAGTAATCAAGACGTAGCTGGTGATATTGGATCAATTACAGACGGTAATAACCCACTGGAAGGGCTAGCTCAGCTATATGAGGATGTTAGGCTAGAAAACGATATTAATGATATTATAGAACAGGTGTATGATATTGAGGTATCTACGAGAGAGTCTGGACCACACAAGCATCGGAGTTTACCGAACCCCTCTTCTCCTACTGAATGGGCACAAGACCCGGGGAATTGGTCTGGACCTTATAATACAACATATTTCGCTAGTACATCTCAAGCCGATGCGGACGTTTCGATAGATAGCCTCACAGAAGATCAGGATACAAGTTTTGATGATCGTAATGTCGCCAAAATTGAGGTTGAATATGAGAACTCTATCGGAGTTAGTACTGAGTGGGAACATAAAGACGAGAACCGATCCCCTCATACGGACTGGAATTGGAAAGACAATATCACATACAGCGCGAGCTATACGATCAGTACCGATCTCGTCTCTGATGACATCGATGTGGAGCGGGAAAGTCGTGGAATCGAATCCCCGTTCCAAACAGACTCCTGGGACGAAGATTATGAGTTCGTCGGAAACTTTGAGGGTGTCAAGACGAAAGCGGTCAGCGAAACCTTCAATCTCGACTCGACTACTTTCCACGCCCAAGAACGGGAACTTGAGCGAGCGCTTGAAGCCTCGAGTACTTCGATAATCACGGAACGTGACTTCGAAGAGGAGATACCCTACTCAGCGGATCCCGATATCGATGTCAGCCCACGAAACGAGGATAAACTCTACGAATGGGCGCTTTCCGAACTCAACCATACCCATTACGAAGTCCTCACGCGTGTCGAGCCACATCGAACGGACCTCTGGAATATGGTCGAACGACCGAGTCCGCTCAGGAACGCCGAGAGCAACGTAAGAGATGTCGAACTCGAACTAGTGTATCAAAACGCGTCCGAACCATACGCCAACACTGCAGATCTCCTTCGAGCGGAAGTTCGCAAACAGTACTTCGAGAATACGTACGATAACATCGACAAAGTTAGCAGATGGCACGACACGACACTTGGTGAGAGTAGCGCCATACTCAATGATCTCCTCGGTGGACTTCTCGACACAAGTAACGATCTTCTCGGCGGACCGATGGACTTCGTCGATCGGATGATGGATCCCGAAACGCGACCCGAGAAGACGCAGGGGTCGCTCGAGAGTTCGCCGTTGATGGAGGACGTGAACTATCAAGTCGAAGCATCACCGACCTACCTCACCTTGGAACCCGTCAATCGCACCGACGTTCCAGCGGTGCGTCCGGACGGTGGTGAAACGCTCTCAATCGACGACAGTAACAGTACGGAACATGCGCCCATGGGTGCCGGATATTTCGATGGAATCGGCTATCCCGGATTCCCTCTCATGCCGTGGCCACCTTTATTCTACCTCCAACTTGACGCGTATTATGTTGGTGTCCAGGGCGAATACGCCCGGTTCGAGGTGCGAGCTACCGACGGTGACCCAACGAGCGCTACTGGATTAACGTATGTCCGGCAAGATACTGAGACAACAATCGAGACACCTACGCGGGCAGCACAAGACGAGCTTACAGTTGGTTCTGTCGAACCGATCTCGTTTGAGAATGAACTTGTAGTGCCAGTCATTGTTCCAAGTCCACAATTGGTAACCAAGGGTTCGCCGGGTGTTGGAGACATGTGGCGCTATAGAAATATAAATTCACCTCGAGAACATTGTTCAGAAGGTTGGAAAAATGCTGGCACAAAATATGATATGAATAATGGACAAGGGTGCATATCAGATGACGCTACCCAACCACTTCCAGTGAAATAGACACAAAATCTGGGCCCACTACGTTATCAAATATATCTCTCCTGACTTAAGAGATATAAAGGCATGATCATCAGAGATAGTTGGTGGTCCAGCGATTGGTTCATTGAATTCGTCAATTTTCCACCGTCTGTCTCCTGTTTCCCTATCATATGCCAATACCTGTCTGCTGTTCGCGTAGTATACACTACTATTGGAAATAACTGGCTTATAATTTATATTCGATTGCAAACTATCTTCCCAAATCACCTCTTCCTTTTTAGTGTCAATAGCGAGTAGCCAACTGCCACCACCTGACAGGACACTATCACTTGCGACTACGTATAGAATCCCATTTGCGAGAGAAGGGTTTTGAGGAGTTTCACTTTTTGTTTTGATTGACCACTTTTGTGTGCCATCTTTAGTATCAATCGCGTACAGTCGTTTGTCCGCACCGCTTATATAGATGTTTTCACCATCAGTTGCTGGATTACATTCTCCCATGGATTTTCCTTCAGGGTTTTCAAAAGTCCACTCTACAGAACTGTTTTTGGCATTTACTGAGTGTAGAACATGTTCTCCCGCAAAGTATACACTCCCGTCGTCATATGCTGGGATACTTGTATATGGCCGCCCAAGATTTTCATCTCTGAAGTTATGAATGATTGTTTCTTCACCATTATTAGTATCGAATTTATATAACAAAAGGTTTTCAGAACCAATAACCGCGCCGCTATCAACTACTGGACAAACATTACTGATACCAACGCTATTTTGCCAAATGAGATTTCCGTTATTTCGATTAACTGTAGCAATCCCCTCATTCATTCCGACATATATGCGGTTATCAGAGATGGCTGGGTAGGTACCACGTATATCAGGGAAGTCGGACCGCCATTCGTTTTCTCCAGTCTCTGTATTAATCGCATATAATTGGTTGTCAGCAGCGGTGTAGAGAGTGTCACCAATAACAGCTGGACTATCGCTAACTGTTCCATTTGATTCAAATAATAATTTAGCTGTAACATCCTCACTAGTCGGGCCGGTCGCCGTCGGATGATACCCCGTGTTCTGTGGATCGACGCCGTACATGGGCCACGTGTCGGCTGAAAGCGCGTCGTCGTCCTTGGGCTCGTCCTCGTTCGTTTCGGAACTGTCGCTCGTACAGCCAGCGAGGACCGAAACGCCGGCAACGGTACTGGCACAACTCGCCAGCCAGGTCCGGCGAGTTCGGTTCGGTTTCCAACCCATAGTATGATCTCAAAATTAAACCCATACTGTAAAATCTTTATCCTCTATCCGGACTGTGATTTCCGAGAGGTAACACCAGCCCGTGACGGACCGACAGATGATACGCGGATCCGGCAGCACTGAGCGAGCGACCGAAACCAACTCGAGAACGGCGAGACGGAGCGGGCGGACGTTCAAAAAGGAAGCCGCGGGACTGTCGCTATGATCGCTATCGCAGGAGCGAAAGGCGGCTGTGGAAAGACGGTGACGACGATCGGACTCGCGGAGGCGGTCACACGGGAGACGACGACGGCGATCGCGGTCGATGCCGACCGCCAATTACCGAACCTCCACGTGGCCGGTGGTGTCGATCGGGAGCCGACGCTCGCGGCGCTCGAGTCCGAGTCGGCCGTCGCCGAGACGGTCGTCCAGTCGAGCCCGCGGACGGACGACGCGGGGCTGGTCGCGGCACCGGAGCCGTCCGACCGGGTCGACTTCGAGGCAGCGTTCGATCGGCTCGAGAGGGCGGCCGAGCGGGCGTTCGTGGACTGCCCGTCGGGTGCGGGCCCGGACGTCGTCGAAGCGCTGTCGGCCGCCGACGGGGTGATCGTGGTCACGACGGAGACGGAACGCAGTCTCACGGCCGCCGAGACGACGATCGAGATGGCGCGCCGGCTCGAGGTGCCGATACTCGGCGCGGTGGTGAATCGGTGTGACCGCGTGCCGGAGGCGGTCGACTCGTGGACGCGGGTCCCGGTTCTGGGGCGGGTTCCGGAGGGGGAAGCACCGCTGACTGACGAGGCGACGCGGGAGGCCTACGAGGGGATCGCACGGACGATAGAGCGACGATTGGCTCCGGATCGGACGCCGGTAGCGTACGACGAGGAGTTGCTGCCGACGGGGATCGACGCGCTCGATCGCGCGCTCGGGGGCGGACTGGAACCGGGATCACTCGTCGCGGTGGTCGCGGAGCCCGCCAGTCAGTCGGAGCAGTTGCTTTACGGAACGACCGCCGTCCGCGGGACGCTCTATCTGTCGACCGAGCGGTCGACGGCGAACGTCTCGCGGGCGCTCGAGGCCGCGGCGATCGAGACCGGGAACCCGACGGTGCGCCGCCTCGGTGGCGAGACTGGGCTCGACGACGCGGCGGAGTTGCTCGAGACGCTGCCGGCGTCGTCGACGCTCATCGTCGATCCGACGAATGCGATGGAGACCACGGACCGGGCGACGTACGTCTCCTTTCTCGACGCGCTCACGGAACGGCTGGTCGCGACGGAGAGCATCGGCCTGTTGCACTGTCTCGAGGGGCCGGCGGTGCCGGCGAATCGGACGGCGACGCTTCACGCCGCCGACGCGGTCTTCGAACTCGAGTCGGAGCCGGCAGCGGATGGGACCGACCATACACTGTCGATCTCGAAGTTCAGAGGTGACAACGCGGGGACCGAACGGATCCGGCTCGCGTTCGACGGCCGGTCGCCGGCGTCGATCGAGGCGACCGACAGCCGATCCTGAGAGCCGAGTCCAGTTATCGGCTGGACGGTCGGTATCGGGTTATGCTAGTCCAGCACGGCCGGCGATCGATCGTGAGCGTCGCTCCGATCGGGATCGTGCGTCGTACAGCGCTCGAGCCGCCGGGCGAGGGCCCGAAGGGGTTCGACCGCCGGGCAGTCGGGAGCGACGGCGGCAACGGGACGTCCGCGCCGCTGTGCGTCGGCGACAGCCGACCGCTCCTCAAGGGTGCGTACCGGGGCGCTGACGGTTCGTTCGATGCGCTCGGCGATGCCGTCGGGGACCGCTCCGGACGTCCTGTTGAGGGCGACGGCGGCGACCGGCGTCTCGAGGTCGAGTGCGACCTGTCGCGTTCGCATGGCGTCGGCGAGTGCGGGTTCGGTCGTGGTCGTGACGAGAACGGCCGCGTGGGCGCTCGCGAGTTGTCGGCCCACGTCGCGTGCCAGCCCGGCGGGGCAGTCAATCACGACGCGGCCGAACTCGCGTTCGAGCCGTCGAACGATCCGCGGGAACGCCGACAGATCGGCCGCGCGGGCACCGGCGAGCGTTCGACCGCAGGGAAGCAGCCGAACCGGACCGCGTCGGTCGACCGCCTCGAGCGGGTCGGTACGGTCGGCCAGGACGTCGTGTAGATCGGGGCCGCCGCCATGAGAAAGGTCCGGAGTCGTGAGGTCGCCGTCGACGACGACCCCGTCCAGTTCGTACGCGAGGTTCAATGCGAGCGTCGACTTGCCGACGCCCCCTTTCCCGCCGGTGATCGCGACGATCATCGCTCTCGTCCGACGACGGTCGGTGTCGGTTTCCACTCGGTCAGCGAGGCGAGGATGGCCGCCGGCCGCGGGGAGCGGTCGCTCGAGGCCCGCTGGCTGTCGGTCACGGCGAGCGGCGGCTCGACCGGCGACGCCGGGCTCGCGAAGCCGATTCCGTGACGGCGGTCGGGTTCGATCACGCCCTCCCAGACGGCATCGGTCCACGCCGCAGTCCGATCGCCGTCCGTCGGCGGCCAGACGGGGCCGTCGAGTTGGCTCTCGAGTCGGACCCGCTGTGGGGTCGTCGCGGCGGTTTCGATCGTCGCCGACACGAGCGTTACGCCGTCGATGCGGTCGATCTCCCAGTCGAGGTCGATCACGGCCGCGTTGGCCGCTCGCTGTCGGATAAAGGTCCGCTCCCGGTCGCGGCCGAGCGGGATCGGTGCAGGCGCGGCCGCGAAGTCGTTACTCGTCCCGACCGTCTGAGCCAGAGCCCGAACCGACCTCGAGGTCGAACCCCTCGCCGAGTTCGCCGGGGCCCGACTCGAGGACGACGGTTTCGCCGGCGGTCATCGAGTCGCCGATATCGACGGCAACGTCCTCGATGTCGACGGTCGGCGGAAAGAGCAGGTCGACGCGGCTGCCGAAGGCAATATGGCCGATGCGGTCGCCGCGCTCGAGGGCGTCGCCACGCTCGGCGTAGGGGTAGATCCGACGGGCGAACGCCCCGGCGATCAGGGTCACCTCGGCGTCGGAGTCGGGTTCGTCGGGGTGAGACGTCGACCCGTCGGTCTCGACCGCAGCGGAGTCGGCGTCTGCCGCGGACGGCAGGTTCGGCGAATCGGTCTCGAGGCGGACGTGGACGCGTTCGTTGCGGTCGGACTCCTTCGAGAAGGCGGGGCGGTTGGCACCGGAGACGTGTTCGACATCGGTAACGCGGCCGGCGAAGGGGGCGCGGACGACGTGGACGTGCCAGACGTTCATGAAGATTCCCAGCCGGACGCGGTCGCCCTCTTCCCGGAGGACCGAGACGTTCCCGTCGGCCGGCGAGACGACGCCGGTCGGCGGCGGGGTACGGTCGGGATCGCGGAAAAAGGCGAGAGTACCGGCGCCGACCGCGAGCGCGACGAGGCTCGCGGTGACGCTGATAACGAGTGCGAACGGGGCGGCGAGTAGCGGAACGATAGCGTACTTCCAGGCCCCCGGCGCGACGTTCATGGGAGAACTGAGGCGACCGACTCGTATGGCCGTTACGGATGGCACGAGCCGGACAGCGGGTACAGACGAAGGGGCTTTCAGTCCCAGAACGACTGGGTCCGGGCGTACTCCCGCTCTTTCGAGAGGATGTCGCGATAGAACTCCGCTTCGTCCTCGCGGAGTTTGTTGATGATCTGGGCGGCGTTGTGCGGCCCGACCCCGCGGGCAGCCATCGCGATCACGGCCTGCTTGCCGTGACTCTGGACGAGGCTCGCGGCCCGGAACGCGCGTTCGGTCATCTTCTGCTGTTCCTCGTCCTTTTCTTGCGCTCGGACGGCCTGTACGACCTCGTCGGCCCACGGGTTCAGCGAGGCGATCCGGGTCGAGCCACACTCCGGGCACTCGGGCTGGTCGGCCACCCGCTTGACTTTCGTCTTCACCTTCCACTCCGTACAGTGGGTACACAGCAGGATGACCCGATCGTTCTGCAGGCGCTCCCGGACCGTCTCGATGACGCTGGCGTCAGCGTTTTCGGGTGCGAGCAGTTCCTTGCCGCCTGACGACCGGCCCCCCTTCCCGATCGGCGTGTGGCCGCGGTGGGTCACCAGTTCGAGGTCGCCCGACTGGAGCCGCTCGAGGACCGCACTCGCGCGTTCGATATCGAGGTCCTCGTGGAACACCTCCCGGATCGCTTCCTCGTACATGGGGGTGTCCTCCAGGGCCGCCAGCAGGCGATCGTTCGAGAGTCGGCCCGAGCCCTGCCAGCGCTTTAACGCGCCGAACTTCGCCGAGACCTGCGCCAGCCGGAAGGCGAGCGCGTCGGAATTTTTGAGTCCGAGTTCGACGATCGCCTCGACGTGGTCCGGGTCGGTCTCCTCGATGACCTCGAGTACCTCACTGGTCGCGATCGAGTTCGGCACCTCGAGTTCGATCCGGTAGGGATCCGTCTCGAGGCCCACCGAGGAGCCGGCCCGCTGGCCCAGCAGCGCCGACAGCACCCGGCCAAGGGTCTCGTTGGCCGTGTGGCCGAACGGTGCGTTGAGGACGATCGTCCGCCCGCGGCGCTCGAGGACCAACCGGTCGGCCGTCGGCATCGGCGCGTCGGCCTCGACCTGTTGTGCGAGTTGCGTGCAGGCCTCGGTCAGCGTGTACTCGTCCGCGGGGTACCGGTGAGCGAGTTCCCGGGCGACCGCGGCGGCGTCGGCCCCGGCTGTGAACTGGGGTTCGGCGACGGCCCGGATCTCGCCGACTTCCCCCGCGACGGCGGCGGGGACGGGGATCTCCTGGCCGATCCACGAGGGGACTTCGCCCGCGGGATCCTCGATCGGGCTGACCTTGACCGTCCTCTCCTCGTCGTCGATCTCGGCGATCCGCCACATCTCGCCCCGTTGGATGAACACCTCGCCGGGCTGGGCGAAGTTGACGACGAAGCGCTCGTCCAGGGTCCCGATCTGGCCACCTGAGGCGATGTCGTGGACCTCGTAGGTCTCCTCGTCGGGGATCATCGAGAGGTTCGCGTAGACGTACTGCCACGTACCGCCGGTGGTCTCGATGCGGTCCTCGCCCTCGTCGAACCAGAGGATTCGATTGCGGTCCAGTTCCCCTGCGATCTCGCGGATCGTCACCTCGGGTACGTTTCGGAACGGATAGGAGCGAGTGATCGTCTCGAGCGCCTCGTCGAGGTACGTATCCCCGCGGCTCTGGACGATCGCGGGCAACTGGTTGGCGACCACGTCCAGGCTCCCCTCGTGGATCGCCGCCGGTTCGACCTCGCCGTCGCGGGCCCGCCGGGCGATCGACAGCGCCTCGAAGGTGTCGTCCGGGCGGGTCGTCACGATCGTCCCGCTCGAGACCTCGTCCTGTCGATGGCCCGCGCGGCCGATCCGCTGGAGGAGTCGGGTGACCTGTCTGGGGCTCTTGTACTGGATCACGTGATCGACCTGTCCCACGTCGATGCCCAGTTCCATCGACGAGGTACAGAGGAGCCCGTCGATCTCGCCGGCCTTGAACCGATCCTCGACGTCGATCCGGGCCTCCTTCGAGAGCGATCCGTGGTGGACACCGATCGGGAGGTCGAGTTCCTTGAATCGCGACCCAAGCGCCTCGGCGGTCTGGCGGGTGTTGACGAAGATCAGGGTCGACTCGTGATCGGCGACCAGATCGCGGATCAGCCGGACGTGGCTGGCGGTATCGGCTTCGGTCATCAGTTCCCCGGCCAGCCGCTCGTCCTCGTCGGTAACCGCGGGCTCGCGGACCGTCACGTCGACGTTGCTCCCCACGTCGATCTCCCGGATCTCGCAGGATCGTCCCCCCGTCAGGAACTGCCCGACCTCGCCGGGATCGCCGACCGTCGCCGAGAGTCCGATCCGCTGGAACGGGCCGGCGAGATCGCGCAGTCGCTCGAGGCCGATCGCCAACTGTGCGCCCCGCTTGGAGGCGGCGAGTTCGTGGACCTCGTCGATCACGACGTGGGAGACGTCGGAAAGCGCCTCGCGCAGCCGCTCGCCGGTGAGCATCGCCTGGACCGTCTCGGGCGTCGTGATCAGCACGTCCGGCGGGTCCTCGGCCTGCTTGCGCCGCTGGTAGTCGGTGGTGTCGCCGTGGCGGACGTCGACTGCGAGGTCGAGGTACTCGCCCCACCACTCGAGGCGCTCGCGCATGTCGCGATTGAGCGCCCGCAGCGGGGTGATATAGAGTGCGCCCAACCCCTCCGGCGGTCCTTCCTCGGCGACCAGATGATCGAAGACGGGCAACATCGCCGTCTCGGTCTTGCCGCTCCCGGTGGGCGCGATCACCAGCGTGTTCTCGCCGGCGGCGAGCGGCGGGATCGCCAGCCGCTGTGGTGCCGTCGGTTGCGAAAAGCCGCGTTCGGAGAGCGCCCCGCGGACCGTCGCTCCGAGGTGCGTAAACGCCGCGACGTCCCCGTCAGTCATCGGAATACGGTAGGGACGAGCGGCGGATAAGCACCACGTTTCCGGTGACTCCGAGGGCCCCTCGAGGGCCGTCTCACTCTTCGGGTTCGTCGGCGTCGATCTCGTCGGCGAGGTTCTCTACGACCCCCTCGTCGACCGCCATCTCGCCGGGTTCCGCGGGTTCGTCCCCAGCATCGGGCTCGATCCGTTCGGCGATCCCCGCGTCGGAGAGATCGCCGTCGGTGGAGTCGGCCGTTGCCTCGCCGTCGTCGATGGCGGCGCCGCTCGAGTCCGTCTCGGAGCCGCCGGATTCGGTTTCGCTGTCGCCCTCGAACCCGGTCACGTCGTCATTTCCCTGTTCCTCTTCGGACGGGGTGACGCCGGGGTCGAACGCCGAGGCCTCGCTTCGAGGGCCGTCGATCGTCGTCGGCGTGATGTCGCGATCGGTGGCCTGCAGGCGGCTCCGTATCGTGTCGACCGACGGGTCGTCGGGGACGGCATCGGCGGCGCGGTCCGTGACCCCCTCGGGGAGTACCTCCTCCATTTCCTCCTTCGCCTCGTCGACCGACTGGATCGGGACGTCGTCTCGTGGCCCGAGTAGTCGCAACACGGCGTACGTGACCGTGAGAAGGCCGATTGCGGTCAAGAGATGGCGGGCGAGCCCCCGCAGGCGTGACGCGGTCGTCGGTCCCGCGCCGGCCGTCCGCTGTCGCTCGCTATCGGGTGTGCGTACTCGCATCGCGACCCGTACGGCTCCGGCCCCCAAGTGGCTTCGGCGTGGATACGCCGGCAGGGTTGTCGGACTCCAGCCGGCACTCAGGCCTCGAGGTGTTCAATGCGGGCGTAGCGGCCGGCCCGCCAGCCGGCAACGAGCGCAACGACCGTCCCGACGGCCAGCGCGAGCGCGAGGCCACCAGCGTAGACCGCGGGCGGCGTCCGGAGCAGTTCTTCGAAGCCCAGCACTGACGCGGAGAGCCGGTTCAGTCCGATCACGGCCGGCGGCGTCGCCGCCAGTCCGAGGAGGCCGCCGAACAGCCCGATCAACAGCCCCTGCGTGCCGATCACCCCGGCGAGCAGCCCGCGGGAGAGCCCGATCGCCCGCAGCGCCGCGAGCTGCTCGCGTTGCTGGTGGGCGACCAGCGCGAACAGGTTGGCCGTCAGGACCGCCCCGCCGAGGACGGCCAGCCCGACCAGCGTGATCCCGCTGGCGAGGACGATCGATCGCTCCTCGAGGACGGACTGGATCTGGTTATCGCTGGTCCGAACGTCGTACTCGGGGTACTCGGCATCGAGGTCGGCGGCGACGGTCTCGCGGTCGGCATCGTCCGCCACGTCGGCGGTGATGAACGTCGCCCGATCGGTCCCCTCGGTGCCGGCGACAGCCTGGAGGTCGCCCAGCGGGGCCGTCACGGCCGGCGAGCCCAGATACTGCGAGTAGTAGCCGGAGATTCCGATCACCGTGAACTCGTGGTTCGCCGCCGTCTCCCGGCTGGTGCCGACGTGGATCGTGTCGCCAACCGAGACGCCGAGGTCCTCGGCGACCCGCGGGTCGATCACGATTTCCTCGCGCTGGGGGTCGTCGGGCGGCGGCGTCGCCGCAGTTTCCGGGTCGACCTCGAACCCGTTGCCGGCCTCGAAGTCGAACCCGTCGTGGGTCTCCTGGACGCCGACCGCGGGGTGGCGCTGCAAGTTCGAGGGCTCGGTTCCAACGTAGACGTCGTACATCGCGATCGGCGACGCGGCGTCGACGTCCTCCCGTGCGGAGAGTTCGGCCGCCCTCGCGTGTGCCCCCGAGATCGGGTTCGCCGTCCCGCTGGCCGACGGATCGACCGGTTCCCGCGAGATCCAGATGTCCCGTCCGGCGTTGTCAAGCCCCTGCTCTCCCTTGTCGACGACGCCGACGCCGAGGCTGGCCAGGACCGTCACCGACAGCACCGCGAGCGTGACCGCGAGGACGGTCAGCGTCGTCCGGCCGGGCGCGCGTCGGAGCTGTGCAAGCGCCAGTCCCGTAACAGCCCGAAGCCGGACGATCGCCCCGCGAACGCTCATCGTCCCACCTCCGCCAAGACCGAGGTCCGCGCGGCCACCGCGAGCGGGTACGGCACCGCGACCAGCCCCGCCAGGAGGGCCACGGCGATCCCGTAGGGAACGAACAGCGGATGGAACTGCGCAACCGCGCCGGGCGCGACGGTCGCACCGGCGACGGCGTTGACGCCGGCGATTCCGGCCGCGCCGAGCGCGACGCCCGCGAGTGCCCCGACGAGCGTGGTGAGCCCCGTCGAGACGGCGACGACGGCCAGCCGGCCGCCGACGGGGACCCCGACCGACTCGAGGACGGCAAGCGTCCGCCGATCCTCGTCGACGGCCATTCCCGCGGTCGTCGCGACGAAGGATGCACAGATCGTCAGGCCGACGAGCAACGCGACGGCGCTCGCCGCGAACGCCAGCCCGTCGTCGAACAGCGCGGCCGGATCCGTCTGTCCGGCCACCGTCACCGACGCGTCGGGATAGGCGTCGCTGGCGGCCGACTCCGCCGCGGCGGGCTCGCCCCAGACGAGGACCCGATCGGCGAGTTGGCCGTCGTCGGCACCCGACAACGACTGCAGTTCGCTCAGGTGGACGAGCGCGACCGGCGCGTCGCCGTCGGCACCGTCGTTGGCGACGGCCGCCACGGTCACCGTCGGGGCGGACGCGGTCGTGTTCGCTTGATCCTGCCCCGGCATCGATACCGCCACCTCGTCGCCCTCCGCGGCCTCGAGGCGCTCGGCCGCGGTCGGCGAGAGGACGATCCCGCCCGCCCGCGGGCCGTCGTAGGAGCCGTTGGCGTAGTGGGGATCGCCCGCTTCTAAGGCCGCCGTCGGCAGCCCGGCGACGGTCCGGGACTCCCCGTCGGGGACGACGCCGACCACCCGGACGGGTCGGGGCTCGCCCTCGTCGGACTCGAGGCGGACCGTCTCGACCAGCACGGGCGAGGCGTGATCGACCCCCGGCGCCGATCGAAGCTCGCGGGCGCGATCGTTGCTCACCCCGAGCCGCAGCCCCTCGACTCCGTCGACCGCGGAGAGCGTACTGCCGTCCTCGGCGGTTATCCGCACGGTCGCGTCGTCGTCGCTCGCCGTCCCGCCGTCGGCCAGCGCCAGCGCGACGCCGGTCACGACGAGCAGGAAGGCGACGGTCAGCGCGACGGTCGCGATCGTCGACGCGATCCGACCGCCCGTCGTTCGAGTCGCCCGCTGCCACCACCGCGTGGCCGTCAGACCGACGAGTCCCCGCCAGCGCGTCCGTCGCCGCGATCCGTCCGGCGACACGTCGTCGCCCTCATCGGACATCGTCCACCCGTCCGTCGCGTAACGAGACGATCCGGTCCGCGACCGACAGCGCCCCCTCGTCGTGGGAGGCGACGATCACCGCCCGATCGCGCCCGACATCGGTCAACAGCTCGAGGACGGTCCGACCGGTCGCCGTGTCGAGTTCGCCGGTCGGCTCGTCGGCCACGATCACGTCGGGATCGGTCGACAGCGCCCGCGCGATCGCCACGCGCTGGCGTTCGCCGCCGCTGAGTTCCCCCGGCAGATGCGTGGCCCGATCGCCGAGCCCGACCGCCTCGAGCAGCGACTCCGCCCGATCCCGGCGATCGGCGCGGGGAACCCCCGCCTGCACGAGCGGCAGGGCCACGTTCGCGCGGGCCGACAGCGACGGCAGGAGATAGAATCGCTGGAAGACGATCCCGATGTGGCGCCGTCGCAGTCGGGTCCGCTCCGCGTCCGACAGCGCCGTCAGGTCGGTTCCCGCGACCTCGACCCGGCCCGCCGTCGGGACCAGCAGCCCCGCGACGGCGTGCAAGATCGTCGACTTCCCGCTTCCGCTCGGCCCCTCGAGGCCGACGATCGCTCCCCGCGGCACGTCGATGGATACCCCCCGGAGCGCGGTCACCGTCCGGTCCCCGCCCGAGCGGAACCGTCCCCCCGTCGAGCCGTACTCGTGTCTGACGTCCGCGAGGCGAACGGCGCTGGCCGATTCGCGGTCGTCCGTCCGATCCCTCACCGACGATCGCGAACCGCGTACTGACTGGTTTGACATCCTCGGCGATCTCACCGACAGCGACGCCGTCCCGGCTCATTGTTTCGACCCGTCTACCCCAGTCAGCCCCGTGTTACAGGAATTTTCGCCGACACGAGCGGGCCTCGGGGTCGCTCGAGTGTCCGGGCTCGGGAACTGTCCGGGCCGTTGGAATCGGATCCGCGATCGACCCGCATCGGCCGACGATACCGACCCGTAGGCAGGGATTGTGTGGGCGGGACCCCGCGAAAGGGTGCCGTACAGATCAGTGACGATTGACGTTTGCGGCCGCGATTCAATCGTCGCGCTCACGGGACCTCGATATCGTCCCATGGATGGCGGTGTGTTCGATCCACGTCGATCGCGTTTCGGTGGAACCCGTCCCCTCACCCCGGATTATCAGGACACTGATTCCGTCTCGTACCACCCGTCCGCTCCTCGGGTCCGTAGGAGCGACACCGACTGCGTCCGTAACAGAACTGACCACATCTGCAAAATACGCGAGTCGTGTTCGGGTATTCACACCTCCTTTCGAGTACTAAACCATATTTTCGACGTATGGGCCAGATAGTACATACCTCTACTCGGCGAATCGATTCATGAATGTCGATCAAAAAGCCGCTGTTCGCGCTCGTAGCACTCAGTGTGTTACTCACCGGTATTGCCACACCGGTACTGGCACACGAAACACAGGCCGTCGACGGGTACGACGTCACCTTCGGTGGGGCGGACGAACCCCTCATCACCGACGAACGGATGTGGCTCGAGTTCGAGATCGTCGACACCGAGACCGGCGCGCCAGCGGCGGGCCACGCCGAGAACCTAACCGTCTCCGTCCAGACGTCCGAGGCCGAGAAAACCCCGCTCGACCTCAGCGAAAAACACGGGGAGCCCGGCGTGTACGAAGCACCGGTCGTCTTCGCGGAACCGGGCGACTACGTCGTCCACCTCGAGGGACATCTCGACGGAGTCGACGTCCACACTCACTTCGAAAAGACGGTCACCGATCGTGCCGAGTTGGAATACCCGGCCAGCGAATCGGAAGCCGCCGGCAACAGTACTGACTCCCAACCCAACGACGAGCAGCCCGACGAAGCCGGGTTCGGTTCCGGAAGTATCGCTCTCGCCGGACTCGGTCTCGGCACCGTTATCGGTGCAGTCCTCCTGCGGAGACGACGCTAACCCGTCTCACGTTTCGCGACGGGCAGCCCCGGTATCCGTCTCCGAAAGCGGTCGTCAGACAGTCGGACTCCCCCGAACGCGACCGCCGCGTTGAACTCGAGTGGAAGGGGCGCCACCGAAATGCGACGCTCTGTACGGGCGTCGATGACGCTGCTATCGAGTGCCCTGGCATGATCGTCACGCTGACCACCCCGACGACTCCAAAATTCGCCCGCAGGCGTCTACCCGGCACCGGAACCAAGTTCCACTCCGAATTTGGCCTCCGATATTGGAAACGCGAAATCAGCAGTAAGGTCGCTATGAGTGACGAAAACGTCAGTATCCGGTTCGACTGTGCTTCGGCGAGAATCCGAGTCCGCCCTCCCCGATTTGAACGGGGGGCAAGTCGATCTACAGTCGACTGCTCTACCAGTCTGAGCTAAGGGCGGGCACTCCAACGTAGCCGCCCTCGTACACATAAGGGTTATTATTCGCACCGGCTGTGGCGTGTCACGAGCGTGAACGGCAGCATGATTGATATGGGATGCGTGACAACAGGGAGGTAGTTCGAGCATGAGCAAGATCACGTTCCGCGCCGACGACGACCTCGTCGATCGACTCGAGGCCCTCGAGATCTCCAAGAGCGAGGCGATGCGGGAGGCGCTCCGGGAGTACCTCGAGGGAGCTGGGAGCGAGTCGGCGTCGGAACGTGACGGGGAGACGGCGATCGACGACCTGGTTCGCGCACGCGTGGATGAACGGCTCGACGCCCGACTGCGGGAGTTGGGGCTCGAGGCCGCGGGCTCGCGCGTGTCCGACGGCCACCGGGACGTGACCGTCTCGGTCTCGCTGACGGGCGCTCACGGCGAGTCGGTCGACGACGTCCGACTCGAGGCCGACCGATCGCGCGACCCGGCGTCGGACGACGCCGAACACAGACAGTTGGAGCCACGCGAGGAGACGGACGCTGCCTGTACCCAGTGTGGGGAGACGCTCGAGGGCGATCACGTCTACTGTCCGAACTGCGGCGAGAAGGCCGCCCGACGGCTGTTCTGTGACTGCGGCGACGAGGTCCGCTCGGACTGGTCGTTCTGTCCGGGTTGTGGTCGTCGGACGCCGGCAGCGGACGTTCTCGAGGCGGACACTCGCCAGCGCTGACCGGTGTAAGACACTGAACGTCAGTCTCGGGGAAAGTTTTATTATCTGTGCCAAACATCGACTTAGTCGCGTAAGACGGATTGTCTTACACCCGTCGACAAGACGGGAAATCGCCCGACTTCGGGTGGTTTCGACGTAAGACACGCCGCGTCTGACAGGGGCGCGCCACCGTCTTACCCCCAACGGGGAATACAACCATGGAGCGTGTGACACTGCGAATCCCGAAACAGCAGATCGAGGAAGTAGAGCAACTGGTCGACGCGGGCGAGTTCCCGAACCGGAGCGAGGCGATCCGGTCGGCCGTCCGCGAGATGATCAACGAACAGCGGGAGGCTCCCAACGAGCAGTCCGGCAAACGCAACTGGGCCAAGGTGTAACGATGCAGGATATCGTTCAGGACGCCTTAGAGAACGCGGAGGAAGAGGCCCGAGAGATGGACGTCTCGATGGACGACGACGAGTTCGGCGATCCACGGATCGTCATCGTCGGCTGTGGCGGTGCCGGCAACAACACCATCAACCGCCTGTACAACATCGGCGTCGACGGTGCCGACACGATCGCGATCAACACGGACAAACAGCACCTCAAGATGATCGAGGCCGACACGAAGATCCTCGTCGGCAAATCCCTCACCAACGGGCTCGGTGCCGGTGGCGACCCCTCGATGGGTGAACGCGCCACCGAGATGGCCCAGGGGACGATCAAGGACGTCCTCGGCGACGCGGACCTCGTGTTCGTGACCGCCGGGATGGGCGGTGGCACCGGCACGGGTGCCGCCCCCGTCGTCTCGGAGATCGCCAAAGAGCAGGGTGCGATCGTCGTCGGCATGGTCTCGACGCCGTTCAACGTCGAACGTGCCCGCACGGTCAAAGCCGAGGAAGGCCTCGAGAAGTTGCGCGAGCAGGCCGACTCGATCATCGTGCTGGACAACAACCGGCTGCTCGATTACGTCCCGAATCTGCCGATCGGGAAGGCGTTCTCGGTGATGGATCAGATCATCGCCGAGACCGTCAAGGGGATCTCGGAGACGATCACCCAACCGTCCCTGATCAATCTGGACTACGCCGACATGTCCACGATCATGAACCAGGGCGGGGTCGCAGTCATGCTGGTCGGCGAGACCCAGGACAAGAACAAGACCGACGAGGTCGTCAAGGACGCGATGAACCATCCACTGCTTGACGTCGACTACCGCGGCGCGAGCGGCGGGCTCGTCCACATCACCGGCGGCCCCGACCTCACGCTCAAAGAGGCCGAGGGAATCGCCGACAACATCACCGAGCGCCTCGAGGCCTCGGCGAACGTGATCTGGGGCGCGCGCATCCAGGAGTCCTACAAGGGCAAGGTCCGGGTCATGGCGATCATGACCGGCGTCCAGAGCGCGCAGGTACTCGGTCCCACCACCCAGAAGCAGGCCGACAAGTCCCGCGCGAGCATCGAGGGCATCAACGAGGCTGACTTCGACGCGAGCAACAACGTCGAAGCCGGCGGCTCCGGCTTCGGTGCCCAAAGCGACGGCGGCCGCGAGAAAGTCGACCGCCAGAACGGCGTCGACGTCATCCGGTAATCGCGACGGGACCACGACCGACACACCACCGCCGATCGGTTCCGTTTTTGACCGGCTTCGCGTCCGATTCTCACGGGGAGTGGCGACGGATATCGCAGTCTCAGCACAACGTATCGGCTTTCGTCGTCCACAACCGCTGTTTACGGCCGTATACGGAGCGAACGCGACGAACGGATCGGCGGACTCGAGTCAGGCCAGCGACTCGAGCAGCGAACACTTCCGACAGACCTCGCGCGTCGTCGTCGAGCCACACTCGACGCACTCCTGTAGGTCGGCACCGTCGTCGCCGCTGTACTCGTCGGCGGCGATCGACGCGAGATCCTCGTAGCCAGCCAGGATCGAGTGACGGGTACCGGGGTGGTTCTCCTCGAGATCGTACAGCAGTTGCTGGATCTCGCCGCGATAGGCCTCGCTGGCGTGGGGACACTCGGTGATGTGGGCCGGCAGGTCGTTGATGTGGGCATAGAGGGCGACCTCCTTCTCGGGAACGTCACGCAGCGGTTTCGCGCGCGGGACGAACTCCTCCTGGTCGCCCCGTTCCGAGAGGGGGCCGAGGCTGGCGTCGAAGTGTTTCGCGATCTGTTCGACGTCGCCCTCGAGGAAGTTCATCAGCGCGGTCTGGGCCTCGTCGTCGAGATTGTGGCCCGTCAAGAGGAGATCGGCCCCGAGTTCCTCGGCGTACTTCTCGAGGAGATCTCGCCGGAAGACGCCACAGTAGGCACAGGCGGCCATGTTTTCGGGGTCGTCCTCGACGACCTCGTCCATGCGGACGCCGAACTCCTCGGCGTAGCTGACGAGTTCGTGGCGGATGCCCAACTCCTCGCTGAGTTCGACGCAGGCGTCGACGGACTCGTCCCGGTAGCCCTCGATGCCCTCGTGGATGGTCAGCCCGACGAGTTCGATGCGGGGGTCCTCGGCGAACGTTTCGTGGAGGATCTGCGTGAGGACGACGCTGTCTTTCCCGCCGGAGAGGCCGATCACCCAGGTCTCGGGGTCCTCGGGCGTCGCGTCGTGTGAGACGAGATCGTCCCGTCGGACGCGCCGCCGAACCCGCTTTTCGACCGACTCGCGGAAGTGATCCGCACAGAGATGGGAGCCGGAGTAGGCGGCGTGCATGACCGCGTCCTCGTCGCATCGGGTACAGTCCATTAGCGGCCCGTTGTCGGTCGCCGCCAATCACGGTTTCGTCTGCCGGAGCGCGGCGGCCGTCTCGGGCGGTGAGCGGGCGTCCGTCCCACCGCCGCTTCTGGCAGCCGTCTCGGTCGACACACGTCGCGACCTATCCGGATCGTTCCGTCGACCGGATCAGACGGGAACTCGTTCCCGGTCCTCGACGGCATCGGCCCCGTCCTCGAGTGCGGCCAGCAGGGGGTCGACGTACCGGTCGCGGCCCGGCGAGGAGAACAGTTCGTGGCCGCCGTCGTAGAGGACGACGTGGTCGGCGGGCACCCGCTCGCCGATCGGTCGCAGGTCGATGACGGGATCGCGCAGCGAGCAGAAGACGACGGCGTCGTGATCGATCGTCAGCAGCTCCCGTTGTGCGCGGCGGGTCTCCCGAATGAAAGCCGGCGACACCCACGACGGGGTCGTCTCGAGTTGGTGATCGGTCGCCTCCTGACCCAGGTCCTCGCGGTCGAAGCCGCCGGTCGGAAGACAGGGGAACGCCGTCGGGAGCTTCGAGACTGCCTCTAACACCGGTTCCGGGAAGCCCTCGCCGTACCCCCACCACGGACTCAGGTAGACGTGGTTGTCCGCGCCGTCTAGGGCCTGTGCCACCAGCGAGCCGGCGCTGTGGCCAAGCAACTGATAGCCCTCGAGGTCGCGGACGTACTCGGCGACGGGCTCGAGCCAGTCGGCTTTGAAATCGTCGATGTTCGTCGGGAGTTCGAACGCGTGGACCCGATAGTCGGCCGCGGTCAGCTGTCCGATGAGCCAGCTGACGTTCTCGTGGGTCCAGCGGTTGCCCCAGCCCATGACGAAGACGAGTTCCGCGTCGCCGTCCTCGTTGAAGATCCGGTGTCGCATGGGTTTGCGTTCGCCGCGAACCGGTAAAAAACCTGATCTCTCGGGCCACCGCTCGTGACGGTCGTGGCCGCTGACCGCAGGTCGGTCGCGGGTCCGGACAACGATGCGGTCGCGACTGAGAAACGACTTTGCGCGTCCGGTCCCAACGGCGACCGATGAGTGGATTCGATCGGGCGAGAGCGGTCGACCGTCTCGAGGACCTCGTGGAGACCGTCGCGAACGAGCGAATGCCGGTCCCGGTCCGGGAGGTGTGGACGTTCGGCGACGTCGCGTTGGGTCTCGATCCCGTCGAGCGGCTGGACGTCTACGTGACCAAGGACGTCCTCATGCGCGACGACAGCGACAACGGGGCGGTAGACGCCGACGCGATCGCCGCCGAATACGGCGTCGAGGGGATCGGCAAGTCGGTCCGGGCCGACTGGGCCGCCGACCACCCCGAGTATCTGCGAGCCAACGCGAACGGCCACGCCGCGCCCGAGCAGTGTCTCGCCGCCCACCTCCTCAAGGAGGACGAACCGGTCCATCTCGAGGTCTGTAACGCCGCCTTCGAGGACAACGTCACCCAGCGGCTGCGCGGCGCGCGCCTGCGGGAAGACTACACGCAGTTGCTCGACCCCCGCGGCGTCTGTCTCTGGGCCGAGGGCACGCGAAGCGACGAGGCGTTCCGGAAGCTCCGGGAGGGCGAACTGGCCCTGCCGACGCTATCGGCGGCCCTCGAGATGCTCGGACTGGACGACGCCGAGGCCGAGACCGCGGCGCGGGAACTCCACGCGTGGCGAGAGCAACAGGACGGCGTGACGGTTCGTGGCGACGTGGTCTGACGACCGTTAGCGATCGATCGAAGCGCCCTGTATCTCAGCGACCGTCTCGCGGAGCAACTCGAGTCGGTCGGCGATCCGCTCGCGGTCGGCGTGGACGACGCCGCTGTCCCGCTCGTACTCGAGCAGCCCGGCGTCTTCGAGTTTCGGCAGGTGGAGGTGGCGCAGTTCCGTCGCGACGGTCCGCCGATCGAGGTCGTCCGCCGCCGATGCCCGGTCGACGATGTAGTCGGCGATCTCCGCGTGGTCGAGATGCGTCGTCTGCGTTCGCATGGCGTACCGGCAGACGGATCGGCGGTACGGATCGCTTAACGCGGCGAGCGACCGATCGATCAACGGCTGTGCTTCGCTACTCGCCCCGTCCCGGTGAGTCATCGTCCGTCACTGGGACAGCCCGTCGGATAGTTGCGGCGCGGCAGTATTCACGCTATTTATCAGTCCCTGGCGTGCGTTCGGCCGAAACCGAGAAACGGCACGGTGTCTTACGTCGGTATCTCGGATGCTACTCGCGACGCTGCTGATCGACTACCCCATTCTTCGCAACGCGTTATCGCACGCTCCCGGTGTGACCGCCACGTGGGAGCAGTCGGATCTCACCGCGGACGGCGACCACCGAATGCTCGTCTGGATCGACGGCGACGACGACGAACGGGCGGCCTTCGAGGCGGGTCTCGAGGCGGACCCGACCGTCACAGCGTCCCTGCAGACGGCCGCGTTCGACGACCGGTGGCTCTACCAACTCGAGTTGACGCCCGAAGGAACGGAGGCGAGCGTCTATCCGACCGTGATCGAGGAGGGCGGCGTCTTACAGGAGGCGTCCGTGACCCACGAGGGCTGGTTCTTTCGCGTCGCCTTCCCCAGTGACGAGGCGCTCGAGCGGTTCCACGGGTTCTTCCTCGAGCGCGGTTTTGAGGTCGACGTCCGGAAACTCCGCGACACCCGCGAATCCGCCGGCGGTGGGGACGCCGGGTCCCAGTTCGGCCTGACGAGCCGGCAGCGCGAGGCACTCGTCGCCGCCGTCGAGGCGGGCTATCTGGATATTCCGCGGTCCTGTACGCTGGCAGAACTCGGCGAGCGACTCGGCATCTCACAGAACGCGGCGTCGGAGCGGTTCCGTCGCGGCGTCGAGACGCTCGTCGAGAACACGGTGTACGACGACCGGTCGCCGTAGTCGGGGTCAGGCGGGCGAGATCCGGGACGGAGACCGTCTTGCCCACCTCACTCCTCGGGCGTGACGCCGGGGACGGGGATCGGATCCGGGGTGTCGGGCACGAGCCACGCGGGCACGACGCGGGTGAGGACGACCATCCCGGCCAGTTCGACGAGCGTCTGGGTGACGACGACCGCCGGTGCCAGTTCGTACCTCGCCGGAAGGGCAAGCGCCAGCGGCAGAACGACCAGCGAGTTCCGGGTAACGGCGGTGAAGACGAGCGCACGGCTCGCGCCGGTGTCCAGCCGGAGCAGCCCGGCCGCGAGCCGGCCGAGAAGCGGCATGACGACCAGAAAGGCGACGTAAACGGGTACGACGGCCGCGATCCCCTCGATCGAGTCCCGTACCCGCGGGAGCTGCGAGGCGATCACGACCAACAGGGTCGCGCCCATCATCGGGACCGGCAGCCACCCCATCGCCGACTGCCAGCGGCGGGCGGTCGGCGAGCGGGTCGCCCCGATCTCGGTGACCCACGCCAGCGCCAGCGGCAGCATGATCAACAGGAGAAACGCCTCGAGGAAGGGGCCGGGCTCGACGACGGCCGCGATCCGCTCGCCCATGAACAGCCAGAGGTACGCGGGCAGAAACAGCAGTTGCAGGAGCATCAGGGCCGGCGTCGCGGCAGTGAGTTGCTCGGCGTCACCCTCGGCGAGGTCGGTGAACGCGATCACGTAGTCGATACACGGCGTCAACAACACCATGAACGCGCCGACCAGAACGACGGGCTCGTTCGGGAGGAACCGGGTGAGTCCGTAGACGACGATCGGGACGACGAGGAAGTTCAACACGAGCGCCCCGGCCATGAACCGGCCGTTGGTGATCGCCGCGCGAAACCGGACGAAGGGGATCTCGAGGAAGGTCGCGTAGAGCAACACCGCCAGCACTGGCGTGATGAGTCGCTGGAAGACCGACGCCGACGCCGGCTGGCCCAGCCCGATCCCGACGGCAGCCGCCACCGCGACCGCGTAGACGGCGATCTGGTGGCGCTGCAGCCACTCCTGTGACATCGTGTGGTCTTGGGCCCCGGCACGGAATAGGGCAGCGAAGGCGTTGTGGGCGCGCGGAGCCGCGCGTCGCGCTCGAGGCCCGACTCGAACCCAGAGCGATGACCGCGCCTCAGACGTCGCGCCGGCGGAACCAGGCCTGGCTCGCGACCAGCAACGTGACGGTCATCGCCACCAAGATCCCCGCGCCGATGAGGTCGTAGCTCCCCTCGAGCAGGACGGCGTTGGGATCGTAGTACCGCATCGGTGCGATCGCGCCGACGGCCTCGGCGTCGGTCCCCGACAGCAACGATTCGGAGAGAAAGAGCGCGAAGGTCACGCCCAGCGCGACCCGCTGGGCGATCGCCGCCCGGTCGACGATCACGGACGCGAACAGGCCGATCCCGGCGCAGGCGAACAGATACGGGATCGAGAGCAGGTGGACCGCGAGGACGTCGGCGGCGGCGATCGGATAATCGATCAGTTCGGCACCGACGTAGACGACAAGCGGCGGGAGGAGGTTAGCACCGACGATCGGGACGGCCATCGCCCCGAACCGCTCGGCGACCAGTCGCCGTCGGGAGATCGGCATCGACAATAACACGTCCATCCGCCCGCGGTCGACGTCGTCGGCGATCGTCCCCGCAGTGCTGTAGGCCAGATACAGCCCCAGCATGATGATCCAGCCGAAGGTGTAGAGTTCGAACGAGAGAAAGCCCGCCAGGCTCGTCATCGTCTGGACCCCCATCACCTGCAGGATCGGCTCGGGATAGGCCGCCAGCAGCCCCTCGAGGTCGATTTCGGCCTCGAAGGAGGGGTAGACCCAGATGACCATCGCGGCGAGCAAGGAGAGCCCGATCGAGAGATACACGCTGCCCCGGACCCGCCGGCGGCCGTCGTAGGCAGTCAGTTCAAACATCGTCTTCACCCCCACTCGCCGCACCGGGCCCGACGGTCAGATCCGCCCCGTTCCGTTCGCTCCCGTCGGTATCGTCGTAGAACCGCATGAAAACCTCCTCGAGTGGCGCTTCCTCGATCGACAGATCGTGCAACCGGTACTCCCGGAGGGCCGCGAGCAGGTCGTTGACATCGCCGGTGAACGTGAACGCGTAGTCGGTCCCGTCGCTTGGCTCCGTCTCGGACTCGATGCCGTGGACCCCGTTGATCTCGAGGGCGTCGACCGGGATCGACTCCGCGGCGTGCAACCGGACGAACTTGCCGCTCCTGTCCAGCAGCGATTCCACCGGCTCGACCGTGACGAGCCGGCCGTCACGGATGATGCCGACGCGGTCGCACAGCTTCCGCACCTCGCTCAGGATGTGCGAGGAGAAAAACACCGTCAGTCCGCGCTCCCGTTCGGCCCGGACGAACTCGTTGAACCGCTGTTGGAGGAGGGGATCGAGCCCGCTGGTCGGCTCGTCTAGAATCACCAGGTCGGGATCGTGCATGAACGTCGTTACCAGCCCCAGTTTCTGGACGTTGCCGCGCGAGTACTCCCTGATTTCGCGATCGAGCGGCGGATCGAACAGCTCGAGCAACTCCGCGCTTCGCTCGTCGCCCTTGAGCGATGCGTGGAGGTCGAGGACCGCCCGGCCGGTCGCCGTCTCGTCGAACCCCGGATCGTCGGGGAGGTAGCCGAGCCGGCGTTTGGCCGCGAGCAGTTGCGCCTCGTCGGTCACGTCGTTGCCGAGCAACCGAGCCGTCCCCGCGGTCGGCGAGAGGAACCCGAGCAGCGTCCGGATCGTCGTCGTTTTCCCCGCGCCGTTGGGTCCGAGATACCCGAAAATCTCCCCTTCCTCGACCGAAAACGTCACGTCGTCGTTGGCGAGTACCTCGCCGTAATCTTTCGTGAGCCCCTCGAGTTCGATTGCTGCCATACCGGCATCCTCGGCAGCCATCCCTATGTAATATGACGGTCAGTCTAGTCGCCACTCGAGCCGGACTGTCACGATGGACGTTTCACCGTTTACACCGCCCGCGACCGCATCAGGGGACGATCTGGGTAAGCAGCGTCGCCTCGATTCGTCGCAGGTGGCCGCCGACCGTCCCCCCGGTACAGCCAAGCGCCTCGCCGATGTCCTCGTGTGTCACCGCCCGTGGAACGTCGTAGTATCCCATCTCGACGGCGGTCCGCAGAATTTCCTGTTGGCGAGCGGTCAACTGGGAGAACAGCCGGTCCGTGTTCGGTTCGTACCGGCCGGTCTTGAGGAGTTTGAGCCTGATCCCGTCGGGAACGTCCGGAACGGCCTTCTGGAAGCTCTGTACGTCACCGATCATCGTGACCCGGAGGCCGCCACGGCGCGTGAACTCGAGGGGGGTATCGTAGATGAACTCGAACTCCCTGAGCATGCTCAACAGCCCGACGAGCCGGTCGTCGGCCTCGAGGTGGATGTAGGCGTGGTGTTCGCCGTCGGCGCTCGAGAGCTGGTGCTGATTAGCCATCGACGACGCCGACAGAATCGACTCGAGAGCGTTTCTGTCGCCCGAGAACTGATAGAGCGCGACGATCGTCTCGTCGACGAGGAGGTTGACGTTGTGGAGTAGTTCACGCGTCACGTCCGGGTGTTCGGCGATCCGTCGATCGAGCGGATGCAATCCCTCCTCATCGGGAATGATAACACATTTCGCGTATCTCATCGTTCGACAGTCACGACATCGTACAGGTATTTTTCAGTATCGATTGTTAGTATAGAAGTTCGGTGGGACGGTCTCGAGCCGAGCCCCGACGTGACCGTCACAGCCACCGCGCCGGCGGTATGACCACTGACAACGGCTTCGCGACGACCGACACCGATTCGGGGGTTACGAGAGCCGGGGTTGAACTCGGAGCAGGTGTCGTTGCGTTCGTCGATTCCAGTCCGTTTCGGTCGCATGCTCCGATACGAGCGGTACGCTCGAGTAGACGTTTTCCCGCGTTTCCACGGTCTTTTATGCCGGTTCGGGACGACGATGGTTCGATACGTCCCGGCCGGCAGACATCCATCGTTGCTATAATATTTTCTCCGAATTGGTTATAAATGCCCCCGCATCCAAGGAGGAAAAATGATTGGACATCGTGTTGGGTGTGGACTTGTGACGTTCGAAATGAGGCCGCGATATCGGAGCGGAAACGGTGTGGGAGCAGCGAATAGAACGAAAGCCGCCGAACCGATCGTTCGGAGGTGGGTGTAGTATGTACCGCCGAAAGCGACTCGCGACCGGGACCGTCGCGTCGTTCTTGGTCGTCGCCCTGGTCGGTCTCGTCGTCCTCTCGTCGGGGACGGCCTACGCGACGGCGATGGCTACCGCCAGTGGCAGCGGCTTTACGGTCACGGCCGACGAGATCAGATCGGACGACTTCCTCCTCTATCCCAGCATCGGGGAGGACACCGAGGGGACGACGCCGGTCGCCGTCGTCGAACAACGCGGCGTCGAGATCGACGGCATGGTACTGAGCGGCGAGAAGTCGATACCCATGATCGACGGCTCGATGGAGATTTCCTTCGCCGCCGACGGGACGGTCAAAGCGGACGAGCAGTACATCAAGCTCACCGACCTGAAGGCAGAAGAGGCGAAATTCAACGGACAGGTCGTCAACGCACAGGCGACCGACAACCCGGAACAGCAGTTCCAGCAGACGGCCGGTGGCAACGCCGATCCCGAGGACGGCTACCTCACGAACATCTCCGGGGAACAGCCCGGAATGGTGCAGGAAAACGTCGAGATGGAAGCGGTGTATCTCGCCTCGAACGAGATCTCACTCCCCGGTCTCGACGTCGACGTGGAGTACCACCCCGACGGGTGATCACCCATGTCGCCCGAAAACGAGCAGGACGAGACCGATACGCTTCCCGCACGGGCCAGGAGCCGGTGGAGCAGGGTCAGCCAGTGGAGCGGGACCAGATGGGGCCGGTTCAACACCTGGCGGGCCGGACGGCCGTTCCTCGGTGGGCTCTTGCTGTGTCTGGCCGGGGTCCTGATCACCTGGGTACCGATGCAGATCCTGCCGGATCTCGCCTTTATCGGCGGGCAGATGGCGGGCTTTCTCGCGATCGGTGCCCTCTTCGGCGTGTTCGTCTTTCTGACGGGGATCTACGTGCTGGTCAAGCCGGCACACGCCGACGTCGCCGGCGTCGTCGGGACCGTCCTGTCGATCTTCTCGCTGTTCGGATCCCTCGGCGGGTTGCTGGTTGGCATGCTGCTTGGGATTCTAGGCGGGAACCTCTGTCTCGCCTGGAAGCCACGCGACGAAGTCGTCGACGACGCCGTCTCGGAGCCGAGCGTCGTCGACAAGGCGGCGGCCCGGATCGACGCGGGGTTCGGTCGTCTCGTCGGACGGCTACTCCTGAGTTGCCGTGCGGGCATCGACCGAATCAAACGGTGGGGTACCGACGAGTGACGACGAGACGAACCCGACCGAGGGACCGCCACGACGTATGACCCGGGCCGGTGCGTTCGTCGTCGTAGTCGCGGTCGCCCTCGGTGGTGTCATGGTCGGCCCGTCCCACGTGGCCGGGCAGGCCGACGAGCAAGCCATCACCGTCGACCTCGGTACGGTCGAGGGCGCGACCGTCTGCGTCCAGCAACTTTCGTCGGACACCAACCGGATTGTCGTTCGAGGCGACGACGGAAACGTCACGATTCACTTCGACGAAACCAGACGCGTCGAACTCGAGGAGACGCGATCTGCCGAGGGAGAGATCGTGTTACGAACGGACCGACAAAACGAGGCACTCAACGATCTCGCGGCGGCCGATGAGTGTTTCACGGCACAACAGACCGACGTCGTCGTCGACGCCCACTCGGTCGAGTTGCGAAACCTCTCCGTTACCGGGTACACCGTCGAGGTCGGCCCGGAACGCGACGTCCCCGCACCCGTCCCGTTCGACCCACCGCACGACATCGGTGGGCAGAACGACGGTGGTGATCGAGAGGACGAAACCGAGAGCCGAAGCAACGAGACCGACCGTTCGGCCAACGAGAGCGTTGGAGGGAATGAAAGCGTTGGAGGAGGAAACGAGAGCGTTGGAGGAAATGAAAGCGTTGGAGAAGGAACCGAGAACGCTGGAGGAAATGAAAGCGATAGCAGAGACAATGAAAACGACGGCCACGACGGCGGTGATATCCGAGACAACGAAACCGAAACTCGAGGGAACGAGACCGATGGGCTGGACAACGAAAGTGACGGCCTGACCAACGAAAGCGACGGGACCACGAGCGATTCGGCTGGCGACTTGCCGTCGAACGAGTCCGGTAGCGAGCGTCCGAACGGCGATGAACAGACGGCAACCCCGACCTCCCCTGAGGCTGACGAGAACGACACGGAGACGCCAGCGCAGACTGGAAATCGATCGACGGACGACGGAGTCAGTGACGAGCGGGAAAGCGAACCATGAGCGATCACGAGACGAACGACGTCGAGGAGTACGCGCCGTCCTTGGCAGCGATCGACTCGCGGATCGTCCTCGGAGCCGCCGCCGTCGGGGTGTTCGTTTCCTTTACCTCGCTTCTGGTACCGGTCTTAACGCGGGTCGGGGGCGGTATCGTCGCGGGATTTATCGCCGCGTACGCCGCCGGGCGGGTCGTGACCGGCCTCGCGTACGCGGTTGTCGCGAGCGCGCTCGTCGGTGGCCTCGCGGGCTTCTTCATGGCGTTTCTCGGCGCGCTCTCCGGGCTGTACACCGAACCGCCGCTGTTCGTCCTCTCCTCGGTCGGGCCGGTCAGTCCGGGGCTCTCCGGGCTCGGGCTTCCGAGCGTCGTCCTACTCGCCGTCGCCTTCTCGCTGCTGACTGCCATCGACGGCCTCGTCGGCGGACTGGTCGGCAGCGGACTGCGGGCGCTCTCTCCGTGGTGAGAAACGGCACTCGGGACATCCGGACTCGCAAACGCAGCCACAGCCGTCGCGGGTGACAATCCTCGCCACCGAAACGGTTCACTCGGACTCGCAACGCCTTGCGCGAAACAGTCCGTCGTGACCGGCAGTGGCTACGAACGGGGGACTCTGCCCACGGTAACGAAAAATGGGACCGCTTCCATCCGGCGATACTCCTCCGCTTCCATCTGCTCGATGACGGTCCGTCCCATCTCCCGCCACGAGCCGCGGAGGTCGTCGTACTCCGCCTCGGTCAACGGGCCCGAGAGCATCGTCTCCCGATCGTCTGCCAGCCCCGCACCGGTCGCTTTCCGGCGAGCGTCCCGCAGCGCGCCTTCGCTGTACGGTGGTTCGACCGTCCGGACGTGATCGTACCGGCGCGTCTCGAGGACCGCGAGCCCTGCATCGTCGAACGCCTCGCGGGCGTCAGCCCCGAGCGCGACGTCCGTCGGCACGCCATCGATGTAGGCCCCGCGTGCCCGCCGCTCGAGGTCACCTTCGGCGTCGACGCTCGAGTCGATCTCGACCGCGGCGTTGTCGGGTTCGACGGCCGCGACGAGGTCCGTCGAGACGCGAGCGAACTCGGCGATTGCGGCCGCGGGATCGGGCAGGTTGATCAGCAGCGCCTGACAGACAACGAGGTCGAACGTGTCGTCCGGAAACGGCAGCTGGAAGGCGTCGCCGGCGACGACCGGGATGTGAGCGTCGGCCGCCGAAAGCAGGTCCGGGTCGGCGTCGCAGCCGATCACCTCGCCCGACGACTCCGCCGCGAGGACCCGGCTCAGTTCGCCGGTCCCACAGCCCACGTCGAGGATCCGGTCGCGGGTGTCGAGGGCCAGCGGCTCGAGGGCCTCGCGAGAGTCGGCCCACATCCCCTCGCGGGTCCGGCTGAGGTAGGATTCGGAGAACTCGCGCACGGGCCCCGATAGCGGTGTCTCGAGTAAAAACGGGTCGGTTTCGCGAAGCGTCGGCCTATGCGTCGTCGCGCAGTTCCCGGACCTTTTCGATGTTCCACGCGAAGCCGCGGCCGTCCTCGGTCGGCGTCTCGAGGGCAAAGGGAAGCTCCCGCAGGTCGGGGTGGTTGACGATCGCTTTCATTCCGTCCTCGCCGATGTAGCCCTCGCCGATGTGGGCGTGTTCGTCCTTGTGGGTGCCCACGTCGTGTTTCGAGTCGTTGAGGTGAATGTACTCGAGGTACTCGAGGCCGACCACGTCGTCGAACCGGCCGACGGTCTCGTCGACCGCCTCGGGCGTCGTGAGGTCGTTGCCCGCGACCAGCGTGTGGGCGGTGTCGATACAGATCCCGATATCGGTCTCGGTGCGATCGATGATCCCCGCCAGATGGTCGAACTCGCCGCCGAGTTTCGTCCCGCTGCCCGCGTCGGATTCGATGAGGATCTGCACGTCCTCGGGCACCTCGAGGTCGTCGATCAGGCTCGCCGCGTTGTCGAGGCCGCCCTCGACGCCCGCGCCGGTGTGTGCCCCGAGGTGGACGTTGACGTAGGGAATTCCCAGTCGCTCGGCGGCGTCGAGTTCCGCCTGCATGCTCTCTTTGGACTTCCGGCGGAGGTCGTCTTTTGGCGTGCAGAGATTGACGAGATACGAGGAGTGGATCACCCACGGCCCCTCGAGTTCCTCGTCGGTCTCTTCCCGGAACCCGTCAGCGGCCTCGTCGCCGATTTCGGGTTGTTGCCAGACTTGTGGCGAGGTGGTAAAGATCTGGCCACAGTTGCCGCCGAAAGCGAGTTGGCGGTGGACGGCGTTGCGGAGATCGTCGTACGGCGGTGTTTCGTCGTCGGAAGAGACGCGCGAGCCGGAGATCGAGACGTGTGCGCCGACCTTCATCGTCATGCCTGCCGGTCAGTACCGGGCCGTGATAGGTATAACGGACCGCCCCGATTCGATCGACTGACGGTGTCGCTCCGACCGGCCGCCGGACCTGCCGTGGCGCGTGCTGTGCGACGGTTCACCGGTAGCGAACCGTCGCGCGGTGTTCTCCTGCGATCTACTGTCGGCCATCGCGGTACGGCACGCGCTACCGAACCGCCCGCTCGAGCCGTGCTTGGCGTCTTTCCGTCACTGCCCACCCACTTCGAGGACCTCCCGATCACGGACCCATTCGTCGGCCCCGAACTTCCGGGCGGCGAGATCGCGGGCCGCCTCGAGTTCGCCCTCGCGCCAGGTCGATTCGTCGGCGTCACACCAGTCACCCAGCGCGCCCGCGATCGCGTCGACGGCCGCCTCGCGATCGACCCCGACTTCGTCGCGGACGCTCGTTACCCGGTCGGTGAACGTCGACTCCGCGAGGTCGGTGTCGAAGACGCCGACGTGGGCCTGCGGCTCGAGGTCGTAGCTGATCGAGCCGTGCTGGATGACTACGTCGCGCTGGCGGTACTGGGCGTTGCCGCTGATTTTCCTCGCGTCCGCCCCCGCACCGGCGGGCGCGACGATGTCGTGGGCCGGGTTGATATCGCGCAGATAGCAGGACGGGTGATAGATCGCGTCCTGCTCGGCCGCGGCGAAGTCGGCGTCGACGCCCAGTCGGTCGAACGCCTCGAGGATCGGCTTGCAGAACAGTTCGTAACAGTCCATCAGATCCCCCGGGACCTCGTCGGCGGGCGCGACGATCGTGTAGGAAATGTCGGCGTAACGGTCGTGATAGATCCCGCCGCCGCCGGTCTGTCGGCGGGTGACGTCGATCCCCTCGCGCTCGCAAAAGTCCCAGTCGACGGTGTCGGCGTCCTGTCGGTATCCCAGCGAGAGCGTACTCGGTTCCCACGAGTAGGTCCGTACCGTTCGCAGGCCGTCTTCGAGGGCCGTCCGCGCGGCGATCTCCTCGAGGGCCATCTGCGTCGCCCCGTCGCGGGGCTCGTCCCGGATTAGCCGCCAGTCCCGATCGGTGCGGTCGGTCATACGTGAGGCAATGGGGACGAGATGGAAATCGATTCCGACGTACCTCGGTTTTCGTATATCGGTATTCGATTTATCCCGGCCGAGCGTCGGGTCGAACCGCGGTGGCACCGTGGCTCCGAGCCACCCCATGCGCCGATCCCGTCCCAGTCGGCATCACCAGCCCGAGTCGCGTCGCCGACACCGGAGCCGCGTCACGCCGTTTTTACGTACACGCCGGCTATCGGCGCGTATGGTGCGCAACGTCGCCGGGTTGCTCCCGGAACTCGAGGACGAGGACTTCTATCTCCTCTCGGGCGTCGAGCAGGGGATGCGCTTCTCCGAGTGGGTCCAGCGGGAGAAGCTCCCGAAGTTCGCCGACCTGCCCGACGAGGAGGTCGAGTACCGCCTCGAGCGGTGTCTCAAGCGCGGGCTGGTCGAGCGAAAGACGATCCAGTACGAGGGGTATACACTGCAGTTCGAGGGCTACGATACCCTCGCCTTGCGGGCGCTGGTCGAACAGGATACGATCTCGGAATTCGGCTCGCCGCTTGGCGTCGGCAAGGAAAGCGACGTCTACGAGGTCCGCTCGTACAAGCCCCTGGCCCTGAAATACCACCGCGAGGGGTATACGAACTTCCGGGAGGTCCACAAGGAACGCGACTATACCTCGGACAACGACCACGTCTCGTGGATGTACACCGCCCGGAAGGCGGCCGAACGCGAGTACGACATCCTCGAGGAACTCTACCCCGACGTGGCGGTCCCCCAGCCGATCGGGCAGAACCGCCACGCCATCGTCATGGAGAAGATGGACGGCGTCGAACTCTCGCGGACCCGACTCGAGGGCGAGCAGGTGCTGGGCGTCCTCGAGTTGCTCGTCAGCGAGATCGCCGAAGCCTACGAGACGGGTTACGTCCACGCGGACATGAGCGAGTACAACGTCTTCGTCGACGAGGGCGGCGTGACGATCTTCGACTGGCCCCAGGCGGTCCCGACCGACCACGAGAACGCCGGCGAGTTCCTTCGGCGCGATTTGACCAACATCGTGGGCTACTTCCGGCGGAAGTACCCCCAGCACGTCCCCGACGACCTCGAGGCCGACGATCTCGCTCGCGAGATCGAGGCCGGCGCGTTCGACTCGCTCGAGGTCGACGCGTAGCCGCGGGTACCGGAGGACTGCCAGTCCGGAACGCGGTTCACGGCGATTTGATCGGCCCGTCGAACGATCTATTTTCGTTGTCATCGCCTCGAGCGCACCCCTATAGAGTTGCCTCGGATGGTATGGATCGGTACCAGCCGGTCGCGGAAGAACGCCCGGATAGCGGGCGGCTCCTCGCGGACGAGGATCGGCGGACCCGACGTTCGAACCGTCCACGGGAGCGGTCGGACGGGTCGTCGCGACGGCCGTCGTCCCCTGATCCGGTGCGACCGGCGATTCGTCTCGAGCGTGTCCCGAATAAACCAGATTTCGGTATATGAAATTGGGGTCCTCGTCGGCAGAGATACCACGTGATCGGTCGGCGACGCGAGGCCCGCTCTCGAGGGGTGATCGCCGCGTTCCCGGAGTTCGAAGCGCTTATACTCGAGAGCCGGGAAGAGAGGGTAGACTCGCTGGTTCGCGGGCATCAGCGGGCACCTGCACGACGCCGCGTCACAGGTCGGGATGTGATCCGCGGGGCTCGGCCCCGGTCGGGATTGAACCAGCAAACGCCCGCGGGTGAATACAATGGCAGAAAGCTTCTATTCCCACATCAAGGACGCATGGAAGGACCCCGACGACGGCAAGCTCGGGGAGCTACAGTGGCAGCGCAAACAGGAGTGGCGCGATCAGGGCGCTATCGAGCGCATCGAGCGCCCGACGCGACTGGACAAGGCACGCGAACTCGGCTACAAGGCCAAGCAGGGCATCGTCGTGGTCCGGGTCTCGGTCCGCAAAGGGACCGCCCGGAAGGAACGGTTCACCGCCGGTCGGCGCTCGAAGCGCCAGGGTGTCAACCGCATCGGGCGGCGCAAGAACATCCAGCGCATCGGCGAGGAACGCGTCTCCCGGAAGTACCCCAACCTGCGCGTTCTCAACAGCTACTGGGTCGGTGAAGACGGCTCGCAGAAGTGGTTCGAAGCGATCCTCGTGGATCCGAACCACCCCGCAATCGAGAACGACGACGACCTCAGTTGGATCTGTGACGACGATCACACCAACCGCGCGTTCCGCGGCCTCACCAACGCCGGCAAGGCCAACCGTGGCCTCAACAACCGTGGCAAGGGCGCGGAGAAGGTCCGTCCCTCCAACACCGGCGGTCAGGGACGCGCGAAGTAACGCGCAGTCACGACGGTAAACAAACACGTTTCTTTCGCGACCGACTTCGACAGCGGCTGCGCTGCCGTGTCCACGTGAGGCCGCCCGCGCGGACGAGGTGGGCACGATTTCGAGTCCCACCGAAAGCGACCGAACGGACGCTGGCGGCAACTCCCGTACCGTCGGATTCAGAGGTGGACTTATTCGGTAGGCCGATGTACCAGCGCGCATGGCAGACAACGTCCTCGTGGCGGTCGACGACTCGAACCAATCGACGGAAGCCCTCGAGTTCGCTTGTCGCGAGTATCCCGAGGCGACGATCACCGCGATTCACGTCCTCGATCCGGGCGACTTCTACGCCGTGACCGGTGTGGAGGGGACCGCGATGGCCAACTACGACGAGATACAGGACCACCACGAGGAACGGGCCGAGAACATCCTCGAGACGGCGCGAGAACAGGCTGCCGACCACGGGCTCGAGATCGAGACGGACCACGTCGTCGGCGGCGTCTCGCGGACGATCGTGGATTACGCGGCCGAACACGACATGGACCACATCGTGATCGGGAGTCACGGTCGGACCGGCGCGAGCCGCATTTTACTCGGGAGCGTTGCCGAGACGGTCGCTCGGCGGTCGCCGGTCCCGGTGACGATCGTTCGCTGATCCGGCCGCCGCTCGCTCGAGACGAATCGAACGAACAGTGGCCACTACCGAACGATAGCGTCGGCTCAGTGGGTACGATAGCGACAGCGGAGAAGACGTGATCGGTCGGCTTACGCCGAGATGGTCTGACTTTCCTGTTCGCTCTCGGTCGAGCGCATATCCAGATCGGCCATCAGCGCGTCGATGGCCTCCTCGGGGTCGGTCTCGGAGTCGAAGACCCGATCGAACCCCATCTCGCGGAAGAACTTGCGGGTCTCCTCGAAGTCGTCCTGTCCGACGGCGAGGTTGCCGCCGATGTAGGTCGTGACATCGAGATCGGACTCGGCGATTCGCTGGTGGAAGCCCTCACAGTCCTGTTTGGCGTGGCCGTAGAGCGACGAGACGAGTACAGCCTCGGCATCGTTGGCGGACGCGGCTTCGACGAACTCCTCCTGGGAACTCTGAACCCCCAGATTGACGACGTCGAATCCGGCTGCCTCCAGCGCCTGTTCCAGGATGGTGATCCCGACGACGTGAGCGTCGGAACCGATCACGCCGAGGATGACTGTCTCGGTCATGTGCGTACCACCACAAACTGGAGGGACCACCATAAACCTAATGATTAATAATGTGCCAATCGTTCACACGGTTCCCCTCGGGCGGTTTCTCGAGGCGTTTTAACGAACGCGGCGTCGAAAACAACGCTTTCACGTTTCCGGTCTGGAACACTGCGCGTTCGTTCCGTCGACGGACGAAATGCAGGGCGGGCGGTCAGTCGTTCGTTACCCGGTCCGTCGTCGGGGCGACGCTCGTGAGCGCACCGACTGGCGCGTCGGTCCGACCGCGGGCGCGTTCGATACCGTCCTCGCCGGCGGCGATGAGCGCGAAAACGCCGGCGACGTCGGCTTCGGCGGTGTGAGCGATGTCCAACAGGAGTTCCTGCGTCTCGCCCGAACGGATGAGGTCGTCGACGACCAGCACCGACTCGCCGGGATCGATGGCCGAGGCGGGCAGGTAGTAGGTGAGTTCGATCCCCGACTGCAGGCGCTGGCGGGCCTCGATGAACTCCTCGACGGCGGTCTCCTTGCTCTTTTTCGCGTAGGCACAGCGGACCCCGTAGTAACTCGCGAGCGCGGCCGCGAGCGTGATCCCGTCAGTCGCGGCGGTGAGAACCACGTCCGGTCGATCGAAGTCGAACCCGTTGGCCACGACGGGCGCGGCCAGATCGAGGAACGGTTGGTCGAAGACGGTCGCGCTGTTGTCGACGTACCCCTCGTCGTCGACGGCGATTCGCGCGTCGAGTTCCGCCGCCAGCGCCTCCCGACCGAGTTCCTCGACGACCTCGCGCGCGCGATCGGTTCCGGGGAGAACGTGCCCGTTGACGTACCGATTGAGATCGCCCGCCGGAAGCCCGGTCGTCTCGGCGAGTTCGTCGTAGGTCCGAGTCTCTTTCAACATGCGTAACACGTCGACGGCCCGCAACTGGAGGGCTGCTTTCTCGGCTCTGTTCATACAGATATGCACGATTCCGTAACTATGGGTATTACGATCGAAGACGTGCCGTCGATCACCACAGATATGTGTTGTCCGCGGCGGCCGCCGGCAAGCCGACTCGAAATCACATGCCCCGTGATCATTCTGAGTCTCCACCGGCCGATGGGTTTCATCACGCTCGAGGCACCATAACTGCGGAACGACGTCGAAAGAGCGGTCACCAGCGCCAGCTCATGATCGAGATCGAACGTCTCGAGCATGTCCGTTCATATCCACGTGTCGCCAGGGTACCGATGCTCTTTTCGTCGGTCGGCACAGTCGTCGAGCGATGTCTGCTGTGGGCGTCGTCACGAATCAGTGGGCCTCGGTTGTAGATATCCTCTACTGTTTCATCGCACTCAACCAGAAATTATCATGATTAGAAATAGCTAGAACGAATGGGACATTAGCAACCAAACGGTCACCAAACCTATAAGAATTGGTTTTTCACCTTCATATATTTCATTCTGTGTTATAATATAAGATAGATACTATTATATAATTACTAACTATTTGTATGAATGCGATGAGAAAAAGACCAAGTAGACGTGCGATACTTCGATCGACAGGTGTTACACTTACTGCGCTCTCGGCCAGTGGTCAAGTAGTCGCCACCGACGATGAGGACCCACGGCGACAGTTCGCACGGCAAATGGACGAAGCGAGACGGATCGGTAAACAGGAAGGTATGGATGCACGGGATGACTATCTCGATAGCCTTGGGTTGCCACACAGCGAAGGTACAGTCGGGTTAGCGAACGACGATGAGATTGGAGGAATACAGAACAGTGGTGTAGGAAGTGCTGGTACGGGTATCGAAGCTCAACATAGCGGAACAAGTGGTCAAGAAGCACAACCAAACTATTGCGTTAAACCGCGTGTGTGTGGCGAGGATGCGAATATCGACGTCAAGTTTCAGTTGACGTACAACCCCAGAGGGGAGATTTTCGATTATACGTTTTACACGAAGTACCGCTATGGATGGAGGTCAGACTACAAAAGTGGCTATCACCCCGAGGATCCGGAAGACTACCTCCGTCTGTGGAGAAGTTCTAACGCATATGAAGAATATATTGGGCCCAGATGGCCGACGGATGTCCTCACATTAGCCTGGGATGACGGCGATAGACTGATGCCGTACATGCCTCCTTGGGAAGGTTGCGAGTCAGTTCCGTGTGCGATCGCCGAAGAGAAGCCGTACACGAGGTTCATCGGAGGCACCTACTCGGGCAAGGGAGTCGGTATCGAGGTCGATGGCTACCACATGGCCTACGATAACGGTCCTACCGGTGATGAAACGGAATGGACACCAACGGCGACGACGGGAATTATGCTCGAGAAAGGACCCGAGTTCGTCGATTACACTCGGCTCTCCGCGATGTTTACATACGTCTGGAAAGGGAGTCGGACGAAACCAGATATCTCGGTTGGATATCCGCCGTCGTTCGATATCTCGGCAAACTCAGAGCGATTCGAAGCGTACCAGCGCTTCCAACATACTCGAGGTGCAGACGACACTGACCGAGATACGTTCGAAATACGGGTCGACGAGGTACTCTAATCGACCATACTGATTGATAATTAATTGTATTTGGCCCCTTGATTCAGCACGTTCACTTACACTCGATGATATTATTATGAGACAGGATAGAGAGCCATCTAACCATTTATGAACGAAAACAAATTGCACTATCGGCGTGGATTTGTCGGGATTGTAGCAACTACGGTAATTACTGCAACTGCCGGCTGTCAAGACTTGCTCTACGACGAGGAACATAAATATGAGAATAAAGCACAGATTGTGCTAACCAATTCATATTACGAGAACGAGACGACGACGTTCGAATTTACAGCCAGAGCGGAGAACGGCACCGTCATCTACGAAGACAAACGCGAAGTGACAAAGAGTCATTCATTTATCACCGACCCGATCCCCGATGAGATCCGTACTGTCGAGTACCGAACCGATGACGGTGCAAACGGTGTCGTTTCTGTACCTACCGAACCGGAATGTCCACCACATCCGAGCATTCCCCGGGGAATCATCCTTTACTATGGAGATGAGCGGGAGATGACGTATCGAGAAGAAGTACCCAGCTGTGACTAACTGCACGCGGATAAATTCACGAACACCGAGGTCAACATTGCGGTACAGCCTGCGACGCTACTCGTCCTGCAGGAAGTCCGGTTCCGTCCGCTGCTCGTCGCGTTCGCCCTCGAGGTGCTCCCGGAACTCCTCGATCTCGACGTCGTACTCCTGGTCCTCGAAGCGGTCCCGCACCGAGATGTTGCCGTCTTCCTCCTCGTTGTCACCGACGATGATCTGGTACGGAACCCGATCGTCGTGGGCCGCGCGGATCTTTCGCTCGAGGGTGGAGTCGCGGCCGTCGACTTCGACGCGGAAGTCGTCGAACTCGTTCGCGACGCGGTGGGCGTAGCCGAGGTTGTCGTCGGAGATCGGCAGCACCCGGACCTGCTCGGGCGCGAGCCACAGCGGGAATCGGCCCTCGTAGTGCTCGATGAGCATCATGAAGAAGCGCTCGTAACTGCCGTAGAGCGCGCGGTGGATCATGACCGGGCGGTGTTCCTCGTTGTCCTCGCCGACGTAGTTCAGGTCGAACCGCTCGGGCATGTTGAAGTCCAGTTGGACCGTGGGGCCGTCCCACGAGCGGCCGATGGCGTCCTCGAACGCGAAGTCGATCTTCGGGCCGTAGAACGCGCCGTCGCCCTCCTCGATCTCGTAGTCGTGGGCGCGGTTCTCGAGGACGTTCTCGAGTTGCTCCTCGGCACGGTCCCAGATCTCGTCGCTGCCGACGGACTTCTCGGGACGGGTCGCAAGCGCCATCTCGTAGTCGAGGTCGAACGTTTCGAGGACGTCGGTGATCATGTCCATGATCTCCTCGACCTCCTGTCTGATCTGGTCGGGCCGGATGAAGAGGTGGCCGTCGTCGATCGTGAAGGCCCAGACCCGCGAGAGTCCCGAGAGTTCGCCGCGCTGCTCTTTTCGATAGACCTTGCCGTTCTCGGCGTAGCGGATCGGCAGGTCCCGGTAGCTCCAGGAGTGGTCCTGGAAGATGGCGGCGTGGCCGGGACAGTTCATCGGCTTCAGACCGAACTCGTCGTCGCCGACGTCGAAGATGAACATGTCGTCCTGATAGTTCTCGTAGTGGCCCGACCGGTGCCAGAGGTCCGTCTTGAAGACGTGGGGCGTCTCGACGTAGTCGTAGCCCGCGTCCTCGTTGAGATCCTTGACGAACCCCTCGAGTTCCGAGAGGACGGTCTTCCCGGCGGGGTGATACAGCGGCAGTCCGGGGCCGGTCACGTCCTGGATCGAAAAGAGATCCATCTCGTTGCCGATCCGGCGGTGATCGCGCTTTTCCGCCTCCCGTTTGCGCTCGAGGAAGTCCTCAAGGTCGCTCTCGTCCTCGAAGGCGGTCCCGTAGATGCGGGTCTGCATCGTGTTGTCCTCGTCGCCGCGCCAGTAGGCCCCGGCGATCTCGAGGAGTTCGACGACGCCGATCTCGCCGGTCGAGTCGACGTGGGGGCCGGCACAGAGGTCCTCCCACTCGCCCTGTTTGTAGAACGTGACGGTGTCGTTCTCGTCGGCGAATTCCTCGAGCAACTCGAGCTTGTAGGGCTCGCCCGCGAGGCGTTCTTCGGCCTCGTCGATCGAGACGACCTCGCGCTCGATGTCGTAGTCCTCGTCGATGATCGACTCGATCTCGGCCTCGAGGTCGGCGAGGTCCTCCTCGTCGATCTCGAGGTTGTCGAAGTCGTAGTAGAAGCCCTCGTCCGTCGGCGGGCCGATCGCGAGTTTGACCGCGTCCTCGTCGTACAGGCGCTCGACCGCCTGTGCGAGACAGTGGGCCGCCGAGTGGCGCATGACCTCGAGGTACTCCTCGCTACCGTCGGTGATGATCTCGAGTTCGGCACCGTCGTAGGCCGGTTCCTCCTTGGCGACGAGGTCGCCGTCGAGCTTGCCGGCGACGGTGTCGCTGCCGAGGCCGGGGCCGATCTCGTACGCACAATCCTCGACGGTGGCGTCGGCGTCGACCTCGAGTTCGGAGCCGTCGGGCAGTACGACCGTTATCCGTTCCTGTGACTGAGAATCTGATTCTGACATGGGTGTAGCTGGTGTGGGTGTTGTAACTGCGTGGAAAACGCCGGTGGCGTGTCCGTCGACGGGCGAGCCGATCCCACCGTCTGTCGGTCGATCACGGCCGACACAACAAACGGTAGGTGTGAGTTAGAAGCGGGCATGAGCCCGGCGTGTAAAACGGACACCTACCATCGTGGCTACGCGTAGTCTCGAGTGGGGTAAAAGCGTTGTGATGGTATGCGATGGGGGCGTTCGAATCCAACGCGTGGCGGTACGACGGGGACCGAGCAGGTCGTGTGGTGAGTAACGAAACCGAACTTCAATTCGAAGAGGACGGTAGCACGTCACCGTCTCAGAGGAGATACTGGAGGTTTTCGTGGAGAAGAATCAACATCATTATGGCCAAAATGAGGCTCGCGATCACTTTTCCAAGCCCGTATATGCCGTACTCGAACGCGGTCCATCGTTTTGATCTGTCGTAGATGACGAATTCGGATTCGTTCGGTCCGGTATCGACGATTATCTCATCAGTCCCCCACCCGGTATCGGTCCGCTTGTAGCCTGTAATGTAGACCGTGTCGCCGATATCCAGTCGGCGTTCGACGAATCGATTGTGGTTCCGTAGGAAATGCGATATTACGGGATGAATCAGCGTGTCCGGCGGTCGTGTTTCCGGATGCCGTTGCATGTACTCCTTGACCGGCGTCGGGGTATCGCTCAGCGGCGCGTTGTAGTACGATTCCGGCGTCAATTCGAACGTCGCACCGGCCGGATCGACGAGTACCCGTCCCGTTTCGTCTTCGACGTAGAATTTCGTGTACTCCGTCCCCTCGTCGAGTACGTCGAATTTCCCGTCGTCCGACCGCCGCGCGTCGTCCGGACCCGAACCCGGCCTCCCCTGCGCGCTGTACGTGTATACGAGGCAGTCCGTTTCGGTGAAAAGCCCGGTAACGGTTCCGTGTTCGTCCGATGGAATCGCCGTTCCTTCCACTTCGATCGGTCCTCTTTGGGCGGTAATTTCGTCGATGGATTGTGGAGTAGTGGTAACGATCGTCCAAAACGTTTGCAGATCACGCGCGCCGAGGTAGCAAAGATAGACTGCAAAGACCAGAAATGCGGGAATGAATACAATAATCAGAAAGAGGACTACTACGATCTCAGCCATCGTCCGATGTGTTGTTATATAATCTAAATTTAGATAATATAAATAGTAGTGTTTCTGTCGAGAGCGATGGTACGGTTTCAGTATCGACACACCGTGGTGGCACAGTAATTCCGCCGAGTCGCTTCGAAAGAGTATCAGGTACCGGTACTCGTTTTTCCCTTCCCATTGACGATGGGATATGCGCGCCAAGGCCGTCCTTTTCGACTTCGACAACACGTTCTATCCCTACGCGCCGTGTAATCGAGCAGGGAAAAACGCCGCTCGAGAGGCCGCGCGGGAACTGGGCTACGACTTCGATCGCGAGGGGTTCGAGGCGTTCTATCAGAAGGGGCGGCGGGCGATAAAGCGCGAAGTGCCCGGCACGGCGGCATCTCACGATCGGTACCTCTACTTCAAAGGCGCGCTCGAGCGCCACACCGGCCGACCGAAGCCGACCGAGGCGCTCGCGCTCGGCGAGGCATACTGGACGGCATACATCGACGCGATGGAACTCGTTCCGGGTGTCGAAGCGACCCTCGAATCGTTGCGAGACCGGGGAGTCGACGTCGGGATCGTCACGAATTTCACGGCGCGAACCCAACTCGAGAAACTCGAGGCGGTGGGGCTCGGTGACGATCTCGACCTGCTGGTGACCTCCGAGGAGACGGGCCGCGAGAAACCCGGCTCGGTCATGTTCACCCTGGCGCTGTCGCGCCTCGATCGTCGCCCGTCCGAGGCGGTGATGGTGGGCGACAACGTCGAAGCCGATATCGTCGGGGCCAACGCGGTCGGCCTCGAGACGGTGCTGTTCAGCGCCGACGGTGACGACCCCGACGGGCCGCTCGAGGGCGACCGAGAACCGGACCATCGGATCGATTCGGTCGCGGCCCTGCCGGAGGTGGTGCTGTGATCCTCGAGCCCGAACGCCGGGCGGTGGTCGAGTCCGCACCGGAACTCGCGGAACTGACGCCCGGGCGAACGGGTAATTTGAGCGTTCGCGACGGCGAGCGCGGCGACGCCTTCGCGGTCACGCCGACCGGCGTCCCCTACGATGGTTTCGGCGTCGAGGACGTCCCGGTCGTCGGGACCGACAGCGAGGTCCGCGACGGGCGGATGGCCCCGAGCAGCGAGGTGCCCATGCACGCCGCGATCTATCGGCGCGAGGACGTCGGCGCGATCGTCCACACCCACTCGCCGTGGGCGACGACCCTGGCCGTCGCCCGCGAGCCGCTGCCGCCGATCCACTACATGATCGTCGCGGTCGGCAAGCGCGTCCCCGTCGCCGAGTACGCGCCCTACGGTACCGACGAACTCGCAGCGAACATCGTCCGGGCGATGGACGAGGCCGAGGCGACCGCGACGCTCGTCGAAAACCACGGCCTCGTCGTCACGGCGTCGGACATAGAGACCGCGCTCGAAAACACGCATCACGTCGAGAGCCTCGCGCGCCTGTACCTCCAGACCCGCGCGGCCGGCCTCGAGCCGACGACGCTCTCGGACGCGCAACTCGAGACGGTCCTCGAGCAGTTCGAGTCCTACGGGCAGTAGCCGTCGATCCCTGACGAATTCACTGCGAGTCGAGCAGGTCGCTCGCGGTCACCAGCGCCTCCATCTCGATGCCGGCGTCTTCGACGTTCTCGCGGCCGCCTTCCTCTCGGTCGACGACGACCAGCGCGCGCTCGACGGTCGCGCCCGCCTCCCGCAGCGCCTCGACGGCTTCCACGAGGCTCGTCCCCGTCGTCACGATGTCCTCGACGACGACGACTTCCTCGCCGTCCTCGAGCCGGCCCTCGACGAGATTGGCCGTCCCGTACTCTTTGCGCTGCTTGCGCGCGATGACGTAGGGGACGCCGGCCGCGACGCTGGTCGCCGCCGCCAGCGGGACCCCACCGAGCGCGACGCCGCCGAGTTTGTCGTCGGGTGCGAGCCGCTCGGCGAAGGCCTCGCTGATTGCCTCGAGACAGTCCGGCTCGGTCTCGAAGAGGTACTTGTCGACGTAGTACTCGCTGGTGCCGCCGTGGGAGAGTTCGAACTCGCCGAACTGCACGGCGTCGGCCGCGCGGAGGGCGTCGATGAGGTCCTGATTCGTCATGCTCGAGAGGGCGCGCCGGACCGAAATAAGCGGTGTGGAACGCGATCGACGGCCGCTCGAGCGAGGTCCGTTCCCGCGATCACCGGGCAGCAGCGGGTTCCCGGCTGCCGCTGCAGGTAGGTTTTTGTCCTCCGAGAGAAGTGTGCCCCACGATGACACCATCCAGAGCCGACGAGCCGCATCCGAACGTGCAGGCGTTTCTGGAACTCTACGAGTCGCTCGACACCCCCGAGTTCAGCGAGATTTCGCCAGTGGAGGCCCGCCAGATGTTCGAGGAGATGCGCGTCACTGACGAGCCCGATATCGAACTCGAGTCCGTCGAAGATCACACGATCGACGGGCCACACGGCGACCTCGTCGTCCGGAGCTACGACCCCGGCACCCAGGGCGAGGACCGGCCGCTGATCCTGTACTTCCACGGGGGTGGGTGGGTCGTCGGAAGCGTCGATACCCACGACGGCGTCTGCAGGAAACTGGCCAACGACACCGGGTACCCCGTCGTCAGCGTCGATTACGGGCTCGCGCCGGACCACCCGTTCCCCGAGGGCCTCGAAGATTGTTACGCCGCCCTCGAGTGGGTCGCCGAGGAAGCCGACGAACTCCGCGCTGATCCGGACAGGATCATCGTGGGCGGCGACAGCGCCGGCGGCGGCCTCGCGGCGGGACTGTCGCTGCTCGTCCGGGATCAGGGCGGCCCCGACATCGCCTATCAGCTGCTGATCTACCCCAGCGTCGGCGACGCGCCCGCGACCGAAGCCTACGAGGAGAACAAAGAGGGCTATTTCCTCACCGAAGCGGACATGGAGTGGTTCCGGGACCACTACTTCGAGACCGAGATCGAGATGGGGAATATCTACGCCTTCCCCCTGTTCGCGGCCGACCTCTCGGGGCTGCCGCCCGCGACGGTCCTCACCGCCGGCTTCGACCCGCTTCGCGACATCGGTGCGAACTACGCCGACCGACTCGAGGACGCGGGCGTCCCCGTCGAGTACCACAACTACGACGACATGATCCACGGGTTCTTCAGCATGATCTCCGATCCCATCGACCTCGATCGCGCCCACGAGGCCTACGAGGCGGCCGTCGCGGACATGCAGGCGGAACTGGAGTAAGCGGCCGCGAACGCTCGTTTTCGCCGCCGGTACTCGCGTCGGCTCCGAGCGCCGTCACTCGAGCGAGCGCTCGACGACCGAGACGCCCTCGAGCGCCGCCAGTTCCTCGAACACGCCCGCGAGATGGGCGGGACCGCTGCCCGCGAGACCGATCGTCACGGGCGTTCGGTTGGGGTCGTCGACGGCGGTCCGGCGGGCGCGCTCGAGGACGTCGAGTTCGGCCCCTTCGGATTCGACCGTCTCGACCACGTCCCCGACCGCCGTCGGCCAGCCCGCGAGCGCGAGCCTGGCCTCGGCGTAGCGCCCGAGTTCGTGGAGGCCGGTCCGAGTCAGTTCGGCGTGGTCAGTGAGATCGACGTTGCCGCCCGAGACGACGACCGCGACGCGGTCGCCCTCGAGGTCGAGACCGTCCGAGAGCGCGGCGGCAAGCGGTGTGGCCCCGGCGGCCTCGGCGACGGTCTTGGCCCGTTCGGCGAGCAGGGTCACGGCGGCGGCGATCTCACGGTCGCTCACGCTGACGGCGTCGTCGACGACCTCGCGGGCGATCTCGAAGGTCGTCTCGAGCATGCGGGCGTCGGCGATCCCCTCCGCGACGGTGTCGACCGTGTCGAGTTGGCGGATCTCGTCGGCCTCGAGCGAGGGATTGGCGTGGGCGGCCCCCTCGGGCTGGACACCGATCACCCGCGTTTCGGGGTCGATCGCTTTCAGTACCGTGCCGATGCCGCCGATGAGCCCGCCCCCGCCGATCGACACGAGGACGGTGTCGATCTCGGGGAACTGCTCGCGCAACTCGAGGCCGATCGTCCCCTGTCCGGCGACGACGGCTTCGTCGTCGAAGGGGTGGACGAACGTTTCGCCGGTCTCGGCGGCTCGCTCGAGCGCGTATTCGTAGGAGCGCTCGTAGACCTCGCCCTCGACGACGACCGCGGCCCCGTAGCCGCGGGTGGCCTCGATCTTCGCCGCGGGGGTGATCTCGGGGACGACGATCGTCGTCTCGATCCCGAGCAGGTCGCCCGCCAGCGCCACGCCCTGGGCGTGATTGCCCGCGCTCGCAGTGATGACCCCCGCCTCGCGCTCCGCGGCCGAGAGCTGTGCCATCCGGTTGTAGGCCCCGCGGATCTTGAACGAGCCGGTCCGCTGGGCTGTCTCGAGTTTGAGCCCGACCGACGCCGCCCCGCTCATCTCGGCGAAGGTTCGCGAGGTGTCGAGTGGGGTCCGATGGACGACGTCGGCGATGCGCTCGCGGGCGGCTTCGACATCCGCGAGCGTGACCGGGGGGTCGTCCGCACCGCTCGCCGCGTCGCCCCCGTTCATTCACCGGCCTCCGCGCTCGCGTCGTCGGCCGGCGTCGCGTCCCCCGTGTCGACCTGTGGGACCGGATGCCGGGCCTCGAGTTCCCGGATCGTCCCGACCAGGACGTCGACGCCGTGCTGGAGGCTCCGTTCGTCGACGTCGAAGGTCGGCGTGTGGTGGCTCGTGGGATGGTCGGTGCCGACGATCATGTACGTCGCCAGCCCGCCGTCTTCCTGAACCCGTTCCATCAGGAAGGTCGCGTCCTCGCTCGCGCCGAAGTCGGCGGCCGGCACCACGTGGTCAACGCCCGCGACGCCGCCGGCAACCTCGCCCACCAGCGCCTGCAGTTCGGGATCGCTGTCGGCCCGGGGTGACTCGCTGACCACCTCGACGTCGGCCCGGCAGCCGTGCATCTTTGCCGCGGACCGCATCGTCCGCTCGAAGCGGCGTTTCATGTACTCCATCAGCTCGGTGGTCTCGCCGCGGGCCTCGGCTTCCATGTGGGCGCGTTCGGCGATGACGTTGCTCGCGGTACCGGCCTCGGCCTTGCCGACGTTCACCCGCGTCATCCCGTCGCTGTGGCGGGGAATCTCGTAGGCGTTGACGATCCCCGCCCCCATGGCGTGCATGGCGTTTGCCCCCTCGTTCGGGGCCTTGCCCGCGTGCGCGGAGGTCCCCTCGATCGTCACGTCGACGTGACACATCGCCAGCGGCTTCTCGATCCCCGCGATCACCTCGCCCGTGGGGTGGTCGAGTCCGACGTGGACCGCGAGCAGGTAGTCCAGGTCGTCGGCGAACTCGCTTTTGGCCATCGGACAGCCGCCGCCGCCGGTCTCCTCGGCGGGCTGGAAGAAAACCACCAGTCGGCCCGCGAAGTCGCTCTCAGCGATGGCCTCGAGGACGGCCAGCCCCCAGGTCATGTGGACGTCGTGGCCGCAGGCGTGCATCGTGCCCTCGATCTCCGAGCGAAAGCCCTCGTCGACGGGGTCGTGATCCGGGTCGGTCGACTCCTCGATGAACAGCCCGTCGATGTCGACGCGTAGGCCGATCGCCGGCCCCTCGCCGCGCTCGAGGACCGCCACCGCGCCGGTGTTGCCGCCGGTCATGCGCTCCAAGAGGGCCTCGTCCGCGCCGCGCTCGCGGGCGCGCTCGACCCACGGCTCGAGGTCGGCGTCGGGGACGGCCATTCGGTCGGCGGGGTCGTAGGCGTCGGGGCCGACGGCCAGTTCGTCGACGCCGATGGCCCGGATCTCTTCGACGAGGCGGGCCGTCGTGAGGTACTCGCGCCACGCGGGCTCGGGGTGGCGGTGGAAGCTACGACGAACCGTCACGAGTCGGTCCTGGATCGGCTCGGTCATGCGAGAGGCTGACGCGCCCCAGGGACTTAATTATACACAATGAGTGTTTACGACGACTACACAAAAAGGATAAGGGAGTCGATGACGATCGTCGGACAATGAGTCCGGAGCCGGACGTTGTCGTTCTCCGCGAGGGAACGGAAGGGCTGTCGATGGAATCGTACGCCGAGCGACTGCGCGAGCGACTGCCGGACCACACCGTCGCGCTCGCACGCACGCCGAAAGAAGAACGCGAACTGATCCCGCAGGCCCGGGTCGTGACCGGGATCTCGATCGACGAGGCGCTCCTCGAGCGGGCCGACCGGCTCGAGCTGTTCGCGTGTACCTTCGCCGGCACCGATCACGTGCCGATGGACGCGCTGGCCGATCGCGGCGTGACCGTGACGAACGCGGGCGGCATCCACGCCCCTGGGATCGCCGAGCAGACGATCGGGAACATGCTCGTGTTCGCCCGCCGGCTCCACGAGGGGTGGCGGCGCAAGGAAAACGGCGAGTGGCGACACTTCCAGTCCCACGAGTTCACGGACAGCACCGTCACGGTCGTCGGGCTGGGCTCGATCGGACAGGCGGTCGTCCAACGGCTCGCGGGGTTCGAGGTCGAGACGATCGGGATCCGCTACACCCCGGAGAAGGGCGGACCGACCGACGAGGTACTCGGGTTCGACGAGGACGACGTCCACGAGGCCTTCGCCCGGAGCGACTACGTGGTCCTTGCGTGCCCGCTCAACGACCTGACCCGCGGGCTCGTCGGCGAGGCGGAACTGGCGACGCTCCCCCCGAACGCCGTGATCGTCAACGCGGCCCGCGGTGGCATCGTCGACACCGACGCGTTGCTTTCGGCGCTACAGTCCGAGGGGATCCGCGGGGCGGCCCTGGACGTCACCGACCCCGAACCGCTGCCGGCCGATCACCCGCTGTGGGACCTCGAGAACTGTCTCATCACGCCCCACACCGGCGGTCACACCCCCAAACACTGGGATCGGCTGGCTGACATCGTCGCGGGCAACCTCGCAGCGCTCGATGCGGGCGGCGAGATCGAAAACGCCGTCTTGCGGCCGGCATCGTCCGAGTGACCGTCACTCGTCGTCGGCGTGATCGTCGGTCGTCTCGAAGGGGACCGTCGGGGACGCCCCATCCGGTCGAGTCGACTCGCCGAACCCGCCGCTCAGGACGTGTGCAAGCGTTTCGTCGACGCGTTCGTCGGTCTCGGTAACGCGGTCGGGATCGGCCTCGACGACGAAACCGGAGGAGATGTTCGGCGCGGTCGGAATAAAGAGGACGGGCCGTCCGTCGGGAGTCGTGTGGCCGGTCTTGAACGCGGGCACCTCGACGCCGTTCCAGTTCTCGACCCTGACCGGTTCCTGCAGCGCCTGTTCCTCGCCGAACGTGGTTTCGGCGGCGACTTTCGACGCGTTGTAGATGACGCGCAACCCCGGAACGCGGTTCGCGACGTGGTCGATGCCGCGCGTGAAGAGGTCACCGACCGTGGTTCGGGTCAGAAACCCGACGGCGACGGTCACGAGGGAGAACAACACGAGCGGAACGATCGCGTGCGAGACATCGACGACCAGCGACCGGGTCGGCGCGTGCGTGATCACCCCGCTCAGTACGGCGTCGATCGGGACCATCGGCACGATGCCGGTCACCAGCGCGTAGACGCGGTAGAGAACGTACAGCGTGACGAGTATCGGACCGATGACGATCAGTCCGCTCGCGAACTCGCGCTTCCACGCCATTGTCGGAGTATGTGACCGGCGGGACATGAGCGCTTCCCTTCGCAACCGCGCTCGGCCGGGAGTCGCCAGTCCGACCCATCGCTGGCGACCGGGCCGACTACGGCCAGAGGCCGCGCGTCTCCTTCGCCTCGGCGATCCGGGACAGCGCGACCACGTAGGCGGCGTCGCGCCACGTCAGCCCCTCGGCGTCGACTACGTCGCGGACATCGGTCCAGGCCTCGAGCATGTGGTCCTCGAGTTCCTCGTTGACCCGCTCGAGGGACCACTGGCGGCGGTTGATGTCCTGGAGCCACTCGAAGTAGGAGACGGTGACGCCGCCAGCGTTTGCGAGGATGTCAGGGATCACCGGCACGTCCCGCTCCTCGAGGATGGTGTCGGCCGCGAACGTCGTCGGGCCGTTGGCCCCTTCGACGACGATGTCCGCGGCGATCGCGTCGGCGTTGTCGGCAGTGATGACGTTGCCGACCGCGGCCGGGATCAGGACGTCGACGTCGAGTTCGAGCAGTTCCTCGTTCGTGAGCCGACGGACGCTATCGTCGCCCTCGAGGTCGTTCGCGAAGCTGGTGACCGCTTCGGGTTCCTCGTGGTGGGAGGGAATCGCCTCGACGTCGAGCCCGTCGGGGTCGTAGACCGCGCTGTTGACGTCGGAGACGGCGACGATCGACGCGCCCCACTCGTGGAGCAGGCGGGCGGCGTTGGCACCGACGCTGCCGAAGCCCTGCACGGCGACCGTGGTCTCGGAGGCCTCCCGGTCGTAGTACTGGATCGCCTCGCGAGCGGCGATGGCAGTCGAGCGGCCGGGGGCTTCCTCGCGGCCATAGGAGCCGCCGATAACCGGCGGTTTCCCGGTGACGACGCCGGGGATGGTCTCGCCCTGTTGCATCGAGTAGGCGTCCATGAACCAGGCCATCGTCTGGGCGTCGGTCCCCATGTCGGGCGCGGGGACGTCCTTCGTCGGCCCGACGGCATCGCGCAGTTCCTCGGCGAACCGGCGGGTGAGCCGCTCGGTCTCGTCGTCGGTCAAGGACTTGGGATCGACGGCGATTCCGCCTTTCCCGCCGCCGAAGGGCAGGTCCATCACCGCGCACTTCCAGGTCATCCACATCGAGAGCCCGGTACACTCCTCCGCGCTGACCTCGGGGTGGTAGCGCAGGCCGCCCTTGTAGGGGCCGCGGACGTCGTCGTGCTGGGCTCGGTAGCCGGTAAAGACCTCGACGGTCCCGTCATCGCGCTCTAAGGGGACCGATACCTGCTGGACCCGTGTCGGGTGTTTCAGTCGCTCGACGACGCCGGGGTCGACGTCGACGTGGGTCGCGGCCCGCTCGAGCTGGCGGCGCGCGGTGACAAGCGCCGAGGCGGGTTCGTCCGTTGATTCGTTTTCCGTCGCGGGTGATGAGGTAGTCATCAGTCTGCTAGTCGTATCGAAGACAGTAGTATGGTTGGCGTTCCATGGTGGGTGTGGATCGCGTTACGTCGTGAATAACTCCCGTGGGAAGTCGGCCAGTGTCTCCGCGCCCGTACTCGTGACGCGGAACGTCTCGCTGATCTCCATCCCGATCTCGTCGGTCCAGATGCCGGGAATCATGTGGAAGGTCATGTCCTCCTCGAGGACGGTCTCGTCGCCGGGACGGATACTCGCGGTGTGTTCGCCCCAGTCCGGCGGGTAGCCCAGTCCCATCGAGTAGCCGATCCGGTCCTCCTTCTCGAGGCCGTACTGGGCGATGGTCTCGCGCCAGGCCTTCTCGACCGCCTCGCAGGTGACGCCGGGTTCGACGGTGTCGAGCGCGGCCTCGATCCCTTCGACGACGATGTCGGCGGTCTCCTGGAGTTCCGCGGGCGGGTCGCCGACGAACGTCGTTCGAGCCAGTGGGGAGTGATACCGATGGCGGCAACCGGAGAGTTCGATGATGACCGGATCGCCGTCCTCGAACTCGCGGTCGGTCCAGGTCAGATGCGGCGTCCCGGTGTGGTCGCCCGAGGGCATCAGCGGGACGATCGAGGGGTAGTCGCCGCCGTACTCCTCGGTGCCGGTAATGAGTTGTTCGTAGATCGCGGCCGCGGCCTCGTACTCCGGAACCCCCTCCTCGATGACGTCCAGCCCCGCCCGCATCGCGTTCTCGGAGATGCGGGCGGCCTCGCGCATGTACTCGAGTTCCTGCTCCGATTTCTTGATCCGGACCCAGCCGACCAACAGCGTCGCGTCCTCGAACTCGGCCTCGGGGAGGTTTTCCTGCAGTCGGGTGTAGGACTTCGCGGTGAAGTAGGCCGCGTCCATCTCGAGGCCGATCCGGCCGTCCGCGACCTCGAGTTCCTCCAAGACGCCCGCGACGTAGTCCATCGGGTGGAGGTCGTGGGGGGAGTGGACGTGATCGTCGCTGTAGGCGCGGATGCTGTCGTCGCCGAGGTGGGTCGTCGCCCGCGCGCCGCCACCGTCCATGTCGCGGCCGATCCAGACCGGTTCGTCGCGGTCGGGCGTGACGACGACGGCCTGATGGACGTAGAACGACCAGCCGTCGTAGCCGGTCAGGTAGTTCATGTTCGCCGGATCGGCGACGACGATGGCGTCGAGATCCTCCTCGCGCAACCGCTCTTTGGTCCGTTCGACCCGTCGCTCGTATTCGGCCTCGTCGAAAATATGCTCTCGTGGCATGGTAACAGGACCTCTACGAAGAGCATCGGCAAGTAGTAATAAAATCTTTTCGTGTATAGTAGATACAGATACTGTTTACTATGGAACGGGCCGGGCGGGCAGCGAGGACCGGACCGTCGGCCACAGCCGGCTCGAGGGCGAGGCAGCCGTCTCGAACCGGTCGGCCCGTCCGATCGAACCACCGGCCGTTAAGACACGTCGGTTCCTTCCGGCCGATATGGCAGTACTCGAGACGCTCGTGATCGCGTTCTGGGCGATGTTGCCCGCGTACGTCCCCAACAACGCCGCGGTGTTGGCCGGCGGCGGTCAACCGATCGACGGCGGCCGGACCTGGGGTGACAAACGGGTACTCGGCGACGGGAAGACCTGGCGCGGGACGGCGATGGGTGTCGCGGCGGGCCTCGCGCTCGCGGCCGTCTTGACGGTCATCGCGGGCGATGTCAGTAGTGCCCTTGGCTTCGACGTGCCGGCCTTTACCCCGCTCGCGGCGCTCGGTCTCGCCGGCGGCGCGATGCTCGGTGACATCCTCGCCTCCTTTCTCAAACGCCGGACGGGCCGCCAGCGCGGCGCGATGTTCCCCGGCCTCGACCAGCTCGACTTCGTCGTCGTCTCGCTGCCGCTCGTGGCGCTGCTCGACTTCGAGTGGTTCCGCGAGTGGTTCACGCTCGAGGTCATCCTCGTCGTCGTCGTCCTCACCCCGATCCTGCACGTGACGACGAACATGGCCGCGTACAAACTCGAATTAAAGAACGAACCGTGGTAATCGAGCCGCGATAGGGCGACGGACGACGCCGGTTTTTACGCGACCGTCGCGCTCGGACCGACGGCTTCGATTGCCTCGCAGAAGATGTCGATGCCGAGTTCGATCTCGCGTTCGGTCGAGTCCAGCGGCGGCAGCAGCCGGATCGTCTTCTTCCCGCAGCCGAGCGTGAGCAGCCCGCGCTCGAGGGCCGACTCGACGACGGCGTTGCGGCGTTCGGGGGTGTCGAACTCGACGGCGAGCATCAGCCCCTTCCCGCGGACGTCCTCGACGTGGTCGGGCGCGTCGTCCCGAAGGAGTTCCGTCGCCTGTTCGCCCCGTCGGGTGGCGTTGTCGAGCAGGTCGTGGTCCTGGATGGCCTCGAGCGTGAACGCACCCATCATCGAGCCGAGCAGGTCGCCGCCGCCGAAGGTCGAGCCCAGCCGGTTCTTCTGACTGGGGAAGACCTCCGACCGGGAGATCGTCGCGCCGACGCGCAAGGCCTTCGCGCTGGCGATGACATCGGGTTCGATCGGGTAGTGATCGGAGGCCCAGATCTCGCCGGTCCGGCCCACGCCGGCCTGGATCTCGTCGACGACCAGTGGAATGTCGTACTCGTCGGTGACGGCGGCCACTTCCTCCATGAACGTCTCGCTGGGGAACCGGTAACCGCCGACGCCCTGAATCGGCTCGAGCGTGAGGAAGGCGATCTCGTCGGGGTCGACGTGGCCGCCCTCGGGCGCGAGCATATTGCGGAGCTGCGAGCCGCCGCCGGCGAAGAACCCGCAGTCGCAACTGTCGGCGTCACAGCCCCGGTCGGCGCAGAACGGTACCGTCTCGATCCCGCTGATCTCGGGGTAATGGCGCGTGTAGACGTCCTTGGACTTCGTCAGCGAGAGCGTGCCGAGGGTACGGCCGTGGAAGCTCCCCGAAAACGCGACGCCGTATTTGGCCGGCGCGCGGTAGTCGTTGGTGATCTTCATCGCGTTCTCCATGGCCTCCGCGCCGGAGTTCGAGAGGAAGACCGTGTCCATGCCGTACTGGCTCGAGACCTCGGTCAGTTTCTGCATGAGGTGACTCGAGCCGGGGAACTCGGCCTCGTCGGGACTGGGCCCGGAGCCGAAGTACATGTCCTGGCCCGCGATCTTCATGGGTTCGACGAGGTCGAACTCGCGGACTTTCTCGAGGACCTTCTCGTTGTTGTAGCCCAGCGGTGCCGCGCCGATGTGACAGGTGAAATCGAGCAGGACGTTGCCGTCGACGTCCGTGACGAAGGGCCCGTCGGCCTCGCGGGTCACGTCCCAGACGAACTCGTGGGAGTATTCGCTGGGCGCGGAGTACTCCTGGTGGAAGTCGACCCACTGCTGGGCGTTCGGCCCGGGAAGCGCGTCCGCATCGGGTTCCGCCGTGTCCCTATCCATACACAGTTTATGTGTACCTCGTACATTAAAACTTGTTATAGATTGGCGAGGGTGTGCGGTCACGACGGGAAAAACGCGGACAGCATGACGGCCGGCGGGTATCGCCGAACCGCGGACGGAGGGCCGCGAGACGGTCAGTCGTCGTCCGTTTCGACGGTCCCAGCGGGGCCGGACGGAGAGTCGGTATCGGTCTTCCGGCTCGAGCCGATGAGAACGGTTTCGTCCTGCAGGAGGACGCGACCGTAGTTCGAGCCGAAGTCCTTGATCAGCGAGAGCATCGCGAGGAAGCAGACGAAGGCAAAGGGCGTCCCGGTGATAATCGCCGCCTGCTGGAGCGTGTTCGCGCTGCCGGTCCCGCCGAGGATCATCAGGATCGCAGCGGTCATGCCGAGGACGACACCCCAGAAGACGCGATTGATGGTCGACGGGCGCGCCTTGCCGCCGGTCGTCATCATCGAGACGGCCAGCGTCGAGGAGTCCGCGGACGTGACGAAGAACGTCGTCACGAGGATCATAAACGCCAGCATGAACAGCGATCCCAGGGGGAACGTTTCGAACAGGATGAAGCCGGAAACTTCAGGCCCAGCTTCACCGGCAATCACCGCACCGAAGTCGGCGATGCCGTTGTGGTGTGACCAGACGGACGTGCCGCCGACGATCGTGAACCACGGGATGGTCGCCGCTGAGGTCGCGACGATTCCCGTAAACGCGACTTCGCGAACCGTTCGTCCCTTGGAGATGCGGGCGATGAACAGGCCCGCGAACGGCGACCACGAGAGCGCCCACGCCCAGTAGAAGACGGTCCAGGCGTTCATCCAGTTCGTCGCCTCGGGGTTTCCTGCGCCGAAGGTGCCGGCCCCAGTGAAGAGGCTCATCGAGACGAAGTCCGTGATCATCCCGCCGACGGCCTGGGTCCCGAGCAGGATCAGGAACAGCGTCGGACCGACGATGAACGTCCCCACCATGAGGACGACGAAGAGGATCATATTGAAGTTCGAGAGCCGGCGGATCCCCTTGTCGACCCCCAGCACCATCGACGTGGTAAACAGGAGCGTCATGAAGGTCACCACGAGGAGAATACCGATGTTCCCCATACTGATCCCCCACTGGTAGTCGAGTCCGGTGATGAACTGGCTCCCGATGAAGCCGAGCGAGGTGGCCACGCCACCGATCGTCGCGAAGACGGCGAGGATATCGACGACCTTGGCGAACGGACCGTCGAGATTATCGGCACCGATGATCGGCGTCAATGCCGAGGACACCCGCAACGGGACGTTCTCGTAGTTGTACGCGAAGTAGCCGATCGCGACCCCCATGATCGTAAACACCGCCAGCTGGGGCAGCGCCCAGTGGAACAGCGTCTGCTGGATCGCGACGGTCATCGCTGCGGCCGATCCCCCCTCGACGCCGCCGAACAGGGGCGAGGGGTTCGCGTAGTAGAACAGGCCCTCGGTCGGGCCCCAGAACACGACGCCAGCGGCGAACCCCGCGGAGTACAGCATCGCGAAGAACGACAGGAAGCTGTACTCCGGATCCTCGTCTCCCATCTTGATCTTCCCCCACGGTCCGATGATCAGGAACAACAGGAAGACGACGATCAGGAACACGATCAACAGCAGCGCCCAGTTGAACGCGCCGAGCATCTGATCGTTCAGCGTCGAGATACCGTTCTCCACCGTACTCGGACTGATGAAGAACGCCGCGATCACGCCGACGGTCAACAGCGCGCCGAACAGGAAGACCGTCGTGTCGATCTCCTCGAGGAACTCGTCGACCATCCCCCGGTCCGCGTCGCTCATCCGGCTTCACCCCCGCAAATCGAGCGGCTGCTCGCTGATTGCCCCGTTCTCCACCGACCATTTGCCATGCTGCGTAATGGCATACCGCGACCATTGACGCCGTATACAATAAGTGTTTCTCACTCGCGAGAATAATAAACGAATTATGTTTAGTTCTACACAAGACTAAAACACACCAAGTATGGCAGTGATGTGTTCAATCAGCCACTAAACTAAGCCAAAAAACAAAACACCAAATCTATTCTCGGACAGAAGATAGGTAGCGGAATACCGGGTGAAATCAGAAATCGTATTCGAATCGGAAGTGGCACCGGTCGAGGGCGGAACTCGTGCTGGACTGGCGTTGCGTGTCGTGGAGGGGTGTCACCCCCCACGACGTGAGAACGAACGCGTGGGAACCGCGACCGGGTACCGGCCTCGAGTCGCCCGTCGTCGCAAACGGAATTCGATGACGGATCAGTCGGTTAGTTCTTCGACTGCCCGCTCGCGGGCCTCGGTGCTTTCGGTCACCCGCTCGGCGAACTCGTCGACCCGGTCTTTGATCTCCGCCCGTGTTTCCGTCGGCGAAAAGTCGTCGGACATCGTCAACAGGCGGACGAACGCCCGGAGTTCCTCGTCGGTGAGCTGAGCGAACTCCTCGTGTTCCAGTTTGTCGACGACCTCGTCGACGTCGATCTGGCCGACCGGATCGACGTTGAACTCGACGTTGACCATCCGATAGTTCGAGCCGGCCAGGCGCTGTTCGGCCTTGCCGACCCCCTCCGAGAGCATGTCCTTGAACGGGGTGTGATACCCCATCGTCCCGAGATGGAGGAACGCGAGCATGTCAGTGATCCCCTGCGTGTAGGCGTCGCGTTCCTCGTCGTCGGGGTCGAAGACCGTCTCGCGGTCGCGTTCCTCCATGTACTCGAAGAGAATGCTGAAATCGAGAACGGCGTTGCGCACCCGTCGCCGAATGCGGTTTCGCTTCTGTTTCTTGGAGTGGTCGGTGTAGTCGGTCTTCCGACCGAGCAGGAAGTCGCGGTCGGAGGGCGTGAGAATCCCGCGCGGGCGATCCGAGTCCGCCGCCGTCCGTAACGACTCCGGCACGTCGTCCTGGCTCATACGTGACACACGGTGGGCCCGCGAATTAATATTTCCGTTGCGGAGAACGTGATGGATGCCGAATAGCTTCGTCGCTCGAGGGGACGAATTCACGCCCGAACGGGCCGTCCGTGTATGGGGAGAGGAGCCGACGGGTCACGTCCGCAGCGTCTCGAGGGTCTCGAGGACGCGCGGCCAGTGGTCGCCGTCCGCCTCGGCGTAGCCGGCCGCCGAACCGCCCATGACGAACTGCGCCGTTCGCTCGCGGTTTTCCGTCGGTAGATACGGGACGGTGATCGCGTGTCCCGCGTCCGGATACACCAGCTGCTCGTAGTCGCAATCGTGGCACTCGAGTCGCTCGGCCGCGATACGGTGGAGCTCCTCGGAGTCCCACATCCGGTCCGCACCGCCGGAGACGAGGAGGACCGGCCCCGTGATCGACTCGACGGGGATCGTCGCCGCGGCGATCGTCTCGTCGTCGGCGTCCTCGAGCGACTGCGAGTAGCCGGGTTCCATCTCCATCGGTGGCTGTACGTCCCAGACCGAGCGGTCGTCCGTGTACGGGAGGTACGGAACCGGCTCGCCGTCGACCGTCCACGACGGTCCCGGCGGAAACTCCCGCCGAGAGATGCCCGCCCAGACGACGCCGCTGCCGTTGACCGAGACGACGGGTCCCACCGACTCGAGTCGACTCCCGGCGAGGAGCGCGAGTTCACCGCCTTTCGACGTCCCGAAAAGCCCCACGTCGGGGCCGCGAACGCCGTCCCGGTCGAGTACCCGCTCGACGGCGGCCGCGACGAACTCGAGCGGCACCCCCACGAGTTCCGCCGGGAGGCGCTCGTACTCGCCCCGCCAGTCGAAGTACTGCACGGCGAGCGCGGTGAACCCGTGCGATGCCAGCAACTGTGCGATCCCGTCGGCGGATTGACCGTCCGATCCGTGGAGCACGACCACCCCCGGTTTCGGATCGCTTCCCGGAGGCTCGTAGATCCTGCCGACGAACGACTCGCCGTCGACCGATTCGGACGTGACGTCCCCGCCCCCGAACCTGCGTTCTATGGTCGTCGAACCGAGCGCCGCTCCGTCGCGTTCGACACGGACAGTCAGATCGTCGCCGTCGCGCTCGGGTTCGAACGGGTCCGAACCCGCCACCGGTGTCGCTCGCTGGACGAGTTCGGTCACGCCACCCGTGACCTCACCGTCCGTCGACGTCGCAGCGTCAAGGTCGAGTGTGTCCCCCGACACGTCGTAGGTCGCGTCCGCTTCCCAATCGCGGCCGCGCCGATCCGTCAACGAAACTCGGATGTCGACGGTTTCGACGGAAACGTCCGTGATCGCGAGGTCGATCGGCTCGTCAACCGAAACCACGGCTGGACCCTCGAACCCGACTTCCGTTGCGACTTCCCCGTTCGCATCGCCCCGTTCGCTCGGGGGTGGCGCCGCGTCGTCACGTTCGGTTTCTCCAGTCATGCGTTCCGGGACAGTGTACCGGCGTCCACCAAATAGATGTTTGGAGAACTACATTTTGGTAAGCGATCTTCGAGAAGAGTATTTTAGTAGATTATTTGTCACTTCGGCGGACGCCTGACGATGATAGCTAGCGAACAACAGGTCAATATGGGGCGCTCGCGATGGCAGCGTATGGGCGGAGACGTGGATCCGGAGACGATCGCGGAGAACCTCTCCGCGCTGTCGAACCCGTTACGGATTCGAATACTGTTGGCGCTCGCGGAGACGCGTCGGCCGAATTGGGACCACCGGGGAATGAGTTACAGTGACCTCCGATCGGCGGTGGGCATCGAGGACGGCGGTCGGTTCAACTATCACGTCAACGAGCTCCGCGATCAGTTCGTTCGCAGCGAGGACGGGCAGTACTGGCTGACGACGGCCGGGTCGCGCGTCGTGGACGAAATCTACGCTGGGACGTTCTCGGCCGGTCACGAGGCGGTCTCGGGACCGCTCGAGTGGACGTGTCCGGCCGACGGGAAGCGCCTCGAGGCCGCGGTCGATACCGGCGTCATCACCGTGTCGTGTCCGGATCACGGCGTTCTATTCGACATGATGCTCTCGTTCAACTCGCCCCGAGGCCGCGACCCGGACGAACTGTTCGCGTGGGCCAACCGGCGGGCGTTGTGGTACCTCGAGTCCGTCTCCTGGGACGTCTGTCCGCACTGTGCGGGACGGTTCGAGGAAGCCGCTATCGCCGCTCACAGTCCGGAGTCGGAGACCCGACTGGAAACGCTCGGATGTGAGACCGCGACGATGGTGATAGTCGGGATGCGCTGTCGGCGGTGCGGCGTCTCGTTCCGGGTGCCAGCGTTCTACTACGCGCTGACGCGAGCACCCACCATCGCGTTCCTGCACGACCACGGTATCGACTACCGGACGCCCGAACTGGAGTACGGGTCGACCGCGTGGCGCTGCGAGAGCGAACCGCTCGGGGACGGCGTGCTGGTTCGGTTCGAGGTCGACGGCGACCGGCTCGAGATCGAACTCGACGACGCGCTCGAGACCCGGACGTACCGACGCACGTTGGCGACCGAGGACCGGTGACCGGTCGCGATGGCAGACGATCGGTCCGGCGCCGCCGTCTCGTCGACGGGGTTCCGCGTCGCGAGCCGTCGCTCAAACCGGCCGCTTTGAGAGTTCGACCGCGGTCTCGGCCAGTACCGAGACGCCGATCGCGAGGCTCGTCTCGTCGATGTCGAACGTCGGCGTGTGGTGGCTCGTCGGGTGGTCGGTCCCGATCAGGACGTAGGAGGCGAAGCCGCCGTTGTCCTGGACACGCTGCATGAGATAGGTCACGTCCTCGCTCACGCCGAACTCCTCGGTCGGGATCACCCGCTCGACGCCGTCGACGTCCCACGCGACGTTGCCCACGAGGTCCCGCAGGGCGGGGTGGCTGTCGACGCGCGGGGACTCGCTGATCATCCGCGGCGTCACGTCACAGTCGTGCATCTCCGCGGCGGCATAGCAGACCCGCTCGAGTTCGGTGCGCGTATACTCCATCAGGGCGGTCGTCTCGCCGCGGACCTCCGCCTCGATGGTGACCTCCTCGGCGATGACGTTGCTCGCGGTCCCGCCCTCGATCCGGCCGACGTTGACCCGGGTCAGCCCGTCGCTGTGGCGGGGGATGCCGTAGGCGTTCTGAATGGCGGTCGCGGCCGCCTGCATGGCGTTTGCCCCCTCGTTCGGGGCCTTCCCCGCGTGGGCGCTTGCCCCCTCGAAGGTCGCGGTGAGGTGGGCCATCGCCAGCGGCTTCTCGATGCCGGCGACGATCTCGCCGGTCGGATGATCCAGCCCGACGTGCAACGCCAGCAGGTAGTCGACGTCGTCGAGGTGCCCGCTCTCGGCCATCGCCTTCCCCCCACCGGAGATCTCCTCGGCCGGCTGGAAGAACACCTTGAACGTGCCTTCGAACTCGCTTGCTTTGACCGTCTCGAGCGCCCCAAGCGCCATCGCGAGGTGGGCGTCGTGGCCACAGGCGTGCATGTAGCCGTCGTGTTCCGACCGGAACCCCTCGGCGGCCGGCCGGTGGTCGTCGGCCGTCGATTCCCGCATCGAGATCGCGTCGAGGTCGACCCGCAGCCCCAGACAGGGGCCCTCGCCTTGCTCGAGCGTCGCGACGACCCCCGTGTGTCCGTCGGCGGTCCGCTCGAGGAGGTCCGACCGAACCCCGGCCTCGCGGGCGCGCTCGCGCCACGGTTCGAGTTCCGACTCGGGCGGCACCGCCATCCGCTCGTCGGTCGCCAGCGCCTCGCGGCCGACGGCGATCTCGTCGACCCCGATCCGCTCGAGTTCCTCGACGACCCGGGCCGTCGTCCGGAACTCGCGCCAGCCGGGCTCGGGGTGGCGGTGAAACGCCCGCCGGAGATCCCGCACTCTGTTTCGCACCTCGTAGGACATTCTTGCCGGTTGTATGCGCGGCGGATACTTAACCGTAGTCAATAATCGTATACTATTTCTCCACGATCGATGTAGAATCGCAGGGAAGCCGTCCCCTCGACCGACTGCGAAACGACGGGGCGACACGATCCGGCAACGCGGGCCGGTCGATGGCGGTCGATCGAGGGGGCGCGTGGAGGGCCGACGGGCGGGTCAAAACCCCCGCATGCGACCCTCGGCAGGGGACGGACGTAAAACCGGGCGCGATTTTGGCGGCCACCAACCGCCGAACGACTCCCCGAACGATCTGGACGGTAGATCGAGACCGACACGGCATCGCTCGAGGGGCGGTCGGCGGCGACCAAATACGGTCGGGTGTTTATCAGGCGGGCGATCGATAGCGACGGTTCGCATGCCCGCCCTCCCACCGTGGATCGACGAGCGGATCGAATCGGACCCGAACCGCACGCTCGCCCAGCGACGGGTCGTCGCGGCGATGCTGGACGGTGAGCAACCGTTCTTTCTCGGTACCGGAGCTTCGAGACCGGATCGGACCGGACGCGAGCGAGGCGACCGTCCGGGAACGGCTCGCGGAACTCCGCGACCGCGGGGTCGTCGCGGACGAGACGTATCCGTCGGCGACGACGCTGTACTACGTCGATTTCCCCGATGGAACCGGGCGCTCGGCCGCAACGGGGCCCCTGCCGTCAGTGAACCCGCTCGATCGGCTCTCGGCGCGGGACGTCCTGTTACTGCGGAACCCCGAGGGGATCAGGACGATCGTCCTCGCGGGCTACCAGCTCAGTCTGGTGTGTTTCGTGCTGGGGCTCGCGCTGTCCGTCGTCGGGCTCGCGGCACCGTTCCACGGCGGCCACAGCCTGTGGACCGCTGCGTGGAACCTGCTCGCGGTCTGTGTCGCCCTCCGGTTCGCCGAACTGGCCGCCACGCGGGTTCGCGAGCGCCGCGGTCGGTCCTGAGCCGAGGCGTGTCCGGAACCGGTCGAAATCACACGACTGCACGTCCGTTCAACTACTCCTTTCCATTCACCGTCCGGTCCTTGGTGGGGGCGGAGTCGCGTTTGGGAGCCAGCAAATCCGCCCCGGGGTTTACTTCGAACCCGACCGATGCCGGGACTACCCATGACGACCCTCCCGACGTGGATCGAGGACCGAATCGATCCCACGTTCGAAAAGAAACTCACGCAACGACACGTCGTCGAGGTGATGCTCGAGTCGGATCGACCGTTCTTCTCGATCCGACAGCTCCAGTCCCGCGTGCGACCGACCGTCAGCACGGAGACGGTTCGGAACCGGCTCGACGAACTCCGCGAGATCGACGTCGTCGCCGCGGAGACCTACCCCGAGACGATCACGCTGTACTACATCAACCACCCCGAGTCGCAGTGGCCGCTCTCGCCGGAGGGAAAACGTGCCCTCGAGTACGAGACACCGCTCGAGACGCTGTCTACCGGGGATTTCCTCCGACTTCGGAACCCCGCGGGGATCAGAACGCTGGTCCTCGCGGGCTTCCAGTTGAGTCTGGTGCTTTTCAGCGCCGGCGTCGTGCTGACCGCCCTGTCGATCGACGCGCCGGTCAGTGCCAGTCACGGGCTCTGGGTGGCCGCCGGGAACCTCTTCGTCGCCTGTCTAGTATTGCTCGTCGCCGAACGCGCCGTTCGTAAGCGCCGCGACGGCGGAATCGCCGCTTCGGTGCCGACGGCTGATCGATCGAACCCCAAATAATAGCACACACGACAGAACACATGTCACAACCAACCGCAACGACCGAACCCGGCCCGTCGATCCTCACGGAGCGGACGCTACTGGGCATTTTCGTCCACTTCATCGCGATACTGCCACTCGTCGGCATCGTCGCCACCGCCGTGATCTATCTGGTATCGACCCACGACTTTACCCGCGCCAACGCCCGGAACGCGCTCAACTGGCATCTGCTGGTCAGTGGCTCGTTCATCGGGACCGTCGTCCTCGTGTTCGGGCTGGACGCGCTGTTCGAGTACGCCCCGGTACCGGACCTCCTCGAGACGGTCGTCTTTCTGCCGGTCTTCGCCCTGACGGTCCTCGCGATCGCCCTCGGCGCTCTCAGCGTCTTCGTCTGGATCGTCGCGATGGCGAAGGCGATCTTCGGCGAGGCCTGGGAATACCCCTTCGCGCCGGCGTTCGTCGGTGCCGACGCGGACGGTGACCAACCGAGTTAACCCACGTACGCGGTCGCGTCCAGTTCGACGCGGACGTCATCGGGCAGTCGCGAGACCTCGACGCAGACCCGCGCGGGCGGCTCCGCGCCGAATCGGGCACCGTAGGCCGCGTTGACCCGCTCGTAGTCCTCGAGATCGGTCAGATAGACCGTGACTTTGATCACGTCGGCGAGACCGTCGCCGCCGGCTTCGTTGACGACGGCCGCGATGTTATCGAGGACCCGATTCGTTTGCGCCTCGATGTCGCCGTCGACGACCGCGCCCGTCCCGGGATCGACGGGGCCGTAGCCGGAGACGTACAGCGTGTCGCCGGCGCGGACCCCCTGCGAGTAGGGGTTGTCGTTGCTCGGCGCGTCGTCGGTTTCGATGGGATCGATGTCGGACATGTGGATCGTCGGGGCTCGAGTCAGGCGGTTCGTGTCGCCTCGGCGGTGACCGCTTCGATCGCCTCGACGACGACGTCCAGTGCGGTTTCTGCCAGATCGTGGGTCAGCACAAGCGGCGGCAGGAACCGAAGGACGTTGCCGTGGCGGCCGGCCGTCCAGACGAGGACGCCGCGCTCGAAGCAGTACTGCTGGATGGCGTCGACGAGATCGCCGTCGGGCTTGCCGTCGGTGTCGACGAACTCGGCACCGATGAACAGCCCCTTGCCACGAACGTCAGCGAGGTGGGCATTGCCCTCGCCCGCCTCGCGGAGCCGCCCCCGAATGTACTCGCCGAGGTCACGGGCGTGCGCGAGCAGGTCGTGGTCCTGAATGTACTCGATGGCGCGGGTGCCGGCGCGCATCCCGACGACGTGGCCCCGGTAGGTGCCGGCGTGGTCGCCCGAGCCCCAGGTGTCGAGGTCCTCGTGGTACATCGTCGCCGAGAGCGGGAAGCCGACACCGCCCAGCGCCTTCGCGCTGGTCATCGCGTCGGGGGTGATCCCCTCCCAGTCGCTGGCCCACCACTGGCCCGTCCGACCGAGCCCGCTCTGGATCTCGTCGAAGACCAGCGTCACGTCGTTGTCGTCGGCGATGTCGCGCAGCCCCTGCAGGAACCCCTCCGGGGGCGTGACGATCCCGCCCTCGCCCTGGATCGGCTCGACGATGATCCCCGCGGGGTTCGCGAGGCCGCCGTAGGGGTCCTCGACGATCGCCTGGACCTCCTCGAGTGCGTGGTCGACCGCTTCCTGAGGTGCCTTGTCCTGGCGGAACGGATGGGGATAGGGCGCGTGGACGACGTCGGCGAGCAGGGGCGTGTAGTCCCCCTTGAACTTCTTGTTCGAGGTGACGCTCATCGCGCCGGTCGTCGCGCCGTGGTAGGCACCGCGGAACGCGATGAGGCCGTCGCCGCCGGTGTTGTACTTCGAGAGCTTGATCGACGCCTCGACGGCGTCGCTACCCGTCGGGCCGCCGAAGACGACCTTCTGGTTCCCCGCCAGTCCGTCGGGAGCGATCTCGTCGAGTTTCTCGATCAACTCGAGCCGGGCCTCGGTCGGGAAGTCGACCGTGTGAACGAACTTGTCTGCCTGTTCGTGGACCGCCTCGAGGACGTACGGGTTCGAGTGGCCCACGTTGAGGACGCCGATCCCCGCGAAGAGATCGATGTAGGTGTTGCCGTCGGCGTCCCGAACGGTTGCGCCCTTGCCCTCCTCGAAGGCGATCGGGATGTCGTCGGGATACGCGACCGCGCTGCTGTCGATCTCACGCTGTTTCTCGAGCAAGGCCCGCGTGTTCGGGCCGGGAACGTCGTCGACGGTCGGTGCGTCCGCGAAGTGGAGTTCGTCTATCGGCGGTCCTGCCGTCATACGTAGTGGCAAGGGAACCGGTTACAAATAACTTGTCCACGATATTCATGCAGACTGTATACAGATATTGAACACGGTCCGGTGTGGGTGACTCGAGATGCGACGAGACCACACCGCGATGCCGTCTTCGCGTCGCGATCGATCGACGGCGGTCGCTTGCCGCGACGGACCGCGAGAAGTCGGCCCACGAGAGCCGTTCGCAGGTCCTTACCGTAATCAGGGAGTTTATCATCGGTTCCGACACAATTCCGGGCGATGAACATCCAAACTCGAGTCCGCGGTCCGTCGAGACGGTCGGTATCGAACGCGACCCAGCGACGCAGACACCGGTCGAAACGGACCGACGAGCGCGGAGGTCCGCGCTCTGTCGGGGTCGTCGATGCGGCGTCGGGCCGCGTCCTCGGACCAGCCGAGGGCGGCGGGGGTGGCCCCGTATGAGCGCCGACGAGGAACTCGCGAAGGACCTCGGCCTGCTGTCGGCGATCGCCATCGGGATCGGGACGATGATCGGGGCCGGCATCTTCGTGTTGCCCGGCACCGCGGTGGCTCGTGCCGGTCCGCTCGCGGCGCTTACCTTCGTCATCGGCGGCGTCACCGCCCTGTTCACGGCACTGTCTGCCTCCGAACTGGGGACGGCGATGCCCAAGTCAGGCGGCGCGTACTTCTACATCAATCGCGCCCTTGGGCCGCTCTTTGGCTCGATTAGTGGCTGGGCCAACTGGCTCGGACTCGCCTTCGCCTCCGCGTTCTACATGTACGGGTTCGGCGAGTACGTCAACCAGCTCGTGGGTGCGCCGGCGATCGGGTTGGGGCCCGTCACGATCTCGGCCGCCCAGACGATCGGCCTGATCGGCGCGGCGCTCTTTATCGCCGTCAACTACATGGGCGCGAAGGAGACCGGCGGCCTCCAGATCGGGATCGTCCTCACGCTGCTTGCCATTCTGGGCGCCTTCACGATCGTCGGGCTGTTGAACGCCGACCTCGAGTCGCTGCGGCCGCTCGCCCCGGAGGGGACCCCCGGCGAGGTGCTGCCGGTGACCGCCATCGTCTTCGTCTCCTATCTCGGCTTCGTCCAGATCACCTCCGTCGCCGAGGAGATCAAGGATCCAGGACGGAACCTCCCGCTCGCCGTCATCGGCTCGGTCGTCATCGTGACCGTCGTCTACGCGCTCTTCCTGCTGGTCCTGCTCGCGGCGGTCCCGAACGACCTCGTGGCGAACAACGATACCGCCGTCGTCGAGGCCGCCGAACTGCTGTTCGGACAGTACAGCGTCTTCGGCTTCGGCCTAGGAACGCTCGGCTGGGGGCTGCTCTTGCTCGGCGGGCTCCTCGCGACGGCCTCGAGCGCGAACGCCTCGATCCTCTCCTCCTCGCGGATCAACTTCGCGATGGGCCGGGAGAAGATCATCTCGCCGTCGGTCAACGAGATCCATCCCCGCTTTGGCACGCCGTACAAGTCGATCCTGATCACCGGCTCGCTCATCATCGTCTTCCTGCTCTTCGGTAACCTCGAGATCCTCTCGACGGCGGGTTCGGTCTTACACCTGATCGTCTACGGCCTGTTGAACATCGCGTTGATCGTCATGCGGGAGGCCGAACCGGCCGACTACGATCCGGACTTCGAGGTCCCGCTGTACCCGGTCGTCCCGATAATCGGGACGATCTCGTCCTTTGCCCTGATCGCCTACATCGAGCCGTTCGTGCTCCTGCTGTCGGCGGCGCTGGTCGTCTTCGCGGGCGCGTGGTACCTGTTCTACGCCCGCCAGCGCGTCGAGAGCGCCGGCGTCTTCGCCGGCTGGATCCTCGACCGCTCCGAGGAGATGCCCGACGCCGCGGTCGCCGCGGCCGACACCGTCCGCCCCGACGCCGCCAAAGCGGCGGACGCGAGCGAGACGGGTGACGACTTCCGCGTGATGGTCCCGCTGGCCAACCCCCGGACCGAGAGGGACCTCATCACCCTCGCAGGAGCCATCGCGAAGCAACGCGGCGGCACCGTCCACGCGGTCCACATCGTGCAGGTGCCGGACCAGACGCCGCTGGCACGCGCCGAGGAGAACGAGCGCCTCGACGCCGAGTCCAAGAAACTGCTCGAGCAGGCCCGGACCGACGCCGAGACGTTCGGCGTGCCCGTCGAGACCCACACCGTTCTCTCACATCGCTCGTTCGAGGAGGTCTTCGATGCCGCTCGCGCATTCGAGGCCGATCAGGTCGTCATGGGTTGGGGACCGACCGCCCACGGCCGGGCAGAGTCGCGCATCGACGAACTGACCCACGACCTCCCCTGTGACTTCCTCGTGCTGAAAGAGCGGGGCTTCGATCCGTCCCGCATCCTCGTCCCGACCGCGGGCGGCCCCGACTCGGCGCTCAGCGCCGACGTCGTCCGACTGCTCCGCGAAGAGTTCGACTCCGAGGTGACGCTGTTGCACGTCCTCACCGACGACGAGTCCCTCGCTGAGGGCGAGCAGTTCCTCGAGGAGTGGGCCGCCGAGAACGACCTCGCCGACGCCGAGTTGCGACTCGAGGACGGCGACGTCGAGACGGCCATCACCGAGGCCGCGACGGAGTCGACGCTGGTGGTCCTCGGCGCGACCGGGAAGGGTCTGCTCTCGCGGATCGTCCGCGGCTCGCTGGTCTTAGACGTCCACGAGGACATCGAGTGTTCGGTGCTGCTGGCCGAACGGGCCCGCGAGCGCTCCATGCGCGAGCGGTTGCTGGGACACGACGAGGAGTGAGCGTCGCGGCGTCCGGGACATCGACGCGACGCTGCCACCGCCCGTCACGACTCGCGAAACGGAGGAATCCTCTTGTCGGTCGCGCCCCCAGTAGGGGCTATGATCCCGCCGATCGCGAACCGGTTCGTCGCGGGAGAGTCCCCGGCCGAAGCGCTCGACCACGTCCGGCGGCTGAACGACCGCGGCGTCGGCGGCATCGTCAACCTCCTTGGTGAACACTACGACGAGCGCGGGGCGGCCGCCGCCGACGCCGCCGAGTACCGGCGGCTGGTCGACGACATCGCCGGCTCGCGGCTCGGGGCCTGCATCTCGGTCAAACCCTCGCAGCTGGGCCTCGAGATCGACGAGTCGGTGTTCCGGCGGGAACTGGCGGAGATCGTCGCCGCCGCGACCGAGCGAGGCGTCTTCGTCTGGATCGACATGGAGGATCACACGACGACCGACGCGACGCTGGACGCCTTCGAGGCGGTCGCCCGCGAACGGGGCGGGGGTGAGCGATCCTCGTCGGAACCTCAATCCGACGGTGGGGTCGGCGTCTGCCTGCAGGCGAACCTCCGACGGACCCGGGCCGACGTCAGGCGACTCGCCGACGTCCCCGGCAAGATCCGGTTGGTCAAGGGTGCCTACGATCCGCCCAGCGACGTGGCCTACACCGATTCCACGCGCGTGGATCAGGAGTATCGGACTCTGCTCGAGTACGCGTTCGAACACTACGACGGCGGGATCGCGGTGGGCAGCCACGATCCGGCGATGATCGAACACGCGACGGCGTTACACGACCGTTACGGCACCGACTTCGAGATCCAGATGCTGATGGGCGTCCGCGAAGCGGCCCAGTACGAGCTGGCCGAGGAGTACGACGTCTATCAGTACGTCCCCTACGGCGACCGCTGGCTGTCGTACTTCTATCGTCGGGTCGCCGAACGGCGGGAAAACCTCCGGTTCGCGCTTCGGGCCGTTCTCAGTAGCTGACCGGGACCGATACACGACCGTTGCTCGAGAACTCGAGCCCCGGCCGGCCTCGAGTGCGGGCCACTGCCGACCTCGAGCGCGAACTACGGCCGACCTCGAGTGCAAACCACGGCCGGCGTGGCTCGCCGAAAGGCGGGGGATTCGACCCGTCTCGGTTCCGTGAAACCGGCAAGCGGCTCGGTCGTTCGTCCCGTCGCTGCTCCCACCGCTCGAGATCAAAGGATAGTATAAAGGCGAACGGGTTCATCGTGAGGGACATATGACGACGACGCTCGGTACGGCGAGCGCGGGGCCCGGCGAGATCGATACGGGCCGTCTCGAGGTCGGCGAGACGCGGGATGGCAGTCCGTTCGGACTGCCCGTGGCCGTGGTCAACGGCACGAAGTCGGGGAAGACCCTCTACATGCAGGCGGCAAGCGACGGCGACGAACTCAACGGCGTCGGCGTCGTCCAGCGGGTCGTGCCGCGACTGGACCCCACCGAACTCTCGGGGACGATCCTGATCGTCGGGATCGTCAACTACCACGCGTTTCAGGTCGCCGAACACCGGAACCCGATCGACGACACGAAGATGAACAGGGCCTATCCGGGCAACGAGGGGGGTACCTCGACCGAACGGATCGCAGCCGCGACCTTCGAGGCCGCCTCGCGGGCCGACCTGATCCTCGATCTCCACCAGGGCTCGACCAGCCGGATGCTCGATGAGGTCCGGGTCCGCTGTGGGAAGCGCCACCGGCTTCACGACCAGTGTCTCGAGCTGGCGAAGGCCTTCGGCTGTGGCTACGTCCTCGACCAGAAGGGGCCGGACGGCCAGTTGGCCCGCGCGGCCCCCGACGAGGGGATCCCGACCGTCGACCCCGAACTCGGCGGCGCGGTCGGCTGGGACGAGGAAAGCATTCGAAAGGGCGTCACGGGCGTGTTCAACGTCCTCCGATACTACAACTTCCTCGAGGAAGGGAACCCGCTCGAGACCCAGACGCGAGCGAAGGGCTTCGAGCAGTACGGTGCCCCTGCCGGCGGGCTCGTGACCCGAACGAAAGACCTCGGGGACCGCGTCCGCCCCGGCGAGACGCTGTTCGAGGTGACGACCCCCTTCGGCGAGCCGAAAGCGGAGGTGACCGCCGACAGCAACGGAATCCTCTGGCGGGCCAGACGGCTCCCACAGGTCGCGACCGGCGAGTACGTCTGTTCGGTCGGGACCGACATCGACGAATACTGATATGGCGGCCGATCTCACCTGCCCCGACTGCGGGACCGTCTACGAGGCCGGACCGGACGAGCCCTGGCGCTGTGGCTGTGGCCACGCGCTGGAGTTCGACGAGCGACCGCACCCACAGGGCGATCCGCTCCCGTTGCATAGCCTCGACACGACCGAGGGGCTGTGGACCTTCTTCGAGTTCCTCCCGATCGAACAGCACGTCACCTTCTACGAGGGCTTTACGCCGCTGGTCGAGGCCCCCGACTGGGACGCGGAGTTCAAACTCGAGTACGTCTTCCCGACGGGGTCGTTCAAGGACCGCGGCGCGACGACGACGCTCTCGCGGGCGGTCGAACTCGGCGTCGAGAAGGTCATCGAGGACTCCTCGGGCAATGCGGGCGCGTCGATCGCGACCTACGCCGCGCGGGCGGGGCTGGACGCGGACATCTACGTCCCCGCCGACGTCAAGCAGTCCAAGCTGATGACGATCCAGCGGGCCGACGCCCGCCCGGTTCGGATCGAGGGGACCCGGGAGGACGTCACCGCCGCCTGTCAGCGGGCCGTCGAGGGCGACGGGGAGCGCGATACCCCCTACCAGACCGGTGACGGCTGGTACGCCAGCCACGCCTGGAACCCCGCCTTCTACGCGGGTACGATGACCTTCGCGTTCGAGGTGGCCGCCCAGCAGGGCTGGACCGTCCCCGACGCCGTCGTCCTCCCGATCGGGCACGGGACGCTCTTTTTGGGCGCGTATCGTGGTTTCTCGCTGCTGAACGAGGCCGGCATCGTCGACGGGATGCCGCGGCTGCTGGGCGCGCAGGCGGCCGGCTACGCCCCCATCGTCGCCGCGCTCGGCGGCGACACTACCGACGCCGACGGCGAGGGGACGACCATCGCCGACGGTATCCAGATCGCCGAGCCCGCACGCGGCACCGAGATCCTCAAGGCCATCGAGGAAACCGACGGCGACGCCATCGCCCTCGGCGGGGATCCGATCGAGACCGCGCTCGATCGACTCCACCGCAACGGCTTCTACGTCGAACCGACCTGTGCGGTCGCGCCGGCGGCCCTCGAGCAGTATCGCGAGAACGGCGTCATCGACGACGGGGACGACGTCGTCGTCCCGCTGACCGGCAGTGGATTGAAGACCCTTTGAGGCCTGCATACTGAGACGTCGACGAATGGTCAGCCGACCCCCGACGTTCTGTCCCGACTGTGGTGCCCGCCTCGAGCGGACGAGTGCCGACGACCGCGAGCGAAAGCGCTGTCCGGACTGCGAGGCCATCGTCTGGCACAACCCCGTCCCCTGTGCCGGCGTCGCCGTCGTCGACCGCTCCGGGCCGGACCCGGCCGTCCTCTGTGTCGAGCGCGGCGTCCCGCCGGGGGTTGGCGAGTGGACGATCCCCGGCGGTCACATGGAGGTCGGCGAGGAACCCCCGGAGGCGGCCGCCCGCGAACTCGAGGAAGAAACCGGCGTCGCGGTCGATCCCGACGACCTCGAGATCCTGTCCGCGTCGGCGATGCCGCCCCGAACGGGCAAACACGTCGTGACGGTTCACTACGTGGCCGACCGGGCCGACGCCACCGGCGAGCCGGTCGCGGGCAGCGACGCGACGGACGCCCGGTTCTGGACGCCGAGCGAGTTCGACGCCTCGAGCGAGACGTTTCGGCCGGTCCACGAGGAGCGGTTCCGGGAGGCCGCGCAGTTTCTCGAGTGACGGACGAGTGCAGTCCGTAGCGAGTACACAGCCGCCGAAGTCCGGTTTGCGGTGGCGCGCGCTGGCGGCCGCCTGAGTGCGGGCGAAGGCGGCCGGTGACATCGTGCGAGGGATGAGTGAGCGACTACCGGGAGCGAACGAATCGGCTGGGGAGGGCGTGGTTCTCATCGTTGCCACGATAGTAGGACGTTCCTCACTGGTAACACACAGCAGGAACGGAACAGTGTTTTTTGACGTGATTCGGAAGCAAAGCGTCCTGCTAGCGTGGCAACAGGGAATGGCCACGCCCTCCCCAGCCGATTCACTCACGCCTGTCGGCGTTCGCTCATCCCTCGCACGACGTTATCGACTGCCCTCGTTATCCCTCAGGCAGTCGACAGCGTGCGCCACCGCATATCGGCGGTCTCAGAGCCGATACACCGTCCTATTTCTCGAGCAAATCTACCGGACTGGATCACGGTCCTCGCACTCGAGTCGTATCCGAACGAGCCCGAGCCGAAACCCGACATCCCTTTACTCCGGCCCTGAATACGGGCGGGTATGTTCCTTGCCCTACGCACGGAAGTCGAGGACGCCCTCGAGGGGGCGCTCTCAGCGCTCGACTTCCCGACGGACGATCTCGGGATCGAAGAACCGCCGGACGACGTCGCGAGCGTGCTGGCCTCGAGCGTCGCCTTCCGACTCGCTAGCGAAGCGGGCGCGCCGCCGCCGCAGGTCGCCGGCCAGGTCGCCGACGAGATCGACGCCGACGAGCTGACCTACGTCGCCGCGGTACAGACGCAGGGCCCCTATCTCAACTTCCTGCCAAGCGACGCCTACTTCGCGGAGACGCTGTCCGAAGCGACCGCCGACGACTACGGTACCCTGCCGGACCGCGATACCAGCGTCGTCGTCGAACACACGAGCGCGAACCCGACGGGGCCGGTCCACGTCGGCCGCGCGCGGAACCCGATCATCGGCGACGCCGTCGCGAACCTGCTCGAGTACGCCGGCTACGACGTCGACCGCCACTACTACGTCAACGACGCCGGCCGGCAGATGGCCGTCTTCACGTGGGCCTACGAGACCTTCGACGAGGCGGACTTAGAGAGCGAGCCCGAGCGCGACCGGAAAGAGTACGACCTCGTGCGCTACTACCGGAAGGGCAACCGGTTCCTCGAGAACGCCCCGGAGGACGAGGCCGAGGCCGCCGAGGCCGAGATCGAGTCGATCATGCAGGGCCTCGAGAAGGGCGACGACGAGGCCTACGAGCGCGTCAGCGAGGTCGTCGATCAGGTGCTTGGCGGGATGACCGAGTGTCTGGAGCGCCTGCCGGCGGAGTTCGACGAGTTCGTCAAGGAGACCCGGTTCATGCGCAACGGCGACACCGACGACCTCGTCTCGCGGCTCAAAGACCTCGATGAGTCGGTCTACGAAGAAGAGGCCTGGCAGCTCGAACTCGAGGACCACGGGATCGACAAGAACCTCGTCTTCCTGCGCTCGGACGGCACCTCCCTCTATGCCACGCGGGACCTGGCCCACCACGAGTGGAAGTTCGACGAGTACGACCGCGCCGTGACGGTGCTGGGCGAGGACCACAAGCTCCAGGCCCGACAGCTCCGGACGACGCTCGAGTTGCTTGGCAACGACACCGACGGCCTCCGGCAGGTGCTGTACTCCTACGTCAACCTCCCCGAGGGGAAGATGAGTACCCGTCGCGGGACCGGCGTCGATCTGGACGACCTGCTGGACGAGGCGATCGACCGGGCCCGCGACGAGGTCGAAGACCGGCTGGACGACCGCATCCGCGACGACGAACTCGACGACGACGACATCGAGCGCATCGCCCATCAGGTCGGGATCGGTGCCGTCCGCTACGACATCGTCTCGAAACAGCCGACGAAGGCGATCACCTTCGAGTGGGACCGCGCGCTGGACTTCGAGGCCCAGTCCGCGCCGTACGTCCAGTACGTCCACGCGCGCTGTTGTGGGATCTTGGAGGAAGCCGGCCTCGACCCCGAGGCCGACCTCGCGGACCAGGACGTCGAACTCGAGGCACTCGAGGCCGACCTGCTCGCAACCGATGCCGAGCGCGACCTGCTGGAGACGATCGCGCGGTTCCCGGCGGTCGTCGACGAGGCCGGCGACGACCTCGAACCACATCAGATCGCGACCTACACCCGCGAGTTCGCCGATCGGTTCAACGGCTTCTATCGGGAGTGTCCGGTGCTGGCCGACGACGTCGATCCTGACGTTCGCGAGGCCCGACTCGCGCTGGTCGCCGCCTCGAAACACACGGTCGCGAACGCCCTGTCGATCCTGGGCGTGGCCGCGCCGCGGTCGATGTAAGCGGCCGGGGTCTGCGGGGCGGTCGCAACGGTGCCGGTCGTCGGAACGGGCGTGCGACTGGTCGGAGTGTGACCGAAAGAACGACGCCGTCCACACGGACGACCGCGCTTACCCGTCGGTGGTATCGAACACGAGGTCGGCGAGTTCGTCCTCGTCGATCTCGTCGTTGATGTACTTGATCGCCCACTGGACGTCGACGTAGAACGACATCACCATCGCGCCGTCCTGCTCGAGGACCCAGGTGACGCTGTTGACCTCGGCCGCGAACGCCTCGGGGTCGGTGATCGCCGCCGCGAGCGTCTCCCCGATCGACTGGAGTTCCGCACGCAGTACGTCGGGGTCGGTCGTGGTCGTCGTCGCGACGACGTCGACCTCGTCGCCGTCCTTGTTGATGTCTTTGATCGATATCTTCTCGCTGTCGAGTTCCATCGCGTCCGTGTCCATTCCGGGGATGTCGGACTCGTTCTCGTCGTCGGGCTCGCCGTTGTCGCCGTTCCCGCCGTTGGACGGCGACCCGTCGTCGTCATCGTCATCGTTCGAGTCGTCGTCGCCGGTTTCGTCGCTGGAACAACCGGCGAGGACCGTTGCGAGCGCAGCGCCACTGCCGAGGAGGATCTTTCGTCGCTCCATGGGCGACCCATCGGGAACAGTCGTGATTAGTAATAAGTTCGTTACCCGGTCAGTCACGAGCGGCGACTAATTCGGATCGTCCCGGCGGTCGAAACCGCGTCGAGAAGGGTCCACCAAACCGATCGAAACGGCGACCATATCGGCTCGAGACCGACAGTACGTGGCGTCCGACCGCCGTGCGCTCGTGAAGAGACCGAACGGCGCTAATCGGGTCGTTCCGAACCGCGGGTCGATACCCGCGACCGAGAGCCAGGGAAGGCATCCGTTAACTGTCGCGTTCGGGCCGCCGATCAGGGATCGGACTCGGCTTCCGTGATCGCACTCGAGACGTCGTCGTGTGCGGCTTCCCGCTCCTCGGTTTCGTCGGTCGCGGCGTCGGCGGCCGTGTCGGACTCGGACACCGCACTCGTCCCGTCGTCGGCGTCCGCGTCGGCCGTCTCGGGATCGTCGTCGGTTGGAACGGGCACCTCGAGGCCGGTCAGATCGGCCGCGAGCCGCCGGTAGGCGACGGCCGCCGGGCCGTCGGGTTCGTAGACGACCAGCGGCGTCCCGGCGTAGACGCTGTCCCGGGCCGCCGGGTCCTCGGGGATGGTCCCGAGCAGCGGCACCTCGAGGCGGTCAGCGAGTTCCTCGTGGGAGACGTCGCCGTCGGGTCGGGTTCGGGTCAGGACGAGGCCCGCGACCTCGCCGCCGGAGCGGTCGGTCAGCTCGACGGTCTTTTTCGTGTCGTGGACGGCGGCGGGTTCGGGCGTCGAGACGAGGACGACGGCATCGGCCAGTCCGAGCGGCAGGACGGTTTCGTGACTGATGCCGGCCCCGACGTCGAGCAGGACGTAGTCGAAGCGCGAGCGGAGGTCCTCGACGGCCTCGCGCAGCCCTTCGGGGGAGGTCTCGGCGTACTCGTCGAGGCTCGTGCCGCTCGGCACCGCGACGATGTCGTCGGCCAGTCGATAGGTCGCGTCCTCGATCGATGCGTCGCCGGCTAATACGTCGTGAAGGGTCGTCGAGTCGGGAGAAAGGCTGACGAACCCGGCGAGGTTCGCCATCCCGAGGTCGGCGTCGACGATGGCGACGCGTGCCCCGGCGTCCGCGAGGGCCGTGCCGAGGTTGACCGTCGTCGTCGTCTTCCCGACACCGCCTTTTCCGCTCGCGATGGCATAGACAGTCTCGTGAGACATACGTGGGTACTGTCCGGACAGTGGAACGGCACCCCCTTAAATCGTCACCTCACCGCCCGCCCGGTGGGAGGGTCGGCCGACCGGTGGTCGAACGCGGTCCGATCGAACGTCGTCGGACCGGGCGGTCGCCCGGTCGATCGGTGTGTCAAAGGATTCTTACCGACAGCCCGGTTTTATACGTGTAATGAGCCAGGAGGGCGAGCAGGAGCAATCCGACCGGAAGAAGTACGAGTTCCGGAAGGTCATCGAGGACCTCAAGGACTACGACGGCTCCGGAACGCAGCTCGTGACGATCTACATCCCCGACGACAGACAGATCAGTGACGTCGTCCAGCACGTCACGCAGGAACACAGCGAAGCGGCCAACATCAAGTCGAAGCAGACCCGAACGGCGGTCCAGGACGCGCTGACGAGCATCAAGGACCGACTGCGATACTACGACACCTTCCCGCCGGACAACGGCATCGTTCTCTTTTCCGGTGCCGTCGATTCGGGCGGCGGCCGGACCGACATGGTCACCAAAGTCCTCGAGAGTCCGCCCCAGCCCATCGAATCCTTCCGCTATCACTGTGACTCGGACTTCCTGACCGAGCCCCTCGAGGAGATGCTCGCCGACAAGGGCCTGTACGGCCTGATCGTCCTCGACCGCCGCGAGGCCAACGTCGGCTGGCTGAAGGGCAAGCGTATCGAACCCGTCAAGTCCGCCTCCTCGCTGGTCCCCGGCAAGCAGCGAAAGGGAGGCCAGTCCGCCCAGCGATTCGCCCGCCTGCGCCTCGAGGCCATCGACAACTTCTATCAGGAGGTCGCGGGGATGGCAAACGACCTGTTCGTCCCCAAGCGCCACGAGATCGACGGCATCCTCGTGGGCGGTCCCTCGCCGACCAAAGACGAGTTCCTCGACGGCGACTATCTCCACCACGAACTGCAAGACGAAGTCCTGGGCAAGTTCGACGTCGCCTACACCGACGAGTCCGGCCTGAAGGACCTGGTCGACAACGCCGAGGACGCCTTGGCCGACGCCGAGGTGATGAAGGACAAGAAGGTGATGGAGGAGTTCTTCGAGGAACTCAACGCGGGCGATCAGGCCACTTACGGCTTCGAGCAGACCCGCCGGAACCTGATGATGGGCGCGGTCGACCGCCTGCTCATCAGCGAGGACCTCCGGAAGGACGTGATTACCTACGACTGTCCCGAGTGTGGCGCGACCGAACGCGAGGTCATCGACCGGCGCAAGTCGACGCCGGCCCACACCTGTACCGACTGTGGCACCGAGGTCGAAGGGGACGAGGACGACCGCGAGGACGCCATCGATCACCTCATCGATATCGCCGAACAACGTGGCACCGAGACCAAGTTCATCTCGACGGACTTCGAGAAGGGCGAACAACTGCTGAACGCCTTCGGTGGTTTCGCCGGCCTGCTGCGGTACTCGACCGGCGTTTAAGTACTAACCTCTACTAGGTTTGCAGGCGGCCTAGGGGTCTATTCGGTACACACCGGTAACTAGGGATAGTGTCTACGATTCAAAAGCAACGGTTCCGAAATCCACATATCTAGAACATTCTATTGAGGAACCGAGGACTTATACACAACCCATAGAATAAATGGGCCAAGGATTGGAAGTAATATCGAAATAGCTAACATTGCACTAATCCATACGTATGATCTGTTTATTTCATCCTTCATTGTGCGGAAGTACATTGCTCCAGTTGGAACACCGATAAGTAAGGATGCTATTATTATAGTCACCAGTAATTCGTCGGCTTCCATCCCCTTTCTCATCATTAGAGTCTGTATTTGTACACTAAAATCAATTCTCATTGTTTGGATTACTATTGAGGGTTATTTTGTTCTTGTGTCTTATTATCTTCGACCTCTACCCTTCTGCAATTCCCTTTCTATGGTCTAACCTTTACTATTTCTTAATTATTTAAGGATTTTTAGGATAGAAAATCTATAATCCAAGATATATAATTAATGGTCCTTATCTATTATTATTTCATTTATCTGAACGAACTGTTCTGGATCACCAGGTTCGTCTGCAAAGTCGTTATCCTCACCTCCAAAATCAGCAACAGTGGCACCTGTTCCTTGGACGTGAATTTCAACACGAAGTTTCACCCAAACTTTGTAGGTGTCGTCGCTATCTAATACATAATTATTTATCTTCCCTCTGAACTGCTCTAAACCATCAGTTCCACTTAATCCAGCTCTTGCATGAGAGAATTTATTGGTGGCCGAGAGTATATGTGTGAATGCGGCAAATTCCGAGTAAGAAGACAGTAAAAAATGAATGGGGATCGCAATTATTATCATATTCGAAGAAGTTCGACTATATAATTCCAAAATATTTTGATGCGCCATGTATTGGATAAACAACTGCTTCAACCGCTTCCAACTATAGATGTGGTGTGTGTTTAAACAATTGTTTAAATATTGGTGTTTTTGCGGCGCCGAAACACAACAGGATTATGATCGAACCAGCAAACAATCGACTATGGCTATTTCGGATCGGCAGATACTCGTCACCGGCGGAGCCGGATTCATCGGATCGCATCTCACCGAGCGCCTGCTCGCGGACGGCGCGGACGTCCTCGCCGTCGACGATCTGTCGAACGGCGACCGCGACCGCGTCCCCGACGACGCCGACTTCCTCGAGGCCGACCTCACCGACCCCGACGCGCTTTCCGGCCACCTCGCGGACGTCGACCTCGTCTTCCACCTCGCGGCGTCGAAACACGTCGATACGGACCGGCCCCACGGCCAGTTCGACGACAACACGCGGATGACCCGGAACATCCTCGAGGCGATGGCCGACGCGGGGGTCACGGAGATCGCCTACACCTCTTCCTCGACGGTCTACGGTGAGGCCCCGCGACCGACGCCGGAAGATTACGCGCCGCTCGAGCCGATCAGCGCCTACGGGGCGAGCAAGCTGGCCGACGAGGGGTTGCTTTCGGCGCGGGCCCACAGCCACGACCTCACCGTCTGGAACTTCCGCTTTGCGAACGTCGTCGGCCCGCGGCTGCGCGGGGCAGTGATTCCCGATTTCATCGAGAAGTTGGGGGGCGATCCCGAGACGCTGACGATCCTGGGCGACGGCCGTCAGGAGAAGTCCTATCTATACGTCGAGGACTGCCTCGATGCCATGCTGCACGTGGTCGAGAATTCGGACGACGCGATGAACACCTACAATCTCGGCACGCGGACGACGACCTCGGTCGACCGGATCGCCGCCATCGTCGCCGACGAACTGGCCCTCGAGCCCGCGTTCGAATACACCGGCGGCGACCGCGGCTGGACCGGTGACGTCCCGAAGATGCGCCTCTCGATCGAGAAGCTCGCGGCGCTGGGTTGGGAGCCCGACCGCTCGAGCGACGAGGCGGTGCGGCAAGCGACCCGCGAGATCATCGAGGAACTGCGCTGAGCGACGACCGTGGATAGGTTTCCACGGCAGAAAGCCGCTCGAGCGTGACCGTCCCGCCGGCATAGCCCGGTTTTAGGTGGGCTTAAATATCTGGGCCCGAAGCGTCGCGTATGAACGACGGGGGCGAGCGAACGGGGGCGGACGCGTCCGACGGCGACGCCGCGAGCGGCGGGCTCGCCGCGGCGCTGACCCGCCGCCGACTCACGATCGGCGGGACGCTGTTCGTCCTCGCCGGCCTGTTCGTCGCCCTCCGGGACGTCGATGTCGGGACGGTCCTCACGGAGATTTCGGCGGCCGACCCGCGCCTCCTCGCCGCCGCGGTCGCCGTCTACGCCGTCTCGTGGCCCCTTCGGGGGCGACGGTACGGCGACGTACTGGCCGCGATGGAACGGCGGACCGGGACGGCGTTCTGTACGGCCGCCGTCTTCGTCAGCCAGACGGCGAACCTGGCGATCCCGGCGCGGGCCGGCGACGCAGTCCGCGCGTACGTGATGGAGACCCGTCGGGACGTGCCCTACACCGCCGGCTTCGCCTCGCTGGCCGTCGAACGCGTGTTCGATCTGGCGACGATCGCCGCGCTCGCGGGGCTGGCGACGGCGTGGCTCGCGGCCACCGGCGCGGCCGGCCCGCTCGAGATCGCCGCCGAGGCCGGGGGCGCACGGACCGCGCTGGCGGCCGCGGCGGCCGTGAGTACGGCGACCGTCGGCGTCGGATTCGTCGTCGTCACCGCCTCGCGGACGGACCACGGACTGGGCGCACGACTGCGGACTCGAGCGGTGGGCCGGCCGCGTCTCGAGCGGGCGCTCGAGGCCGCGCTCGGGTTCGCGGCGGACGTTCAGGTCGTCGCCCGCCAGCCGAGGGCGGTCGCGCGGATCGGCGCGGGAAGTCTGCTGATCTGGGCGTTCGACGTGCTGACGGCGGTACTGGTACTCGCAGCGCTGGGCAGCGGACTCGCGCTCGGGCCGCTGCTGGCGGTTGGGACGCTGGCGGTCAGCGTCGGGAACTTAGCGAAGGTCCTCCCGCTGTCTCAGGGCGGCGTCGGACTCTACGAGGCGGCCTTTACCGCGCTGGTAGTCGCGCTTACTCCCATCGGTGCGGGGACCGCGCTGGCGGCGGCGATCGTCGACCACGCGCTGAAAAACGGTGTGACACTGGTCGGCGGGGCCGGCGCGGTCGCCGCGCTGGGGCTCTCCGTCTCGGACGCGACGGCCGCGGAACCGACGCGGGAGACCGACAGTATTTTAGGCTCGCCTAAAAGATAGTCGAGCAATGAATCAGGACATCTGTGTCATCGTCCCGACGATACGGGAGTACGAGTGCATGCGCTCGTACTTCGCGAACGCCCGCGACCACGGCTTCGACCTCGAGCGACTCCACGTCGTCCTCGTGACCGAGGACTTCTGTGAGACCGACGAAATGGAAGCCATGCTCGAGGAGGAGGGCGTCTCGGGCGAGGTCTTCGACGGCAGCCGCCGCGAGGAGTGGTACGAGGCCCACGACGTCGCCGAGTACGGTCACGTCGTGCCGGCGGCCAGCCACGCCGAGACGAGTTTCGGCCTGCTGTACATGTGGGCCCACGACGAGTTCGACTACGGCTTTTTCATCGACGACGACACGCTCCCTCACGAGGACGAGGACTTCTTCGGCACGCACATGGAGAACCTCGCGTTCGAGGGCGAGATCGAATCCGTGTCCTCTGACGAGCAGTGGGTCAACGTCCTCTACCAGAACGCCGAGGAACACGGTCTCTACCCGCGGGGGTACCCATACTCGGCGATGGGCGAGACCGTCGAGACTGGAACGACCGAGATCGACGGCGGCGAGGTCGTCGCCTCGCAGGGACTGTGGACCAACGTCCCCGACCTCGACGCCGTCCGCATCCTGATGGACGGCGACCTCGAGGGCCAGGCCCAGACCCGCACCTCGAGCGATGACTTCGGCGAGGACTTCGTCGCCGCACGGGACAACTACCTCACGGTCTGTTCGATGAACCTCGCGTTCCGCCGGGAGGTGATCCCCGCGTTCTACCAGCTGCCGATGGACGAAAACGAGTGGGACGTGGGCCGATTCGACGACATCTGGTCGGGCGTGTTCCTCAAGCGCGCCTGTGACGTGCTGGGCAAGCGGATCTACAACGGCGCGCCGCTGTGTGAACACAACAAGGCCCCCCGCAGCACCTTCGACGACCTGAACAACGAGGTGCCGGGGCTGGAACTGAACGAACACCTGTGGCAGGTAATCGACGAGACCGGCAGCGAGGCCGACTCCTACGCTGCGGTCTTCGAGGCCATGGCCGACGAACTCGCCGAGGGCGACTGGGACGACTACAACAACGGAGCCTTCTTCAACCACGTCGGCGAGTACATGCGCGACTGGCTCGACTGCCTGGCGACGCTGCGCCCGGCGGCCGGCCTCGAGGCCGACGGCGCGCGGGTCGTCGCGGACGACTGAATCGTCAACTATAAGTTTTTAGGTTAACCTAAATCGAGTATGAACGACGAGCAGGGCAATCGTGCAGTTTCACGTCGGCGGGCGTTACAGGTCGGCTCCGCGTTCGGGGCCGCATCGCTCGCGGGCTGTCTCGGGTTTTTCGACGACGGACAGAGCGCGGATATTCCGCCGCTCTCGGAGTTTCGGGGGTCCGGATCGCTGGTCGACGGCCGACCGGCACCGGGCGGCACGTCGATCGAGGACCTCCCGAACCTCTCCGGGGACCTCGCGCTCTACATCGGCGGCGGTGAAGGCGGCATCTACTACGAGTTCGTGGAGATGCTCGAGGACATCTATCCGGACTTCGAGGTCCACTCGACCGACAACAGTTCGTCGTCGCTGGCACAGACGATCGTCGAAGAGGCCGACGCCGGTGCGGCCCAGGCCGACGTCTTCTGGTCGATCGACGCCAGCTCCCTCGGGTTCGTCGCGGAAAACGATGCCTACGAGCCGCTGTCGGACGAGGCGGTCGAGGCGGTCGGGAACAGTCAGTTCGTCGGCGACGACAACGCGTGGGCCGGCGTCGCCGGACGCGCCCGTGCCGTGCCGTACAACACGAACGAATTGAGCGAGTCGGACATCCCGACCACGGTGCAGGAGTTCCCCGACGCCGACGCGCTGCAGGGGACGATGGGCTGGGCACCGACCTACGGCGCGTTCAAGGCCTTCGTGACGGCCATGCGCCTGCTCCGTGGCGACGACGAGACCCGCAACTGGCTACAGAGCATGAGCGAGGCCGGAACGGAACGACGCGGCAACGAGTACGCCGTCTCCGAGGCGGTCGCCAACGGCTCGCTGTCGGCCGGGTTCGCCAACCACTACTACGCGATGCGGGTCAAGAACAATCGGCCGGACGCCCCGATCGATCTGGCCTTTACCGAGGGCGACGCCGGCGCGTTGATCAACGTCGCGGGCGCGCTGAAGGTACAGGGCACCCAGAAGGGCGAACTGGTCGACAACTTCGTCCGCCACCTGCTCTCGGCCGAGGCCCAGGAGTACTTCGCGACGATCAGTTTCGCCTATCCGATGATCTCGGGCGTCGAACCAGTCGGCGGGCTGCCGACCATCGACGAGCTGAGCCCGCCGGACATCGACCTCGCGGAACTGGCCGACATCGAGCCGACGCTCGAGCTGATGGACGAAGCCGGCGTCTCCGGATAACGGAATGAGCGTTCGGGATCGAGTCGCGAAGACGGTCGAGCGAGCCGGTGACGACGACGGGAGCGGCGCCACCGGCGTCGGGCTCACCCTGCTCGCCGCGGCCATCGCGGCCGTTCTCGTCCTCCCCTTGCTCTGGCTGGTCGTCGACGCCGCCGGGCTCGGGACTCGAGCGTTCGAACTCGCGGTCGATTCCCAAACGATCGACGTACTGATCCGAAGCGTCGCTCTCGTCGCGATCGTAACGGGTGCGAGCGTCCTCATCGGCGTCCCGCTCGCGGTGTTGACGGTCCAAGGCGAGATTCCGTTCCCCCGGTTCTGGACCGTCCTCATCGCGTTGCCGCTGGCCGTCCCGAGCTATCTCGGGGCGTTCGCGTTCGTCTCGGCGTTCGGTCCACAGGGTGAACTCGTCGGCTTCCTTGAGCCCCTCGGTATCGACGCGCTCCCCTCGGTATACGGGTTCGCGGGTGCCGCGTTCGTGTTGACGCTGTATACCTACCCGTACGTGTTCTTGACCACGCGAGCGTCCCTGCTCTCGATGGACGGTTCGCTCGTGGAGGCCGCTCGGACGCTCAACTCGGGCCGCTGGGAGGCCTTTCGCCGGATCACCCTCCCGCAGATCCTGCCGGGGATCGCCGCCGGCGCGTTGCTCGTCGCCCTGTATGCCCTCGCGGACTTCGGCACGCCGAACATCATGCGCGTCGAGGTGTTCACGCAGTTCATCTACGCCAGATACAATGCCTTCGCCCGCGACTACGCCGCGTTGTTGTCCCTGCAGTTGCTGACGGTGACCGTGATCATCCTCGCGATCGAGTCCCGCATCGGTGCCGACGACTCCGGGGCCTACGAGAGCGGTGGCGACCGCGGTACCGCCGACCTCGAACTCGGAGCGTGGCGGTATCCGGCCCTGCTGTTGCCGGTTGCGATCGCCCTGCTCGCTATCGGGCTCCCGATCGCCATCTTCACCATGTGGCTGAACACGGGTGGCCCCGGCTATCAGCTCGGTCGACTGACTTTCGACTGGGAGTACGGGTTCAACTCGGCCTACGTCGCACTGCTGGCCGCCCTCGTCTCGGTGCTGGTGGCGCTGCCGATCGCGATCGGATCGGCGACCACCGATTCGCGGGTAGCGGCGCTGGCCGACCGGGCCCCCTACATCGGATACGCCACGCCCGGGATCGTGCTGGCGATCGCGTTGCTCAGCTTCAGCCTCGACGTGCTACCGTCGATCTACAAGACCGTTCCGCTGCTGATCTTTGCCTACGTCGTCCGGTTCATGCCCCAGGCGATCGGCTCGATCCGGACCTCAACGCTGCAGGTCGACCAGAAGTTGGTCGAGGCGGCCCGGACGCTGGGTCGATCGCGGCTGAACGCCTTCCGGTCGGTGACGCTCCCGTTGATCCTGCCGGGCGTGGCCGCCGGAGCCGCGCTGGTCTTTCTCACGACGATGAAGGAACTCCCGGCGACGCTCATGTTGCGCCCGCTCGGATTCGAGACGCTCGTGACCTACATCTGGCGGGTCGAGGAGGCCGGTCTCTACGGACAGGCGGCAGTGCCGGCGCTCGTCCTCGTGGCCATCTCGGGGCTGTCGATGGCCGTGATGCTCGCACAGGAAGGACGGTGACGACCGTGAGAACAGGACCGGGACGACGAACACGAGGTGGGCGATGAGACGGCGACGATGGCGGGCCGCGGTCGCCGGCGTCGCCCTCGTCGGTGCGATCGCGATCTGGTTGCTCGCGACGCGGACTTTCCCCCACCACTCGCTCAACCACGACGAGGGAGTCTACCTCCAGCAAGCGGCGATGTTGCTCGAGGGGCAACTGTTCGTCCGGCCGCCGGTCGAGGAGGCCTTCCGCCCCTGGTTCTTCGTTGCGGACGGCGACCGGCTCTATCCGAAGTACTCGCCGGTGCCCGCAGCGATCTTCGCGCTCGGGAAGATTGTGGGCGGCTACCGGCTCGCGCTGGCTGGGATCGGCGCGGCCGTCCCCGCGCTCGTGGCGCTGGTCGTGCGCGAGGTCTTCGACCGGCGGACGGGCCTCGTGGCCGCCGTCGCCGTGTTGTGTTCGCCGCTGTTCCTGATCCAAACGGCGGTGTTCCTGCCCTACGCGCCGACGGCGATGCTCAATCTGGCCTTTGCATACGCCTACCTCCGGGCCGACCGGACGGGGGACCTGCGGGTCGCGGGCGCGGCCGGCGCGGCGATCGGACTGGCCTTTTTCGCACGGCCGTACACGGCAGTCCTGTTCGCCGCGCCGGTTATCGCCCACGCCTGCTGGACGCTCCGGCGGGATTTCCGCGGGGCCGTTCCCCGACAGGCCGCGACGGCGGCGTTCGGGCTGGCCGGCGTTTCCCTCGCGCTCGGCTACAACGCCGTCGTGACCGGATCGGCGCTTGTGTTCCCCTACGAGGCGTTCGCCCCGCTCGACGGGCTCGGGTTCGGCCGTCGGCGCATCCTCGAACACGAGATCGAGTACACCGTCGGGCTGGCGCTGCGGTCGAACGCGCTGGTACTGCGGTCGTTTTTCACCGAATGGGTCGTTGGCGGACTGCTGGGCGCGGGGCTGGCCGCGGTCGGACTCGGGCTGACCGTCCGCCGACGCCTCTCGCCACGCGCGGCGATCCTCGCTGGACAGTTACTGACGATCGCCGTCGGCAACGTCTACTTCTGGGGGAACTTCAACGTCCTCGGCGACATCGACCGGGCCGGAACTGGACTGATCGCCACGCACGGCCCCTACTACCACTTCGATCTCCTGCTCCCGGTCGCGGCCTTCGCGGCCGTCGGCGCGCTGGCGCTGTTCGACGGCGTTCGCCGACGGGCCGATCGATCGCTGTCGCCGGAGCGCGCACGCGCGGTCGTCGTCGCGGTGTTGCTCGTCAGCGGGCTCGCGGTCGGCGGCGTCACCGCGACGACCCTCGAGGGGAAACTCGAGCGAAACGAGGCCATCACCGAGACCTACGATCGGGTCTACGACCCGCTCGAGGACGGGACGATCGAGGAGCCGGCGGTCGTCTACCTACCGACGCCGTACGGCGACTGGCTCGGGCATCCGTTCCAGGCGCTTCGCAACGACCCCGGGTTCGACGGGGAGCGCGTCTACGCTCTCGACGAGCGGCCGTTCGACGTGGCCGACGCGTATCCCGACCGCTCACTGTACCGCCTCGCGTATCGGGGGGTCTGGGCTCCACAGGCCGGGTCGCCACAGGGAGCCCGGCTCCAGCGGGTCGACAGGGTCGCCGGCGAGACGGTCTCGCTGAACGCGACCGTCGGCGTCCCGGAAACGGCCGGCGGCGTTAGCGCGACGATCACGACCGACGAGGAGAGCGCCACCTACGTCGCCGACGATGTCTCGAGTCCGTTGGCGACCCGAGTGGTCGTTACCGACGGCGAGGCACGACTGCGCGGCGCGGCGTGGGGGGCCAACGACTCGGTCGCCGTCGACGAACGCGACGACGTGACGCTGACCGTGTTCGTCGATCGGGGGCCCGGCAACAGCTTCAGTTACCGGCTCGAGCTGCCGGTGGAGGCGGCCGAAAACGGAACGACACGGGCGCTGACACCCAGGGTCGAGCGGTGTAGCGGGATCCGCGACTGTGGCGGCGAAGCGGCGTATCTCCCCGAGAACGCGCCCGACGGCATCTTCGTCCAGACCGAACTCACGGCGCTGGATCGGAACGGGTCCGACTATAGTAGCCGCTGAAAGTCATTGCACACCTGATCGCACGACAGCGTTGCGATCAGTGTGTAAATCGTTTCAGCGGCTACTATAGAACGAGCAGGTACGTCGACTACTGGGTCGGCCGGTGTGGGAGTTCTCGAAGCCGTTCCTCGAGTGATACTTTGACGATCGAGCGGGCGATCTCGGCCCCGCCTTTGAACGGGTCGAGCTTGGTCTGGCCGGCGCGCTCGCGGTACTCGATCGGGTGTTCGCGGACGTCGTAGCCACGCAGTAGGGGACGGATGAGCAGTTCCGCCGAGAGGCCGGTGTTTTCGGTCCACTCGATGTCCTCGACGACGTCGCGCCGGTAGGCCCGCATCCCGGTCGTGGTGTCGTGGACGCGGGTGCCCATGAGGAAGCTCGCGACCGCGGCGAAGGCGTGGTTGCCGAGGCGGTTGAGCGCCGGCATCGCGTCGGCACCGTGGTAGAGCCGGTCGCCGCTGACGACGTCGTAGCCGTCGTTGATCAACGCGAGAAACTCCGGAAGTTGCTCCATCGGATAGGTGTCGTCGCAGTCGGTCGTGACGACGATCGGCCGGTCGGGCTCTAAGACGGCCGCGCGCACGGCGACGCCGTACCCCTGTGGCTCCTGTTCGATGACCGTCGCGCCGTGGTCGCGGGCGATTTCGGGGGTTCGATCCGACGAGCCGTCGACGCAGACGACCTCGGCCGTCCCGTCGGTGACCTCGTCGATGTCGGTCAGTACTTTGCCGATCGCTTCCTCCTCGTTGTACGTCCCCATGACGACGCTGACGTCTTCGAAGGTGTACTCCTCGTCCGAACCGTCGGTCGTCGCGGGCTGGACCCCATCACTCATTGCCGGTACTCTCTGCGCGCCGTATTTATGCGTTTAGGTTTGCCTAAAACAGTCGGGACACCGGTCCCCGTTCGTCGGGGCGGGATCGGTCAGATCCAGTCCTGCCGACGGAAGTAGACGAGCATCAGTCCGGCAACCGCCCCCATCCCGAGCATGACCGCCGGATAGCCGTACGTCCAGTAGAGTTCGGGCATGGCAAGCGGCGTCTCCGCGAAGTTCATCCCGTAGATCCCGGCGACGAACGTCAGGGGGATGAAGATGGTCGCGACGACCGTTAGCGTCTTCATCACGTCGTTGGTCGACTGTGAGACGGCGTTGAGATAGATATCGCGAGAACCACCGGTGAGGTCGCGGTAGGTCTCGATGAGATCGACGACCTGCACGAGGTGGTCGTAGACGTCGCGGAAGTACTTCTCGTTCTCGTCGGCGACCTCCGGAATGTCGCCGCGGGAGAGCGACGAGATCGCCTCCCTGGCCGGCCAGGCGACTTTCCGGAAGGCCAGCAGGTCCCGGCGGACGTCGTTCAGGTCCTCCAGAATACGAGGCTCCGGCTCGTCGAGGACGCGCTCCTCGACCGCTTCGATGTCGTCCTCGATCTCGTCGAGGACGTCGAAGTAGTCGTCGACGATGGCGTCCATGAGCCGATAGGCGAGGAAGTCAGTGCCGCGGTTCGCGACCCGGCGTTCGTTCTTCGCCCACTGCGTGGCCGACTGGTCGACGACGTCGATGTCGGTCGTCGACATCGTCACGAGCCACCCCTCGCCGATGAAAAAGCCGACAGTGTGGGTCCGGATCTCCTTTTGCAGCGCGACCTCGTCGCGCTGACTGAGGCTGACGGTCTTGAGGAGAACGAACGTGTGCGTTTCGTACTCGGCGGTCTTCGGCCGCGTCTGGTCGTCGATAACGTCGTCGACGGCCAGCCGGTGGATTCCGAGTCGGTCCTCGAGCGTCTGCAGTTCGTCCGGCTCGATCCCGGCGGCGTGAACCCACGTCTCCCCCGGTGCGGCGACTGCGGCCGCCGGATCGTCGTATCGCTCTATGCCGTCGTCGGCGTAGACCATGGCGCGAAGGGTCATGTCTCGCCCCCGGTCGCCGACGACCGTGCGATCGCGACGAGCGTGAACCCGACCATGATCGCGGTCAGGGAGAACGCTCGACCGGCATACGCGACGGAAATCCCGACGACGTACCCGACGACGCCGACGGCGGCCACCCCGACTCCCGCGAGCCGTACCCGATTCATAGCTCCCCCATCGGCTGCCGCTCAAAAGAAGCTGTGGTGTGGACCGCGTTCGGGAACGCCGAGCCGGATGGCGTTCGCCGCCGTTACGCGGCCTCGAGGACGTGGTCGGCTGCCTTCAGCGCCAGCGCCGCGATCGTCAGCGTCGGGTTCATCGCCCCGCCGGTCGGGAAGACGCTGCTCGAGGCGATCCAGCAGTTCTCGAGATCGTGGGTTCGCAGGTCGGGGCCGACGACGCTCTCGGCCGGCTCCGACCCCATCCGGGTCGTCCCCATGTGATGGTAGGCCGGCCCCGTCCCCTCGGGCCCGGCCTGCCAGGTGATCTCCGCGCCGAGTTCCGCGAGGATCCGTTCCTGGATCTCGTTGACGCGCTCGATCGTCTCGAGCGCGCGATCGCCGACGGTCCAGTGGACATCGGGCACCGGATTGCCGTGATCGTCGGTCGTCGAGGGATCGAGCCCGACGTAGCTGTCCTCGCGAGGGAGCTGTTCGACGAGGCCGCCCATGCCGATGTGGGTGCCATACGCCGAGCGGAGTTCCGCGAGCAAGTCGTCACCCCAGTCCGCGCCGTCGCTCGAAAGGGCCATCCCGACCGGCGAGGGGCCGTCGTAGTTGAAGAACTCGAGCTTGAAGGGAGCCTGTTCGGCGTCGGCCTCGTCGTAGAACTGGTGGGACTCGCTGGTGAGGAAGCCGACGTGGTTCTGCCGGGTGGGTTCGTCGAGGACGCCGCCGGTCCCCGCGAAGAGGTGGTCCATGAAGTACCGGCCGACGAGCCCGCTCGAGTTGGCTAGCCCGTCCGGATAGTGACTGGATTCGGAGAGCAAGAGCAGGCGCGGTGTCTCGACGCCGCCGCAGGCGATCACGAAGGCGTCGGCCGACTGGCGGTGGCGCTCGTCGTCCGGCGTCGCGTAGACGGCTGCCTCGATCGCGTCCGGCCCGTGTTCGAGTCGCTGAACCGGCGCGCGGTCGATCACCGTCGCGCCCCGTTGCTCGGCACGCTCGACGTGGACGGTCGCGTCGTACTTCGCGCCGGACGGACAGACCGGCTGGCAGGTGCCGTAGCCGACGCAGGCGCTGCGGTCGTCGTAGCCCTCCGAGTTGCGTGCGTTGGGCACCGAGTGCATCGCGATCTCGAGTTCGTCGCAGGCCTCGGCGAACAGCGAATCGCTGTAGGAGGGCGGGAAGGCCGGCATCGGATGGGGCTGCTCTCGGGGCGGCGCGAAGGGATTGTCGTCGGCCCCCGCAACGCCCAGTTCCCGCTCGGCCGCGGCGTAGTAGGGCCGCAGGTCGTCGTAGTCGATCGGCCAGTCGGCCCCGACGCCGCGGGCGCTTTCGGAAGCGAAGTCGTCCTCGTGGAGCCGCATTACCATCCCCTGCCAGTGCAGCGTCGAGCCGCCGACGCCGCGGGCGCGGGCGTGGTTCAGCGGGTAGAACCGCTCGCCGGTGGACTCGTAGGCATCCCGCTCCGGATCGCCGTCCCAGACGTCCGGGCGGTCGTAGGCGGGACGGATCGCGCGTTCCTGCCGGGCGAGCCGGTCGTCGGGATCGAACCGCGGCCCGGCCTCGAGGATCACGACCTCGCGGCCGGCCTCGGCGAGGCGGTCAGCGACGATTCCGCCGGCCGGCCCCGCGCCGATGACACAGACGTCGGCGTCCCTGACGGGGGTTCGGTCGGCGTCGTCAGTGGTCGGTGCCGCCGAACCGGCTGGCGGCCGGTCCCAGCTCACGCGTTCGGCCCCCGCTGGTAGCTCCCGGTCCCGCCCGCGTGGCCCTGCGGATTCTCGAGGCCGACCAGCTCGCCGCCGGTCGGCGAGGCATACAGCGCCAGCAGGAGGTCGTTGACGACGTAGTATCGGACGCGTTCGCTCGCCGTCCCCGACGGGTCCTCGTCGGCCTCGTCGGCACCCACGTTTCGCAGGACTTGCTCGCGGTCGGCGACCGACAGCGCCGCGAACTCGTCGTCGAACCACACCCGCGCGTTCTCGTCTAGTTCCGCGACCGCCGCCTCGAGCCCTTCGATGTGGACCCGGTCCGCGAGTCGCCCCTCGAGGAAGGCCGCGACGAACGGGTCGATCCCGGATACCCTGCTCGGGTAGACGACCTCGGCGGCCGCGACCAGCGTCTCGCGGAGGCGATCGACGTCGACCGGTTCCGAACCGGGCGGGGTGACACAGCCCGCCAGCGTCCCCCCGACGCCGAGCGCCGATAGCGCGGCGACCGCGTCCCGCCTCGTCAGTTCCATGCGGGAGGATTAGGCAAGCCTAAACCATATATTCGTTGGAACGGGACGGTCGCGCGGCCGTGGGATGGCCGCCGTCACACCGTCTCGACCGGGTCGACCAGCGACGGCTCGTCCGTCGCCGGGTCGTTGACCGCCGTCGAAACAGGATACGCCGTCATCCCGTCGGCCGACCGGGGCTCGAGCAGTTCCCGACCGGCCTCGTCCGACAGCCACCGCTGCTCGTCGTCGGGGTCGAGGATCACTGCCATCCGGTGATGGAGGTCCGCGACGAGGGCGTTGGGCTCGGTCGTGACGATGGTAAACGTCTCGAGGGGGCCGGTCTCGGTCCCGCCCTCGAGGCCCCCGCCGAAACTGTCGAGTCCGGTCTGGGTCGCGTCCGGCTCCCAGCGCTCCCACAGCCCCGCCATCGCGAACACCCGCTCGTCCTCGAAGGTGACCCGATACGGGCGTTTTCCGTCTTCGGTCTCGACCCACTCGTAGAACCCGTCCGCGGGGACGAGACACCGCCGTCGTTCGTAGGCCTCGTGAAAACTTGGCTTCTCGTCGACGGACTCGGCCCGCGCGTTGATCAGCCCGCCACTGTCGTCGTCGGCCCACGACGGGACCAGCCCCCACTCGAGGCGTCGAAAGACCTCGGGCTCCTCGTTCGTGATCACCGGCAGCTCCTGGCCAGGTGCCATGTTGTACCGGGGGTCGAACGCCGAGTCGGAAAGCCGGGCGTCGAACCGCGCCTCGAGGTCGTCCCCGTCGACGGTGAGCGTGTAGCGACCGCACATACCCGATCCTCGGCCCGACGGCCCAAAGGGTTGTCCGGTCGTGGCTCGCCGGCCGCCGCGGCGACGGGGTGTCAGTGGCTCCCTCGAGCGACCGGCCGAACGGATTTGGGGCGGTAGGAAGCCGTTACTCCGGCCGAACCGCCGGGTACGGACCGCGTTACGATACCCGATCCCGGTCGACTCCTCGATGGGGTCAACATGGACGATCGATACGAAATGGTGGTGTGTCAGCGCGGCGCGCTCGAACTCCGAGATCCTGACGACCCCGACTGCTGGATCGCGACCGAATCCCCTGTCGAGATCGAGCGGTAACGCGCTCCGGTACCCCTACCCGTTTTCCGCCGTCCGCTCGCGACTCTCTCAGCGACGCGTCGCTCGTCGGTCGATGTCAACGAAAACGCCGGGACAGGGATTTGAACCACGCCCAGACGATCGCCTCGCTTCGCTCGGCGCTGCGACTGGTCTGATTCAAATCCCGACGTTGTGTTTTCGTCGCTCACGAAGTTGTTCGCGACAAAAACGCCAGGACAGGGATTTGAACCCTGAATCCCAAAGGGAACACGCTTTCCAGGCGTGCGCCTTACCGTTCGGCCATCCTGGCTCACGCTATCCTAACCGCGTCCCTCGTTTAACCCTTACGAGATCCGTCGCCGCGCCCGCGGTCGAGCGCCCACGCGGCGATCCGGGGCTCGAGCAGGTACGCTCCCAGCCCCGCGCCGATTCCGACCGCGGTCGCCAGCGCTACCGCGACCGTGAACCGTACGAGCGGTGTCACGAGCAGGGCATACCCCTGGACGAGGACCAGAAACGCCAGTCCGCCGACGAGCCCCCACAGGACCGCCGACTTGGTCCGCGGCCCGATCCCCATCTTTCCGGCTGGATAGCCGCTCACGCGACGCTCACCGGGTTCACTCGAGATCGGCGACGGCTTCGATCTCGATCCCGACGCCCTTGGGGAGGGCGGCGACCTCGACGGCGCTTCTGGCCGGCGGCTCGTCATCGAAGTAGTCGGCGTAGGCCTCGTTCATCGCGTCGAAGTCGTCGATGTCCTCGAGGAAGACGGTCACCTTGAGGACGTCCTCGTAGCCGCCGCCGGCCTCGTCGAGGACGGCATCGAGGTTGTACAGCGCCTGTTCGGTCTGGGCCGCGATGGGCTCGTCGTCGAGCAGGTCGCCGTCGGCGGTCATGGGGATCTGGCCGGCGGTAAACAGCAGCGAGCCGTTGCTGGTCGCCTGACTGTAAGCGCCGACCGCGGCGGGCGCGTCGTCGGTTTCGATGATTCGTTTCATGAGCGCCGTTTCGCGGCGGGGCGAGTTAAAAGACGTGAAGCCGGCGACCGCCGCTACGCGAGTTCGTGCCGGACCGTGTCGCCGAGCCGGGAGACGCGCTGGCTGTGTTCGTAGCCGTCCCGGATCCCGTTCGTGACGTACGCGAACGCGATGTCGTTGTCGGGGTCGGCCCACGTCATGATGCTGCCGAGCCCGCCGTGTCCGTAGACGGAGTGGGACGCAGTGACGCCGAAGTCGTCGCCGGGCTGGCCGCCGAAGCGAACGCCGAGGCCGCGACGGGTGTATTCGCCGTCCTCCGCCTGTTCGACCTCCACCGAGGTGAACGCGTTCGTGACGCGCTCGCCGAAGACGTCCTCGCCGCCATTCAGTAGGCAGTTGTAGAACCGCGCCAGATCGCGGGCCGTGCCGATGCCGGTGGCGGCCCCGACGACGCTGTGCTGGACGGCGGGGCGGTTGAACAGGTCGGCGACGTAGGCGTTGTAGCCGGGCGACTCGGGCTCGGTGATCTGGCTGTACGGCTCGAACCCGACGAGGGTCGCGACCGGGCCGTGATCCCCTTCGAGCCCGATGCTCGTGTCGCCCATCCCGAGCGGCTCGAAGATGGCGTCCGCGGCGATCTCGTCGATCTGCCTGCCGACGACGTTTCGGGTGAGCCCGTCGATGATCCAGCCGTAACTCAGCAGGTGGTAGTCGGTGCGGGTCCCCGGCGGATACAGGAGTTCGGCCTCCTCGACGAGTCGCTCTTTCTCGGCGGGATCCCCCCAGACCTCGGGGTTGTCGTCGATCGCCGGAATCGCGTGCAGGCCCGACTGGTGCGAGAGGACGTGCCGGATCGTCACGTTCTTCTTCCGCTTGTCGCCCTTCGCGAACGCCGGCCAGTGATCGACGACGTGGTCGTCGTAGTCGAGGATCCCCTCGTCGACCAAGTGGTGGATACACCCCGCCGTGTACGGCTTCGTCGTCGAGAAGAGGACGTGACGGGTATCGGTCCGTTCCGTACCGCCGTCGGGACCGGTCGTACCGCCCGCGAGATTGACCACGAGTTCGTCCTCGTGGTAGACGGCGAGCTGTGCGCCGTGATGGAGTTCCCGCTCGAGTTGATCGAAGAACGTCTCCGCGATCCGCTCGGTCCCCGTCGGAAGGATGTCGGACTGCCGATTCGGTTCCGAGCGGGCGGGCCGGTCACCCGTTCCGGATCCCGTCGCCGACGCCGATACCGTCGATCCGATCGCTGCGGCTGCGATACTGCCGAGGAGCGTTCGACGCTGCATGCTGGCAAAATCCCGTCGATAGATCATTAACAATCGGCCGATACACGGCTCCGGCGACGAGATAGTGGTGATACGCGTCGTCTATGAACTGTTTTCGATCGTTTGCGGTCAACGGCGCTGTCGTCGAGCGGGACATGTCGGACCCGCACCGACCGCGATGGAGCTGGCCGTCAGGCCAGCACGTCGACTTCGTAGCCCGCGTCCCGCAGCGCCGACAGGAACGCGTCGACGTGGTCGGGACCGCGCATCTCGAGTTCGATCTCGACTTCCGTGTCGCTCATCTCGACCTCGCGGGAGGTCCGGTCGTGGTGGATCGCATAGATGTTCGCCCGGTGGGCGGTGAAGACGTCGAGGAGGTCCTCGAGCGCGCCGGGGCGGTCTTTCAGCACGGTCCGGATCTTCAGGTAGCGGCCGGTCTCGACGAGGCCGCGGACGATGACGTTGGTCAGGGTATTGAGGTCGATGTTGCCCCCACAGAGCGCGGGGACGATGACCTCGTCCTCGGCGTAGTCGAACTTCTCGAACAACACCGCGGCGAGCGCCACCGCGCCCGCGCCCTCGACCACCGTCTTCGAGCGCTCGAGCAGGTAGACCAGGGCGACGGCGATCTCGGGGTCGGAGACGGTGACGACCTCGTCGACGTACTCCTGAATGTGGGGGAAGGTCTGCTCGCCGACGCTACGGGTCGCGATCCCATCGGCGATGGTATCGACGCCGTCGAGCGAGACCCGCTCGCCCTTCTCGAGGGATTTCGCGGCGCTGGAGGCCCCATCGGCCTGGACACCGATCACGCGGGCCTCGGGCTGTTGCTCCTTGATCGCGGTCGCGATCCCGCTGATGAGCCCGCCGCCGCCGATCGGAACGACGACGGTTTCGACGTCGGGACAGTCGTCGATGATCTCGAGGCCGATGGTGCCCTGGCCGGCCATGACGTCCTCGTCGTCGAAGGCGTGGACGTAGGTGCGGCTTTCCTCGCGTTCGATCTCGTGGGCGCGTTCGGCGGCCTCGTTGTAGTCCTGGCCCGCGAGGACGACCTCCGCGCCGTAGCTTTTGGTCGCTTTGACCTTCGAAATCGGCGCGTGTTCGGGCATGACGATCTTCGAGTCGACGCCGGACCTGGTGGCCGCCAGTGCGACGCCCTGCGCGTGATTGCCCGCACTGGCGGTGACGACGCCCGCGTCCTTCTGGGACTCGGTGAGGGTCGCGATCCGGTTGGTCGCCCCGCGGATCTTGAACGAGCCGGTCCGCTGGAAGTTCTCCAGTTTCAGCCGGACGTCGGCTCCGGTCATCGACGAATATGTGTGTGAGTGTTCGAGCGGCGTGTGCCGGGAGGTTTCCCGGACCCGCTCGCGTGCCTCGAGAACATCCGAGAGTTCGAGCATACCCCTGACTACGGGACGTGGAGTGTAAGGATTTCTGTCAGGGAACGGGGAGCCCGTGGGGCCCGCCCACCCCCAACAGGATGTGTTGCCAGTCGGGCAACACGACAGGGAATACAGGGAATGCACGGCGTGTGACGTGCGACTGGAGAAGGGGACCGTGACCATATAAATCTCATGCACCCGCAGTGAAAGTGAAACCACACGAAGGCGGCGGGTTAATCACCGCGTCAGACGGAAGGACGACGGGTGTCATTCGCGGTTCCGAACGACGACATCGGCCCGCGAAACGAGCCGGCGAACGCGGTCGCCGAACGGGCCGTCACCCGGCCAAGTTGCATCGACCGCGAGTCGTGCCGGGTCGCCGACGTACACCCACGACCGCTCGGTCGTCGCGTCGGCGGCAGTCACCCGATCCGACGCGATACTCGAGCCGTCCCGCCGATCACCGTCGGCGTCAACGGACGGGACTGCGACCCGGACGTAGAGCCCGCTCTCGACGCCCTCGTAGCGGTCGAGGGACGCGAGGGCCGCGTCGCCGACCGCGAGCAACCGACCGTCGACGCTGCCGCCGGGAACGAGCGTCGGATACCGGCCGTCGACCCGCTGAAGCCCCTCGAGCGTCGCGTGGCCGACGAACAGCCGGGCTGCCGCCGCGGGCGTCGTCTCGAGGACGGATGCCACCCGTTCGGGGTCGGTCAGCGTCCCGTAGACGAAGACCGTCACGGGCCGCGATTCGGCCTCGAAGGACTTGCACGTACCGCCTGGGACCGGGACGATCGTCTCGCGGGACGTTCACCCTAAATTACACAAAGCACTTATACAACTGATCGGACCGTTCGGGCATGAACCGCGAGTCCCTCCTCGCCGTCGCGACGCTCGTGGTCGTCCTCGGGGCGCTCACGACGCTCGCTCTCGCCGGCGCGGTGTCCGATCCCGCCGCGTCCGAGACGGCCAGCGACGTCGAACCCGCCGGCCATGTCTCGCTGACGGAGCTGACGATCAGCGCCGACAGCGTCACCGGCGGCACGGCGACGCTGGCGGTCGATACGTATCTCGACCACCGCGGCGGTCCAGTCGAAAACGTCACGGTCGTCCACCGAGCGATCGATACGGAGAGCGGCCTCGTCGAGGCGACAACCGAACGCGAGGTCGGCCGGCTCGAGGAGGAGTCCGAACACGTCGTCTCGAGTTCGGTCGCCGTCCCCCGGGAGAGCGGCTACGAGATCGAGACGCTGGTCTACCGGGACGGCAACCGGACCGAGTCGACGAGCCACACCGTCGAGGGCGTCGGCTCGCTGACTCCGGCCTACGCCGACACCGACGTCGAGTTCCACCGGTTCGGCGGCGGGTCGGGCGGAAGCCTCGCGGACGTACCCGCGATCGGCTATTCGATCGAGTCGACCACCGACGAGCGGGCGACGCTCGCCGTCAATAGCTACCTCACCAACACCGGCGACGACCCCGAATCCGATCTCGAACTCGAGGTCGTCGCCCGGCAGTCGGGGTCGAACGTCGTCGCCGACGCGGCGACCGTCGACCTGTCGACGATCGAGCCAGGAAAGACCGCGTCGCCGACCGCCGAACTCACCGTCCCGGCCGAATACGACTACTACCTCGACGCGGTGCTGTGGCGGGACGGCACGATCGTCGGCACGGACCGCTCGGTCGCCAACCTCGGCCCGGGATCGCTGTCGGTCAACGAGACGGCGACGGACAGCGGGCTCGAGGTGAGCGACTTCGCGGGCGGTCCGACCGGCGCTGACGACGGCAGTGACGGGTACGGCGCGGACGACGACGACGGCGAGGACGGCGAAGACGGAAGCGGCGACGGCACGCCCGGCTTCGGGATCGCCGTCACCGCGGTCACCGTCCTCGCGACGATCGCCCTCGCACGGAGGTTCCAATGACCGAGACACCGACCGACGCCGAAACGACGCTCGAGGCACCGCCGGACGACCAGTATCACGATGAGACGGACGATTCGCCGCCGACCGCCGAGTCGGACGACGGGCTCGATCCGCGTTCGGCGGCGATCCGGCGATACCTCGTCTGGGGCGGGCTCGCCGTCTGTTCGGTGGTCGCGGTCGTCGCGCTCGTCCGGTTCTACGGCAGCGTGACCGACGCCATCGACCTTTGGGTCGATCCCAAGTACCAGCCGCTCGTCCACGCCGCGTTCAACCTCACCGTCCTGCTGACCTCGCTGATCGGGGTCTCCGTGCTGGTCCGAGAACTGAGCGATCGGTACTGAATCCGACGAAAACGTTCGCGCGCGATCGAACCCGAACCGAAACGACTCGCGGCCGTTACCGTTCCTCGAGCGGGACGAACGCCTGATCCTGCGGGCCGGTATAGCGGGCGCGCGGTCGGATGAGACGGTTTTCCGCCTGGTACTCGAGGACGTGGGCGATCCAGCCGCCGACGCGGCTCATCGCGAAGATGGGGGTGTACATGTCGATCGGGATGCCGAGCTGGTAGTAGACCGAGCCGGAGTAGAAGTCGACGTTCGGGGCGATCCCCTTCTCGACGAGGCCCTTCTCCTCGGTGAGGAACTGCTCGATCGTCGTGGTGTAGTTGTACCACTTGTCCTCACCGGTCTCGGCGAGTTCCTTGCTGCGTTCCTGGAGGATCTTCGCACGGGGGTCCTTGACGTTGTAGACGCGGTGGCCGAAGCCGGGAATGCGCCGGCCTTCGGCGGTCGCCTGCTCGACCCACTCGCGGTGGTCGAGGTCGCTCTCGTCGATCTCGATGAGGACCTCCATGACGTCCTGGTTCGCGCCGCCGTGAAGCGGCCCCGAGAGGGCGCTGATGCCGCCAGTGACGGCGCTGTAGATGTCGGCCATCGTCGAGCCGATGACCATCGAGGTAAACGTCGAGGCGTTGAGCCCGTGATCGGCGTGGAGGATCAGCGCCTGATCGAAGGTTTCGGCGGCGATGTCGTCCGGCTCCTCGCCGGTCAGCATGTAGAGGAAGTTCGCGGCGAGCCCCAGGTCCGGATCGGGGTCGACCGGTTCCTCGCCCTGGCGGTAGCGTTCGAACGCCGCCAGCGCGGTCGGGATCTTGGCCGTGATGCGACGACCCTTCCGGAGCGTCGCGTCGAGATCCTCGGGATCGGCGTCGTCCTCGGGTTCGTAGGCCGAAAACATCGAGACGGCGGTCCGCAGCGCGGCCATCGGCCGCTCGCCGGCCGCGGCCAGCCGCTCCATCGTGTCGAGGACGTCGTCGTCGACCTCGCGTTCCTCGAGCAGGGCCTCGATAAACGGCTCGAGTTCGTCCTCGGTCGGGAGATGACCGTTCCAGAGCAGATAGAGGACCTCCTCGTAGCTCGCGCCGCGAGCCAGATCCTCGATGGTGTAGCCGCGATAGATCAACCGGCCCGCATCACCGTCGATCGAGCTGAGCTCCGATTCGGCAACCAACACGCCCTCGAGCCCTTTCTTGAGGTCGTCAGACATACTCAGGGATTTCGGACGCCAATGGAAAAGTATTATCGTTTAGTCGGTGCCGGCACTCGACACGTCGGATGTCCGCATTTTGCCGGTATCACGAACACGTCCGGGTGGCGTTTTCGACATCGAACGAACAGACAGTCAGTCGAATGCCCCACCGATTACTATAATTGTCTTTCGTGGGGTTCGCTCGAGCGCCCGGATCGAGTCACCGCCGGCCCCGTCGGGGTCGGCGATACACGCAATCGATTCAGCAGGGGACACCGTCGCCGCCACGTTTTTCGAACCCCTCTGCAAAGGGTACCGCGGATGGAGCGATCGGACTGGCGGACCGTCCTGTTGGTCACGACGTGGCAGATCTCGGCGAGCATCTGTTACTATACGATCTTCGCGGCGACGCCGTTCTTCCGGACCGCCTTCGGACTCTCCCGGTTTTCGGTCGGGGTCGTCGTCACGGCACTCACCCTCGGCTACGCCGTCTTCCTGTTGCCCCTCGGTGCCCTGACCGACCGGTTCGGTGAGCGGACGACGCTGACGCTTGGCCTGCTCGGACTCGCGACGGGGACGCTGCTGGTCGCGGGTGCGCCCACCTACGCACTGTTGCTCGCGGCGGTGTTCGTTCTCGGGTCGCTGTATGGCACCGCGATCCCGGGGACGAACAAGGCCGTCTTCGACAACATCGATTCCGGTCGACGGAACCTTGCGATGGGGATCAAACAGGTCGGCGTCACCAGTGGCAGCGGCATCAGCGCCCTGCTGGTCACCGGACTCGCGGGCGCGCTGTTCTGGCAGGCTGGCTTTCTCGTCGCCGCCGCCGTTGGACTGCTCGTCGCCGTCGCCTTCTATCGGCTTTATGCGAGCGACGGCGAGGGGGACGAGCCCGGCTATCCGGACTTCCGCAAACTGCTCTCGAATCGGGCGTACCGCTCGTTGATCGTTGCTGGGCTCTTTCTCGGAGCGGCCCTGTTCACGACGACGGGCTACACCGTTCTCTACGTCGAGGAGTCCGTCGGCGCGTCCGTCGCGTTCGGCGGGATCGTCCTCGCACTCGTCCAGTTGTTCGGCAGCGTGGGTCGCGTGCTGACCGGGTGGCTGAGCGACGCCCTCCCCGGGGAGCCACGGGTCAGGATCGGCTCGCTGCTGATCGCCCAATCGATCGGCAGTGCCGTCATGTTCGTCGTCGTCGCGTCGACGACGAGCGAACGCGGCGCCGCAGTCGCCTTCTCGGTTCTCGGTTTTTTCGTCCTCGGCTACACCGGCGTCTACTACTCCGTCATGGCGACGCTCGTCCGCGCCGACGAGATGGGCGGTGCGACCGCCGGCGGCCAACTCGCGTTGACGAGCGGCGCACTCGTCGCCCCGCCCGCGTTCGGCTATCTGGCCGACACGGTGGGCTACCGCACGTCGTGGCTGTTTTTGGCCGCCGTCGTCACGATCGCGGCCGGATTCCTCGTCCAGGTCGTTCGGACGGAGCCGACCGTGACGAACCCCGCTGCGGCCGGCGAGTCGGACTAGGAATCGAGTTCTTCGACCAGTTCGACCACGTAACCGTCCGGGTCCTCGAGGAAGGCAACGCGGACGCCGATGTCGTCCATCGTCATCGGTTCCTCGTGGATCGGGGGATCGACCCGTTCGACGAGTCGATCGAAGACCTCGTCGACGCTGTCGACGCCGACCGCGACGTGGGCCATCGTCCCGGAATCGATCTCCGGGCTGCCCTCGGGATCGTACTTGAACTGGAACTCCGCGTTCTCGCCGCCGATGTAGACGTTCTCGACCCCATCGTCGGTGGTGAACGACCAGTTCTCCTCGAGTCCGAGGGCGTCAACGTAGAACGCCCGGGTGCGTTCGAGATCCGAGACCCACAGCGCCGTGTGAATGACGTCCATGTGGTCCGGGAGGACGCCGCCTGCCAAAGGGTTACTGGCAGGCGCCGGGACTGCCGGTTCTCGGAGGGAACCGACCGTGTCGCCTGCCGGACGGCGGGGCGTCGCCGTCACGCGGTGGGAACCGCCAGTACACCTTTGACGGCATGGCCCTCACGATCGGGTATGTACCACGTTCTCGTCCCGGTCGACACCGACGAACAGCGCGCAACCGCACAGCTCGAGACGCTACGCTCGCTCCCGGCCGATCCCGACGACCTGTCGGTGACGGTCCTGCACGTCCTCGAGGAGATCGACACGATCGCCGACGAAGGTGGAACGACGTTCATCGACGATCTCAACGAGTCGCTGCCCGAGATCCGTGACGTTCCCGACACCGTCCCGCTGATCGAGGAACGGCTCGCGGACGACGGCATCGATGTCGAGCGGATGGAAATGGTCGGCGACCCGGCCGACGGTATCGGACAGGTCGCGGCGGAGATCGACGCCGATGCGATCCTGCTGGGCGTTCGGAAACGGTCGCCGGTCGGCAAAGCGATCTTCGGCAGCGTCAGTCAGCGGGTCATCATCGACGCCGACCGACCGGTCATCATCGCTGAATAAGGAAAACGGGATTCGGTCCGAAAACGATGCCAGCAGCTACGTTTCTTCCTCGAGGATCGCGTCCATCAGCTTCGTCTGGGCCGCCGCCAGATGCTCGGTGAAGGTCGATCGGGCGACGCCCAACTCCTCGGCGACATCGGTCGCGTTCGCACCCTTCGGGTAGTCGAAATAGCCCATCTCGTGGGCTGTCTCGACGATCTCCTGTTGTCTGTCCGTGAGTATCTCGCGGTCGACGACGACCGGATCCGCCGAGATTTCCTCGTGGTCCTGTGTCAGTTCCTCGACGAGGACGCCGTCGAACAGCTCCCGCAGGCGATCGACGATGTCGGCGATCTCGGCCAGTTCGAGGGTCCGAAAGGACAACAGCAGGGAGCCATCCTGGGCCCGGACCGAGGAGACCGGGGTCCCGGTTCCCTCGACGACCTCGCAGACGCAGTCAGCGGCGGCGTCGCGCTCGAACCGGTAGATGGCCTCCCGTTCGTTCGACTGGACCGGCGTCAGCTCGACGCCGGCGTCCCCGCTCTCGTCGATCGAGGCGTCGGCGGCGACGCCGAACTCCTCGACGACGGTCCCGTCGGCGGTGGCCCGTGAGGAGCGAGCGATCGAGTCGATCTGCTCGTTGGCCGCCGCCGAGACAGTAGCGACCGGACAGTCCGCCGGTTCGTTGACGACGACCGTTGCACGAAAGCCCGTCATACTACCCCATACGGGACGGCGGGGGATAACCCGGCCGAGAATTCCCGCCGGATGAAAACACTTCGAGCGGCCCCAACGCGTCGCTCGAGCCCGCGGCCGGCCGTCAGCCGGTCAACACCACTCCTCGTACTGGTGGACACGAGCCGGGTTCAGCGGTTCGGGCTCACGGTCGGTTCCGTCGTAGCTCTCGCGGTGGTGTTCGTAGGTAATGCCGATCCCGGCCTCGGGGTCGTACTCCCGCGGGAGGATCGACTCGGCGCGACGGCGGTTCCAGTCGGCCAGTTTCTCGAGCGTCCCCGGCCGATCGATCGCGGCCGTCTCGAGGGCGGGGGCCGCCGTCTCCCAGGCCGACTCGCCGGTTTCGGTCCGGACGACGACGGTCGTCTCGCCGTCCTGGCTGCCGACGTTGCCGACGCTGATGTCGGCCGCGCCACCGACGAAGTCCGCACACTCGTCGCAGCCGCGCAGCCCGGCCGCGTCGAACGCGTCGACGTCGGTCTCGAGCAGCGTCTCGCCGGCCGTATCGGTCGCACGGAGTTGCCCGTCGCTGATGTCGAGGGTATCGACGGCGGCGGGGTCGACGTCGAAGGTCTCGAGTCGCGACACCAACCGGCTGTGTTCGAAGCTGCGGGTACACATCAGCGCGACGGTCAGCGCGATCGGGTCGGCGGGCTCGTGGTCGTAGCGATCGAGCGCGGTCGCTCCCTGGATCATACAGGGAGTGCCGACCAGTGCGAGGTCGGGATCATCGGTCTCGCGGGTCGTTTCACTCCCCGCTCGACTGTCCGAGGCGCCGTGCGCCTCGCTCCCCAGATCGGCGTCGGCGAGCAGTTCGTCGAGTTGTCCCAGTCCCATCGTCTGGTTGTAGATACTACCGCCCGCCGCGAGCAGTTCCTCGCGGGAGGTCGCCAGCACGGCCTCGCCGCGCAGCGGTTCGTCTTCCTGTTCGCGGGCGACGACCGCGCCGTCGATCTCGCCCGCTTCGATGAGTTCGGCGAGCAGCGCCGTCACGACGCCGCCATCCTGACCCGCTCCGGCGGCCTCGTCGGTCGCCCGCGCGGCGTAGGTACCCGGCTCCGCGAGGCCGCGTTCTTCATGGGTCAGCTCGAGGTGGCGCTCGTAGCGCAGGCCGCTGCGGGGACAGAAGTCCCAGCAGCGCGAGCAGCCGGTACACATCTTGACCAGCGTCGGTCTGCCCTCGTCCACGTCGATGCCGATGGAGTCGGAGGGACAGGCGGCGACGCAGGAGGCACACTGGATGCAGCGGTCGGCCTCGATGACGGCCTCGTCTAAGTCGCGGAACCAGATCTTGCCGGGGGCCTCGGCGACGTCACGGTCCTGCTCGCGCGGATCCTCGCCGATGCCCTTGACCCCCGCCTGCGGAACGCCGGGACGGGGCCTGTCGGTCCCGGCGGGATCGGTACCCGACATCTAGCTCACCTCCGTCCCGATGGCGGGCGAGTCACGCGCCGGCCGTTCGGTGACGATTTCGCGCAGTTCCGCGTTCGAGGTCCGGTCGGTCCACTCGGTGAAGGACTCCCCGGGCTCGCTGTCGGCATCGTAGGCACACATTGTGGCCTTGACGACGTCGGGCACGTCGTCGATGGGGATCTTCCCGACGAGCCAGTCGATGAACTCGTCGTTCCCGAGGTCGCCGCCCAGTCCGAGGTCGGCCGCCCGCCCGGACTCGTAATCGTCGCGGTAGACCTCGCCGCGCAGCCCGAAATCGCCCAGCTGGGGCTGGGCACAGGAGGCCGAACAGCCCGACATGTGGATCCGGATCGCCTCGTGATCGTCGGCGATTCCGACCTGCTCGGCCCAGTCGTCCAGTTCGCGGGCCCACCTGATCGCCCTGTTTTTCGTCTCGATGATCCCGTAGTTACAGAACTCCCGGCCCGTGCAGGTGACGATTCCCCGGGTGAAGGGGCCGGGATCGGGGCTGTATCGCTCGAGCAGGGGGTCCTCGAGCAATGCCTCGAGGTCGTCGTCGGCCAGGTGCGGAACGAGGACGTTCTGGTTGGGCGTCAGGCGGACCTCGCTGTCGCCCAGTTCGTCCGCCAGTTCTGCCAACTCCGCGAACTCGTCGCCGCCCATCCGGCCCGTCGGGACGTTCAGCCCGACGTAGGAGCGGCCGTCCGCCCCCTCGTGGACGCCGACGTGGTCCCCGCGGTAGTCCATCGTGAGGGTCTCGTCGGGCTCGACGAACTCGAAGTCGGCGTAGGACTCGAGTTCCTCGCGGAACCGCTCGGGGCCGAACTCGGCGACGAGAAAGCGCAGCCGGTTGACCGCGGTGTCGAGGTAGCTGCCGTGGTCCATGAAGAGGTCGGCCATCGCGGCCACGAGGTCGTCGACCTGGTCGGGTTCGACGAAGAGGTCGATGTCGCTGGCGACGCGGGGACCGTCCGAGAGGCCGCCGCCGACCCGCGCGACGAACCCGTCTTTTCCGTCCTTCCGGGCGGGCGTCAGCCCGAGATCCTGGATGCCCGACCGGGCGCAGTCCTCGTGACAGCCCGTGACGCTGACCTTGAACTTCCGGGGGAGGTTGGCGTAGTGGTGGTCCCCGAGGAACCGCTGGCTCACCCGCTCGACGACGGGTTCGATGTCGACGGTCTCGTCGGGGTCGAGCCCGGCCGCGGGACAGCCGACGACGTTCCGGACCGAGTTGCCACAGGCCTGCATCGTCGAGAGCCCGACCGCGTCGTAACGGTCCCAGATCTCGGCGATGTCCTCGATCTCGATCCAGTGCATCTGGACGTCCTGCCGGGTCGTGGCGTCGAGATAGCCGTCGCCGAAGACCGGGTTCTGGTCGGGGCCGCCGTATTCCGCGGGGGCCCGGGCGAACTCGTCGGCGACCTCGCCGATGGTCCGGGCCTGTTCGGCGGTGAGGCGTCCGCCGGGGGCCCGTGTCCGCAACATGAAGTAGCCCCGCTGTTTCTGGTGGTAGAGCCCGATCAGCTTCAGCCGACCGAGGACGTCCTCGCCCAGCTCGTCGACCATCGCCTCGAAGCCGCCGTTGTCGGCGTAGTGACGGACCTGTTCCTGTAGCTCGACGGGGTCCCACTCGGGCGCCTCGGCTCGCACCCAGTCGGTGAGACTCCCCTCGTAGAAGGCCACGTCCTCGTAGCCCAGGTGTCGGAGGACGACGAACGTGTGACTGAGCCGCCGGGCCGTGTTACAGTACAGCAGGATCCGCTCGTCCGGTTCGATCCCCCGCTCCGCGAGCAGGGCCTCGAGGTCGTCCTCGGACTTGAGCCGGCCGTCCTCGAGCAGGTCTTCCCAATCGAGGTGAACGGCTCCCGGAATGCGGGACTGCTCGTACTCGGCGGCGGTCCGGGTGTCGACGAGGACGGCGTCGCCCTCGACGGCCGCCTCGACCGCGTCTCGGTCGACCAGCGGCGCGTCCTCGCACAGCGCGGCCTCGTAGTCGGTCGGCTCGCGGTCGGGGACGTCCGTGGTCAGCGAGCGGTCGTCGCCGTCGCGCCAGGCCTCGAGGCCGCCGTCTAACAGGTAAAGACTCCCCTCGTGACCGTAGACCAGTGCGGTCACCAGAAAGCGGGCCGCGAGCGCGGGGTCGCCACCGTAGGCGACGAGGGTGTCGTGGGGGTCGATGCCGGCCTCGCCGAGCAGGTCGGCGAAGTCGTCGGCCGTCGGCAGTTTCCCGGCCGCGACGCTGCTGGGATCGCGGAACCGACCGCCCGGGACGCTGACTGCGCCGGGGAGATGACCCAACTCCTCGTAGTCGCGCCGCTCCCGGACGTCGACGGCGACGACCGACTCCGACTCCCGGTGGGCCTCGAGCCACGACGGCGAGACGACCGCGGGGCCGAAGCTCACGCACGATCACCCGCGCGGTCGCGATCGGTGCGGCCGCGGCGACCGGACCGGGCCGATCGACCGCTCGCCGACCGTTCCTGTCGAACGTTCGATACTGTCGTACTCATGGTGTACCCGTCGGTTGTAGCCGACTCCCCTTTCAGCTACGCGTCCGGGTAAACAGTACCGTCGCTCCGGAACCACGGCAGCGGGCCGTCGCCACTCCTGACAGAACTATTACCCTTCGTATGTCCTGATTTTATTCGCCCCGTCGAATGGATCTCGCGACTCGGGAGCCCTCTCGCTCGAGTGGCCATCGGACGGCTCCGTCGCCGGAATCGGCAGAAATGTCCGCCTCTGTCGGACGGATCGCCGGGCTGGACCGACCAATCGCCGGTCGCGACATCGACGCGTCCGTTCGGTCGATCGGCGGTTCGCCACGGGTAACACAGCGAGAGTCCGAACTCGAGCCGAACCGAAAGACGGTGCCGAAAAGCAGCGAGACGATACCGACCACGAAGGGGTGTTCGACACTGGGTCACGGGCTCGGCAGCCCCGTCCCTCAGAGCTTCTGGCCGAGCTTCTCGCGGCTGATCCGGACGCCCGTCGGGGTGATGATCATCTGATCGTCGCCCTTTCGGACGATGTCGCCGTCGACCTCCTGGGCCACCTGCCGCAGTTCGTCGATGACGTGTTCGACCGTGCTGTCCTCGGTCCGGAGCCGCGTGATGTCCGCGATGACGATGTCGCCGTCGTAGACGGCGTCTTTGATGTCGATCGCGTCGGCCTGACTGCCGACCTCCGCGATGTGTACCTGCATCGTCGCCTCGGCCGACCCCGCGTCGACGTCCTCGAGGTTCAGTTCGGCGTAGTCCTCGACGGTGCGGGACTGGTTCCCGCCGAGAATTTTGCTCATCAATCCCATAGGTGTGTGCGTCCGTCGCTGTCTGTATAGTTCTTACGTCAGACACGGTCGTCACAGCCGGACCGTCGTCGGTCGATTACGGTCGTTCAGTCGGGACAGTCGGACGGTTCGATCGGTTCGTCCCGGCGGCCAGTGGGGTGGACGGTCGGACCGGCGAGCGGTCCGATTGGGCCGTCCGTGGGTTTTTAATTCCTTCACCGTAGCGATTCAAACGATGACGTTTAGCATCTGCGTCCACGAACCGTACGAAACCGAATCCGGGGAGCGCCACCACCGGTTCGGCGTTGCGGTCACGACGCGACTCCCGGGTGTCGGGACGCTCTGTCCCTTCGTCAGCGAACACGGTGCCGTCGCGACCCAGAGTCTGGTCAACGTCGAACTCGGCGAGCGCGGGATCGCCTACATCGACGACGGGTTGGCGGTCGACGACGTCCTCGAGTCCCTGCTCAACGCCGACGAGGGCGCACCCCAGCGCCAGCTCCACGGGGTCGATCGGGAGACGACGTTTACCTTCTCCGGCGAGGAGTGTGGCGACTGGTACGGCCACCGCGAGGGCGAGACCTACACCGTCGCCGGCAACCTGTTGACCGGTCCCGCGGTCCTCGAGGCGGCCGCGGAGGCTTACGAGGCGACCGCCGTTCGCGACGAACCGGACCCCTCGACCGGTCCGGACGCCGTCACCACGGACGTCGACACCGACCCGCTCGCGAAGCGATTGATCGACGCGCTCGCCGCCGGCGACCGCGAGGGCGGAGACAAACGCGAGGAGTTGTCGGTCCAGAGCGCGGCGGTCGTCGTCGAGACGACCGAGTCGCACCCGGTGGAGCCGCCGTACAACGACCTGCGGATCGACGCGACCGAGACACCGATCGCGGACCTGCGGGAGACCTACGACCTCGCGGTCCGGGGCTACCGGGACACCCTCGCCCGGTACGAGGGCGCCTACGAGGCCGACGACCTCGCGGAAAGCGGCGAGTGAGCGCCGGCCGAGCGGCGATCGGTGGGTACTCAGTCGCCCGCAGTGAGACCGGACTCGGCCGACCGATCGACCCGGAGCGGCTCGTCGTCCCACTCGATCTCGAGTCGATGCCGCGAGAGGTACGGTGCCAGCGTGTGCGCGGCGAGCAGCCCGCGGTACCGACCGTCGGCCACGACGGGAAGCTGTCTGACCCCGGCGGTTCGCATCCGTTCGGCGGCCGCGGACAGCGTCGCAGTCGGGCCGATGGTCGTCACCGGGTTCGACATGAACTCCCGAACGGCCGGCCGGTCGTCCGTCTCGGCGACCAGTGCGACGATATCCGACCCGGTGACGATACCAACGAGCGAGCCGTCCTCGAGAACCGGGAGCGCGGACACGCCCGGACGGCGGAGTCGCCGCGCCGCTTCGGATACCGGGGTCGTCGGTGCGATCGTCGGGGGTGATCGGAGGGCGACCGTTTCGACCGTCGTCCGGATCATGGGACATGAGACCGCACGACAGTATATAGGTCCTGTGGACATACGTCTTCTAGATCCTAGTATTGCTAGCACTATCTCCCGCTAACCGAGGAATTTGAACGGATTCGTAGCAGAGTTTTGGGTCGATGGGGAAACGCGCGCTCTCGCCGCCGCATGACCCGACCGACTCACCCGGTGAACTCGTAGAGGTCGTCGCCGACGTGGTGCAGCGAGTCGACGACCTTCCCCTCGTTGCCGGCCATCTCCGATCCGTCGACGCGGGCGCGGCCGACGGCCAGGACCTTGCCGTGGGACTCCTCGGCGATGACGACCAGATCGTCCGGCGAGATGTCGTCGGTGGCCTCGGTGATTCCGGGCCGCATCACGTCGGCCCCGTCGCTGACGAACGAGACCGCGCCCGCGTCGACGGTGACGAGTCGCTTGTCGGGATCGTAGGCGTTGGCTCCCCGGACCGTCAGGAACGGTTCCTCGTCGAAGTACGCGACCTGCGGCTCGCCGTCGATGAGGACGACCTCCCAGTCGGTGTCCTCGAACTCGACGCGCTCGTAGGCGTCGCCCTCGGGGGAGACGCCCAGCTGTGCCTCGAGCGTGTCCTCGAGGGCCGAGACCGCGTCGCTGCGGAGGTGGTGTCGGGATTTGACCTGCATGTCCGGCCCAACGAGCGGTCCGGAAATAAAAGACCCGTTCCGGACCCTCGAGCCGCCGGGCGACGCCGCGGGGCGTACCAATTGCTAAGTGGGTCCACCCCGTCGGACCGCGTATGTGGCCCGCTCGGTCGGGAACCGAGACCGTCACCTGTCTCGCCTGTGGCACCGAGTGTCCGCGCGACGAGGCCCGCGAGTACGACAAACACGGGGATCGCTGGGACCGCGCGGACAAGACCTTCGAACACCTCTGTAAGTCCTGTCACCGCGAGCTGTGTCATCACCCGCGGGACGACCTCGAGGATCTGCTGGTCGAGATCGAGGCCGGGCGGCGGGACCGGGCGGGCTTTCTCGCGAGCTACCTGACGGCGGTCGAGGAGCGATACGGGCCGCTCGAGGAGGAGTCGTAAGCGGCGTCGCAGTCGGAACGTCGCTACCCCGTGTCGATGGCGTCCGTCACGAGCGTCGCTTCCGCTTTCCGCAGTAGTTCGCCGGCCGTACTGCCGGCACAGTCCAGTTCGGCGGCGACGTCCGCGACCGAGCCCGACCGCGGAACGTCGTAGTAGCCGACGGCGACGGCGGCCTCGAGGGCGGCCCGCTGGCGGTCGGTCAGCCCGGCCGCCGCCCGACGGTCGAACTCGCGGACGCGTTCGATCGTCCCCTCGCCCAGTTCGGTCAGCTCGTCGTAGAAATCGGTCAGCGCGTCGGCTCGTCCGACGGCCTCGAACGCCACCGCACCGGTGTCGCGAAACGTGACCGGCGGCAGGAACACGATTCGCGCGTCCTCGACGAGCGTAAGGATCGCCGCCTCGAACTCGTAGGTCGTCTGGTGGACGAACGCGTACGTCCCGTCGTCGCGCTCGACGAACTCGGTCGCGGTGACGCTCTCGACGGCGGCCAGCAGGTCGGCGGTCGCGGCGGGCCCGCCGTCACACCACAACAGCGTCGTCACGGTCCCCATCGGCCCCCACATCAGGAGTTCTACCCGCGACACGCCATCCGTCGCCACGAGCCGTCGATGGAGCGGGTGTGCGACCCCGTCCGGAAACGTCACGCTGAACGAAACCCGTCTCATCGTCGGCCGATGTCGCCGAGAGTTATTAAAAGACCGCATGGGTCCGGGAGAAGTCACTCCCGGATCGGGCGACAACGCTCGACCGATGACACAGTCGCGATCGGATGCCTCGGCCGAAGACGACGGCCGCGGGGCAGATCCACCGACGATCGTTACAGAGGCCGACGGGAGGCGGGTCGCGTACGCCGACTACGGCGACCCGAACGGGACGCCGGTCGTCGCCCTCCATGGTACACCCGGCTCGCGCCGCTTCGGTGCCCTGTTCGACGACCAGGCGCGGGAAAACGGTGTTCGGCTCCTCGTCCCGGACCGGCCGGGGTACGGACGCTCGTCGCCCGTTCCCGACCGCGACGTCGCCGACACCGGCGCGACCGTCGCTGCGGTCCTCGAGGCTGAGGGCGTCTCTCGGGCCGGGATCGTCGCGTTCTCCGGCGGCGGACCCCACGCACTCGCGGTCGCAGCGACGCGGGGAGATCTCGTGACGGAGATCGATATCGTCTCGGGCGCGCCGCCGCCGTCGCTCGCGGCAGATCTCCCCGTCGTCCAGCGCCTGCTCGGATCGCTCGCGCGGCGGACGCCCCGCCTGCTGAGCGGGTTACTCGGCGTCCAGGCCCGACTCGTCGAACGGACGCCGCCCGCGGTCGTCCTCTCGCAGTATACGACGGCGGCCGAGCGCACCGAGATCCCGCCGGCGATGGCAGAGCGCGTTCGGCGCGATTTCCTCGAGGGGGTCGGGACACAGCGGGACGGGTTCGTCACCGAGACGCGACTGGTGGCGACGCAGTGGGAGTTCTCGCCGTCGGATATCGATCACACGGTCCGACTCTGGCACGGCGACGCCGACGCGAACGCGCCCCTTCGAGGGGCCCGCCGCCTTCGGGAGCGGTTACCCGACGGAGAGTTGACCGTCCTCGAGGACGCCGGCCATCTGACCGCCCTGTCCCGCAGTCGGTCGCGGATCGTCCGGTCCCAGCGGTAAGCGGGCGCGCTTGGCCCGACACGCCCCGCCACCCGGTCGGCGGTTCCGAGCGGGGCCGATCCCGACACGACTTTCACTCTTACGTGCGTAGCCCTCGGCATGAGTGACGACGCACAGGCCGAAGCCGGGACCGTGGAAGGGCAAGGTCCCGTCGAGGTCTCCGAAGATCTCGCGCGCCATCTCGAGAACAAGCGCGAGGACTTATTCGAGAAGTTCGAGTTGCGCGACGAGTTCCCCCCGGAAGTGTTGGAGGAGGCCGAGGCCCGGACGGAGGGCGTGACGGCCGAGATCGAGGAGGAGATCGACGAGCGGAAGGATCTGCGCGATCTGACGACGTGGACCACGGACCCGATCGATGCCCAGGACTTCGACGACGCGCTCTCGATCGAGGAACGCGACGACGAGTACGTCCTCTGGGTTCACATCGCCGACGTGACCCACTACGTCAACCCGGAGACGGCCATGTGGGACGAGGCCGTCGAGCGGGGCAACACGGTCTATCTCCCCGGCTACACGGTCCACATGCTGCCGCCGGTGCTGGCCGAGACGGTCTGCTCGCTGGTTCCCAACGAGGACCGACTGGCCCACACCGTCGAGATGCACCTCGACAAGGAGAACCTGACCTACGAGAACATCGAGATCTACAAATCGGTCATCGAGTCCGACGAGCGGCTCACCTACGCCGAGGCCGAAAGCCGGCTCGAAGAGCCCGACGCCGACCTCCACGAGGAGAACGCGCTGGTCTACGATCTCGCAGAGCAGATGCACGAACAGCGCAAGGAAGACGGCTCGCTCGTCCTGAACCCGGCCCGCGACCGCGCCCACACCATCATCGAGGAGTGCATGCTGAAGGCCAACAAGGCCGTCACGCACGAACTCATGTGGAACCGCGGCGTCTCGGCCATGTACCGGGTCCACCCTCAGCCCAGCCCCGACGAGTGGTCCGAAGCGCTGCGGGAGATTCAGGACCTCGACGGCGTCTCGATCCCCGGCAGCACGTGGGACGATCCCCGAAAAGCCGTTAACGCGACGCTCGAGGACGCGCCCGAGCGCCAACTGGACAAGATCCAGTGGGCGGTGATGAAGGTCATGCCTCGAGCGCGGTACATGAACGACCCCTTCGGCGGCCACCACGCGCTGAACTTCGAGATCTACGGCCACTTCACGAGCCCGATCCGGCGGCTCAGCGACCTGATCAACCACTGGATCGTCTACCAGAACGACGTACCGGAGAACCTCGTCGAACTCTGCGATCGGGCCAGCGACAAGCAGAAAGACGCCGAACAGTGCGAGCGCGAGTACAAGGACTTCCTGCAGGAGGTCGGCCTCGATCCGATGGCGGTCAACAACCGCGGGATCGAAGTCGTGGACGAGAGCGAGGCCGAGAAGACGCTGTGAGGGAGGTCGTCCGAGACGGCAACGCCGTCTCGTGATCCCGAAAATATCCGATTTTCGAGGACCTCGGCACAGCGAGCGGAGAGCGTAGCGAGCTGCGAGCAGGCGAGGACGCCGAGAAGACGATCTGACCAGCTTTCGTTGTCAGAACTTCCTTCGTGAGCGCCCGTGTTCGGTACTGTGCGATTACACCGGGAAGCGGGTACGTTAACGCGTGATTCGGTTGGTTGTCATGCGATGCCCCGCTCGCGCGGCAAATTTGCTGTCAAATTAACTTCTTGCGTGCCACATGTCACCACGGCCGCGCTAAGATGGACCCATTCTTCACCGAAAGCGACTCAACAGGGATGTGACACCCGTGGCCTCCGCGGCGATGACGAATCCGATCACACTTACGCCTAACCCCCAGACGAGACTGGACGTCCCCGAGTTAGAAAACGCGAGGTCTATACCACCGAAGACGAAGAACGCTGCGAGTCCCAAGTACACGACTGTGGCAACCGTCGCTAGCATCGCATCTTTCGTTGCGGAATAGACAGTAGTATAGAGTTGTTCCTGGTCGATACCAGGGGTTGCACCACCATCGGTGGCCGTTTTCTCTTCAGAGTTCATACCTATGGTAATCGCACCTGTGGCTATAAAATTTGTCCACCAACATACATGAACGACCCCTTCGGCGGCCACCACGCGCTGAACTTCGAGATCTATGGCCACTTCACGAGCCCCATCCGGCGGCTCAGCGACCTGATCAACCACTGGATCGTCTACCAGAACGACGTGCCGGAGAACCTCGTCGAACTCTGCGATCGGGCCAGCGACAAGCAGAAAGACGCCGAGCAGTGCGAGCGCGAGTACAAGGACTTCCTGCAGGAGGTCGGCCTCGATCCGATGGCGGTCAATAACCGCGGGATCGAAGTGGTCGACGACGAGGAAGCGGAGAAGACACTGTAGCAGCCGGAAACCGTCCAGTTTTCTCCCGTTCAGTGGGGACGAGTTGCGGTGGCGCGAACGACCGGCTCAGTCGGCGTCGAACCGCCGTTCGTAGACGTGTTCCTCGAGCCCCTCACCTAGATCCGACGGTCGAGTGCCGACGCGGTCGAACCCCCGCGATTCGTAGAAGGCAATCCCGACATCGTTGGCTGCAAGCACCGCCAGTCGGAGCCGGTCGGCGGTCCTCTCGAGGGCGGTTTCGAGCGCCTCGAGCAGGGCGGTGCCGACGCCCTCGCTCCAGACGGCCGGGTGGACATAGAGGCGGGCGAGAAACGCCACGGAGGTGTCCTCCGGCCACGGGACCGCGTGGGCGAACCCGTGACAGTCCGCGCCCGTCCCGGTCCCGTCCTCGCCGTCGTCGGTCGATCCTTCGGCCACGAGAAAGGCAGCATCCTCACGGTCCGTCGCCGCCGCGATCGACGACTCGAGGTCGCCGAGCGCGTACCACTCGTCGACGACGGTATCGACCCGCTGGGGGCCGAGGATGTCGTCGTAGGCGGCGTGCCAACTCTCGCGTGCGATCCCGTGGACGACCCAGACGTCGTCGACCGTCGCCGGACGAACGGTTCGACTCACGGCCGGAGGTAGTACAGCGGTCGATAAAAAGCGAGGCCCGACCCCCAGCCGTTCGTTACGGTCGCCGCGCCGTGACTTCGGACCGAGCGAACAGTTACCGGCCGACTACCGCGAGATGTCCCTATCCTGCTCTTTGACGACGGCCTCGACCTCGTCGGCGGTGACCAGCGCGACGTCACCGGGGATAGTCCGCTTGAGTGCGGCCGTCGCGGCGGCGTACTCGAGGGCGGTCGGGACGTTGTCGCCGTCGAGTCGACGGGCGATGAACGCACCCGTGAAGGCGTCGCCGGTGCCGATGGGATCGACGGTGTCGGTCTCGTAGGCCGCGTGATCGTGGACGACGCTGTCGTGCCAGCCGACCGCACCCTCTTCGCCGCGGGTGACGACGACGGTCGTGAAATCGTATTGCGAGCCGAGTTTGTGTGCCAACTGTCGCGGGTCGCCCTCGAATCCGAGGACCGTCCGCGCGTCGCGGGCGGCGATCACGAGGACGTCGATGCCGGGGAACAGCTTGGTCAGCGTCTCTCGAGCCTCGTCGGGCGACCAGAGCTTGCGACGGTAGTTGAAGTCGAAGGCGGTGGTCGTCCCGCCCTTTCGGGCCGCTTTGAGCAACTTGAGCGTCGTATCCCGCAGCGTCGAGGAGAGCGCTGGCGTGATCCCGGTCGTGAAAAAGACCCGCGCGTTCTGAATCTTGTCGATGTCGATGTCGCGGACCTTCGCCGTCGAGACCGCCGTGTTCTCCCGATCGTAGATCACGTTCGTCCCGCGGGGTTTGCCGGCGTGTTCGAGGTAGTAGGTTCCCTGTCGGCCCCGGTGGCTCCAGGTCACATCCGTCTCGATGCCGTGGCCCCGGAGTTCGCTGACGACCCGGCGACCCAGCGGCGTCTCGGGCACCTTCGACAGCCAGGTCGCCGACGCGCCGAGCCGGTCGGCCGCGATGGCGACGTTGCTCTCGGCCCCGGCGGCCCGGACCTCGAACTCGTCGGCGTTCTCGAGGCGCTCGTTACCCGGCGGCGAGAGCCGGAGCATCGTCTCACCGAAGGTGACGATGTCGCTCACCGGTCGGCCCCCCGAGTTGTACGGCCGCGACGGTCGGTGTGTCCCTCGGTCATACTCCAGCCAACGAACGGCGTTGCTATAAGTTGTGGCGGTCTGTCAGCGCAGAATCACGCTGAACCGAGGGGAGGGTTTCGCTCGGACCGCGAATCACCTTCGGTGGCGCGGGAATCGACTGACGCTTTACGCTACCAAATGTCGCGTCGGCCGAACGATTATAACGTTGCTATTCGAACATGTCTCCGGATGGTGTCGTCAGACGGACTTAAAACGTGGTTCGACTACCAACTTCTCTTTCTGGGACTCGCGATCACGGTGGTCATCGCCACCGTCGTGTGGAATCGACTGATGTCCTACCTGAGAACGCTACTGCTCGCGGCCCCGGAGTTCGATCCTGCGGCTCCGCAGTTCGCACTCGCGGTCACGGGAGCGGGTATTCTCGTCATTTCCCTGCTGGTCGTGCTAACGGGGCTGTTGAACCGAGAACGGCCGTGACCCCGGAGCCACGCGCTACGGAACCCCGTTCAACGGCGACGAGACCGAGGCGAGCGTCGTCTCGCCGTCGTCCTCGAGGTCGATCTCGGCCCCGAACGCCTCGAGCAGCTCACACCGGGTTTCGACGTGGTCGGTCACGGCCGGGATCCGCAGTCGGCCGCCCGCGAGCGCGAGGAAGCCAAGCAGTTGGTCGGCCATGTGTCGATCGACGGGGGCCGCCCCTGCGAGGAAGCGGTTCGCGGCGTCGGACGCCTCCTCGCCGACCCGCTCGGCCGGTTTCCCGCGTTCGCCGAGGGCGGAGACGCCGGCGATCCCGGTCCCGTGATCGATGCGAATCACGATCGCGGAGCCCGGGGACGGGCTGTCCACGGCGGTTTCGCGCCGCGTTGCGAGTTCGGGGGCGTCCGAATCGAGCCGTTCGAGCGCTCCCTCGGCCTGCCGGTGGGCGACGTCGCGGTCGGCAAGCGATTCCGACTCGGCCGAATAGAGCCGCAGGGCCTCGAGCGAGCCCCGCTCGTCGAGGGCGATCGGCTCGAGAGCGGACGGCTCGAGCCGAAGCGTGACCTCGCCGCCGCCCTCGGGGTAGAACCCGCGACGGTCGACGTCGCAGGTCGCCTCGAGGCCGAACCGCCGGACGAGCGGGAGTTTCACGCGCCGCAGGTAGTCAAGCGGTGGCGACCACGCCACGTCCGTCCCGCCGGTGACCGTGACCGATAGCGGCGACTCGAGGACCGTCGCCAGCGGCAAGAGTGCATTGCAAAGCAGCGTCGCGCTGCCGGCGGTTCCGATGTCGACGGCGTACTCGCCGCCCTCGAGTCCGCCATGTCCCTCGAGTCCGGGGTCGAACGCAACGGTCTCCGCGCCGAGTTCCGCGCCCGAAACGTCGGCGTCACAGACCTCGGCCAGCGTCTCGAGGACCGCCAGATGCTGGTGGCGAAGCCCGGGCGTCGGCCGGTCGCCGCGGACGTTCTCGAGGCGGACCGGCTCGTTCGTGCGGACCGACAGCGCGAGCGCGGTCCGGACGAACTGGCCGCCGGCGTTCGCGCCGTCGAGTTCGCGCGGAGTCGTCATGGATTCGACTGCGGACTCGAGGTACCTACCGGTGGCGGCTTCGGGCCGGTACCGATGAGCGGTTCGTCAATACGGGCTGCGTTTCCGGTTTGTTAACTTTTTCCACGCTCCGCGGAGGAGTTCCAGCGTAATGCGATTCTGGCACGATCCGCTTCGGCGTCGGTGGCTCCTGTGGGCGATCCTGAGCGTCCTCTTCTTGCTGGTCAACGTCAGCCGGCTCTCGACGGCGGTCCTCTCGGAGGATCTGATGGCCGCCTTCGGGACGACCGGGGCACAACTGGGGACGCTCCACGCCGTCTTCTTCTGGGTCTACGCGGCGATGCAGATCCCGTCGGGCCTGCTGGCCGACCGGATCGGGCCCCGACAGACGGCCACCGGCGGCGCGATCGTGATGAACGTCGGCGTCGTCTGGTTTTCCGTCGCTGAGGGCTATCTCGCGGCGACGCTGGCCCGCGGACTGATCGGCCTCGGGGGGAGCGTGATCTTCGTCTGCGTCCTCCGGTTCTGTGCGAACTGGTACCGCACCGACGAGTTCGCGACGATGAGCGGCGCGACCTTCGCCGTCGCGGGCTTCGGCGGCGTCTTCGCGACGACGCCGCTCGCGCTCGCCGTCGGGCGGTTCGGCTGGCGATCGACGGTCGCCGGGCTCGGCGTCCTCGGCCTCGCGATGACCGGCGTCGCCTTCGCCCTCGTCCGAAACTCCCCGAGCGCCGCAGGCTTCGAACCGCTCGAGGGCGTCCCCGGACAGGAGGTCTTGACGAACGCGCAGCTCAAATCGCATCTCGCCGCCGTCCTCCGGGACCGCTGGCTCTGGGTCATCAGCGTCATGCTGTTCTGTTCGACCGGAGTGAACATCACCCTGTTCGGACTGTGGGGCGTCCCCTACGTCGTCCAGACCTACGACGTGACGGTGACCAGAGCCTCCACGCTGACCCTGCTTGGCGGGCTCGGGCTGATGGTCGGTCCGCCCGCCGTCGGCTGGCTGGCCGACCGCCTCGAGCGCCGGATCGAACTGATGGTCGTCGGCGGGGCGTGTTACACCGCCTGTCTCGCCCTGCTCGCGGTCGTCGGGAACCCGCCGCTCCCGGTCGTCGGCGCGGTGTTTCTGCTCGCGGGGATCATGCTCGGCGCGTTCGTGCTGGGGTACTCGGTCGTTCAGGAACGCCACCCCAGCAGTGCCAGCGGGATTTCGACGGGGGCGACGAACGCCGCGGCCTTCACCGGCGCGGCGATCTTCCCGACCCTGATGGGGCGAGCGCTCGACGCCTACTGGACTGGCGACCTCGTCGGCGGCGTCCGCGTCTACACGGAGACCGGCTACCGGATCGCGTTCGGGATCGCCACCGTCGCCGGCGCGATCGCGTTCGTCTGTACGGGCTGGCTCTATTACCACGAGAAGCGGCGTACGATGACTCTCACCGACGCGCCCGCCTCGAGCGGCGAGAACCCCGACCCCGATTCGGACGAGCGGGCCGACGGGAAGACGGACGGCGACGACGGCGGTCGAGGCGTCGCCGGAAAATAAAACCGAGCGTACCGCTACCGGGCAGGTTCGGCGCTCTCGACCGTCGCGGACTGAACCGCGAACTCGTCGTCGACGGTGATCAGCAACGACTCGTCCCCGACGGGGATCGAGACCGTACACCGCCACGGCTCCGTCGCCGTTACCGATGCGGCGTCTCCGGAGACGCACCACTCGAGTTCCCAGAACGGCGTCGCCGAAAGCGAGCGGCCGCGCTCGGCGGCGAACCGAACGACGCGTTCGTGTTCGAGGAGGACCAGCCCCGGTTCCGGTCGAAGGCGATTGCCACACCGGCGACAGCGGAACGTCGCGATCGGATCGTCCTCGGGGGCCGCGTCGTCGCCGTCGGAGTCGGCACTGGCGTCACCGTCGACCAGCGACGGAACCGTGACCGCCATCGGCCCCGTACAGGCCGGACAGACCCCATCACGGGCAAGCGCCACGTGAGACCGAACGCGCCGATCGAACGCCTCGAGGACGTCCGGTAACGTGCGGGACTCGAGCCCACCCGGTGGGAACGGGTACCTGACGAGTCGGTCATCGCAGGCGCCGCACTCGATGGTAAGCCACTCCTCGCGGTACGACGCGACGAGTGTCTCCGCCCCGCAGTGCGGACAGCGGCCGTCGATCCCTTCGGGGCCGAATGCGGCCCGCCGGTTGTACGTCCCCTCAAGGATCGAGGTCGCCACGGCCCAGCCCGCGTATCGGAGTTCGTATCCGTCGTCCGTCCGCCTGACGAAGTGCCCCGTCAGTTCCCCGAGGTGGTAGTTGAACTGCGCGCTCACTTCGGCACCCACCTGCTCGCGCAGCGTCGAGAACGACGCGGGGTACTCGTCCCCCGTGCGACTCGCCTCGAGAAGCGCCCGCAGAATGTCGACTCGGCGGTCGTGTCCGAGCAGGGAGAAGGCGTCGGCGGGAACGAGATCGTCAGGCGCCGGCTCCGTCCGCTCGCGATCCATGCCTCGAACGTCGTCCCGACGCTGCAATAATCCTGCCGCCGTGGCGCCCACAGGAGTGTTAAATCTCCAACTAAAACTCGCGTTCGCGAGCGTATTTCCGGGCTCGGCAGTAGGTATGGGACGACGATGTCGCGAGTTCGCGGAGGGCGCTCGGTCGCTATCCCCTACTACCTGTACCAGATGGCCGACTCGGTCGGATTCATCTGGCCGGTGTTTACCCTCTTTCTGTTGTGGAACGGTCTCACCTACGTCCAGATCGGGACGTTGAGTGCGATGTCCGCGGTTCTCGTCGTCTCGCTTGAGGTCCCGACGGGCTACGTCGCCGACCGGTACGGCCGTCGGCTCGTTCTTGGAGCAGGGATGCTCTCGATGGCCGCCTCGACGGCGGGATTCGTCGTCGCCGACGCCTTCCTCGAGTTCGCGGTACTGTACGCACTCTGGGCGCTCTCGATGGCGCTCCAGAGCGGGACCGCCGATGCGTGGCTCTACGACGCACTCGGCGGCGACAGAGCGGAGAACGAACCGTCCGAATCGCGACGGTTCACACGCGTACGGGGCCGGGGCGGGGCCGTCCACCAGTGGACGTCGGCCGTCACGATGATCGGCGGGGGCTTCCTCTACGTCGTCCACCCGACCGCTCCCTTCGTCGCCTCGGCGTTGCTCAACGCGGTCGGCGTGCTGGTGGTCCTCGCCATGCCGCGAAATTCGCGGTTCGAGGGGGCGGCCGCGAACTCCGGGAAGACGGACGAGCGGCTCGGCGTCTTCGAATCGCTCTCCGTACTCGCCGCGCGACTCGCGGTCCCCCTGATTCGGGCGGTCGTCGCCTACGCCGCGCTGTTTTTCGGCATCGTACACGCGGCCGACACGTACGTCCAGCCGATCACGGTCGACGTTCTCCGCGCACAGGTCGGTGGGGCGCTCGAGAACGTCGCCGTCGCCGGGATCGCAATCCGACCGGCGGCGCTGCTCGGGTTCGTCTACGCGGGGTTCGCGGCCGTGGCCGCCGTCGGCAGCTACTACGCCGAGGCCGTCCGTCGGCGGTTCGGACTCCGGCACGCGCTCCGGTGGCTCCCGGTCTGTGTCGCCGCGTCGTTTCTCCTACCGCTTGCCGTCCCGTTGCTCTCGGTTCCGGTCTTCGTCGGTATGAAAGGTAGCGAGGCGCTCTCGAAGCCGCTCGTCGCACAGTTCCTCAACGACCGGATACCCGACGCCGGCCGGGCGACCGTCCTGAGCGGGGTTTCGATGGGCAATGCGCTCGTCCGTGCGCCGTTGCTGCCTCTGGCCGGCGTCGTCGCGGACCGGGCGGCCCCGACCGGTGCCGTCGCCGCGCTCGGTGGCGGTTTCCTCACGGTCACCGCCGTCGGGTACCTCCTCGCGTCGCCGCTCGCCGACGCCGCACCGGGGGCACCGTCGGACGGCTAACCCTCTCCGTCAGCCGCCGTGGCCCGGATAGTCCCGCTCGAACCGATCCTCGATCTCGGCCTCGTCGAAGCGGACGATCACCGGCCGGCCGTGCGGGCAGGAATAGGGGTTCTCGCAGTCGTCCAACGCCTCGAGCAGGTCGACGACCGACCCCTCCGTCAACGACGTGTTCCCGGTGATCGACGGATAGCACGCGAGGTCGCCGAGGAACTCGTCGGCCAGCGCGTCGACCGTCTCGGCCCCCGCCTCACGGTCGCCCGCGACGAACGAGGCCAACACGTCCCGCAGGCGATCGGGCTCGAGGGTCTCCTCGAGGACGGCGGGGACGGTCGTCACGGCGACGGTACGGTCGTCGGTCCGGTCGGCGTAAAATCCCAGTCGCGAGAGCGCCTCGCTGTACTGCGCGAAGGCCTCGGCCTCGGCGGCGGTCAACTCGAGTTCGACGGGGTCGGCCAGCGCCTGCGCGGTGGCGTCGTCGGCGAAGGCCGCCTGCAGGCGCTCGTAGTTGACCCGCTCGTCGGCGGCGTGTTGATCGATCAGGACGAGCCCGTCGTCGGTCTCACAGACCAGATAGGTGTCGTGGAGCTGTCCCAGCACCCGCAGAGCAGGCAGCGAGTCGAACGCGGTTTCGTTGCCCGTCGCGGCCTCGCCGGTCAGGGTTCGCTGCTCGGTCGCGGCGTCGAACTTGCGGTCGGCATCGTGGTCGCGGTCCCGATTCGTCCCGGACCCGCTCGAGGCTCCTGTGGTGGCCGTCCGATCGGACTCCCCCTCCGTCTCGCTCGAGTCAACGGCGGACCCGCCGGTGTCGGACGCCGGCTCCCCAGCGGGCTCCGCCGCAGTCGGAGGCGTCGACCCGCTCGAGTCCGAGTTGGCGCTCGCGGCCCGATCGCCGGCCGCGCCGCTCGGATCGGCGATGGGGTCGCCGGCGTCCGTTTCCGTTCTCGCGTCCGCAGCCCCGTCGGTCGATGACCGCTCGACAAGATCGTCGTCACCGTCGCGTTCGGTCCCGCTCGAGTCGGTCGCCGCCGACGACGCCGTTTCGACGCCGTCCTCGAGCGTCGCGGGTTCGCCACCGGCAGCGGCCGGATCGGTCCCGGCTCCGGTTCCGCGCGCGTCGGGCCGGACCCGCGCCTCGCCGGGGGCCGACCGACCACGCGGGGCACGCGAGCGAAGCAGGCCGTGTTCGAGCAACGCCGATTCGACCGCGGCGTCGACCTGCCGGCGGACCGCATCGTCGTCGTCGAAACGGACCTCCCGCTTGCGCGGGTGGACGTTGACGTCGACCGCCCCGCCGGGTACCTCGAGGAAGAGGGTGACGAACGGGTAGCGGTCGCCGCCCAGTTGCGTCCCGTAGGCACCCATGAGTCCCTCGCGGACGGCGTCGGCGGTGACGGCGCGGCCGTTGACGTAGGTCGCGAGGTAGTCCCGACTCGAGCGGTTGGTCTCCGGATGGGAGACGAGCCCCGAGACGGACTCGAGGGGGCCCGGCGGGAGGTCGTCGGCGTCGGCCTCGACGGGGATCATCGAGGAGGCGACCTCGCGGCCGTAGACAGCTAGGACGGCGGCCTGGAGGTCACCCTGGCCGGTCGTCGAGAACACCTCGCGGCCGTCGTGGGTCAGCGAGACGGCGACGTCCGGGTTCGCGAGCGCGTAGCGGGTGACGACGCGATTGACGTGGGAAAACTCCGTCGCGGTCGTCTTGAGGAACTTCCGCCGGGCGGGCGTGTTGTAGAAGAGGTCCTCGATTTCGACGGTGGTTCCAGCGGGACAGCCCGTCGGCTCGACACTGGTCACGTCGCCGCCCTCGTAGACGAGTTCCGTCCCCGCACCCTCGCTCCCGCGGGGCCGCGAGCGGATGGTCATTCGCGAGACCGAACCGATCGTGTGGAGGGCCTCACCGCGGAATCCCAGCGTCGCGACGCCCGACTCTAAGTCCTCGAGGCCGTCGATCTTGCTGGTCGTGTGTTCGCGGACGGCCGCCCGAAGGTCGGCCTCGCTCATTCCGCGGCCGTCGTCGGCGACCCGGATCAGGTCGGTGCCGCCCGCCTCGACAGTGACGTCGACGCTGTCGGCGTCGGCGTCTAAGCTGTTCTCGACGAGTTCCTTCACCGCGCTGGCTGGTCGCTCGACGACCTCGCCGGCGGCGATCCGGGCGACGGTGTCCTCGTCTAACTGGTGGATCTCGGTGTCGTCCTGGGGTGGGTCGGTAGTCATTGCTGGATTCGAGTACGGCGGCGTCGGTACCGTCGGCGTTCGTCCCCGTCGTGCGCACTCGATGGGGATCCCGGTGCGCTCCCATCGGTCCTCGTCCGCGGTCCGTTCATGGTTTTGGCTCGCGTTCGAACGGCGTTAAATTGTGGTTTGGGAATCGGCCGTCCCCCGCCGCGCCCGCTCGATCGCGTCGCGAACGACCTCGGCGTCCTCGATCGCCGACCGATCACAGCGAACGGCCGGTCGCCACCGGCGCTCGAGGACGAGTCGATCCGCGGTCGTTCGCACGTCGACGATCCGGTCCCACGGGACGAACCGCCTGTACGACGGAATGTGACGAGGTTCGATGACGATGCCGTCGGGATAGGCGCGGACGTCGGCGCGGGCACCTTCGAGCCCGGAGACCGAGAACAGCGTCAGGTCGTCGCCGCCCGGGTTCGGGATCGAGAGCGTCGGTGCCCACCCGAGGACGATGAAGACGATCGATGGGAGGAGGAACCGGTACGAGGACGTGCCGGCGACGAGCGAGGCCGCCGTTCCGACCCCGAGCAGGGCGAGGCCGATGGCGATCAGGAACGCGTGGGTCCCGGATTGATACCACGTCCAGTCGACGAGCATGTCGTCGCGATCGTCGATCACCGCACCGACGTAGGCGTCGCGCGTCGTCCGCGACAACAGCCAGCCCGAGAGGACGACCGCACCCGACGCGATACCGAGCAGTAGCAGCTGCCAGTCCCGTGCGCCTGTGTCGGTCACGGAGCGGACGCCGACACCGCCCGCGACGAGCCACGTGGGCGCCCAACAAGCGACGGTCCGCAACCGCGAGGCACCGAATCGGATCGCGGCGTCGGCGGTGACACGCGCGACGATGGCCCCACAGAGCAAGCCGGCGGTGAACGCGGTCGGAACCAGCGCGACGAGAGCGTCGCTCGAGGCCCCCGCGGCGACTCCACCGAGCGCGACGAGGCCGACTGCGACCGCCGCGACGTACAGGCCAACGGCCGCAACCACGTCGATGCCGGGGTTCCCAGGAGTCGCCATCGGCTACACTTGGTAGCCGGTCGACATATTCGTTACCCGTCCGTGCTACCGCGGGGCGCCCCGGATCGATCCGCCAGCGGCTGACACCTGGACAGAGGGAAAGCGAGACGGAGTTCCCGACGCCGTCAGTCCTCGAGGCCCAGGTCCTGCGACATCGAGTTGCCGGCTCGCGGGACGCCTTTCACCGTCACGGTCTCGCCGTTCATGAAGGCGGCGGCGGGGCTGGCGAGGAACTGCGCGACATCGGCGATGTCCTCGCCGTAGCCGATGCGGCGGTCGGTCTCCTCGCGGGGCGGCATGTCCTCGCTGTCGATACCGAGCGTCTCGGCGACGCCGGGCGTCTGGATCAGGCCGGGCGCGATGCAGTTGACGCGGATGCCGTACTCGGCCCACTCGACGGCCAGCGTCTCGGTCAGGCGGATGATCGCGGCCTTGGACGCGCCGTAGTGGCTCTCGCCGGGCGCGGCGTGCTGTCCGTTGACGCTGGACATGTTGATGATGACCCCGCCGTCGCCCTCGCGCATGACCTCGCCGGCCAGTTGCGTGCAGTGGACCGTGCTGTTCAGGTTGAGATCGACGATGGTCTCCCAGCCGTTCGCGGAGATGTCCTCGAAGGGGGCGACGAACTCCCCGCCGGCGTTGTTCACGAGGATGTCGACATCGCCGAACTCGTCGACCGTCTCGTCGACGAGGTTCTGGACCTGCTCGCGCTCGCGGACGTTGCACTCGACCGCGAGCGCCTCGCCGTCGGCCTCGCTGTCGTTGATCTCCTCGGCGACCGGGCCGACCCGATCCATCGAACGCGAACAGATGGCGACGTCCGCGCCGCCTGCGGCCAGTGTCTTCGCGATCGATTCGCCGATTCCCTGGCTCGCGCCGGTGACGATGGCGGTCTTCCCCGCCACGTGGAAGTCTGCTTCGTGCATCGTGCTACCGAGTGCCCCAGTATCTCAAAGTTCTACCGATCGCCGACGGCCTCGCCGTCTCTCGGTCGCGTGGCATCGACGGTCGTGTCGCCCCCGGATCCGCCCACCCAGCTCGTGTACGCCGCCCCGCTATGCTGCTCGCGCTTTCTGTCGGTCCTGCGATCGTACACGGGCCCGCTCGAGGCGTTCGAACGGGACCGCCACCAGTAGTTTCCGGTTCGCGTTCCTCCGCTGGAGCCGGAGAACAATCCAATTCAGGGCACGCAAGTGATGCGAAAAATATACATTATTATATATTTAAAATAGTCGTACGATGAATGATAGACCGATTATCTTCCGCCTTAATCTGATTATCGTACTTTTGCTTAGCAACCTTGTACTGCTGCTTTACCTTATTCTCCCGCGTGAGTTGTTACTTATTGGGGTCGGTTTGATTTTGTTCCTCGGTCCGATGGTGGCTCTGCTAACACTCCGACTTCTTCGATAAGTGCGCATGTCCACCTGTCGATTCAGCCGCTCCGTTTTCGGAACCCATCCGAACACCGATCGCTACCTCTCGCTCTCCGACATCGAACGCGGCGTCGGCGGCCAGGTCACTCCTCGAGTCGCTCCTGTAGCTCCTGGACCCGCGAGACGAGTTCGATCGGCGGCGTCGTGTTGACGTCGATCGACTCGAGGTCCTCGAGGACGGCCTCGGTCTCGGGATCGGTCGCGGTCGCCGACTCGCCCGCCGGGCCACCGTCGGTCGACGCCGCCTGCGACCGGTCTTGGGACTCGGTCTGCATCGTCCCGCTGCCCAGATCGAAGACCGCCTGCACCGGCTCGCTCGAGGCCCCGCCTTTCGCCTCGATTGCTTTCTCCTCGCGTAGGCGCTCGAGGACTTCCCTCGAGCGGTCGACGACGGGGTCCGGAACGCCGGCGAGATCGGCAACGTGGACGCCGTAGGACCGATCCGTGGGGCCGTCACGGACGGTCCGGAGGAAGGTCACCTCGCCGTCGCGTTCGTCGGCCGCGACGTGGACGTTGGCGACGCGGGGGAGGTTCTCCGCGAGGCCGGTCAGTTCGTGGTAGTGGGTCGCAAAGAGGGTCTTCGCTTTCACTTCGTTGTGCAGGTACTCCGTGGCGGCCCACGCGATCGAGATGCCGTCGTAGGTCGCGGTGCCCCGCCCCACCTCGTCCAAGATGACCAGCGACTCCTCGGTCGCGGTGTGGAGGATGTTCGAGAGTTCGCTCATCTCGACCATGAACGTCGACCGGCCCTGTGCGAGTTCGTCGAGCGCGCCGACGCGAGTGAAGATGCCGTCGACGACGCCGATCTCGGCCGCCTCGGCCGGAACGAAGCTCCCGATCTGGGCCAGCAGGACGATACACGCGACCTGTCGCATGTACGTCGACTTGCCGGACATGTTGGGGCCGGTGACGACCAGAAAGCCGCGGTCCTCGTCCATGCGGACGTCGTTGGGCACGAACTCCGTCGTCTGTTCGACGACCGGATGGCGACCCTGCTCGATCGTCAGGTTCTCGCCCCGATGCAGTTCCGGCCGTACCCAGCGGTTCTCGGCGGCGTGGGTCGCCAGACTCGCCAGTGCGTCGATCGTCGCTAAGGCCCGGCCGACGTCCTGCAGCAGTGCCGACCGCTCGGCCACCGCGTCGCGGAGTTCCGCGAAGAGTTCGTACTCGAGGTCCCCGCGCCGGTCCTCGAGCCGGAGGATATCGCGTTCTTTCTCCTCGAGTTCCTCGGTCGTGAACCGCTTGGAGTTTTTCAGCGTCTTGATCTGCTCGTAGTGGTCGGGCACGCCGTCCGCGGCCGATTTGCCGACCTGAATGTAGTAGCCGTCGGTCTTGTTCCGGTCGACGGTGACGTGTGAGAGGCCGTGTTGGCGCTTCTCGCGCTCGGCGAGGGTATCGAGCCACTCCCTGACTTCCTCGTGGCGCTCGATCACCTCGTCGAGTTCCGCGTCGTACCCCTTCCGGAGGAGTTCCCCCTGCGTCACCGTCGACGGGGGGTCCTCGGCGACGGCTTCCTCGAGGGTCTCGCGCAGTTCCCGCGCGGCCGCCCGGTCCGGCCGGTCGACGATCGCCGAGAGGGGGGAGTCGGCCAGTGCCGGCGTCGACTCGATCGTCTCGGCCACGGCCGGGAGAACGGCCAGCGTCTCGCGGACGGCAACCAGATCCCGGGCGTCGGCGCTGCCGTGGCTGGCCTTCGAGGCGAGGCGGGCAAGATCGTAGGCCTCGCCGAGGTGATCCAGCAGTTCGTCGCGGGCCAGCGCCGCCGTCGAGAGCGCGTCGACGCTCGCCTGTCGCTCCTCGAGGGTCTCGAGCGACCGTCTGGGCCGCTGGAGCCATTCTTTGAGCAGGCGGCCGCCGGCGCTGGTCTCGGTGTGATCGATCGTCGCGAACAGCGAGCCGTCGCGCTCGCCTTGCATCGTCTCGGTCAACTCGAGGTTGCGCTGGGTGGTCGCGTCCAGGGTGACGTGGTCGTCGCCGTGGTGGGCCTGGATGCGGGTCATCGAGGCCAGCACGCCCGCGCCGGTCTCCTCGACGTAGGAAAGCACCGCACCGGCGGCCGCGAGCGTCTGCTCGCCGACTGACAGTCGGTCGACGGTCTCGGTTCCGAACTGCTCACGGACAGTGTGGGCACCGCGTTTCGGCGCGAACGCGTCGGTCTCGTGGAGCGTCAGCGTCGCGTCGACGCGCTCGCGAAGTTTCCCGAGCAGGTCGTCGTCCGTCCGCACTTCGGGGCCGGGCAGGACCTCGACTGGATCGAATCGGTAGAGTTCCGTCAGCGCCTCGTCGGCGTCGGCGGCGTCGGCGACGAGAAAGCGGCCGGTCGTCACGTCGGCGAACGCGAGGCCGTAGCCGTCACTGCTCGCCCCGCCGACCTCGCCCCCGTCGACGACCGCCGCCATGTACTGGGCGTCGGCGTCGCTCGTCTCGAGTAGGGTCCCGGGCGTCACGACGCGGACGATTTCCCGGGCGTGGCCGGAATCGGTCTCGTACTGGTCGGCGACGGCGACGCGGTAGCCGCGTTCGACTAAGGCCTTGAGATAGGGCGTCAGGTCGTCGATCGGCACGCCGGCCATCGGATAGGAGGAACCGTGCGAGGACTTCTGTGAGACTTTGAGGTCGAGTTCCTCGCTGACGAGTTCGGCGTCCTCCCCGAAGAACTCGTAGAAATCGCCACACTGCATCGTCAGGAGGTCGGCGTCGGTGTCTTCCTTGAGCGAGAAGAACTCGCCGACGATCCCCGTCGCCTCGGTCATATCCGGTGACTGTCCCTCCACCGCAAAAACCCTGCGGGATCCGCGGTGAACGTGGCCGGGCAGCGACGGGGACGAGGACGGACATCGATCCGGTATGATACCCCGATGCTCCGTCAAGTACGTAAAAAACGGCGCGGGCTACTTTCTGAGACCGCTGATGAAGTTATTCGCTCGAGTCCGAACGGCAGACAGCACTCCCGGTCCCTTGTGCCCCTGCTCCGGTTCGAGTTCGCGGTTAGTCTTCGGTGAGCGGCCCATGTTCACCTATCCTTTCCTTCTCGCTACCCATAAAACTGTGGCAATCCCAAGTACGAGGAGAGTCGTGAACAGCGTCGGGTAGAAGAACTCGTCCGGACTACCGTCCAGCGTTAAAACGGCCGAGAACAGGAGGCAAAGTACGCCCGCGACTAACGAGAAAAGCGTCGTATGTAGCCCGACGACGTTAGTCTGATTCGTCTCCCGCATCGATTCGGTCCACTCGTCGTATTCGTTTAGTTGAAAAAGGAGCCACTCACGGTCCGTATACCCGCCCGCAACGACGTCTTTTCGATGGTCACTACTCACGCCGAAACTCGGATCCGAGACGGAATACGTCCAGATACCCGCCACGATGGAAGCGAGCAAAAACACGACGCCACTGGTCGTTAGTCTGAACGGCCACGTTCCGATCTCCTCGGTCGTTATCGAATCACCACTGATCTGAATCGCAGAGATAACGAGGCCGATAAAGAGAACCGCAGTTCGGACCGTCCGCATAGCCTTGTCATCGATATCACCCAACAGCGATATCTGTTCGTCGAGTACCTCACGGGACTCCTTTCGAACTATCTCGAGAGCTGCGATATCGACTTTCTCGGCCGGGGTTTGCTGCTCGCCCGGTTCAGAACCGTTGGGACGTGCTGTCGATCTAGAACCGTCGACAGGGAGGCTGTCGTTGCCAGATTCGGACTTCGGTTTCGAATCGGAGTCCGATTCGTTCTGGCCCATTGCTCGTCTGAACCACGCAACGGGTGTTATAAAGGGTTTTTACCTTCGTCTAAGTCGCGGACTAAGCATTCAGGTTCCGACCGGATTCAGTATAACAACCCGCCCAGCGGCACGTCCTCGTCCGGCGAGACCAGCACGGGATACCCCTCCTCACTGGGAACGCCGACGGTCAGCGCCTCCGATTTGAACCCCGCGATCCGCACGGAGCCGAGGTTCGTCGCGCACAGCACCTGCCGGCCCTCGAGGTCGGCGGCGTCGTGATGGTGGTCCAACTGCGCCGCGGACTGGATCTCCTCGTCGCCGAGGTCGATCCACAGCTTGGTCATCTCGGGTTTCTCGGCTTCAGGGAACGGTTCGGCCTCGAGTACCTCGCCAACCTCGATCGTCACGTCGAACGGGCTCTCGACCATGCCCCACGGTACCGTCGCCACCGAAAACTAGGTATCGGTCCGCGACCGTCAGCCGCCGCGGGTGCGGTACCAGACGCGGGCACCGATCGGCGACTCGTCGGCCGCGAGATCGAGTCGCCGGAGGACGAGATCCCGGATCGCGACCGTCACGACGAGTTCGACCGACTCGCCGCCCTCGGCGGTTACCTCGAAAACGGCGTGACCGTCCCGTTGGTCGATGGCGGCGATCGTTCCGACCGACCACCGCTCGAGGTCGTGTGTCGGTTTCCGCGCGTGGATCCTGTCGTGGGCCATACGAAATCGAACGGGTGCCACGGGGGAGAGTCTGGCGGGGGGCGACGGTTCCGGATGCCGTCGGTCCGGCGGGCTGAAAGCGGGTCAGTAGTCCCCGAGGACGCCGAGCCGTCTCGCCCGACGGGTCGCGTACTGGAAGATCGCGTAGCCGAGCGCGACGTAGCCGACGGCGACCCCGAGCAGGATCGCGAGATCGACCGCAGGGAACTCCCAGAGGCGGACGTCGTGGATCATCGTCCGCTGGAGGAGCGCGCTGCCCTGGGCGAGCGGGAAGAATCGCAGCCAGCCGAGATCGAACGCGGGCGCGGAGATCAGCACGATAAAGCCGAACTGGAGCAGGTTGAGCCAGTTGCCGACCCGCTTGTAGAGGACGGTCACGCCGCCGGCGGCCAGTCCGAGACCCAGCACCGAGACGATGCTGAGCGTCGCGACGACGACGATCGTCAGGACGTTCAACTCGAGGCTCCGCCCGGTGATGAGCAGCATCACCGCCAGCAGCACCGACGAGGTGACGAACGACCGGACGATCTTGGCGAGGCCCTTCAACAGCGCCACGGGGGCGAAGCCAAACGGCGACATGACGTGGCGCTCGAGGGTCCCCCACTGGACTTCGCTCCCGATATCGTTCGCGATCGAGGAGTACGCCCCGACCGAGAGCGACCACAGGAAGTAGCCGACGATGATCCCCTCGATCGAGTCGGTCAAGGCCTGTCCGGCGATCGCCCGGCCGCCGTAGAACAGTAGCCCGAAGAAAAACACCGAGGCGATGAGCCCGCCGATAGCGTTCGCGGGATAGCGAACGAAAACCAGGTACTCGCGATAGAGGACGGCCCGCGCGAGGTGGCGGTAGCCGGCCGGCCGCGGCCGGTCGGTCCCGTCCTGCCGACCCGCGCCCGCGCTCATCGCCCACCTCGATCGCCGCTCGTCAACTCGACGAAGACGTCCTCGAGGTCCGGCTCGACCGTCCGGACGCGCTCGAGGGTCACGCCGGCGTCGCGGAGCCGTGCCAGCAGCTCGTAGAGGCCGTCGCTGTCGGTCACGACCTCGATCCGGTGGCCGGCGTCGCGTCGCTCGGCCTCGATCGCGTCGAAGCGCCGGCGGAGCTGCGAGACGAGCGCGGCGTCGATGTCGGCGCTCGTGATCCGAACGCAGTGGCGGTCCGTGTCGGACAGCAAGGCGTCGACGGTATCGTCCGCGATGATCGCTCCGTCGGACATGATGAGGACGCGGTCACAGACCGTCTCGACGACGTCCATATCGTGGCTGCTGAGGACGACGGTGAGGTCCTCCTCCGCGGCGAGGCGTCGCAGTTCCCGCTGGAGCGTCCGGGAACTCTCGATGTCCAACCCGAGCGTCGGTTCGTCGAGAAAGACGACCTCGGCACCACCGGCGAGGACGCTCGCCAGCGACACCTTCTGTTTCATCCCCCGGGAAAGGTCGCGGACCGGAACGTCGGCCTTCGCCTCGAGGTCGAGCTGGGCCAGCAGCCGGTCGTGGCGGTCGCGGACCGAGTTCGGGTCGACGCCGCTGATCGTAGCGAAGTACCGCAGGTTCTCCCGAACGGTCAGCCGCCAGTAGTCGTTTCGCGCCCCCTCGAGCATGGCATCGACGGCGCTGTAGGCCGCCCGCGGTCGTTCCCGGAGGTCGATGCCACGGATCCGGACGCTGCCCGCGTCCGGCACGACCATCCCGAGAATCGACTTGATGAGCGTCGTCTTACCGGCACCGTTCGGTCCCAACAGGCCCACGATCGAGCCGGTCTCGATGTCGACGCTCACGTCGTCGACCGCGGTGACCGCCGTCTCGCCGGCCCCGAACCGCTTCGAGAGTCCGTCGACGGAGACGGCGACGTCGCGACTATCCGTCGCCGACGGCTCGCGGCTGTCCGGGCGCGTCTCGGTCGGTGGCCGCTCCCGGTCGAACCCTCGGTCAGTCCCCACCGCGTCATCGCCGGGCGGCGCACCGGCTCCCTCACTGAACGCGGCCACGGCGTCCGTTCCGTTCGTCGTCACGCTGTTTTCTCGCGCCGTCACGGTACTGGTTTAAGTGGCGGAGCTACAAAAACGCGCGGCCGTCCGCCGAAACGGGGCTCGAGGGGGCTGTCGTCGGCCGGGATATATTACGCTGCCCGTGGGAGAGTCACTCGTCAGTCATGTCAGACCGCGCCCATCGCGTGTTGATCCCGGTCGACGTCCTCGAGGGGGAGAGCGTTCCGCGGACGCTCGTCGACGCGTTCGCGTCGATTCCGGTCGTCCTGCTGGGCTATCGCGAACTCCCGGACCAGACCGGCACGGAGCAGGCACGCGATCAGTACGGCGATCGCATGCGGGCCGAACTCGCGGAGCGACGGACGGTGTTCGAGGACGCCGGCTGCGACGTCGCGTCGCGGTTGGCGTTTACTCACTCCCGACTGAAGACGTTCGAACGCGTCGCCGTCGAGGAATCGTGCGACGCCGTCCTTATCCTCAACCCGGCACCCGTCCTCGAGACGGTTCTCGTCGCGATTCGGAGCGACGTCAACGTCGACCACATCGCCCGACTACTCCGTACGGTCCTCGCCGAGACGACGCTCACGGTCACCCTCTTTCACGTCGCGACCGACGAGGGAGAGCGAGACGCGGGCGCGGAACTGCTCGAGACGGCGCGGTCGGAACTGGTGGCCGCTGGCCTCGACGACGGGCGGATCGACAGCACGGTCGTCGTCGACGACTCGCCTACGGCGGCGATCCTCGACGCCGCGGCGGATCACGACCTCCTCGTCCTCGGCGAGAGTCGACCGTCGATCCGCCGGTACGTCTTCCGGGATCGCGTCGAACGGCTGGCACGGGAGACGGTCGATCCGGTCCTCGTGATTCGCGGCGAGTACCTCGAGACGACAGCAGAGGACACGGAACACGGCGGCGAAAACGAGGAGTAGCGACCGTGTGGGACACCCACACTCGGTAATCACGCGCCGTCGGAACTCCGGACGATGAGTACCGGACCGACCGACTCGGCGGCGACCCGCTCGGCGTCCTCGCCCAGCAGGAACGACCGGAGCGACGGTGCTTGCTCGCCCATGACGATGGCGTCGTGGTCCGCCGCGGCGTCGACAAGCGCCTCGAACGGCGCGTCGTCAACCGCGAGTTCGGTCTCGACATCGATACCGGCCGCGGCGAGGGCTTCGGCGGCCGCCTCGAGCGATTCGCGGCCGCCGGGCTCGTCGTCGGTCGCGAGAAAGAGCGTGACGTCGATCTCGCGGCCGGCGACCAGGTCGGCGACGAAGGAACCGATGCGGTCGACGGCGGCGGCGTCCGAGAGCGCCACGAGGAGCCGATCGACCGGTCCGGTCACGCCAGTGATGGCGTAGGCGTCCGCTCCCGTTTCCGCGGCGACCCGGTCGATCGTCTGCTCCCGGTCGTGAGTGAACACGAGACGATGATCGGCCGTGCTGCCGGCCGCTTCGAACTCGGCGGCGAGGTCGTCGAGGGCGGCGGTCGCCCGGTCCTCGTACTGGAGGCGCGCCTGGTCCGGCGGCGTCTGTTCGGGCAGGACGTGATAGCCGAGTACCGTCACGTCCGCCGGGGCGAGCAACGTCGGCAGGCCGGCCGGGACCGTCTCGCCCTCGAGGATCGCCAGCGGCACGAGGACGCGGGTCATTGGAGCGCCCCCCTGAGCGTAACGTCGCGGGCGTAGTAGGCGTACCACCCGGCGGCTGCGACCATAATTGCGATGCCGATGAGCTGTGACGCGCGTTGCATGAAGCCGATCAGGGCGAAGCTGGCGAGCGCCCCGAGTATCGGAACGACGGGATAGCCGGGCGTACGGAAGTCCGGATCGTACCACTCCGGTTCGTTCCGGCGCAGTGCGAGCAGGGCCACGCAGATCAGCCCGTACATGACCAGATGCAGGAACGAGGCGACCTCCGCGAGCAGTTCCACGCGGCCGGTCGCGACCAACACGAGGATCGGCCCGCCTGCCAACCCCAGCGCGACGTGTGGCGTGCCGTAGCGGAGGTTGATGTGGCTCGCCCGCCGCGGCAACAGGGCGTCCTTCGAGACGGCGTAGATGGCTCGAGAGGTGCTGAGGATCGACGCGTTCGCGCTCGACATGGTCGCGAGCAGCCCGCCGAAGACGATCGCGACGGCACCGGCCGCGCCGAGGTAGTGGCGGCCGACCTCGACCATGGCCGTCTCGCCGAACTCGGCGAGTCGTTCGCTCCCGAAGGCGCTCGTCGCGACGAAGATCGTCGCCACGTAGAGGACGCCGACGATGAGGACGGAGCCGACCATCGCCAGCGGCAGGTTCCGGCCGGGGTCTTTCATCTCCCCGGCAACGGTCGCGACCTGTGCGAAGCCGAGATACGAGGTGAACACGAGCGCCGCCGTCGTCAGTATCGGCATCGTGCCGAAGGGCGCGAACTGTTCGGGCGCGGACGGGTCGCCGATGAGCCCCATGGCGTCGAGGCCGCCGTATCCGAGGAAGACGACCAGAATCGACAGCAGTAACGCGACGATCCCGTTCTGGAGCTTCGCCGCGTTTTCCGTCCCGGTGACGTTCAACACCGTAAAGCCCGCGCCGAACAGCAGCGCCAGCGGGATGACGAGTCCGTCGCCGACCGCGACCCCGAGTTCGGCGAGCGTATCGACCGCGTAGTAGCCGAAGCCGACGAGGTAAAACGCCGTCGCGAACACCAGCCCGAACCACAGCGACAGTCCGACGACGGTCCCGGCGAGCGTCCCCAGACCGCGGGAGATGTAGTAGTAGCCGCCCCCGCTTTTCGGCATTGCCGTCGCGAGTTCCGACGTCGGCAAGGCGACCAGCAGAGCGACGAGCGCGCCGATCGCGAACGAGCCCGCCGCGGCAGGGCCCGCCTGCCCGGCGGCGAGTCCCGGAAAGACGAAGATGCCGGCCCCGATCATCGTCCCGATCCCGATGGCGAGGCCGCCGGTGAGCCCGAGCGTCCGCTCGAGTTCGGCGTCGTCGGTGATCGTCGCCTCGTCGGTCTCGACCGTCGGCTCGAGTTGCGGTGACTCCCCGTCGACGTTGGTCCCCGCGACCGGCGACGAATCGCTCATACGTACGATGTCGTCACCCTGTCGTATAGCTCTGCTGTCGCGTTCGGGACACCGAGACGCCGGCCCTCGGGAAGTCAGTCGACGAGTTCGTCGGCCAGCAGCGCCAGGCTCTCGTCCCCGCCGTCGGCCGCGTCCGGAACCGCGAGCATGACCTCCTCGATGCCGGCGTCGGCGTAGTCGGCGAGCCGCTCTCGGATTTCGGCCGGCGTCCCGGTGGGGGCCGTCTCGAGGTAGCCCGACAGGAAGAACTCCCGGGGCTCGCTCGGGCCGTCGGCGGGCAGGAACTCGTCGCGGAACGACTCGCGCTTCGCCTCGGCGTCCACGGTCGTTTCCCCGACGAAGACGAACAGCTCGGCGGACTTGCGTATCTCGTCGTACCGGGCCTCGCTCTCGCAGTGATCCCGCAACACGTCGAGCTTGTCGGCAAAGCCCGCGGGATCGAGGGTCCCGTAGTTCCAGCCATCGGCCAGTTCGGCGGCGTACCGCAGCGTGAACTGCTCGCCACCGCCGCCGATCCAGATCGGCGGGTGGGGCTCCTGGACCGGCTGTGGTTCACAGAAGGCGTCCTCGAGATCGATCTCGAGGTGTCGGCCCTCGTGACTGTAGGTCTCGTTGGTCCACAGCCCCTGCAGAATTTCGATGGTCTCGGCAAGCCGGCGGAGTCGTTCGGCGGGCGGTTCGCGGAACTCGTAGCCGAAGCGGTCGTACTCGGCCTCGTACCAGCCCCCGCCCAGCCCCAGCTCGAGCCGGCCGTCGCTCACTTGGTCGACCCCCGCCGCCATCTTCGCCAGCAGGGCGGGATGGCGGTACGACTGACTGGTCACGAGCGTCCCCAGCCGCACCTCGGCGGTGGCCTCCGCGACTGCGCTGAGCGTCGTCCAGCACTCGTGGGTCGCTCGCCGGGGGTCACCGATCCACGACTGGAAGTGATCCTCGAGCCAGACCGCATCGTAGCCCAGCCGCTCGGCCTCGAGTGCGGTCTCCCGAACCGTGTCGATCCCGGTCCCGTACTGGGGGAGGATGACGCCGGTCTCGAGGGCGGTCGCGTCGCCGTCGGCGGGGCTCATCGGGTCACCTCGCGCTCGAGCGCCAGCGTCCGGTCGGCGAGCGTTTCGGGGTCGGCCGCGACGATCTTCACGAGCGCCTCCTTGCCGACCTCGCCGCGATCGACGACGGCGACGGGGGGCTCCTCGCGGTCCGCGAACGCCTGCCGGGCACCCCATCCCATCGTACTCCCCTCCGTCTCCCTGATCTCGGCCGGCTGATCGCCGCGATCGTACTCGGCGATCGGCCACGCGAGGGCCTCGAGTGCGGTCTCGACGTCGGCGTCGAACCGGCAGTTCACCGCGAATCGGAGGGCGGGGACGAACTCCCGCGCGGACAGCAGGAAGCGAGCGACGTGGCTCGAGGCCCCGAACCGGACCCCGCGGTTGGGTCGAACCCCTGAGAGGGTCCGCGTGATCCGGCCCTCGACGGCGGCGGTCTCGGCGACGGATTCGGCGTAGGGGGTCGCGCCGACGACGTTCATTCCCACTTCGGGGACCAGCGCCGAGACGTCGGCCGCGACGAGTCGGTCGACGATCGCCTGTACCTCCTCGGCGGTGGGTTCCCGGGCGGCGTCGTTTCGCAGCGGGTGCATGTGGTTGACCGCACCGTGACCCTCGCCCACATCGTAGGGGTACCGAACCGCGCGGGCAAGGAAGTCCGTCGCCCCCTCGACGGCCGGCTCGAGCGGTTCACCCGTGGCCAGTCGGGCCGCGATCGCGGCGGCCAGCGCACAGCCCGAGCCGTGGGTGGCCTCGGTCCCGACGCGGGGGTGTTCGAACGTCCGGACCGTCTCCGCGGTGACCAGCACGTCCCGGACCCGCTCGCCGGGGACGTGCCCGCCCTTCACGAGGACCGCGTCGACGCCCGTCTCGAGGATCGCCTCGCCGGCCTCGCGGGCCCGTTCCTCGTCGGTGACGGCGATGTCCGTCAGCACTTCGGCCTCGTCGGCGTTGGGCGTCGCGACCGTCGCCGTACTCAGCAGTTCCTCGTAGGCCCGTTCGGCCTCGGGCTCGAGCAGGCGATCGCCCGAGGTCGCGACCATCACGGGGTCGACGACCAGCGGGAACTCGAACTCCTGTGCGCACTCGGCGACGGTCTCGATGACCTCGGTCGTCGCGAGCATCCCGGTCTTGGCCGCGCCGACCGCGAAGTCGCCGGTGACGGCCTCGAGTTGGGCCTCGATCTCCGCGGTCGGGAGGACGTGCGAAGACTCGACGCCGCGGGTATTTTGTGCGGTAACGGCGGTGATCGCCGACGTACCGAAGACGCCGTGGGCGGCCATCGTCGCGAGGTCGGCCTGGATCCCCGCGCCGCCGCCGGAGTCGCTGCCAGCGATCGTCAGCGCGACCGGCCGGCTCTCGGGTGCTGGTGTTCGCATACGAAACCGTATTCCCGGCTTATACTAAGCGGTGATGGTCAGCGACGCTGAGAGTCGTCCGCGGTGTGATCGACGCCTCGAGGACGTCCGGTCGTCGAGAACCGCCCGCCGTCAGTCGTCGGTGAGTTCGAAAAATCCCTGTTTGTGTTCGATCACGCCCGCGTCGTGGAGCGCCGAGATCGCGCGACTGACGGCCGCCTCGCTGCAGTCGTGTCGGTCCGCGACCCGCTCTCTGAGAGCCTTGTGCGTGTATCGTTTCCCCTCGAGTTCGTCGACGATCGCCGCCTTCTCCCGTTCGAGGTCGCTCATCGGTCACGGCGGGATACGACCTCGAGACGGGTACGCCTTGCCCGCGGTCGCTCGAGGCGGACCCGTCGGCGGAGCGGGGACCGGCAGGTCCCGTCGAGGTCGGTTTCGAACGGCGACACGCAGTCCGGACGGCAGCGTTATGGGTATGGATATGATATGAATACGTATGGGCGAGCCCGAAACGCGGAAAGTCGGCGATCGCGGACAGGTAACGCTGCCGAAGCGGCTTCGAGAGGCGTTCGATATCCACGGCGGCGACGAGGTGACGATCCGCGAGGAGGACGACAAGATCGTCATCGAGAAACCGACGTCGCGGGCGGACCTCGCGGAGGGGTATCGACGCCGCGCCGAACACCACCGCGACCTCGCGGCCGAGATGGACGGGGCCTCGCGTGAAGCGAACGCCTCCCTCGGCGACGCACCCGACTGGGAGGAGTGACGATGCACGTCCGCCGCGGCGACATCGTCGTCGTCGAACTCGATCCGACGCGTGGCTCCGAACAGCGGGGGACCAGACCCTGTCTCGTCGTCCAGAACGACGTCGGTAACGAGAACGCCCCGACGACGATCGTCGTCCCCTTCACCACGTCCTACGGGGGCGAGCAGTATCCCTTCGAAGTGCTGATTCCAGCCGACGAGTGTGCCCTCCGCGAGGACTCGGTCGCGCTCTGTAGTCAGGTTCGAACCGTCTCGATCGACGACAGGATCACGGACGTCGTCGGATCGGTACCGGACGACCGGATGGCCGAGGTCGACACCGCCCTCGAGTACAGCCTCGGCTTGCGCGAGGTCTGAGCAGCGGGGCGGAGCGTTCGATCATCCGTTCCATAAAATACATTCGTCTAGCCTCGCCAACGATCATCGAATGCCCTCCAGACGCGAAGTAATGGCCGCCCTCGGTGCGACCGGTATCGCGACCGCCGCGGGCTGTCTCGGCGGTCTGTCGGTCGATCCCGGGACGGACGAATCGTACGCGTGGCCGACGGGCGGCGCGGATCGGCGGAACTCGAGAGCGATCCCCGACGGCGTCGCGCCGCGCGAGGACCCTACCGTCGACTGGCGCGTCGATCTCGAGTCGGCGCACGCGACCGCCGACCCGGTCGTGGTCGACGGGACCGTCCTCGCGACGATCGGAACCGACGTGGTCGCGTTCGATCGGACGAGCGGGGACCGGCGCTGGTCGATCGACCCGAACAACGAGGCCAACACCTACCGCGGGGCACCGACCGTGTACGAGGGGCTGGCGTACGTCCCGGAAGTGGACACGGTGACCGCTCGCGACCTCGAGAGCGGCGCGGTCGAGTGGAGCGAGACGTTCGAGGCGACCATCGGACAGGGGTCGCTACTGGTCACCGACGACGGGGAGAACGGCCGCGTCTTCACGGCCGGCGGCAACTCTCTGCACGCACTCGACGCCGGAACCGGCGAACGCCTGTGGGAACAGGAGCTACTGGGGACCCCGGAGCACTCGCTCGCGAAGTACACTGACTACGTCTACGTCGCGACCGACGGCGGCGAGTTGTACGCCGTCGACGAGTGGGGGACCGTTCAGTGGCGGCGAACCGTCGAGGCCGGCATTCGGAGCGGTCCGGCGGTGCGGTCACTAGACCAGAGCGGGTCCGAGTGGGGCATCGCCGTCGTCGGCGGCGACGGGACGGTCGTGTACTTCGAACCGGACGGAGCGCGGGCGTGGGAGACCGAGATCGGCGGGTTCGGCAACGACGGCATCGCTATCGCCCACGAGACACTGCTCGCGCGCTCGGGACCGCGGGTGTTCGCGCTCAACCTGGCCGACGGGAGCGTTCGCTGGCGGCTCGATCTCGGCGAGAGCGCGCACAATCCGCCGATCGTCGTCGGCGACACGGTGTACGTCGGCGGCGATCGGCTCCGCGCGATCGACATCGAGGGTGGGATCGGGGTTCGATCGTACCGAACCCGCCACCTCCGGTTCGAGTACGAACCCACCGGCGCGGTCGGCTTCGTCACCGCGGCCGACTCGAAGCTGTTCGTGACAACGAACGTCTTCGGAACCGAGACGGAAACCGCCGAGTTGATCGTTCTCTCGTGATTACGAGCCGTCGCTCGCCGCGGCGGCCAGCTCCGCGTAGGCGTCCCACGAGGGATCGGCGTTCGGGTGCGCGAGCCGGTCCCCGTCGACCAGCACCTCGCCGCCGTCGTCCTCGAGCGCCTCGACCCGGCCGATCTCGGCGACCGGCGTCCCCCGATCCGCGAGCGCCTCGCGGACGTCGGCGACGCCGTCGGGGTCGACCGCGATCAGTAGCGAGCCACAGCTGGTCGCCGCCCAGGGATCGATCTCGAGCGCCGAACAGACCTCGCGGACGCCGGGGCGCAGCGGGACGGCGTCGCGGTCGATCGCGAACCGGGCGTCGGCCCCGTCGGCCATCTCGTTCAACGCGCCCGCGAGGCCGCCTTCGGTCACGTCGTGCATCGCCCGGACCGGCCCCGCGGCGGCCGCCGTGAGGGCGTCCCGAACGGCGTAGACCTCCTCGAGGCGGTCCTGGGCGGCCGAGATCGTCTCGGCGGGACAGTCGATTTCCTCGCCGAAGAGGGTACTCAGCAGGCCGACGGCCTCGACGGCGGGGCCGTTCGTCAGGAGGAGCCGGTCGCCGGGACGGGCCCCGTCGGGCCGAACGATGTCGCCGTGGTCGCCGACGCCCATCGCGGTGGCCGCGCCGACCCACGGATGGGACGGGTCGGCATATCGCGCCGTGTGGCCGGTCACGACGGCGACGCCGAGGTCCGCACACTCCGCGTGGATCGTCTCCCAGACCGTCGCGAACTCGTCGTCGGTCATCCCCTCGGGCAGCGTGAAACAGATCGAGAGATGTGACGGGGGGACGCCGCTGACGGCCACGTCCGCAAGGACGAGATCGAGGGCGAACCGTGCGGCCCGCTCGAGGCCCAAGGCAGGCAGGATCGAGAGGGGATCGGTGGCGGTGACAAGCGCGCGCTCGTCGATATCGAGGACGCCGAAGTCGACGCCGTGGGTCGGCCCGACGGCGACGTCGTCGCGGTCGGCACCGAGGTTCGGCGCGATGTGGCGGTCGAAGAACGCGCGATCGATTTTTCCGAGGTCGCTCACGGTTGATCGATACTAATCAGTCGACTTATACGTACTGATTCCCGCTCGTAATCGGAATCAGGCGGCGGCATCGGCCTCGGCCGGCCTCGCCGATTCGTGCCGAGCGGGTGACTCTCACGCCCGATTCCGGTACCCAACAGTGCAGGGTGAAAACCTAACCGAGTACGTTCATAAGAAGGGTTACTAATCGTGAAATCTGATATGTTCGGAGCGACCGTCGTCGGGGACGCGGGACGGGGGGAGGCGGAATGCACGGCATAATCCTGCAGACGCTCCAGTCGTTCGTCGTCGATACCTACGGCGAGGACGCCTGGCTAGCGATTCAGGACGAGGCCGACATCGAGGAGAAGGTCTACGTCCCGGTCACGGTCTATCCGGACGGCGACGTCTACGAGATCGCCCGTACTGCCGGCGACCTCACGGATCAGAGCCCGCGGACGATCCTCACCCAGTACGGGCGGTGGGTCGTCCCCGCGTTGCTCGAGACCTACGACCTCCACATCGACGACGACTGGGAGGGGCTCGAACTCATCGCGAACATCCAGCGGTTCCATACCTCACTGCGGACCCGGGACATGACGACGCTGACGACCCCGCGCATTCGGTCGGAGCGGGTCGACGAGAACCGGGTCCGGATCACCTACGATTCGGACCGGAACCTCTGTGACGTGGCTCGCGGCGCGATCCAGGGCGTCGCCGACCGCTTCGACGAGGACCTCGTCGCCGAGGAACGGACCTGTATGCACGAGGGCGACGACGCCTGTGTCTTCGACATTCGGCGGCGAGTACCCGCCGAGGCGGACACGGCCGGCGCACACAGCGGGGAGGCGAATGACTGACTCGCTCGAGGCGGCCGGCGCGGACGCCTCGTCGCCGATCCCCGGGGCGATCCAATCGGATCGACCGGTCGGTTTCGCTCTCGCGGTCGCCGTGGTCGGACTGGTCGTCGTCGCCGTCGCGGCGGTCGCGCTCGGGGGACCGACCGCGGCCGTTTTCGGGGCTGGCGTCGCCGGCGTCGTCGCGACGGGCGCTACCGCGGCCGGGCTCGCTGCCGCCTCGCCCGCCCGGACCGCGCCACGCCAGCGCGACCGACTGCGTGCGGGGATCGCTGACCTGACCGAGCGAACGAGCCGCCTTGAGGCCGGCGAGTACGGCGACCGCTTCGACGGCGACCGCGAGGACGAGTTCGCGACCCTCGAGTCGTCGCTGGCCGGCATTCGCGAGCAGTTGGCCGAACGCGACCGGACGGACCGGTCGCTGGACGAACTCGAGCGGACCGTCCAGACGCACGCGGAGACGACGCGAGCGGTCGCCGCGGGCGATCTCACCCGGCGGTTCGAGCGGCCGGGCACCCACGAATCGCTCGACGAGTTGGCCGACAACTCCAACGCGATGCTCGCGGAGATCGAGGACACCTTCGGGACGCTGAAGTCCTTTTCCGGCGAGGTCGTCACCTACAGTCGCGAACTCACGACCAGCATGGAGGCGGTACAGGCGGAAGGCGAACGCACGAGCGAGGCGCTGACCGAGGTCGTCGCGGACAACAGGGAACAGAACGAACAATTACGAACCGTTACGGCCGAGATGGAAAACTTCTCGACGACGGTCGAGGAGATCGCCGCGACCGCCTCCGAGGTCGCCGACACCGCCGACCGGACCGCACGCGTCGGCCGGCAGGGAAGCGAGGCCGCGGGCGACGCGATCACCGGCATGGCCGTGATCGACACCGAGACCGAACGGACCCTCGAGGAGATCGAGGGGCTCGAGGCCGAAGCCGAGCGGATCGACGAGCTGATCGAGTCGATCAGCGAGATCGCCGAACAGACCAACATGCTGGCGCTGAACGCCAACATCGAGGCGACTCGTTCGGGCGAGGCCGGCGGCGAGGGCTTCGGCGCGGTCGCCGACGAGATCCAGACCCTCTCCGAGGAGGTCTACGACTCGGTCCAGACCGTCGAGGAGCGCCTCGAGGGACTCAAAGAGCGGGCGATGGCCGCCGCCGACGAGGTCCGGACCAGCCGCGGCCGAATCGAGGACAGCGTCGCCGACGTCGAGGACGCCGCGACCGCGCTCGAGGAGGTCGCCGGACTCGCCGAGGAGACCAACGACGGCGTCCAGGAGATCTCCGCGGCGACCCAAGAGCAGGCGTCGGCGACCCAGCAGGTCGTCGTGCTGGTCGAGGACGCCGCCGAGACGAGCGCGGCGACGGCGTCGACCTCGGCGCGAGCGGCCCGCCGGGCGTCGGCCCAGGCGGAGGCACTCTCCCACGTGGCCCGCAGCGCGACCGTCCTGACCGAGCAGGCCGGCGAGTTGAACGCACAACTCGTGGCCTACGACACCGAGAGCGGCTACGACCTGCCGGAGCCACGGACCGCCGACGACGTCGATCCGGAGGCCGTCTCGACGGCCGACGCGACGCCGGAGACGATCGGCGACGGCGGCACCGCGTCTCGATAGCGACGACCCGACTGCCGGCCGCCGACCCGCGGCTCGAGGGAGCGTCCCGACCCGCCGTTCGATAACCACCATAGATTACGCTTACGCCGACCCGAAAGGGAGAATAGTTACAGGCAAGAGTCAAGTCCGTCCCCGAATTACGGGGGACAGATGGCGTACTCCGTCGAGTCGCGGGCCGATCGCGACCTCGAGTTCTCCGCGGGCGAACTCACGGGTGCGCTAGGGGATTCGGTTACGGTGTTGCCGCTGCTGGTGGCGCTCGGGGCGACGACGAGCGTCTCGCTGCCCCACGTGCTGCTTGGCTTTGGCGTCTTCCAGATCATCTGGGGACTCCACTACGGCCTGCCGATCTCCGTCGAGCCGATGAAGGCCCTGGTCGGGCTGGCGATCGTCGGCGCGCTTTCCTACGCCGAACTGGCCGCGGCCGGATTGCTCGCCGGCGGGGTCTTGCTCGTCGTCGGCCGGCTCGGGCTCGTCGGTCGGCTCCAGCGGATCGTCGGCGAGCCAGTCATCCGCGGCGTCCAGTTCGCCGTCGCGCTGCTCCTGCTCGAGGCGGCGGTCGATCTCTCGGTCGGGAACCCGCCCATAGCGGCGGCCGGGCTCGCCGTCGTCGGCCTGCTGGCGCTGGTCGGCCACGCCCGGACGAGCGCACTAGTCGTCCTCGGGCTCGGCGCGGTCGCGGCCGTCACGGCGGCGGGCGTTCCGACGCCGACCGTGCCCGCGCTCGCGGTCTTTCCCGCCGGGCGGCCAGCGCTGTCCGCGGCCGCCATTGAGGGGACCGTCGCCCAGTTGGGCATGACGATCGGGAACGCCGCCATCGCGACCGCCCTGCTCTGTGGCGACCTCTACGACCGAGAGGTCTCGGCCGACGCGCTCTCGCGGAGCATGGGCGTGACCTGTCTGGCGGCGATCCCGCTGGGCGGCGTGCCGATGTGTCACGGCAGCGGCGGGCTGGCCGGCAAGTACGCCTTCGGCGCGCGGACCGGCGGCGCAAACGTCCTGCTCGGCGTCGGCTACCTCGCACTCGCGCTGGTCGCCGCCGGGGCTGCCCTCGCGGCGTTCCCGATGGCGCTTCTGGGCGTCCTGCTGGTCGTCGTCGGTGGTCAGCTGGCTCGAGCGGCGTTCGACCCCGTCTCGGACCGCCGGTCGCTCGCGCTCGTAGTGGGGGTCGGGGCCGTCGGCGCGGTCGTCAACGTCGGCGTTGCCTTCGTCGCCGGGGCCGTCGCGTTCTGGCTGCTCTCCCGTATGGAATAATCGTCGGGAGCCGGACGACCTTTCATCCCGTAGCGCCAACCGTCACCGATGCCACCGAGCTGGGCCGACCTGTTCGATCGCGGCGCGGAGTACGACGGGAATCTCGAGTCGATCCGAGCGGAACGCACGGCGATCCGGGAGGAAGACGATGCCTGAGGAGCCCGATCCCGCCCGCGTCGTCGCGGACGCCGACGTCCTCGCGGCGGACCTGCTGATCGGCGGGTCGGCCCGCGAAGCGCTCGATCACGTGCGCCGGCACTCGTGGGTCGAACTGGTCGCGAGCGATCCGCTGCTCGCGGCGACCGAGGAGCTGGTGACGGCACTCGCCGACGCCGACCTCGCCGCCGATCACCGCGAGCGCCTCGAGGCCGAGCGGGTCGCGGTCGACCAGCCCGAGGGCGATCATCCTGCGCTGGCGTCGGCCTATCGGGGCGAGGCGGCGCACCTGCTCTCCTACGACGACCGGCTACGATCGGCAGAAGCCGGCCTGACGCTCCAGCCCCGCGTCTCGGTCAGCGTCCGGCCGCCGGACGCGTTCGCGCGCCTGTTCGATCCCGAGAGTCTGTACGCGGCCGTCGAGGATGGCGAGTACCCCGGGCCGGACCGGGACCCGCGAGCGTAACCGCCGGCGACGGGACCGCTACACGAAGAACGTGTGACTTATGCGGTGGGAGCCCCTGATTTATGAGGGGAATGACCAATCTACGTGATCTCCGGACCGGACTGAGCTACGGGGACGTTCTCCTCGTCCCGCAGCGCTCGCCCGTCGACAGCCGCAGTACCGTCGACCTCGAGACGCCGTTCACGCCGAGTGTCGACCTCGAGACGCCGCTGGTCGCGGCCGCGATGGACACCGTCACGGAGGCCGAGCTGGCGATCGAACTCTCGCGGGCCGGCGGCCTCGGCGTGTTACACCGGTTTCTGACGGCGGCCGAGCAGGCCGAGCAGGTCGAACGAGTGAAAGACGCCGACGAGCAGGTGGCCGCCGCCGTCGGGATCAACGAGGACTACGTCAAGCGAAGCGACGCGATCGTCGATGCCGGCGTCGACGCGATCGTCGTCGACGTGGCCCACGGCCACTTGGAGCGGACGCTCGAGGCCGTCGAGCAACTCAGCGAGGCGTTCCCGGAGACGGACCTCGTCGCCGGAAACGTCGCGACGCCCGCCGGCGTCGAGGATCTCGCCGCGGCCGGCGCGGACTGTGTGAAGGTCGGGATCGGTCCCGGTTCGCACTGTACGACCCGAAAGGTCGCCGGGGCCGGCGTCCCGCAGTTGACGGCCGTCGACGACTGTGCAAGCGCCGCCGAGGACCTGGACGTGACGATCTGTGCCGACGGCGGGATCCGTACCTCCGGCGACGCGGTCAAGGCGCTGATGGCCGGGGCCGACACCGTGATGGTCGGGAGCCTGCTGGCCGGCACCGAGGAAGCGCCCGGCGCTGTCGTCGAGGTCGACGGCACCCGATACAAGCGCTCGCGGGGGATGGCGACCACCGCGGCCGCCGAGGACCGCGACGACAAGGACGTCGACGTCGACGCCGACGAGGGCGTCGAGGCCCTGACCCCCTACAAGGGGCCGGTCGCCGACGTCGTCGAGGAGTTCTGCGCCGGCATCCGATCCGGACTCTCCTACTGCGGCGGACACACCATCCCGGCCGCCCGGGACGGTGCCGAGTTCATCCGCGTCGCGCCCAGCGCGAAGGACCGCGAGGGGTACCACACGGACCACGACTGGGAGGGCGTCAGTGTCGAGAGCGAATCCGAGACCGTCACCGAGGCGGACCTCGTGGCCGACGACGGCTCGAGTCCGCCGGCAGAAAGCGACGACTGACGACCGAGCGTACTGATCGCCGAGTCGCGGGAGCCGCGCCCGTTACGCGTCGCGGTCGGCGTACCACTCGGTGAACGCCGCCAGCGCGCGCCCGCGGTGAGAGATCGCGTTCTTCTCCTCGGTACTCAGTTCGGCCAACGTCTGCCCGTTGTACTCGAAGATGGGATCGTAGCCGAACCCGCCCTCGCCGCGGGGCGCGACGAGCGTTCCGGCGACCGATCCCTCGAACGTCTCCGTCCCGTCCTCGTCCGCGTACGCGAGGACGGTCCGGAAGTGCGCGCGGCGGTTCTCCTCCTCGCTCGCGAGTCGCCAGAGCCGCTCGACGCCGACGGTGTCCTCGACGTACGCAGAGTACGGGCCGGGGAACCCGCCGAGCGCGTCGACGAAGAGGCCGGCGTCGTCGACCAGTACCGGCTCCTCGCCCCCGAGTTCGTCGAAGGCCTCCCGGGCCCCGTGGGCCGCGATTTCCTCGAGCGAGTCGCTTTGAATCTCGGTGTAGTCGTACTCGATCTGCTCGACGGGCTCGATGCCCGAGAGATAGTCCCGCGCCTCGCGCGCCTTGCCCGCGTTGCCGGTAACGAATCGAACGGTCATATCCGAGCGGGGGGCCGCGGGCCGAAAATAGGCGTCGGTTGCCCCGTCCGACTGTTCGGGAGCCGGTCTTCCGGCCCCGAAAGACCCATCATATGGCGCCTGGATGACACATCATGGACATCACCGAGTGGGACGACCCCGAACGGATCGACGACCTCGAGGGCGGGCAGCGGCGCGTACTGTCGTCGACCGACGATCTCGTGCTGGTTCACTACGCACTCGAGGAGGGCGCGGAAGGCGAACCACACGCCCACGAGGAGGCGACGCAGGCGACGTTCGTCATCGAGGGGCGACTCGAACTCCGCGGCGAGTACTCGGGGATCGTCGAGGCGGGCGATTCCTACGCCGTCCCGCCGGGGACGATCCACGGTGTGCGTGCCCTCGAGCCGTGTCGCGTCATCGACGCGTTCACACCGCCGCTCGAGGCGTATACGGAGTAGGGATCGGAACCGCGACGCGTCGGCTACAGATCGAGAGCGTCCATCACAGTTTCCTCCGCCTTCCGGAGGTGTTCGGCGGCCGTCCCGGGCGCACAGTCGAGTTCGGCGGCGACGTCCTCGACGCCCGCCGCGCGTGGGACCTCGAAGTACCCCAACTCGCGAGCGACCCGGAGCGTCTCCCGCTGGCGGGCGGTCAGTGCGCCGACCGCCGCGTCGGCCCCGTCGTACTCGCCGACGCGGTCGACGGTCGTCTCGATGCCGTCGGGCATCTCCTCGAGTGCCGCCTGGAGATCGGCCGATTCGCCGACGACGGAGAACCGGACCGTCCAGTCCGACCGGTACTCAAGCGGCGGCAGGACGACGAGACTGCCGGCGGTGAGGCCCTCGAGGAGCCTCGTGTCGACGTCGGCCGGCAGATCGCGGACGTAGACGGTAAAGGTTCGATCGCCAGTCCGCGTGAGTTCGTAGTCGTCGACGCGGTCGGTCTCGGCGAGCGCGGCCTCGTAGACGTCGGCGTCACCGACGACGTGAAAGATAAAGACGTTGTCGTCGTTTTCGCCAGCGAAGTTGCCGTGGACCAGCCGATAGGACTCGAACGCGTCGCTCTCGGCGACGAACCGGTGCATCGGGTGGATCGTCTCGGCGTCGAACCGCAGCGTGAGCCGAACGGTCTTCACGACCGGAGGGTCCGGCCTGCGTATATAAATAGCCTAGCCCGTGACGCAGAACCGACTCGCCTCGAGCGGCCGAACGGCCGGCCATGACAGCGGACTCGACGCTCGAGTCGCGGCCGGTAAAACGGGGCGACGCGGACGGGGAGGAAACGCTCGAGGGCCTGCTCGGGGACGCGGTCCTCGGGCGGGACGATCACGAGAACGCGCCGGCGGTCGTGATCCGGCCCGACGAGGTACAGGCGGTGCTGGCGACGCTTCGCGACGAGGCCGGGTTCGATCACTGTTCCTGTGTGACGGCCCAGCAGTATCCGGACCGGTTCGAGACGATCTATCACTTGAAGTCCTACGCGGACCCGACGCGGGAGGTAAGCGTCGTGGTGCCGACGCCGACCGGCGAGCCGAGAAGCGAGTCGGCGACGCCGGTCTTCGAGACGGCCAACTGGCACGAGCGCGAGGCTTACGACCTGATCGGGATCGAGTACGAGGCCCACCCCGACCTGCGGCGAATCCTCCTGCCGGAGACGTGGCAGGGACATCCCCTCTCGCTGGACTACGATGCGGAGCAATCCCAGATCGTCACCCTCTCGGAACACGCGAACCCGATCGCGGGCGACGAACACGACACCACCTCGGAAACGATGTTTCTCAACATCGGTCCCCACCACCCCTCGACCCACGGCGTCCTCCACGTGAAGGCCGTGCTGGACGGTGAGACGGTCGTCGACGTCGATCCCGACATCGGCTACATCCACCGATGTGAGGAGCAAATGTGCCAGGAGAGTACGTACCGCCATCAGATCATGCCGTACCCGGACCGCTGGGACTGGGTGTCCTCGGGACTGTGCAACGAGTGGGCCTACGCCCGCACGATCGAGGCTCTCGCGGACGTCGACGTCCCGGAGTACGCACAGGTGATCCGGACGATGGGGGCCGAACTCTCGCGGCTGGCCTCGCATTTCATCGCCATCGGCACCTACGCGCTGGACATCGTCGGCGAGTTCTGTGCCGCCTTCCAATACGCGATCCGGGACCGCGAACTCGTCTTGGACTGTCTCGAGGCGCTGACCGGCCAACGGATGATGTTCAACTACTTCCGAGTGGGCGGGGTCGCCTGGGACCTGCCCGAACCCCGCGGGGAGTTCATCGCGGACGTTCGGGACGTCCTCGACGGCTTCCCGGCGAAACTCGAGGAGTATCACGACCTGCTCGTGACCAACGAGATCTTCCAGCGTCGCTGCGTCGACACCGGCGTCCTGGAACCCGAGGCCGCGAAGGACTACGGCTGTACCGGCCCCGTCGCCCGCGGCTCCGGCATCGACTACGACCTCCGGCGAGACGACCCCTACGGCTACTATCCGAACCTCGAGTGGGACGTGGTCACCGAACCCGACGGCGACAACTTCGCTCGACTGCTCGTTCGACTGCGGGAGATCGAGGAGTCGGCGAAGATCGTCGATCAGTGTCTCGACCTGCTCGCGGACTGGCCCGCGGACGAACGCACCGTCCAAAGCAACGTCCCCAGAACGCTCAAGCCCGAAACCGACGCCGAGAGCTACCGCGCCGTCGAAGGGGCGAAAGGCGAACTCGGGATCTACATCCGGTCGGACGGGACCGAGACGCCGGCGCGGTTCAAGATCCGCAGCCCGTGTTTCTCGAACCTCTCGGCGCTGCCCGAGATCGCCCGCGGCGAGTACGTTGCCGACCTCATCGCGGCGATCGGGAGCCTCGACTGTATCATGGGCGAAGTCGATCGCTGAGCGACGGCGCAGTCGCTCGTCGATCGAGGCGGCCGGCAAAAAGGCGGTTCGCGCCGGTCAGACGGTCTGTTGTACGTCATTTCCGGTGCGACCGCGACACAGTCTGGGTCGCACCGGTAAATCGGTACAGCAAACCGTCTCAGTCGTCGGTGTCGTCGACGATGACCTCGACGGGCTCGTCGACCGACTCCTCGTCGTCCCCGGACGCGCCCTGTTCCTGCTGCCAGAGCAGCGCACCGGCGACGGCAACGACGATCCACGAGCGCCAGTTGGCGAGGTTGAGGGTGTAGCCGACCCCGAAGGGTTTCTCGACGAGCATCCCCTCGCCGGGCTGCCAGTACGACGAGAGCATGCGACTGATGCTCGGTCGTTCGAAGTTGTACGGTACCCCGAGGATCTCACCGGACGTCGACTTGTCTGCCATGCTCGGTGATACGTCGTCCCCCGATAAAGGGATTGTGTGCTGACCCCGTCACCGAGACCGGGAGACGGCAGTGGTGTGATTGCCGGTCGCTACGAGTCCGACTGGTACCGGCCCCGGCCCTCGACGTCCCGCAACCGCTCGAGGACGCGCTCCTCGCCGACCTCGCGGTAGCCCGCCCGGACCGCCTCGCGCAGCGGTTCGGGGTCGTCGGCGGTCCCGACGAGGCTCTGATCGAAGACGTGGAGATCCATCGCGTAGTCCTCGACGTGGTCGGTGTGGTAGCCGAGCCCGAAGTCGATGAGGTACGTTCGGTCCCCGTCGACCCTGACGTTTCTCGTCGTCGGATCGCCGTGGACGAACCCCGCCCGGTGGAGTCGCGCGAGGTGCCGGCCGACGTCACGAACGCCCGCAGCCGTCAGCGCCGCGCGGAGGTCACGTTCGCCGACGTACTCGAGTTCCAGCCGCGCCTCGCGGGGATCGACGTCCGACAGCACCGGCGTCGGCACCCCCTCGCGGCGGGCCAGACTGGTCAGGCGGGCCTCGAGGGTCGTCCGCTCGCGACGGAGCCGGTCGTCGAGTTCGGGGTGGCGGTAGGTCTTCGCCTCGCGGCGCTTGGTCACGCGGCCGAGTTCGGGCTCGAGGTCGACGAGCGCTTCGGCCCCGCGGATCTGTCGGTCACCCGCGTCGGCCGCGCCGCGGCCGGCGGCGAGGTCGCGCTCGTCCGTTCGCCAAGAGACCGACACCTGATCCGGCCGGAAATCCGGATCGACGCGGGAGTCCTCGAGCGCGAGGGCATCGCCGGCGTCGTACATCTTCGCGCCCAGTACGGCGATCATCCCCGCGTTGTCCCGCAGGAAGCGCGGCTCGGGTGCGTGGAACTCGGCCCCGCGCTGGGCGCACATCTCTCCGAGCATCTCGCGCAGGCGGTCGTTCTGGCCGACGCCGCCGCCTAACACGAGTTCGTCGCTGCCGGTCAGCGAGAGGGCGCGTTCGGAGACTTCGGTCAGCATGCCGAAGATATTCTCCTGCAGGGAGAAGCAGACGTCCTCGACGGGGACGCCGTCGTCGTAGGCCTGCTTGGCGGCGCTCATGATGCCCGAAAAGGAGAAATCCATCCCCTTGACGACGTAGGGCAGGTCGACGTAGTCGCCCTCCGTCGCCGCCTCCTCGACCTTCGGCCCGCCGGGGTGGGACCAGCCGACGTGGCGCGTGAACTTGTCGATGGCGTTGCCGACGCCGGTGTCCATCGTCTCGCCGAGGACCCGATAGCGCCCGTTGCGGTAGGCAAGCAGGTGCGCGTTCGCGCCGCTGGCGTTCAGACAGACCGGCGCGTCGAACCCGGAGGTGTGGCGACCGATCTCGAGGTGGGCCACCATGTGATTGACGCCGACCAACGGCACCGAAAGCGCCTGGCTCAGCGCGCGGGCAGCGGTGCCGACGACCCGCAGACAGGGGCCCAGGCCGGGCCCGCGAGAGAAGGCGACCGCGTCGACCGGCGGTTCGCTCGCGGGGCCGTCGTGGGTCTCGCGGGCGTACTCGAGGGCGCGTTCGACGACACGGGGGACGGCCTCGTGCATGTGTTCGGCGGCCTCGCGAGGGTGGATGCCACCGCTCTCGGGCTGGTAGGCGTCGCTCTCGATGAACACGTCGTCGCGTGCGGCGTCGAAGACGGCCGCGCTGGCGGCCCAGGCGGTGCCCTCGATGCCGAGGATGCGGGTGTCAGTCACGGCTGAAAACGGGTAGTCATCGGCGGTCGAGACATCCCGCTACGGTCGGGTGACCGCGCGCTCGCGGGTCGTTTCACGTCCCGCTCGCGTTTCGATGTGCCTCGCGGTCGCTCGGCACATCGCCTTACTCCCACTCGGTGTAACTGCACTTCCCGCAGTGCTTGCGGTCGCCGTGGTCAGCGAGGAACACGTCACCGCAGCGGGGGCACTGTTCGCGCTCCGTACTCCCATCGTCGTTGTAGAGTTCGTAGCGAGCCATTTAGGCTTCCTCCGGTTCTGCCTCGGCGTCGGCCTCCTCGTCGGCACCGATCTTGTTCCGCTCGAGCATGTGGTCTTGCTCGACGTCACGGGCGTCGTCTGCGGTCTCGTAGACCTTGGCCTGCCCGACGGTCTTGCGCATCCCGAACTTGGTGTCGAGCTTGCGGATGACGACCTCGTCGGCGTCCTTGTTCAGCTTCGCGGCCAGACTGTCCCGAACCTGCAGTCGCTCGGGAGTCGCGTCCTCGTGGGAGAGTTCGAAGGTCACGTCGGTCCGATGCAACATGGGGTTCTCCGTTTCGGAGATGATGTCGACGTCCATGATATCACTCAGTTACCCTACTATCCCCGTGTAGCGCCTAAAAGGATTTCGAAGCGGCCACCGATGGGACTCGAGGCGTTCTCCGACGAGTCCGAAACCGCGGCCCGGCTCCGTGGTCCGATCGGATCGAAATGTGAACGTATTTATTTATTGAACTTACAGGTTCAGTGGAATGCCCTCCAGACGACAGGCGCTCGCGAGCGGCGTTCTCGGGGTCGGCGGCCTCTTCGGCGGCTACGCGGCCGTTGACGATCGAGCCGACGCCGCGACGATCGACTGGCCGATGGCCCGCTACGATGCCGCCGGAACCGGCCACAGCCCCGACGCGGTGGGCCCGAAAGACGACCTGCGGCTCGCATGGGAGGGGCGACTCGCGGACACCGGCGGCTTCGCGGTCACGCCGCCCGTGGTCGTCGACGGGACGGTCTATGCTGGCAACGAGAACCTCATCGCGTTCGACGCCGCGGGCGGCGACGAGCGGTTCTCGTACGACAGCACGTTTCGTTCCAGCCCCGCCTACGTCTCCCCCTCGATCTACCGGACCGGAACGCTGACGGTCAGCACGGACGACGGCATCGCCGGACTGAACGCCGGCGGCGGCCTCCGGGCGTTCGGCGTCCAGTTCGGTGCGAACCGGTGGCGCGGGCCGGGGCCGTCCCCCTCGTCACCGCCCGTGAACGCGCTCGAGAGCCCGCCGCCGGTCCCCGCGGACGGGACGGTGTACGTCGCCGCCCCCGACCGCGGCGAGATCGTCGCGCTCGGGGCCACCGACGGCAGCGAGCAGTGGCGGCGACGGCTCGACGCCGGCGACGAGTTCAGCGTGACCGTACGACGGCCGGCAGTGAAAGACGGGACCGTCTTCGTCACCGGCTGGCCGTCTCAGGTCCGGGCTCTCGACGCCGAAACGGGCGACGTCGTGTGGGAGGACGAACTCGACGAAGCGATGGTACTCCCGCCGACGGCGACGGCCGACGGGGTCGTCGTCCCGACTCGAGGCGGCCTCACAGTCTACGAGGCGAACGGCGACGTTCGCTGGTCGCGGGATCTCGCGGGCAACGCGACCGGCGGCGCGGCCGCCGTCGCCGACGGCCGGGTGTTCTTCGCCGACGGCACCGAGTCGCTACACGCACGCGACCTCGAGACGGGAGCCGAGGAGTGGACGCTGGCGTTCACCCGGGAAGCGGCCCCCGTCGTCGCGGACGGCGTCGTCTACGTGACCGGCGGCTACGACCTCATGATCCTCGACGCAGCGACGGGTGACCGGCGGTTCACCCGCGAAACCGACTGGTTCTTCTCGCAACCGGCGGTCGGCGACGGCGTTCTCTACGTCGTCGACGGCGACCGCGTCCTCGCGCTGGAGGGAGATCATGAGTGACGACGAGGGCGACGACGGACGGGAACGGGAGCCGACCATCAGCGACGACTCGGCGACACCGGCACCGACCGACGAGGCGGCCTCTGAGACCGATAGCGACAATGCCGACACGCCGCCGACCGGGATCGCCGGCGCGATACCGCGTCTCCGGCGCGATCCGGCGCTGCTGGTGCCGTTTACCGTGGCCGGGCTCGTCCTCGCGCTCCTCGACCGGCTCCGGCGGTGGGACCCGATTCCGACGCTGGCCACCGGCGACGACGTCTCGATCGGGATCGAATACGCCGGCTACCCGACCGGCGTCCCGGACACGGCCCGCTCGCTCGGGGCGCTCATCGACCTGAAACTCCCCTACCTCGCCTGGGCGGTCGGCCTCGAGGCGCTCGCGATGGCTGTCGTCGCGGCCGCCGGAACCGCGACCATCGCGCGAACGCTCGAGAGCGACGACGGCTGGAGCTGGCGACAGTGGGGACGGCGATGGCTGGCGTATCTCGGACTGATCGTCCTGTTCGATGCGGTCGGGCGGGCGGTCGGCTCCATCGGCGACGTCGGGCTCGTCGTCGGCGTGATACTCGCGGTCCCCCTCTTCGCCGCGTTCGTGCGGTTCTTCCCCGCGCCCGCGTTCGTCGTCACCGGATCGGGGCCGGTCACCGCGCTCGCCCGGAGCGCTCGCGCGACCCGCGGGATCGGCTGGCGGCTGCTCGCGCTCGTCGTCTGTTTCGGCCTCGCGGCGTGGCTGTTGGGACTCGTTCCGGTCGTGGGAACGGCGCTGAGTACGGCTCTCGTCGGCTCGACGCTGGCCGTAACGATGGCCGCTGTCCGAGACGGGAGACCCGCTGATACTGGCGGGTGACGCGGCAACGCGCCAACCGACTCGCCGGCCGCGTCCGGTGGCGCTCAACTTCGGCAACCGGACCGACCCACGGACGACCGTCCCCGCTCGAGCGCGACGGTCGGCTATCGGGACGGGCCAGTCGCCGGAGGATCGGGGTGCCCGTCGGTCTCGGCCGCCCGTTCGGCGTCGCCGCTGATGAGCGACGACATGAGCCGGGCCTCGATCCGGCGGAGGTGTTGGCCGACCGTTCCCGCAGAACAGTCCAGCCGGGCGGCGATATCCCCGTAGGTGACCTGCCGGGGCTCTTCGTAGTATCCCTCCTCGACGGCGACGCGTAACACCTCCCGCTGGCGATCGGTCAGTTCGGTAAAGGGCCGTTCGGCGGACGGATCGTAGCTGCCGAGTCGCTCGATTTCGACGTCGACGATCGCCCGCGTCTCCTCGATGAGACGACGGAGTGCGTCCTCGCGGCCGATCTCCGAGACGCGGAGGCTCCGGTTTGCCGGCCCGGTGTACTCGAGCGGGTAGTCGAGCAACACCGCATGTCGGTCGTGTATCGCCCGTAACTCCCGCGTGAGGTCGCTCGGCTCGTAGTGGAGTTGGAGGATCGACCTATCGCCGGCGTCGGTCAACTGGTAGTCGACGACCGTCGGCCCCGTCTCCTCGAGTGCCCGCTCGGCGACGGCCCGATCCCCCCGCAGCACTTTCTGTGTCATGATCGTCCCGTCGTTGAGTTGCTCGACGTTCCGAACGGCATCGAACGTGACCCCAAGTTCCCGGAGACGCTCCGCACCCCGATCGAAGTACCCTCGTGGTGGCGTGATAACGTATGTCACGTATCGCATGCTGTTGGATTACGAATCCATCATAAATAACAGTTATGCGATCGAATGGGTTATTTGAACGACAAAACAGGCGGGCTAAACGACCGACGGGAAGCACCCCATGATAGGAGTCCCCGCAGACCGAATCGGGTACGCTTTCGGACTCCGATTCAGGTGTAGTACGGCCAGTACAGCGACCGGCCGATCTTCACCAGTCGCCAGAGGGGACTACAGCCCCGCTCCCAGACGAGGACCGGGACGGCCCGTCCGCCGAAACTCTCCTTGAACCGGAAGACGCCGTCCGCGAAGTCCGCGGTCGTACTCCCGAAGTCGTAGGTTTCGTAGCCGTGGTCGATTCCCCACTGGAACACCCGATCGTAGAGCAGTTCCGACGCGTGATCGTCGAAGTACTCCCGCGGCACAGCCGCGAAAAAGCCATGAACTGCGTCCCGCTCGTCGTCGAGGACCTCGAGCATTCCGCCGGCGTACTCGCCGTCGATCCGGATCGTCAACAGGAGGAGCCGGTCGGCCATCGGCCGGAGCGCATCGAAAAAGGAGAACGGGTAGGTCTCCGCACCGACGCGGTCCATGACCCGTTCGTACGCGCGGTGGAACCGCCGGAGGTTCCCGCGGGTGATGTCCTCCGCGACGATTTCGTAGTCGCCGTCCTCGCCACGTTCGATCCCCCGTCGCCGGGTCCGACTCATGCCCGCGCGGATCTCGTCGTGGCCCCGCGTCAGATTCAGCAGGAACCGACACTCGCGCCGATACGGGCGATACCCCCGCTCCTGCAGCGGATCGTTGTACCGCAGATACCCCGCGTCCAGTCCCCGAATCTGGTGGACGATCGTCCGTCCGCCACAGCACGACGGCACCGCATCGAGTACCCGCTCGAGCGCGTCCGTCGTATCCGTCGGCAACAGCGGTCCGCCGAAGCCAGGATAAGCCGACGAAAGCCGCTTGAACGGCGTCTTCTCGATCCCAACGACGACGTTCGGCATGCAGCCGATCACGTTCCCGTCTTTCCGAACCACGAGGTGTTTGGCCGGATACCCAAGCCCCGACTCGACCGCCGCGAGCCACTCGTAGCGATGAAAGACGCTCCCCCGACTCGAGCGCTCGACCAATCCGTTCCAGCGCTCTCGACCCACCTCCGCGACCGAATCGACGACTTCGATCTCGAGGCTCGAGTCCGCATCGACCGTGGGGCTGACGTGTTCGGACAGCACCGCCCCGACGCGACGGAGTCTCGAGCGCGCTTCGCCGCCGGTCCCTTGTGCCATTGATCGACGACAGACGGGGCACCCTATTTGGTAGTCTCTCCATTCCGTCCCGGGTCGGGGACAGTAACGACGGCCAACAGGACGATATCATGGCTTGAGCGCTAACGATGCAACTCAGCGGGTAGTTCTAAATATCAAAACAGGGGGGGGGATGGACTCGCGGGGATGTTCGAACTCTTTTGAGTCGTGCAGTTTGGCTCGTCTTTCTCATGATTGTGATAGGTTACGGCAGGTTCTCTCGTCGGACTTCCATCTTCTCGCGCTCGGTGCGGGCGTCGTAGTGTTCGTACAGAACCTCGAGCGACACGTCCATGCGCTCGCTGACGATCTCCGGCGTCGTTTCCTGATTGAGGTGGTGCGTGATCGCTCCCCGGCGGATCGCGTGGGGCGATCGCGCCGACGGGCACTGTGCAGGGTGGCCGTCACTCCCTCGAGCGTCGCACGAGCGCGGCGTCTCGTCGTGCGGACACTCACCGTACGTGCAGGGGTGCAGCGCCCGGACGACCCACTTGTAGATGGTATCGCCCGTCGGTCGCGTTCCCTGTTGGGTCGTAAATAACGGCTGACGACCGTGGTCGTCGGTGACTCGCGGCCGGTCCGGGTTATCCCGGTACGCAGTCAGAACGGCGAACCACTTCGGCCCGAGATAGACCCAACGGTTCCCGTCGTCGCCGTTCTTTAGCGTCGTCCCGGAATCCGGCCGGTGTTCCACACGAACAGCGTGATCGTCCGGCTCGAGGTCGTCTACGTCGATCGACTGTGCGGCACTTCGGCGCATCCCCGTCCGCCAGAGCAGCGCGATCAGCGCGTGATCCCGCGAGCCGTAGTGATGTCGGTCGAAGTACTCGAGTGCCGTCTTCGCCCGCTGGGCGTCCAAAAAGACGTCCTTGGACTTCGCCCCGTCGGGGAGGTCCGGAGAGTGAAGCTTCTCCGCGAGCCCTTCGTCGACGGCCTCGATATCGGCCCACCACCGGAGTGCCTGACGGACGCTACTCAGTTGCTTCTGCAGGGTGATCGGCGCGACATCGGCTCGTCGCCAATCGACGAAATCCGCGAGTTCGCGACCGTCGAGGTCGTTCAGGTTCTCGATGTCCCGCTCGTCGCACCACTCGAGAAACACCGACAGCCGGTGCTTCGCGTTCCGGAACGACGTATCGCGGACACTGGGGCGGTGGTGACGGAGGAACCGATCGACGCCCTCCTCCGGGGACAGCGGTTGCAGGTCGTCACTCATTCCGATCACCACCGCTCCAGTTCTCGGGACTGCCCCAGCGGAACTGCGGGTGATCGTCCTCGAGCTGGTCGCGCTCGAAAAGGCGATCCTGTAGCCACGTCTGCAGCGCGGGCCCGGATCGATCGTGCGGCGGGTAGTCCGGACAGTGGTGGTCGTCGACGCGCACCGAGAGGTCGTCGAGACACGCGATCATCTCGACCAGCGCCGCGTTCTGATACCGCATCTCCGTCGCGATCGCTTCGAGCGCCTCGGTCTGTCGTTCGACCGCATCCGCCTGGCGCTCGAGCGCCTCGAGCTGTGCCTCCAGGGCAAGGAACTCGTCACTCATCGTGATCACCGTCCCCGGAGCCGTCGGTCGCGGCGATCTCGAGTTCGCACGCGTCGGCGAGCCGCTCGAGGCGCTGGCGTAGCAGCCCACGCCCATCGCTGGTGAGGACGTATTCGTTCGTCCGCTTATCGAGCGCGGACTTCTCGACGAGCCCGCGCTCGACGAGCGTATCGAGGTTCGGGTACAGCCGCCCGTGATTCACGTCGCCGTACTGAGGCTCGAGTCGGCGCTTGATCGCGAGCCCGTAGCAGGTCTCGTCGTCGCGCTCGAGGTGAGCGATCGCCTCCAGGGCGTCGCGCTGGAACCCAGTGAGATCTCCCCAGACCGTGCCGCCGTCGGCCACGAGTCGCTGGTCAGGAAGGGTCGATGCGTCTGTCGTGTCGGGGCTTTCAAGGCCCCGCGAATTGTCGTCGTACATGGCTTCCGTGCCTGATTCACGGGAGCCGCGCGGACCCGGTGCCCTTAACACCGGACCGCATTTTCCGAACGGACCCAACGGACAGTCGGGCCCACGTGTAACTCCCGTTACCCAACCAGTCTCGAGCCCACCACAATATATCTTATCACTAATTCGTTGTAGATCTTGACCCAATTCGTCCCAAGCCCCCGGTGTACCGATACCGGTAAGAATCTGGTATGAAACCGAGAAATGATGCGAAAGCCAGGGGAGTGGATGCAGTTGCCAACCGACGAGAGAATTCTTGAAATCCTCGAATCGGGTCTGTTGCTGTCTCCCCAGGTGATTGCGAAGAACATCGGAAAGTCCCGGAGCCACGTGAGTCGGCGTCTCTCCGTTCTCATCGATTATGGGCTTGCTACCCGCGTTGAGCGGGGATACTACGAGATCACTGATGCTGGTAAACGGTACCTCGCGGGCGAACTCGATGCCGACGATCTCGAGCCGGCGGAAGACTGAGCCCATCACGCTTTGATCCCCTCGAGTCCGATCCGTCGGAGCAGCGGCTCGAGCCAGCTGGGGATCTCGTCGTCGATTCGCTGGCCGTTCTCGTTCAGCGTTAGAATCAACCCGGCCGTCCGATCTTGGACGGCGAAAACCCAGTGTCGCCCACGCTCGACGCGAACGTCGACCCGCTTCTTGTTATCCGGCGAGCCGGTGACCTCGACGTCGACGGAGCGACCGTCCTCGAGTTCGCTACGCAACCGTGGTTCGTCGGGCCTCGAGCAGCCTGATTGAACGGACATGGGCGAGTGAAGGCCACAGCCGTGAATAAGTCCAGAGCGGAGGTGAACGGAAAACAGCCGAAATCGCCTCTCGAGTCAGATATCGGTCGGTAGAAGGCATCTACTTCGGTGAGCGGAAAACGAACGGAAATGAGCGGAAATCTCAAAACTCGGGGACAGCGTAGGTTTTCCCTCTCCCGCTTCCGTTCGATTCGATCAGCCCGTACTTCTCCTCGAGGTTGGAGAGATACCGTCGCCGGGTGCTTTTGGCCTTCGGGTTCTGTGCCCGCTGTTCATAGGTATCGTGCAGCTCCGAGCCGGGGATCGTTCCGGACGCTTCGATGATATCGTAGAGTAGTCGCTTGTGCGTCCCGAGGTCCTCGACGCGCTCGAGGTGGATCTCCTCGAGGGCGGCCGTCCGAACCTCGTCGACGATATCGATCGTAATCTGTGACAGATCACAGTCCCTCGAGACGGCTCGCGCGCCGCTTCGAAGGATCCCGATCGCTTCGCGGGCGTCGCCGGCGGCGACATCGGCGATATAGCCGATCGCATCGGTCGAAATCGTTCCCGGCCGTAACCCGGCCCGAATGCGGGCCTGAAGGATGTCGACCAGTTGCCCGTGCGTAAATCGGTCCAACGTGATCGGTTGGGCACTACGCAGTCGGCTCCGGACGCGGGAATCGAGGTGAGCGAAGAGATCGTCTTCGTCGATAGTGATCGCGACGATCGTCACGTTCGGAATGTCGATGAGCGCCTGCAGCGTCATGTCGTCCTCGAGTACGTCGACCTCGTCGACGATCGCGACGACGCGCCGATCGCTCTCGCGGAGCCGATCGATGAACGCGCTCGTCGGCGACCCCATCTTCTTGAGGTCCGCACCGAGACCTGCATCCCGCATGATGCCGTAGAGGACCTCGGCTTTCGACGAGCCAGAAATGCAGTTGTGGTAGCCCCAGCGGAGATTGAACGTCTCGCGCTCGAGTTCGCGAACGACGAACCGTGCGAGCGTCGTCTTCCCCGTCCCGCTCGGTCCGAAAACCAACACGTTCTCGCCGGTGTCGCCGTCGGTGATCGGCCGGAGCGCACCGGCCAACTGCTCGATTTTTCCGTCCCGGTGGTGGAGATCGCTCGGGACGTACGACGGGCGGAGGGCTCGAGCGTCCGTAATCATGACCGGTAGTTTCCGGACTACCTATTAATTACTGACGAGTCGATTGGATGATGAATAGACGGAGGAACAGCAACCGAATTCGTTCAGAACTCGGTATGGGAGATCGTTGGAGAACAGATCGATAGTGGGGCTGTTCAGTCAGACTGTTTCGGGCTGTTCGAATCCGAGCGCACGTGCTGCATCGGCCGACACCATGACCCCGCTGTCCGCGACCGTCACGGACTCACCTGCGACCGATTCAATGAGAGATGCCAGTTGCTCCTGATAAGTCCGAGGGCGATCCTCTTTGATCGCCAGTCCGGCGTTATCGACGTGGGGCTGGCCACGGTTCTGGAGATAGATATCGACGAATCGTTTCCGGACCGCGTTAGGAGCGTCTTCGAGGTACGACGGAAGCGAGAGTTCGCCGGCGTTGGTCTTGCTCCCCAGCGGAACCCCAAGGACATGGAGGGTGCGGCCGATGATCGCAGCATCCTCCGCTGGCCCGACAGTCGGAGCATCTCCAGTTCCGTTCTCGAGTTCCTGCGATCCGACGCCGACCAGCTCGAGGCTGTTGACGACTAGCGAGTTTTCGAGCGATTCAACCGTAAACGTGGGCTGGTAGTTTCGGGCGTCGATCGTCCCAGACGAGAGGGCGGCAGCGACGAGGATATTCAACGGCGTAATTTCGTCGTAGTCGACCCCGAGTAGTTTGTAGTCATGTGCTTTGTACAAGCCCTGGGCAACCAGCGGCGTCGCACCATCGTCGATCCACGAGACGACCGAGTTGCGAGGCGCTCCCGAGATACGCATGAGTTCGGCGATCCCGGCGTCGGGGTTGTCGCGATGGTAGGCGATCACCCGCCGGTACTGTTTGACGGCAGCCCACGCATCGTCGTAGGCCCCACCATCGTAGGTACGCGCGAACTCGGGTTCGGTCACGTGCGCGTCTGGCATGGACAATTCCTACGGCCGCACGATCAAATCGGTATTGGTTCGTACTGACGAGCGGGGAATCGCCCGACTGCACCGCTTCAAGACACTGCTGTAAGATATCTGCGGCCGCCTGATTCTCAGTTCTGAAAGCCTTTCGGTTTAAACAGATGGTCACGGACCCATACCATTATATGGGATTGGTCAAGTCGTCACTATGAGCATCGGACGACAGTAGGAAAGCGGGGACAAAGGGTTGGTCCAATCCCCCTAACCGCAAATCTCGGTTCACCGAGGCTGCAAATAAGCTTTCCTACGATTTAACGCCGGTGCGTGAGAAAAACATGGACGGAAAATCGATTCGGAACAAGTTGATCGGTACAGAGGACGAACGGGCCGTCTCGCCCGTCATCGGGGTTATCCTGATGGTCGCAATTACCGTGATCCTCGCGGCCGTGATCGCGGCATTCGTGCTTGACCTTGGTCAAGGACAAAGTGCAAACGCGCAAGCTGGTATTTCCTTCGATCATGATAGTTCTGCTTCGACTGTTACGGTGACAGTAAACAGCGTTGAGCGCGCAGATGATCTAACCCTGCAGTGTGCAGACGGCTCCTCGCCTTCCGGAAGCATCGATGCTAGTGCCGGAAGTAGCGCCACGGTCGATTACGGTAGTGGCGAATGTTCCGGTTCGGACATCCAAGTCATTGGGACGCTTGACGGGAGCGACAACGTCATCACGAGCTACAGTGAACACTACTGATAATATATGGATCTGACAAAATACCGCTCGAAGCTTATCGGAGATGACGGTGAACGGGCCGTCTCGCCCGTTATCGGCGTAATTCTGATGGTCGCTATCACCGTGATCCTCGCGGCCGTTATCGCAGCCTTCGTGCTGGATCTCGGCCAAGGGCAGAGTGCGAACGCGCAGGCCGGGATCTCGTTCGACGAAAATAGCGGGAATGTCACTGCAACCGTAAACAGCATCGAACGTGCTGATGAACTCTACATCTCGGGGACTGGAGACTGTAGCTACCTTTACGATTCAAGCGGTGGCAGCGGAGCAGAAGAAAAGTCCCTCGGCACAAACGCTGGGGCGACAGCTGAAGTTCACTTCGAAGACACGCCTTCAGGGAAGTTGAGTAGCGGCTACATCTGTGATGACGACAATTCCTTCGACGATGGCACCGCAGTCAGTAGCGGTTCCATCCAGATTATCGGTGAATACGACGGTAGTCGAACCGTGATTAGCGAGTACGAACTCGACTAAGCCACTCACCGACTGTCGTTATTTTCTTTCGAAATACGTAGACTGCGGGATCAATTCGTCTTCTAAATATTTCATCGCCAGCGACTTTCAACGCTTGTCCGATATCGAAGTCCAACCACGGAGGTATTTGCGATCGCCTGAACCGTCTCGGGATCGAACTCGCCTCGAGCGTCATCGATGTTCTGTTTAGACTCAACCAGGTGCGTGAGTGCGGCGTCGATGACGACGGACATCGGCGGGTCGTCGAGATCGTCCTCGGCCACGATTTCGCTCGCGCGTTCGAGCTTGCGCTGTCGTTCGTCGGTGAGCTTGAGACTGGTGCGTTTGGTCATGGTTTAAGCGAAGGTATGCACGGGGGGTCGGTTCGCGTCGCTCGCGGGTGAGCGACCGGTCGGTCCTTTATGAATGGGGGTCGGGTTCCCGGCGTGATCACGGCGGGGGCCGGTCCGATCGGGTCCGATTCTATGCACCCGCGCGGTCCACAGCCCACGACAGGGTGCATACATCGAGGTCCCCGTATACATCTGAGCGCAACCCCGTGGGGTCGGCTTCGAAGACCCGATTGCAGGGCTCTCGGTCACGCGTCGATCTCCTCGACCAGCTCGAGCGACCACTGGCCGTCGTCGACGTGACGGATGTGCATATGATAGTCGCCGTCGATCTCGCCGTCCTCGTCGAGAAGGCCCTCGATGCGCATGTCGTCTTTCGGCATCGTGATGCCGACCGAATCGCGATCGATCTTTCGCAGTTTGTTCAGCGCCATATCCGGCGGGCAACCCGCCTTCTCATAAAACTTCGTGACTCTCTGGGTTCCAAGTGGGGACCCCAAGGGGAGTATCCATTTATTCCGAGGTTTTTCGGAGAGGCGGGTTGCCGACCGAGCGTATGGCTCTAAGCCTACCACAAGGAGCGGTCCCGTCCGCGGTGCGACGGGAAGATGGTATTGACCTAATTGATAGCGTTCTCGCGCCCCTGTTCGTCCTCGCGTCGATCTCGGTCGCCGCGGTCGGCACGTTCACCCTGAACGCGCCGTTCAACACCGGCTTCGAGGGTGTTCTGGTCTCGAGCAATGGAACCGAAATCACGTGGGGGTTCCTGATCTCCATGATTACGATCGTCGTCGCGTGGGTCACGAACGGTCAGACCACGGTGGACGACTACACGGACATGGAGACGGTCGTCTTGCTCCTGATGTTCATCCTGAACATCCTGAGCGCCCTCGTGCCGGCCGTCTCGGTCGCGGTCGCATCGACGTGGCCGCTCGGTTGGTTCATGGTGTTCCTGAACGGGGCCGGGTTCTACCTGATCGCCTACAAGTGAGGGACCGAACGATGGAAACCACTACTAACGACTCGAGTGCGGAGACGCCCCGGATCGTCCTCGAGAACTTCAGCGAGGGTCTCGAGCGCGACCGGATCATTGCGACGCTGAAGAGCGCCGGAATCCGGCGGGAGGCGATCCATGTCGAATAGACTCGCGACTGCGCTGCTGGCGCTGGTCGTCCTCGGCTCGCTCGTCGGTTTCGTGGCGATCGGCACTGCGCAGTCGTCTGAGTTCTCCACTAACGAGACGGTGACCGTCTCGAACGACTCGACTCCGATCAACGTCTCGGTCACGTGGAACGAATCCGTCACGGACCCGGCGAACACGTCGGCGTCGGTCACGTTCTACAACGAAACCGAATACGCAAACGACCCGGCCAACGCCACGATCGCCCTCGAGGACACGATCGGGGCCTACGCTGGGAACACGACGACGGCCAGCTACGACGAGAATGCCAGCGGTCTCGAGCTGGACACGGATTACCGAGTCGTCGTTTCGGGCGGGTCGGGGATCGACAGTGCATCGATTGAAGATAGCTCCGGGTTCCTTGGCGGCGTCCTGCCGGGCGGGAGTGACTCGCTCGGCGGCGGGATGCTCGTCGGGGGCGCGGTGATCGGACTCGCCGTGATCGGTGCGGCGGTCTGGACGATGCGGGACTAACGGGTTCAACCCATGACTTCGGATATTTTAGACGGTACGACGGTGTGGAATAGTTCGGTGATCGTTGCGTACAACGTGGCCGCGAGTGTCTCCGTGATCGCGCTCGCGCTGGCCGGCTCGGGGGTGGTCTGATGTCGGCCCATCGGCCCATAGCCCATCGCGCGTTCACGGTCCTGCTCGCGTTCCTCCTGGTCGGCTCGCTCGTCGCTCCGATGGCGGCGAGTCAACCGGCGGCTGCACAGTCTGGTGAGGGCTGTATGTACGACGCGGTGGACTGGTTCATCTTCTCCTGTGCCGACCAGACTACTGAGACGACGAGCTACGACGGCGATCCGGCAGCGACTCAGACGACGTTGCACGGCATGGCCGTCTCAGAGTGGGAGTCTCAACAGGCCCTACTGACCATTCTCAACAACTACGGGCAAGACACGGCAACACTCGGATCCCTCGAGGCGCGGAACGCGATCGCGACCGCTTACCAGCAAGAGAACTCCACGACAACAGCGGACCAAATGGCTCCTGAGGCGATTCGCGACTATTACAGCGTCCGCGAGATCAACACGCTGGAGAGCTACACGAAGTCTCAGGCCCAGTATGCCCACATCGGCAACCTAACCAATGAGGACGCGATCGCCAGCGATTTCCTCCAGCAGCCGATGGCTGATTGGGCTCCGACTCGCGTCGATTCCGTCGATGAGGTTGGTTTTACTGGTGGTCTGCAAGATAAGACTTACACGCTCGCGAACGGCACGACGCACACTTACCAAGTGGCGGAGGTGTACGTCGACTTCACTCACCCTAACTCGGGACCGAGAACCGTCGCGTTCGCCCCTGACCCGTTCATCATCGACACCAACAGCAACGGGAACTATGGAGACTGGGACGAGTCGTACACGGCCGCTCACCCGATGGACCCGTGGGAACTGAACGAGTCCGAGAGCAACGGTAACTGGTCACCGTCGAATACCTATAACAGCGATATGCTGGCGTACTTCAATGCGTCCAGCCAGTTCAACGTTCGCAACAGCTACGCAGGAACGAGCGAACCGAACGATCAGGGCCTTCCTGGGCAGAAGGTGTCCGATCTCCCGGAGTGGGATGAAGCGCTGACCCATTGGTCGAATGAGTCATCGACGCTGACGACCGAGTACAGCGACATTTCTTCGGATCTCTACAACGAGATGGACGCCGGTCGCCTCGATCCGAACGAGCTTCGAGGCGCTGAAGGGATGTGGAGATATCTCGCCGGTGGCAGTGACGGGAGCGAAGGCAGTCTTCGGACCGCCCTTCACTATGTGCTGGATACCTCGAATCCGAATCTGACGGAAACGTCCACGATGCGGGTTCACATCGACGGGTACACTGACCTCAAATGGGACAACAGCACGAACAGTAGTTCCCGAGAGCCGGTCCCGACCAGCCCGATGAACGGAACGGTCGAAGGGCTGCTATTCGCTGACGGGGTTAGTTCCATCTCGAGCGGCGCAACGTACAGCACGACCGTCTCGGACAACCAATCCTTCTACCTCATCAAGGACGACGGTACTCAGACGACCTTGATCGAGGGGGACCTCACAGTCGAGGCGATCTACGACGCGGACGGTAACGAGAAAAATAGCACCTCATACGAGGATCCGAAGTATGGAACGTACAACGCGAGTGAGTTCGTCCAATATCTGGACGAAAACGAGGAGGCGCGAAAGGCGATTATATCGAAGTATATCGAGGAAGACGACTCGAGCGGGTTCCAGATACCGGGCATCCCCGGATTCCCGAACGGTGGCGGTGCGTTCGTCGGGCTCGTGATTATCGGCGGTGCCGTCGTGGTCGCCGTCGCCGTCGTGACCGACCTCGGTCCGGGAGGGAGCTAACCATGCGCCGGACAGTCGCACTCGTCGCGGTCGCGATCGCGGTCGCGATGGGCATGGGCGTGGGCCTTGGGCCGGCGGCCGCACAGGAGCAGCCGGCCAACCAGACGGCGAACCAATCCGACCAGGAGCCAGTAGTCGACCCCGACGGCGAAGACGCGCTTCGGACGATCGACAACCAGACGCGGGTGACTGATTGGTCCTACGCGCCGGGCCGATTCACGCTCGAGATCGAAGCCGACGAGCCGACCACGATCAGCCTCACCGAATCGGGATCGTTCGAAGAAGACGCGGAGAGCTTCAACTACGCCGAACACGAACTCGAGGAAGGAACGCAGACGGTCACGTTCATGGTCGCGCCGCGGCAGGGCGGCAAGGGCGCGGCCGTCGCGATCGCCACACAACAGTCCCTCGAGAACGGCGGTGGCGCGGTCGTCTCGACCGGGACAGTCCAAAGCAACCCGTTCAGTAACTTCGGTGGCACGAGCGGCCTGTTCTCCGGCGTCGCGATGACCGTCGGATTCGCCGGGCTCGGAGCCTGGTATGTCGTCCGCTCCGAAGAAGACGGGGTGGTCGAAGCGTGAGCCTCGAGACCAGCGGCACGTTCGGCAGCTGGCGCGACCGCGTGACCTACGTCTTCGCCGAGGCCCAGTTACTCGTCTTCGCAGTGCTGTTCAGTCTCGGCGTCGCGCTCCTGTGGATCCGGCCGTCGGTGCCGGGCATCCCGCCGATCGCGGTGGGATGGTTCGCCGCGGCGATCCTTCTGGGACCGCCGCTGTTCGCGATGTTCGTCAGTGGGGCCCGGAAGCTCCGGAACCGCCGGATGGTCGACGTGTACCACATCAACGGTGTCGACGACACTCGCCGCAAACTCTACGTCGCCCCCGAAGTCTGGAGCGAGAAGACTGTCGAGGGCCCGTCACCGTACAACTGCAACGACGGCGATGCCTTCGAAGTCCGCGAGTTTACCTACCACGAGGACACTGACCAGTTGGTCGTCCGTGGCTGTTACTTCTCACAGCTCGCCGACTCCAAGCTCGTCACGATCCAGGCGATGCTCGAGGACATCCACGGCGATCTCGTCGACGCCTTCCTCGAGTACAATCGACTTCGGGGACGGATCTCGAAAATGGGCCTCGAGATCCAGCGCGACGTGGTCAACGAGGAAGCAGAAGCCGACGAACGCGGCATGATGAACCCGCGCACCGCGGTGAAGGACCGCTTCGAGGCGGCCAAGGACGACGCCGAGGCTCGAGACGTCGACGAGATCAAAGACGTCTCTCAGTACGTCGACGACTACACCGAGCGCCACGGCCCGCGGACGCCCGTCGAAGCCGACGAATCGGCATCCGAACAGCCTGCAGCAACTGACGGAGGAACCAACCGATGAGATACATCCACGACGGGAAACTACGGAACCGGACGATCGACCCGCCGACCGTGTTCGTCTTCAATGAGTCCGCCACCTCCAGAACCGACCATTGGAGGTGGATCGATCGATGAGCGATGAACAGGACAACTTCACGGTCGGCGGCTTTCGCGAGTACCAGGGCGACAACCTCGAGCGTGATCCCGACGAGGTCCTCCCGCACTCGGGGTTCGTTCGAGACGAACAGATCGACCGCCAGATGACCGTCCGCGCCCTGCACCACGATCCAGACCGCTGGGACGGCAAGGCAGCAGCGACCTACATGGACGTAGGGAAGAACCGTGACATCCTCCGCGGCGAGGGCGGCCACACCGCCCGCCAAGCCCTCGAGAACGGCGATACACTCACACTGAAACACTACATCGGCGACCCGAGCCAACAGGCCGACCTCTCGGGCATCAAGGCGATCACCCGCCTACAGGAGATCGTCGCTGGGCCCGCACCCGTGATCGTCGTTCTCGGTGAGATGGGTGCCGGCAAAACGAACCTCGCGTGTCTGCTCCTGCAGCTCCGTGACCGGTGGGTCGACGGCGATCTCCTCGTCGGATCGAACATCCGGACGCTCCCGCGCAACGACGACTGGGTCCGCGACGACGGGACCGTCGAAGACGGCTGGATTCCCAACTTCCCGCTGCTCGAAGAGTGGGTCGGCCAGGACGGCAACCCGGTCGAGAATCCCCAGCAACCGAAGGCCTTCGTCGGTGACGAGTTCTCGACGAACGCCTCTGGCACCGGAGAGGACGGCCAGAAAGTCCGCAAGCTGATGGGGCCGCTCGTGTTCAAGATCCGCAAGTACAACGGGATGCTCATCTACATCGGCCACGACGAGAGTTCGATCCATCCGATGCTCTGGCGCGTCGGGACGATCATCAAGAAGCCCGACCGTAACCAGAAGGGGAAGGCGATCGTCGCCGACCGGATCTCCGGCGGGAAACTGCAGGACGTTGACCCGCGCCCGTTCACCGGCATTCCGCCCGCCGACTTCGAGCCCCACACGAACGACGAAGCCGACTGGTCGTGGACCGCGCCCGCCAGCGACAAGGACGACGGCCCGGCGATCGAAAAGGAGGACGTGAAACAGGTCGCGATGTGGACCATCAAGACCTGCGTCGAAGACGAGGGCATGACCCCGAACGCGGCCTCGAACTACGTCCCGTTCAGCGATACGACCGTCTACAACTGGTTGGACGACTACCGCGAAGGCGACTCCGAAAAGCGCGAATGGGTTGAAACCGTCGACCGGGTGATCGCATGACAGCGGCGGGATTCCAATCTTTCAACTTCAACCTACCCCCCTTTAGAGTAGCTGCAGCCCAAGGCCCACCGCGCTCGCTCCCGGTCGGGAGCGAACGGAGAGCGATGGGCCCGCCATCGCTGCAGCCAGCGGAGGAGGATATATATCAGCGCGCGGAGCGCGTGTGTAGTCACCAGAAAAGTGATGTTTTCGAGGGGCGATTTCGAAGAAATCGCGACGCGCGTCATGGAGGGCGATCGCCGTGGCGGTAACGTTGCTCCGGAACCTCGCATTCGTTGCTCGGTTCACCGCCGTCGATCTCGCCCACCAGCTCCGGCGCGACCTCGAGCGAGGCGTGTTCTCGAGACAGACTCTCGGGTTGATCGGCGTCGCGATCGCCGTCGCGGTGTTCGCGCTCGGACAGGGCGCGTGGTCGGTCGCGGCCCTGTCGCTCCTACTCGCTGGTTTCTTCACCTATGGCCCCGCTCGAGCCGATCGCCGCTGGCGAGACGACCGGAAGGAACCGTGAACCGATCGAAGCGCGCCAACCACTTCGGGACCGCCGTCGAGAAACGAATGGCCGAGAAGCGCCGGTTCGACCTCGAGCGGGCGAGTTGGCACGACGCCCGGTTCGGGAACGGAACGCCAGTCGAAATCAAGTCGACCATGCACGAACACGCGGACGGCCAGCCTGGTAACTGGAAGGTCTACCGCGAGTACCACGAGAAACTCCGGCGTCACGACGGCTGGTACTGTTTCGTCGTCTACCGGCCACATGGGCGCTCGGGCTGTACGGTCCTCCGGGACAAGATGGTCCGCGCGGGCGATCTCCCGCTACTCCGCTGGCACGGTGGCGGCGATCACCGCGGGACCGAACAGGCGAAGATCTCAATCGACTCGATATTTTAGCGAGAAGAGAACCGCTCAAATCAGGTCTTGCGGGCGTTCTGCGCCATGTTCCCGCAATTCCGCATCGAACGAAACGAGAGTTGCATCAACAGCGTGAGCGGCTGCCAGCACGAGGGCATCCATTGGATACAACAGTGTCTCGTCTTGGAGTTGATTTGCTGCAACCATATCCGAGGCATCTGGGAACGTGACCGTCGTTCGAGAGCTAATTCGCTGTTCAATTTGCTCGACGCGATCGCGTTCGAACGCCTTCTTCTTGGTAAGAACAGTCCGAAGCTCCATGAGGTTTAGAATGGACGTATACGTTTCATCGAAGTCATTGAGTAGACGAACAGCAGTCTCAGAGCGGTCAGTGTCTTTGGTGACAGCAGCGACGATAACGTTCGTATCGAGAAAGAGCTTCATATCCGCTCGCGTACGTCCCGTACCTCTTTGACAGCGTCAGTCTCGACATCAACGGCCAGTTCGTCGAGTGCATCACCCAACGGGACCGTTTCATCGTCCTCCGGATCGCCGGCCATGAATTCGGCAAAGTCGTCAGTAGTGAGGCTCATAGTCCGCAATTACGCTTCGTTTCGCAAAAGCCTGCTGGTGAACCGACCGCTCACTTGGTCTCGACTACGATCTCGTCTTCGATATCGAACGTCATCGCTCGCGTCGACAGTGTCTCGGCGACTCTCGGCGCTGCTCAAGCGTGAGGTCGTCGCGCTCGAGGACCTGGCGGGCAGCCTGGACGAACGTCGGTACGTCGTCGCAGGCGCTGACGACCGCTTTCGTCTTGTTGCAGTCGTAGAAGTCAGCTGCCCGTTCGATCGCATCCCGTCGGTACGCGTAGTCGCCGTCGGTCCTGATTCGCATGCTCGTACACACGACCCCCGAAATCCTAGTTTTTTCGACTCACTGGACGGCCCATTTCGGCCCACAACCGGCGGAACCTGTCGGATAGTCGGAGACGAACGACGGTTCAAGCGACGGATCGACTCGAGATATGCACACGAGGTGTCGCGACTCGTGTGCATATTCGGGAATCGGATTCTGTCGACGTGCGACCCCAGGGGGAGAGATAGACGAGGATGTTACGAAAAGCGGAGTTTTGCTTTAGGCAAATCTTCCAGTAATTCGTTTCGTAGTGTAACTAAGTACCCATCAATGAGCCAGAATAGTATAATAGCAAATGGAATAGTCCATCCACTTGCGATTATCGCCAGTATAGCGGTGTCCTGTATAGATAAAGGGACTGCAACTAGCGCTGTGAAAATAGGGAGTATTATGGGCGAGAATATTATTAAAGCGCATATCCTCGTATGTTTCCCAAGTGATGACGTGTCTGTGAGTTCATCATAGGTCCGTTCTAATAAACACCTGTCAGTTTTTTCAGCATATGTTGACATCTCATCAATCGCTGTTATTTCAAGAATAGGTAAATTAAGCAAAGCAAATATAGTTATAAAGAGTGTTAATCCAAGTGCGAAGACTGCCGGACTGACATCCGAATTGATTGATGAAGTATCAGAAATAAAAAATAGATGCGCAAATGTGTATACGATTGAGATATAGATAAAAGTCAAGACACATATGTTGAGGTAATGGAACATGGTAAACCGCCCTAGTCGGGAAGAATACCGAATATCGTCCTTATACCGTACCGCAATATCCCTTAAGTCACAGGACTGTGAACTCGTAATCACTTGGAATACAATCAGAAATAGGATCGATGCGAATAGTAGCGTGGTTCGGACTGACATAGTCTGACAGATTGATTGATTTGTTTGAGATATCTTCTATCTTAGGAACTATCCTGCCTTTCGTATAGATAGTCAATATATTTGAATATTGTATCATGGGTTATCAGGAATATCTCCTCTCGTTCCTCATCAGTCACTGGATTAATACCTCCATGACGACGTTCATTTGCGAAGTTTTGCTGGATTTTTATTATATCTTCTTTCTCTGTCCCTAGCGCATCGTGCATTGCAGCCCATGCTTTTGATCGATGATCAGTATCATCCGGAATGTCTCGAAGTATATGGAAATGTTTTCTTATAGATTCAATCGAACGATAACAGGCAAATCCTGTTTCATGAGGATCTTTTATTGCGAGGCGAAAATCGTGTAGAGATCGTTGTAAGTACTTTGCGTTTCCATTTTCAAATAGTGATTTTATTTTCCTCTCATATTCGCTTTTTATGTCTTCCTCTTTAACCGATAGTGAAGGAATTTCGAACTCAAAGAAATATTGGTCACCAGATGGAGTTAGCATTCCATCGATCTCTACATCGTATGCTCTGCCTTCTAGAAATCCATAGAGGTCAACCTGTGACCGGACACCTCGCAGTAATACATTCCGGAGTGTGAACGGATCAATATCTTCTGGTGGATTACATTTTATCATAATCTGTGAATTGTGAATTACAAGAGTGAAATTGATATCATCAACCTGCACCTCTCTAGGACTAAGCCGGAAATTGCTCCGTTCTGGGTACACCCTTCCAAACGCTGAATGATCTCCCATGATTGAATGAATCTGATTTTCAATCTCTTAATAGTCTGGAATCCAGATACGCCCTGTTTCATATGTTTCAATTGGAAATCTGCGTACGAAGGTGGGGAGGGGTGCTGTAATCTTTTGGTGCTGTCCCCTTGGGGACCCTCTCTACTCGAGCTGACGAATTGCGTCACTTACTGCTAGTCCGTGTTGGTCTGCGATCTCGGCCGCGAGATTCAATGCTCGGTCTTCTCTCTCGGTTCCTTTATGCTCCCTAGCAAGGAGTGATAGTGCGTAAACGATCAGTAGGTCTCTTGGGGGTGTCGCATCTGCACATGGTTGGCCGCGGCTTCACTGATAAATCCTTGTAGGCATATTCGACAATCACGGTTAACGAAGTCCCGCTACATCCTACCAGTAGGGTAGATCTGCTATTACGTCCGATATCGCCCCGCTCAATTTTTCGCCAGCGCGGCGCGCGTTCTGCGCGCCGCGCAATTACCCTGCCCCCTTAGGGGCACCTACCGTAGGGGTACCCGGCAACCCCGTTACCCGCGCCAACCGCTAAAACGCCCAAATTTTCGCTCGCTCACCGCTGTATCAGCGATTGTATCAATTCCTCGAGTCGGCGAAACTGGCCCAGATCTCGCCGACTCTCGCCGTTAACACCTTGGTGAAAGTAATACTCCGCTCGAAAAGGGAGTGTACTGAACGAGACTGTAATCCACACTGGTAGGAAGGCGAGAAACAAAGGACAGAACGCGCGTGCTGCAGCTATTCGGCAAGGCGAACCGGACCGACGGCGGCCTACTGCAGCGGTGGCGGCAGCTCGTCGACGCGGACTCTCACGTCGCGACCGTCGATCCGCTCGCGATCGCGGAGCGAGGCAAGGTCGTGGATCGACGCGCTCAGTCGCTCGAGGTACTCGAAGCCGATCTCGCTCCCGTCGGTCGTACTCTCGTCGCTTTCCTCGTCGTCCGTATCCGTCTGGCCGTCATCGTCCTCCTGCTGTTCCTCACGGCGCTCACGGCGGCCGTCGGCCCGCTCGTCTAAGTCTTCCGGCGTGTCCTCCGGACGCACTTCGCGGAGGATCTCGCGGGCCCGCTCGAGGACGACGCGGGAGACGAAAAACACCATCACCGGGTTGCCTTCGCGAGAGACGACGCCCTCCTGGGCGAGCCGGCGGACGTGGTACCGGACCGTCGATCTCGCGAGCCCGGTCCGCTCAACGAGTGTATCGTAGTTCGCCCCGTCGTGTTCGGCGATCACCCGGAGGATGTCGTAGACGGCCGTGGTCGACTCCTTCAGCGCCTCCCGGTAGATGTCTGTCGCGAGGTCCTCGTATCGCCGCCGGAGCATGTCACGGCGGCCTGTCGGGCGCTCGAAGTCCCACGGCGCGGACTCGGGCCCATCGAAGAAGTCGTCGGCCACCAGGTCCGAACACTCGATCCCAGCCCATCGTGCATGCGTCGCGACGACCGTCCGGAGGTGGTCCAAGATCTCGTCCCACTCGGAGACGTGCGGGAGTTCGCCGCGGTCGACACCCGAGTACGACGCCTCGAGCTTCGGGTGATGGAACGGATCGGTTTTCGGCTTCTTGTGCCACTGATTCGCCTGATAGATCTTCACCTCAGTGCTGTACCGCTGGGGATCGAATCCGAGTAGGTGCCACCGATCGCTCTCGACGAGCGCCTCGAGCCATCCTTCTTGCTGGCGGCGCTGGTGAGCGTCGATCTCGGACTCGCCGCCCCAGTCGATGAGCTGCTTCGACTGCTCGAGGGTCTCGATCGCGGCGTTCTTCTTCCCGATCGCGAAGCGGATGTGTGCCTCCGCTTTCGGAACCCGGCGGGCATCGTCGACGCGCTCCTCCAGGTCGATCGCGTCGGCACCGTAGACCGCCCGGAGCGCATCGTACATCCGGCGCTCGATCTCGAAGGGATCCTCGGCCCATGTCGTCCATGCGAGCAACCGCGTTCCCTCTCCGTACGGGCATTCGAGCGGATCACCGCTCTTGTAGACCATGTCGCGGAACTGGGGCATGATCTCGACGTGCAACGCCAGCGCGGGCTTTCGGAGTTCGCGCTCACCGTCGTCGTCTTCGGGCCCCCACTCGCGGAGTTTCAGGTGTTGTTCGTAGTACGCCCGATAGTCGTCACCGCGGCCGGTCCCGGCCTTCCACCGCGACGACGTGAGTACCAGGGCATAGTCTCCCGCCGGCAACCAGTCCGCTTCGAAGTCGTCGACGGCGACGTGCGGCTCGAGGTCGCGATCGCCGACCTGCTCGCGCCAGTAGGCCAGCGAGCGATCGTACAGCGTTCCCCGATCGCTCCCCTGAGCAGCGGCGTCGTCGACATCCGCGAGGTGGTTCATCACTGCGGCGCCGTGAGCGCGGGGCTCGGGGAACGTATCGGACTCGGACCCGGTTACGTCATCGAACTGCACCGGGTCGTCGGCAGCGTCGACGCTCACAGCGGTCCCTCCCGCGCGTTACGAACGGCGCGCGTACAGTCCGGACACAGCTGTCGGAGCCCGTCAACGGCCTCACCGCACCGTTCGCACTCGCTGTTCTCGACGAGTCGACTCACTGTGATCCCTCCTCGAGCTTGGCCTCGGCTCGAGCGAGCAGGTTCCCGATCGTGCCGGGCCGGCGGTCAGTTTCTCGAGCGAACGGACGGACGCCGGTCCCCTTCACCCGGCATTCGACGTAGGCCTCGCGTTCGGCCTCAGTGAGCGCCGAGAGGTCCGGAAACTCCCCGAGCGTCGCTTGCTCACTCGACATGCTCGGTCACCTCCCGTTCGGGAGTCGCGACGTGACGCACGTGGTCGTCGGCGAAGCGGATCTCGACGCCGGTCCACCCGTCGACGAACGCGCTTGCGTCCTCACCGCCGACTCGCATCGGGAGGACGATCGTGTAGGGATGCCGGTCGCACTGCCACCCGAACGTGACGAGTACGTCGAAAGCGGCCGCGAGCGCCACGTGAACGAGGTCCGGCCTTTCGATCCGCTGGGACCCTTTCGTCTTCGCAACGGGATGACCGCACTCCGGGCAGACTGGGATGTTCTTCGCGTCTCGTGTCGGTTCACGGACGACCGTCGGCGGCACGACACCGAACCGTCCAAGACCAGCTCGGCTCATCGGTCACCTCCCGTACCGTGTGTACGTCCGCATTCAGGGCAAACGAGCCCGTTCACGACATTCACCTCAAACGACTCTCCACAGTCGCAATCGACGATCTGCGGTTCTGACGGGAGTTGACCGAGATTGTAACCGAGTTCGCGGTTGATGATCGACTCGAGTTCTTCAACACGCTCCTCGATCTCACGGACTCGCCGTTCAGTATCGCTCGAGGGCTGTCCGCCGTCGGTACAGATCTCTCGGTCCTCGAGCGCGCGACGAACGTCGGTGTCGGTCGCTTGATGGGCCGGATGGGCGATGGGCGTCCGGCTGTCGACATCGTACAGTTCGCTCGCTCGGACGAACCCGCTACGCATCGGCCTCTCCCCCGTGCCGGCCCTCGGAGGTTTCCGGATCGGGGACCGCCACGTCGACACCAGCGGCGGACCCGCGGCTCAGTCGGGCGTACGTATCGCAGTCGCCACAGCGGTGGGCGCGGTCCTCGTCGTCGCCGAAGACGCGGCGGAACCGGTCCGTCACATGAGTGCCACAATGGAGACAGGTAGACTGTGTTACCTGTCTCGAGAGTGTGGTACTCACACCGACCACCCCGGGTTTCCTTCGCGGAAATCACGGGACAGCGCGGACCCGAATTCGGCATCGTTCGTCCCTCGATTTTCTACGGGGGTTTGTACGGGTTCGGTATCCGCGTATAATTCGGTAGCAGTCGCGAGACTTGCGACTAACCGGGTAATTCGAAACGTTACAAGAGTCGAATGGACTCGCGGGGATTTGAACCCCGGGCCTCTTCCTTGCGAAGGAAGCGATCTACCACTGATCTACGAGCCCTCGAACGTTCATATCCGTGGTTTCTATTTGAGGCTTGTGTTTCGAAGCGGGATCGGGACACACCACCACGGTCGTGGCTCGAGTCGGATCGTCGCTCGCGAAACGCGATTGTCGTGATCGGGGGTTCCCTCGGTGCGACGGCACGAAACGACGGCGTCGCGATCCACAGTCGGTCACCGGGAGACGGCCCTGCTCGGAGTTCAAATCCTCGTGGCGTCCGAGCCGTCATTCGACCCGACCGCGAGAATGCGCGCCCGTCCGGCGACGGCACCGACGAGGAAGCCGACGAAGTGCGCGAGCAGGGCGACGCCGGGCGAGGCGGTCGCGACGGTGACCGCGACCGCGAGGCCGACGACGACGAGCGCCGACAGCCAGGGCGGGACGTCGACGAGCGAGCCCAGCCCGCTCGAGAGGCGATTCGACGCGAGGAGGTAGCCCAGCAGGGCGAAGACGGCGCCGCTGGCCCCGAGGACGCCGGGCGAGGGCGCGACGGGGATCAGCGGCACCGACGCCAGCAGTCGCGTGAGGACGATCTGGGCAGTGCCGGCGGTCGCACCCGTCACGGCGACGAAGGCGTGAAAGCGGGCCCGCGTCGTCGCTCGCGCGACCGGCCAGCCGAAGACGATCAGGGCGAGGCCGTTCGAGACGAGGTGGCCGAGGCCGTCGTGGGCGTAGACGCTCGTGACGATCGTCCACGGGTCGGCGGCCAGCGGCGGTCTGAGGACGAAGAACGTTCCCATCACGCCGACCAGCGCGGTCAGCCCCTGGACGACGAAGACCAGGACGAAGACGGCCAGCACCTCGAGGACGGCGCTGCTCGAGCGGGGTCCCGACTCCTCGCTCCCGGAGTCGGGTGGCAGGTCGATCGTCGATTGGGACGTGGAGGGACGGGCCATGAGGGGAGTTGGGACGGCGGTGGGCAAAAGTCCCGGCGCTTACTGGTGTGGTGTCGACGGTCGGCGCGGGCCCTCTCGGATACCGATCGAGACGGCGGCCGCTGGTCGAACGGGAACGGCGAAAACGTGAAACTCGCTCTCGAGTCGCGATCGGACCGTCAGTCTTCGAGGACGATCTCGATCGAGACGTCGTTCGGCACCTGAATGCGCATGAGCTGTCGGAGTGCGCGTTCGTCGGCGTCCAGATCGATCAGGCGCTTGTGGACGCGCATCTCCCAGTGCTCCCACGTCGCAGTGCCCTCGCCGTCAGGCGATTTCCGGGTCGGCACCTCGAGGGTCTTCGTCGGCAGCGGGATCGGACCGCTCAGGTTGACGCCGGTGTTGTTCGCGATCTCGCGGACGTCGTCGCAGATGTCGTCTAAGTCGTCTGGACTCGTGCCCGCGAGTCGAACGCGTGCTTGCTGCATTTATTCTTTCTCGTGGACTTCGAGGACCTTGCCGGCGGCGATGGTCTGACCCATGTCGCGGATGGCGAAGCTCCCGAGTTCGGGGATCTCGCTGGACGGCTCGATGCTGAGGGGCTTTTGCGGTCGGATGGTGACGACCGCGGCGTCGCCCGACTGGATGAAGTCGGGGTTCTCCTCGGCGACCTCGCCGCTCGAGGGGTCCATCTTCTTGTCGATCGACTCGATCGTACAGGCGACCTGAGCCGTGTGAGCGTGGAAGACCGGGGTGTAGCCGGCCGTGATCACGCTGGGGTGTTGCATGACGACGACCTGCGCCTGGAACGTCTCGGCGACGCTTGGCGGGTCGTCGGCGGGGCCACAGACGTCACCACGTCGGATGTCGTCCTTGCCGATGCCGCGGACGTTGAAGCCGACGTTGTCACCGGGCTCTGCTTTGGGCACCTCTTCGTGGTGCATCTCGATCGTCTTGACCTCGCCGCCCACGTCGCTGGGCTGGAAGGAGACGTTGTCGCCGGTGTTGAGGAGGCCGGTCTCGATACGTCCGACGGGGACGGTACCGATACCCGAAATCGTGTAGACGTCCTGGATCGGGAGTCGGAGCGGCGCGTCCGTCGGCGGCTCCGGCTCCGGCAGGTCGTTCAGGGCCTCGAGCAGGGTTTCGCCGTCGTACCACGGCGTGTTGTCGGACTTCTCGGCGATGTTGTCGCCTTCGAACGCCGAGATCGGGATGAACGAGGCGTCGTCGGTCTGGAACTGAACCTGCTTGAGCAGCTGGTTGACTTCCTCGACGACCTCGTCGAACGTCGACTCCTCGTAGTCGACGATGTCCATCTTGTTGATGCCGATGATGAGTTCGTCGATACCGAGGGTACGAGCCAGGAAGACGTGTTCCTGGGTCTGGGGCGCGACACCGTCGTCGGCGGCGACGACGAGGACCGCGTTGTCGGCCTGCGAGGCCCCAGTGATCATGTTCTTGACGAAGTCTCGGTGGCCCGGACAGTCGACGATTGTGAAGTCGTAGGCGTCCGTCGAGAACTCCTGGTGGGCGATGTCGATGGTGACACCACGCTCTCGCTCCTCGGCGAGGTTGTCCATGACGTAGGCGAACTCGAAGCCGCCCTTACCCTTCTCTTCGGCTTCTTCGCGGTGCTGTTCGATGACGTGCTCGGGTACGCTCCCCGTCTCGTAGAGGAGTCGCCCCACGAGCGTACTCTTCCCGTGGTCGACGTGACCGATGATGGCCAGGTTCTGGTGTTGGTCGCTCATTGTTGTAGCTCACGCGCAGAGGCGCTTATATCGGTCCCTTTGGCTCGTTGCGGTTAAAACCATTTCGAAAGCGTATTCGGTCCATCCCGCCGCCTTCTTGCGGTTTGGCTAGCATTCACACGACACGGACCGTTCGAACGGCCGGGGTAGAGGTCGCTCGGACACCCACGACGTCGAGGACGAACTATTCGAACGGAAGAGCCGAAACACGGTGCGTACGGGGGAAAAGCGGGTTACAGCGGCGGGAGACGGCCGACGTCCGACAGCACCGCGGTCGCCGTCTCCGGGCCGCCCGCGCCGCGGCCGCTCGAGTGCAAGGAGCCGGCGTTGCGGGTCTCGATCTGGACGATGTTTCGCGTGCCCGTGACCGCGAGCGCGCCGTTCTCGGGGACGAGTCGCGGGCCGACGCGGACGCCGTCGCGGGTCGCCTCGCCGATCAGCCGGATCGTCCGGCCGTCCTCGGCCGCAAGGTCGAGCGCGCTGCCGGGGATCGACTGGATGCCCTCGACGGTCGCGTCCGCGAGCGAGAACCCGCCGTCGGCAAGCACGTTCGCGAGGATGACGAACTTCAGCGCGGCGTCGGTGCCGTCGACGTCGAAGGTCGGATCGGCTTCCGCGACGCCCAAGTCCTGGGCCTCCGCGAGGACGTGTTCGTAATCGAGTCCCTCCGCGGCCATGCGCGTGAGGATGAAGTTCGCGGTGCCGTTGAGGACGCCGCGGACGGCGGTGACCGACTGGGGCGTGCAGTCCTCGATCGTCGACAACACCGGGATCGCGCCGCCGACGGTCGCCTCGAACCGGATCGAGCCCGCGCTGTCGGCCTCGAGCGAGCGAAGTTCCTCGTAGCGTTCGGCGACCGGCCCCTTGTTCGCCAGCACGGCATGGCGGTCGGCCTCAAGCGCGCGCCGGACGTGACTGAAGCCGGGTTCGGCGTCGTCCAGCGTCGTCGGCGTCGCCTCGATGAGGACGTCGTACTCGGTCTCGAGGACGTCCTCGGGATCGGCCGGCCCGATGGCCTCGTCGCCGGCCTTGCGCTCGAGGGCCGCCTCGACGGGGATCCCGTCGGGATCGACCGCGGCGCTGGTCGAGTCGGCCAGCGCGACGACCTCGTGACCGTACTCGCCGGCCAGATCGGCCACCGAACGGCCCACGTCGCCGGCACCCAAAATTGCGAGTCGCATCAGGCCTCACCTCCGAGCAGCGGTTCGACGACGGTCAGTTCCTTGTCCGAGCCGATCGAGCGGATGGCCGCGAGGGCCTCCTCGGAGCGGCCGGAATCGATCGCCAGCCGGGCGCGGGCGCTCGAGATGCCGTCGGTACCCTCGGGCGCGGCCAGCGAGAGGTCCTGGACGACGGCGTCGGCCTCGTCCTCGATCCGCGAGAGGGTGTTCGAGAGATCGGTCTCGACGAGGTTGCCCACCAGCACGACGCTGACTTCCTCGCCGTAGTGTTCCTCACCGGCCTGGATGACGTTGACGCCGGCACCGCGCAAGGCGTCGACGATGTCGTCGAACCGGTCGGGCGGACACTCGAGGTCGACCTCGACGGGAATGTGCCCACGCGGTGTGATGTTACCCCGCTGGTGGTGGATGCTCAACAGATTGCCGCCGTTGTCGGCGATCGGGGCGAGCGCGCGAAGCAACTCGCCGGGTTCGTCGACCAGCTCGAGCCGGACGGTATAGGCGCGGACGCCGCCGTCGGTCTCGGCGTCGGGGTCGTCCTCGTCGCCGGACGCGAGTCCGTTACCCATCGTCGCCACCTCCTGCCTGCGGACGGTTACTCATCATGGTGTACGAGTCCGTAACGGGTGCATAAAAGGATATAGGACTTCCCAATGCTCACCGCCTGTCAACGAGGGGCATGGGCTCTACCGCGGCGCGCTCAGTCTGCGGCGTGGACCGATTCGGCAGGCTCCTCCTCGCGAATGCTCTGGATACTCGCCCAGATGACTGCGCCGCTGACCAGCAGGGCCGAGCCGAATATCAGCGCCTTGCTGGCCTGATTGAAAATCCCCATGTCGTAGGCATTTCCGAGGTTTCGGCTGGCCACTGCGGCCGATCCCGCCAGCAACATCGCAGCGAAGTACTCGGTGATGTCGTCTTCGTTGACGAGCGCCGTCGCGCCAGCCCCGATGCGAGCGCCCATCGCGCTCCCCGCGAGCAAGGGCAGGACGATCGTCAGGTCGAGCGCCCCGGACTGGGCGTAGGTGAACGCGCCGAACGCGCCCGAGGCCGTGATCTGGAACACGTCGGTCCCGACCGCGACCGCAGCGGGGACGCCCAGTCCGTACATCATCGCAGGCATGAGCAGGAAGCCGCCGCCGACGCCGAGGAAGCCCGAGAGGATCCCGATACCGAACGCCATCGCGAGCGTTACCCACAGCGACACCTCGGTGCCGCCCTTGATCGAGACCATCGGCGGGAGCTCGATCGACTGGAGCTTCGTGGCGAGTGCGGGTTCTTCGTCGTCGCTCGAGTCCTCCGCACGGGCGTCCCGAAGCATCAACAGCCCGACGACCGCCAGCAAGCCGATATACGAGAGGCTCACGACGAGGTCGGCGAAGCCGAGTCCCTTCAAGAGATAGACGACCTCCTTGCCGACCTCAATGCCGGCGGTCATCCCCACGATGAACATCAGGCCGAGCTTGTAGTCGACCTGTCCGTGGTCGCGGTGGCGAAGCGCCGCGATGACCGAAGTTCCGAACACGAACGCGAGGCCGCTCCCGACCGCAGTCGTCGAGTCGTACCCCATTACCAGTAGCGCGGGCGTGACGAGGAACGACCCACCCATCCCGAAGAACCCGAACAGGGTCCCGATGAGCAGGCCGAAACTGACGAACAAGCCGAGTTGCCCCGTCGTGATTCCGAACAGTTCCATCGCCACGATTAGCTCCCTCCGAGAGCGCGTTTGACCGGGTCGCTCAGCGCCGTCGTGAGCGCCCCGTACACGACGTACAGCCCCATCGCTTCGACGAGGACGGCACCGACGCCCATGATTGCCTCTCCGGTCGCGCCCAGCGACTCGAGTCCTAGCATCGTTCGATCACTCCACGTCCGCATGCCCGTGTCGGTTGCATCGATAACGACGTCTCATCCGATCCTGGCTTAATAGTCTTGTGGAGATCGTGCAAGATAGAATACGCATAGGTTCACTATCCTGTCGCACAGGATAGCCATAACTTATCGTAGCTGGGGCGCGCGGCCTAAGGAGACATATTTACCGCTATCTACGACAAAACGAGTTCGCGCGCAGACCGTGTACAGCCACGAATTCAGCCGAACACGGCTGGCTCCTTCGGTCGTTTCATCTACGGACTACTGACAGTTGTTTCCGGCGCATCCGCGACCTGCCGAGTGACACTATAGTAGCCACTGAAAGTCATTGCACACCTGATCGCACGAGTGCGTCGCGATCAGTGTGTAAATCGTTTCAGTGGCTACTATAGAGCGCAGTGACAGCAGCCCGTCCCACGGCTGTCGGGTCCCGATACTGAGGATAGCCCATCGCCTCAAGGGACAGTCCCTGCTCGAGATCAGCGATCAGCGATTATAGGTGTCGAAAAGAGCGGTTACAAGTGATCTTTGCCCGGGTTCGACGACCCCCAGTCGCCGCGGCCGCCCTCGGTCCGATCGACGCCCATGATCGACTCGGGTTGGTCGGGGCCGCCGAGGCTATCTCGAGCGTCGGGGACACGGACGGTGACCTCGTTGATCTCCGGCCACGTGATGAGTTCGGCCTCGATGTTGCCGGTCGTCACGTCGCTGACCGAACACCCCTTACAGCCGCCGCCGAGTTCGATGATCACCTCGCCCGTCTCGGGGTCGGCCGCCCGCACCGCGCTGGTCCCGCCGTGCATCTGAATGATCGGCATCTCTCGGGCCATCCACTGCTCGACGCGTTCCTGCAGTGACGGCTCGTCCTCGGAGTTGGTCATGTGCCATGCTAGGCGCTCGAGCGTGGTATAAGTTGGGTCACGACCGCGAAAACAGCCGAATTAATCCTGAACGTTTCCGTTCCCGCGTCGGCGGCACCACTCGAGGCCGGCCGCGCCCCCGGCGAGGGCGGCGAACCCGGTAAAGCCGGGAATCGCATCGTCGCTCGCGGTATCGTCCGTCCCGGACTCGTTCGACGGCTCGGCGTCTCGCAGCGGCGGCGGATCGGCCTGTTCGCCGCGCTCGATCGGGAAGGTATAGAGCGCCCCCTCGAGCGCGGTGTTGGGAATCGCTTCCGTACTCGAAGCGATGAACGTCTCGCCGGGGTCGGCGACGCGGGCCGTCCAGAACCCGGTCTCGTCGGGATCGCGCCACCACGCGAGCCGTTCGGGGTCACTCGGATCGGAGATGTCGTGGATCTTCACCCCGCCCTGATACCACGATGAGAAGAGCCGGTCGCCGCGGAGATCGAAGTTGTGTGAGGTAGTCCAGCGCCCGCCACCGTGGCTCTCGTCGTCGGTCCGGGGCGGGTCGATCGAGCTTCGGTGGACGGGGGCCGCGGGATCGCTCACGTCGTAGAGGTCGATCCCACCCGGCCGGTCGGGCTCGCCGTCGGTCGCCCAGGCCTCCCGGCCGACCGCCAGGAGATCGACGGTGTCGTCGATGGCCGCGTAGTGGTCGTTGCCAGGCAACCCGTAGACGGCGTCCTCGTAACCGATCCCTCGTTGGGCCTCGAGAGTGGTGTCGGCGACGTGGGTGACGTACTCGGGGTCGGTCGGGTCGCTCACGTCGACCAGATAGGTGCCGGCGTTCCAGTAGGGAAGGGCGGCGATGTCGTCCTGGACGGAAACGTCGTGGAGATATCGCCCGAGAAACGGACGGTCACGCCAGCCCGGCTCGTGATCCAGGAGGGACCACGAGCCGATCCGCGTAATTTCGCCGTCGACGTCGAAGATCGCGAGCGCGTTCGTGTCCGTCTCGGGCTCGTTCTCGGCGACGAACAGCAGGTCCCCCTCGAGCGTACAGTTGTGGATGTGGAAGGTGGTCGCGTACTCGTCGACGGCGGTCGGGTCGGCGGGATCGCTCACGTCGTAGCAGCGAAACCCCATCGGCTCGTAGCCGAAGTTGGCCGGGCCCGCGACGACCAGCCGGTCGCCGTCGACACTCACGTCGAGGATATTGCGCAGGGACTCGCCACCGATCTCGACGGCGCGTTCGGCGAGGACCGTCGGGTCGGCGGGGTCGCTCACGTCGACGGTCGCGAACCCGGTCGTGGTCGCGAGGTACGCCGTCTCGCCGTCGTCGCCGACGACGGCCTCGGCGGCGGCCTCGACGGTGACCCGACCGAGCGGTTCGTACGACGCCTGCCGTGCGGCCGCCGGCTCCGCTTGGACCGCCGAGATCGTGGTCGCGCCTGCCAGCGACAACCCGGCAGCACTGGCCCGGAGGAAGGCTCGTCGCTCCATACGTGTTCGCTCTCGCCCAGCTACATAGAAGGTCCTACTCGAGCGGAGCGGGCAGTGCGGTCACGGAACGCGGGGCCACAGCCGGTCGCGAACGGACCGTCGATCGGTCACTCCCGCAGTCGCCGCCGGTCGCCGGTGCCCTCGGTGAGCGCACTCGCCAGCGCCCCCTCGACGACGACGTCGTCACCCTGATCGGTGACGCGAATCTCGGGGACGTTGGTCATCACCATCTCCGAGACGCGCTCGCGGATCGGATCGACGACCAGCTCCTCGTTGTACAGGGCGACCGCGCCGCCGAAGGAGACCACGAGCGGGGCGAAGGCGTGGATCACGTTCGTGACGCCGATCGCGTTCCAGTGGGCCAGTTGCTCGATGACGTAATCGGCCAGTTCGTCCTCGCCCGCGAGTTCGAAGACGTCCTTCGCGGTGAAGTCGGGGCCCTCGAGCGGGAGGCTCGTCGAAATCGTCGGATCGTCCTCGGCCAGCAGGCGGGCGTAGTCGGGGATGGCGTTGCCCGAGCAGTAGGCCTCCCAGTGACCCTCGTGACCGCAGCCACAGGTCAGTCGGCCGCGCGGGTCGACGACGTAGTGGCCGACCTCGCCGGCGTTGCCGTCCCAGCCGCCCACGACCTCGCCGTCACAGCAGACGCCGGCACCGATCCCCGAGGAGATAGTCACGTAGACCATGTCGTCGGGGTTGCGATCGGCGTGAAAGCGCTCGCCGATGACGCCGGCGGTGGTGTCGTTGTGGAGGAAGACGTCGTCGCTGCCGATCAGTTCCGAAATCGGCCCGGTCAGCGGGATCCGATCGATCGAATCGGGGAGGTTCGCGGGGTCGATCACCGCCCCTTCGGCGAGGTCGAACGGTCCGATCGACCCGATTCCGGTCGCGGCGATCCACTGAGGGTCGATCCCCGCCTCCGCACACGCCCCCCGAAGCGTTCGCAGCACGCCCTCCGTCACGTCGATACCAGTCGGCCCGCGCGGCGTCGATCGGCGGCTCGCACCGATCCTCGTCCCGTCGGCCTCGGCGACGACCGCCCGGACGTTGGTCGCGCCGAGATCGACGCCCGCATAGTAGACCATGCTGTCCTAGGGACGACCGCGACCCTACTTAACTACCCAGATTGTACTCGCCGATGAGTTGCGATCTCGATACGTCACGGCCGGCGTTGCCCGCCGTCCGGGCCGTGATCGGGGCGTCCCGCCGCCGGCGACACTCGTATGTTACTCTATGACATAGCCATAGTATGGCTACCGACGAGCCACACCCCGACCGCGACGCCGACCCGGCCGCGGTGCCGTCCGACGCCGAACTCGAGGCCCTCCACGAGGTCGAACTCGGACTCGAGTGGATCCAGCGGGCCCAGGGCTGTCTGCTCGAGTTCCACCACGCAACGGGCCACGGGATGGACCACCTCGCCCGGAGCGAGGAGTTGCTCAGGGAGACCGGTAACGACGACCTCGCGGACGCGATCCGAACCGAACTGCTCCCCCACGGCGTCGTCGACGAGGACCGCTGGTCCTACGACGTCCTCGAGAACTTCCAGACCACGCTGCTCGCGGAGACCCGATCGCTCGAGCGCCGGGTCCGGCGCGAGTTGGCCGACGGGAAACGACACGTCCGCGAACGCCGACAGGAACGGGAGTGGAAGCGACGGGCGGAGAAGTGATAACCGATGCTGTCGGTCGCCGAACGCCGTTCGTGAGTGGGCGTCTGTCGCGTCGCCGCCGGGACACGGAATCGGGCGAAAGCGAGACGGCGGATCGTGGCCTACTCCATCACGTCGAGGTCGCGGAAGTAGGTGACCGGGCAGGGGGCCTGCAGGATGATCTCCTGCGAAACGGAGCCGAGAACGGCCTTTTCCGCGGGCGAGCGCCGGCGGCCGCCGACGACCATGCGATCGGCGTCGACGTCGACCGCCATGTCGACGACCTCGCTACTGACCTCGCCGAGCGCGCCCCTGATCTCGTAGTCGACGCCGGCGTCCTCGAAGCGCTCCGCGAGTTGGGGCACCGGCGCGCGCTCGGCAGCGACTGCGTCGGGGTCGACGTCCTCGGCGCGAGCGTCGAAGCCGAGTTCCTCGTGGATGTCCTCGTACTCGTCTTCGGTGAAGGCGTGGCCGATCACGACCGTCGCGTCGAGTGGATCGGCGATCTCGAGAACGGTCTCGGCGAGTTCCGGGGCGCGTACTGTGTCCATCGGTCCGACCGCAAGGAGTACTGTATCGATTGCCATACCGTCACAGTGGTTGGGCCACCCGCTTAAGTATTCTCGTCGTTGCAGTATTCCAGAAATACCCGACAGGACCCGGGCGCGGACGGATCGTGGCGGGACTACTCCTCGAACCCGTCGCTGCGGACGAACGTGACGGGACAGGGGGCCGACAGCATCACTTCCTGGGCCGTCGAGCCGAAGATCGCCTTCCCCGTCGGCGACCGCCGGCGACCACCGACGATGACCCGATCAGCACCGGCGCTCTCGGCCAGTTCGACGATCGACGGGCCGTGTTCGCCGACCGCACCCCGGATCTCGTAGTCGACGTCGTGGTTCTCGAGGACGTCCCGGATGTCGTGGATCGTGGCGTGACGGGAGGCCACCTCGTCGGGGTCGATCTCGTTGACGGTCGGATCGAACTCGAGGCGGTCGAGGACGTCGTCGTACTCGCTGCTGGTGAACACGTGCGCGAGAACGACCGTCGCGTCGGCGGGGTTCGCTACCTCGAGGGCAGCCTCGGCCAGCAGTCCGCTTCGGTCGGAATCACCGGGACCGACAGCAAGCAATACTGTCTCTAGCATGGACAGGGATTGCTCGCGCAGCGACGTAAATCCGAGGGTCACGGAAGCGGACGGTGACGGCCCCGTCCCGGGCGATTTTTCCACGTTCTCGCCGACGGGGAAGACATGGACGGACCAGACCTCACGGGGCAGACGGTACTCGTCACCGGTGCCGGCCGCGGCGTCGGCCGCGAACTCCTGTTGGCGACGGCAGACTGCGGCGCGAAGACGGCGGTCCACTACCACACGAGTGCCGACGCCGCTCGCGAGACGGCCGCCGATGCCCGCGAGCGCGGTGCCGAGGCGGCGACGACGGTACAGGCCGACGTGACCGACCCCGATAGCGTCGACGGTCTCTTCGAAACCGTCGAAGCCGAACTCGGGGATGTCGACGTACTGGTGAACAACGTCGGCGACTTCGCACCCGCCCACTGGGAGTCCCTCGCGTTCGAGACCTGGAACCGCGTCCTCGAGACGAACCTCAACGGGACCTACCTCTGCTCGAAGCGGGCGCTGCCGGCGATGCGCGAGAATGAGTACGGTCGGATCGTCAATATCGGGTACGCCTCGAGCGAGCGGGCCATGGTGAGCCCCAAGAACTTCCCCTATTTCGTCGCGAAGACGGGAGTGCTGATGTTTACGCGGATGCTCGCGGCCGACACGGCCGACGACGGGATCACGGTCAACGCCGTCTCGCCATACGTCGTGGAGAACTCCGACGAGTTCCCCGCGGACCTCCCGCGGGACCGGCCCGCGAGCTTCGAGGACCTGATCGCGCCGCTGTATTTCTTCCTCGATCACGACAGCGAGTACGTCAGCGGCGAGAACATCGAGGTAGACGGTGGCTGGTTGCCCGAGACGGTGTAATCCGATCGGACCGTGGCGCGATGAGTCGCGGATAGTTTTTGGTCCAGATTTTTGCAAGGACCGGGTCTCGAACGGCGTGAGAGACCCCGACGCAGTAAAAAGGTGGGTGTAGAACCTCGAGGTCGACGGCGGCTGGTTGCCCGAGACGGTGTGATCCGATCGGACCTGAAGGTGGCCCTCGTACGGGCCCGACAGGACCGAGGGGCCGGGGTTGACAACGTTTGGGGCCGTCCTTTCACGCGCTCGGACGCTAACTAGAGTATGAGTCTCCCGATCGCGATGGGGTGGCGGCACCTGCTCTTTGCCAACTGGGCGGTCGATCCTGGGATCGTCGCGGCCCGACTGCCGGACGGACTCGAGGTCGAGACCTACGACGGCCGGGCGTGGCTCTCGGTCGTCCCCTACCTGAACGTCGACGTCCGTCCGCGGGGCGTCCCCGCAGCCGCCGGCGTCGATCTGCCCGAACTCAACCTCCGGACCTACGTCAGCCGGGACGGCGAGCCCGGCGTCTACTTCTTCAGCCTCGACGCCGAGGGGGTCCTCGGCGTCGTCGGTGCGCGACTGTTCCACCGGCTGCCGTACTACTACGCCGACATCGAGATCTCCGGGACCGAGCGCGGGATCGCCTTCGCGAGCGAGCGCCGGCACCCGGGCGCCGCACCGGCCGAGTTCGTCGGCACCTACGAACCCGTCGGGGACGCCTTCAAGCCGGAACCCGGCTCGCTCGCGGCATTTCTCACCGAACACTACCGCTACTACACGACGGCTCGAGACGGGACGGTTCGCTACGCCGACATCGACCACGAGCCCTGGACGCTCCGTGCGGCGACGGCCGAGATCGAGCGGAACACGCTGTTCGAGGCCAACGGGTTCGACGCGCCCGCCGGGACGCCGGTCTGTTACTACAGCCGCGGCGTCGACATCGCGTCCTCGCGGAATCGGCGGTGGGAGTGAGTCGACCGCGGGGCAGTCGAACGCGCCTCCGACCGCTCTCTCGAGCCGAACGTCCGGCGTCGCCACGTGCGTCGGCGACGAACTCGAGGCGCAGTCGTTACCGGTCGACCGGAACGAGCGGAACCTACATGTTCGTGAGCCCGAACGGCCACGTACGATGAACGAACCTGGCATCCAGTCGCTGATGGACCAGGAGACGCTCGACCGGCGCGTTCGCACCGGCGAAGCCCCCGAGTGGGTCGCCGACCACTGGCACTCGTTTCGCGAGGGGCTGCTGGGCGAGCGAAACGACACGTCGTTTCCGTGTTTCTTCGGAGCCGAATCGGTCCGGGACGGCGAGCCGATCTACACCGCAGTGCCCTCGATGAGCGACGCCGACGCGCTGTTGACGCTGCGCGATCGGCTCCTCGAGTACCTCGAGGTCTACGAGGACCACTCCGACCGGGCGTCGCTGGTGACCTTTTTCAAACCGCCTTCGGAGCCGCTGTCGGAGCGGGAGTACCACGACGCGCTCTGGCATATCCTGCAGACGCTGCACTGTCACGACCCCGAGCCCTGGCCCGCGGACATCCCGACCGATCCCGACGACCCCTACTGGGAGTTCTGTCTCGGCGGCGAACCCATGTTCCCGACCTGCCGGGCACCCTTCTATGATCGGCGCAAGAGCCGGTACTGCCCGATCGGCCTCGAGATCACGTTCCAGCCGCGGGCGCTGTTCGAGTCCCTCGACGTCACTGCCGACACCGAGGCCGGCCAGCGCGCCCGCGACGTGATCCAGGACCGCCTCGAGGAGTACGACGGTGTCTGTCCCCACGCCGACATCGGCGACTGGGGCGTCGATGGCGACCGGGAGTGGCCCCAGTACATGCTCTCGTCGGACGAGGAACAGGCCCCGTCGACGTGCCCGATCACGATCACGCGAACGCACCCGAAACCCGCGGCGCGACTGCCATGACGGCGGACGGGGTCGCGATCGGCGACCGGCTCGAGAACGCCGCGCTCGTCCTCGTCGACCTCCAGCGGGGGTTCGACGACCCGTCGTGGGGCGAGCGGAACAACCCCGACGCCGAAGCCAACGCCGCGGCCCTGCTCGAGCGCTGGCGCGAGGCCGATCGCCCGGTCGTCCACGTCCGGCACGACTCGACGGAGTCCGACTCGCCGCTCCGGCGCGACGGGGAGGGGTTCGCGTTCAAGCCCGAGACTGCGCCGGTCGACGGCGAGCCGACGCTCGTCAAGTCGGTCAACAGCGCGTTCGTCGGAACGGGCCTCGAGGAGCGGCTCCGCGAGCGGGAGATCGAGACGCTCGTCCTCGTCGGGCTCACGACCGACCACTGCGTCTCGACGACGACCCGGATGGCGGAGAACCTCGGCTTCGAACCGATCGTCGTCGCCGACGCCACCGCGACGTTCGGGCGGACGTTCGACGGCGACTCGTTCGATCCCGAAACGGTCCACCGAACCGCGCTGGCCCACCTCGAGGGCGAGTTCGCCGAGATCGCACGCACCGACGAGTTGCTCGCCGTCGATTCCTGATCCCGCGGACGACGCGACGTGCGGACTGGTCGCGATCGCACCGGGAAATCGGACGGGGGTCGCCGACCGTACCGATGACAAAACAGTAATAGAACGGGAGACAGTCAGGGAGACCAATGAGTGACGATCGACGACCGTTCGTGGTCGTGTTACTGGGGAGTGCGCTGGCCATGGCGGGACTCGTTCATCTCTGGCTGCTCCCGCGATATCTCCCGAACGAACCGGTGTCGGCCGGGCTGGCGCTGATAGCCGGCTGGGCGAGCGTGACGTTGCTATGTTACGCGATCGGACGACTCCGGTCTGCGCCCCCGGAGTTGCCGAACATGCGCTTTGCCGACATCGGCATCGCGCTCCTGTTGGTCTCGCTGGTGATCGCGCTGGCGCTCGATGCCGTTGGACTCGCGTCCGAAGCGACCGCGCCGGTCTATGCCCTGCCGGCGCTTGGCATCTATGCCGGCCTCGCGCTGATCGGCTGGTCGATCGGCCGCCGGACGGAAGCGATCAACGAGATCGTCCGCTAGTCACGCCGGCTGCTCGTCCGGTCGGGCCCGGCTCACTCGACGCTCGATTCGGAGTTGGCGACGAAGACCGGCACGTCGCCGAACCGGACGACGTGATCCGTGACGCTGCCCATCGCCATCCGGTGGACGCCGCCCCGTCCGCGGGTCCCCATGACGATGAGGTCGGCGTCGACGTCGCGGGCGTACTCGAGGATCGCCTCCGCCGGCGGTCCGTCGAGGACCGCCCCGGTGGGCTCGAGGCTGGCGGCCTCGGCGGCCTCGACGACCGCATCGACGGATTCCTGCGCTCGGCCCCGCATCGCGTCTTCGGCGCTGGCGGCCTCGCCCGGGAGGCGGAGACCGCCAAGCAGACCGGTGTCGGCGACGCTGACGACGTGTACCGCCGCGTCGTGGGCGGTCGCAAGTTCGATACCGGTCTCGGCGGCGACCTCGGCGTGGTCGCTCCCGTCCGTCGGAAGCACGATCGTGTCAAACATTTCTCGGTCGTACGACAGGCGCGGTGAAATTCCTACCGGAACGTGACTTCGATCGGGGCCGACGGATCAAACGAACGCCAGCGGCACCATCACGGCCACGCCGACGGCGATCCCGGCGAGTAGTTCCCGCTTGCCGCCGCGAGGGAGCCCCTCGCCGACGTCAAGTGCCTCGGGGATGAACTCGGTGAGGACGAGGTAGATCATCGCGCCCGCGGCGAAGCCGAAGCCGTAGGGAAGGAACTCCCGAGCGTAGCGGACGAAGCCGAACGCCAGCACCGCCCCGATCGGCTGGGGGAGACTCGAGAAGACGGCCCACCAGACCATCTTCCATTCGGAGACGCCCATCGAACGCAGCGGGATCGAGATCGCGGTCCCCTCGGGCACGTTGTGGATCGAGATCGCGATCGTCATGAAGATCGCCAGTACGGGGACGGTAAAGCCGAGGAACTGCGCGCCGCCCTCGAGACCGAGGTCCGCGAAGGAGACGCCGATGGCGACCCCCTCGGGGAAGCTGTGAACCGTCAGGATCCCGAGGATGAGGACGAGTTTCTTGAAGTCGGCCTGCTCGTACTCCCGCGGATCGATCTCGGTGTCCATCAGGACATCGTGTGCGATGACGACCAGCGCGACGCCGGCGACCATTCCGATCGCGATCTCGAGGGGTGTTCCCTCGGCCAGCCCCTCCTCGACCAGTCCGAACAGCGACGCCGACACCATGATCCCCGAGGACAGGCCCCAGAGAACGACGTTACGCCGATCGCTAATGCCATCGAAGAAGAAAAACGGGAGCGCGCCGAGGCCAGTCGCCAGCGCCGTGATCAGGCCGGCGATAAACACCAGCACGAGGTTCTCCAGAGCAACCATCTGCTGGATATCGGTGGTAAACGTATAAATCGGCGGCGAAAGCGGCGTTCGTAACCGTGTTATCGACGGGTCGCCCCCTCATACGGTGGGAAGCGGGGACGGTCGCTCCGAGATCGCCGACCGATACCGTCAACAGCCACCCGTCGAATGGCACGTGTATGTCACTGTGGCGATCGCGTCGGGCCGGCTCCTACCTCGCGCTGGTGGCCGGAACCACTGTCGCCGCCACGCTACTGTACAACTACGGGATGGCGACCTTGGAGAACGATCCCCAGCCGCTCTACCGGTCGCTCGAGGTCGTCTTCCAGACCTTTACGACGACCGGCTACGGCGAGGATGCGCCCTGGTCGACGCCCCAGATGAACTTCCTGATGATCGGGCTCCAACTGACGGGAATCGGGCTGATCCTCACGGGTGTCGACATCTTCGCCGTCCCGTGGCTCCGGTCGGCGCTCGCGACGACGCCCCCGACGACTGCGTCCGACCTCGAGGACCACGTCATCGTCTGCGAGTACTCGCCCCGTGGCGAGGCGTTCATCGAGGAACTCGAGTCCCGCGGGCAGAAGTACGTCGTCGTCGAGTCCGACGAAGGAGCGGCGAGGGAACTCCACGAGACCGACCGGCGGGTGGTTCACGGTGATCCCGAATCCATCGACGTTCTCGAGGACGCGGGGATCGAACGGGCGCGGGCGGTCGTGGCCGACGCGGCGGACGACACGAACGCGAGCATCGTCCTCTCGGCACAGGAGGCAAACCCCGAGATCAGGGTCGTGACGCTGGTCGAGGATCAGCGCCTCGGGGAGTATCACCGGATCGCGGGGGCCGACGAGGTCCTCTCACCCCGGCAGTTGCTCGGCGAGAGCTTCGCCCACCGGGTACCGACGGCCGTCACGACCGCGGTCGACGAAGGGGTCGAGATCGGGAACGATCTGGAACTCGTCGAACTCTCGATCGCCGAGGGAAGCGACCTCTGCGGGCAGACCGCCGACGCGGTCGGGCTCCGGAACCGGTTCGGCGTCGACGGGATCGGTGCCTGGTTCAACGGGGACTTCGAGAGCCCGATTCCGCCCGATCGCGACCTCGAGACGGGGACGCGACTGCTCGTAGCGGGCGAGCCCGACCGGATCGACGAGTTACGGGCCGAGGCCGCGTCGACGGTCCATCCCTTCGCGGCACGGCGTGTCGTGATCGCCGGCTACGGCGAGGCCGGTATGGCGGCCGGCGAGGCGCTCGCGGCGACGAACACCCGGGTGACCGTCCTCGACAGCGACGACAAGGACGGCGTCGATATCGTCGGAGACGCGCGCGATCCGGCGACGATCGACGAGGTCGGGATCGACGGTGCGTCGGCCGTGATCATCACGCTGGACGACGACACGAGCGCCATCTTTGCCACGCTGGTCGTCCGGGACCTGGACCCATCAGTCGACATCATCGTTCGGGCCAACGACGCGGAGAACGTCCAGAAACTGTACCGTGCGGGTGCGGATTACGTCCAGTCGCTGGCGACCGTCAGCGGGCGGATGCTCGCCTCGACCGTCCTCGAGGACGAGGAGGTCCTGGCCGTCGACAGACAGGTCGACGTCGTGAGACTCCCCGCCGGCGAGTTGGCCGGGCGAACGGTCGTCGACGCCGACGTCCGCTCCCGGACCGGCTGTACCGTCCTCGCCGCGGTTCGAGACGGCGAGACGATCACCGAGTTCGATCCGGCCGCGTTCGTCTTCGAGGCGGGCGACGAGGTCGTCATCGCCGGGACGGACGAGAGCGTCCGCTCGTTCGAGACGCTGTTTCTCGACTGAGAACGCGGCACGCGATCGGTCGTCGCGGGTCAGTTCGGTATCGCGGGCCGGCGGCCGCCGCCTATCTTTAAACAGCGAGAGAATCCCGCCCTTTATGGCGGGCGTGAATCGCGTCACTCAACTATGTAACCCACAGACTACAGCAGCCCGAATACCAAACGGAGTCTATTAGTGACAAGAAAACGTACAAAGAATTGTGCGAACTGAAATCGATATGGAGCGAGGGAGCGACCTCCATGAACGAGTAAAGGACTACGCCCGCGACAATGGCATCCGGCATCCTCGCGCCTACGCTGAACTAATCGAGAAAGGATTAGACGCCAGTGACGACGATAACTAAGACACTTCAAGCGACGCTCGCCCCACCGACAGCTCACAAACAGTCAAAACTGAACGACCTGCTCGAGACTTACCGTGAGGGCCTACAAGAGGCGTTCGACGCTGGGGCGAGTACCATGTCGGATGTAAGCGATATTGTGACGCCCTACGACCTACCGTATCAGGCGAAGGCTGCCCTCTGCAACTACGTTCCGAAACTTCACAAGACGTACAACGCGGAGGAGTTGGACGACGAACACCCGATACGGCTCACGAATCAAGCTGCGAAGTTCGACCACTCTGATGAACGGAAATACGAGTTTACATGGTGGGTTCCCCGACCCGGCCGGGGGACGAACTTCTGGATACCGCTCCGCATCAACCCCGAACAGAAAGATCTCTGGCATGATCTCGTATCAGGGGATACGAAGGCGGGGGAGATACGGCTTCAGAAGCACCGGAAGAACTGGGTACTGCACGTCACCGTCGAGTACCCGGTCGAAAAACCATCTACGGACGGTGACACCACACACATCGGCTTAGACATCGGAGAAACCGCCCTGATAACGGGCTGTGCCCTCAAGGACGGTTCTCCGACTGACCCATTCGTGTGTGACGGAAGCAGAGCGAAGCACCTCCGCAAAGAGATGCACACCACCCTGAAACGACTCCAAGAGCGTGACGCATCCGAGTGGCGGATTGAAGACCGATTCAGCCACTACCAGAACACACTCACCGACATCGTAGAGAAAGCATCTCGACATGCCGTCGAGTATGCCAAACAGTTTGAGAACCCGGTGTTGGTGATGGAGGACTTAACGTACATCAGAGAACGCCTCGACTACGGGAAGTACATGAACCGTCGCCTTCACTCATGGGCGTTCGCCCGACTTCAAGGACGCATCGAGGACAAAGCGACGGAAGCAGGCATCCCGGTTGAGTACGTGAATCCAGCGTACACCTCGCAGACGTGCCACTCGTGCCACCGCATCGGTCGGCGGGATTCACAAGCCGAGTTCCGGTGTCTGCACGACGACTGCCACGTTTCGACGTTTCAGGCCGACATCAATGCTTCCGCGAATATCGCACAACGGGTTGACCCGTGGGGAGAGAGCGTCCCGCTTGACAAGGCGGAACGCGATGACTCGCCTCGGGATGGGAGCGGTTGTGACACCGCCACGACTCACTGTGAGACGAGCTCACCACAGCAGATGACTCTCACGGTCTTCCAAGAGTCGAAACCCTCTGCCAGTGACGACTGACTGGTATTCCCCATGCCGGGGAAGCCTCGCCGTTTACGGCGAGGAGGATGTCACACCAGCGATCGGAGGTCCAGATCGAAGTGCTGTTTCGCGAGTTGGGCGAGCATCGGCGCGTCCTCGAGTTCGAGCAGGCGCGCGATGGCACGGAAGTTCCCCTTGTTCGCCTTGGCCAGCGTGTCGTCGTCGAGGCGCTCGAGGTCCCGCATGAGCTTGTCGTAGCGCTCGTTGGGTGCGAGATAGAGGAGGCGAGTCATCAGCAGCCGGTTGTCGACGTTGGGCGCGACGTCGCGGTGCCAGAGGGTGTCATAGACCGCGAGGTTCTCGGCGGTGGGCTCGATGTCGTCGTGTTTGAGACAGCTGTCGGCGGCCATGGCGGCCACCCGGCCCGACTGCATGCACTTGTTGATCCCCTCGCCCCAGAGCGGGTCGACGGTCGGGACCGTGTCGCCGATGGCCATGAACCGGTCGGTGTGGAGCTGTCCGGGCTTTTGGATGTGGGCCGAGCCGCGGTGTTGCTTGCCGGCGATCTTTTCGGCCTCGCTGAATCGAGGGTCGGTCTCGAGCCAGTGTTCCATGTAGTCGTCGATGGTGTGGCCGTCCTTGGCGTAGCGGCTGTGGTGTTCGTTCTGGATGTAACAGAGGCCGACCTTGGCGGTGTCCTCGCCGGTGTGGAAGATCCACGAGTAGCCGCCGGGCGCGATCTCGTGGTCGAGTCGGAGCATCATCGCGTCCCGCAGGTCGGCAAAGCCGGGGCGGTCGATATCGATCCCCTCGAACTCGTACTCGATGCCGATGGCGTGGTTCTCGCGTTTGAGGTCGACGACGTCGAGTTGCTTCGCGAGGGGGGCGCTCGGCCCCGTCGCGTCGACGACGATATCGCCGTACACCTCTTTGTCGCCGTTGTATCTGACGCCGGCGATCTCGCCGCCCTCCATGATGGGCGCGGTCACGCGGGCGTCGAACCGATACTCCGCACCCGTTTCGCGCCCGTCTTCAACGAGGTACCGCTTGAAATCCGCGAACTCCAGTACCGCACCGGGCTGGTCCCGGACGTAGTGTTCGGTCGGGGACTCGAGGACGACGCTGTCGGTGTACTGCATCACTACGTCGTCGGGGATACCGAACGCGGACATCATCGAGTGGAAGGTTCCCGCAGTGGACTTGTTGCTCTGGCGCGGGAACTCGTCCTCCGCTTCGGTCTCGAGGACGACGACGTCGTACCCCCTGGCAGCGATATCGCGGGCACACTGTGCGCCGGCGGGACCGGCACCGGCGATGACTACGTCGTAGCGGTCGTTCATGTAATCGGGACTGTAGCGGACCTTAATTAGTTTGTCCAGTTACGATGGGCGGTACGTAGTGGAATCCCTTGAGTACCGGGCCTGACTCGGGAGAACCGATAGACCGGTCGTACAGCATCGATACCGGGAGATACTCCGCCAATCGAACAGGTCCGTCGGAACGGATTTGCGTCTCGATCGTAACGCCGTGAGCATAGTTGCCATAGAATAGAGAGTTCTTCGAGGCCGTCCACGACGAGACGCCGGGTCGCTACCGGACGATCGTCACGGGGACGGGCGCCTGTCGGGCGATCCGTTCGGCGACGCTGCCGAGCAGTACCCGCGAGAACCCGGTCCGGCCGTGACTCCCGACGACGATCCGGTCGACGCCGTTCTCGACGGCGAAGTCGACGATCGTCTCGGCCGGTTGGCCGACGATCGTCTCCGTCTCGAGCGCACAGTCGTACTCGGCCGCGCGCTCTTCGGCCTCGACGAGCAACTCCTCGGCGGCCTCCCGCTGGCGCTCGAGCAGTCCCTCCGGGCCCAGATGTGCCATCTCGCCGTAGCCGCTATCGGTCGGATCGACCGCGTGGACGACGGTGAGGTCGTCGTCGGGATGCTCCCGGCAGGCGAACTCGAGGGCCGCCCACCCCGGTTCCGAGTCATCGAGCGCGACCAGTTGGTGCATACCGGACCGTACGCCGACCACCCACTTGAGTGTCAGGCTCCCTCACACCTAGTGACGACTGACTGTCCCGCAAACCGAGTTGCCGCGAGCGAATCGACTCAGGCTGCAGTCACTCAGCCGATCCGGCCGGTGGGACGGCCGTCGCGATCGATCGCAGCCACGAGTCCCGATCCGCGGCCTCGAGGGCCGCGGAGGCGGCCCCGTCGCGTCGACGCCACACTCGAACGCGCGGGCGACGTCCGCGGCGGTGCGGACCCCGCCGCCGACGAACGTCCTCGTCGCCGGGCGTTCGTCGGCGACCGTCTCGACGAACGCCGCGATCCGCTCGGGGTCGCTCCGGATCAGCCCCGCGTCGCTGCCGATATCGGCCGGCCGCTCGAAGAGCAGACAGTCCGGCTCGGCGGCCAGCGCCATCCGGGTCGTCGCCCGGCTCTCGACGGCGACGATCGAGTCGAGGCCCAGTTCGCGACACCGGTCCACCGCACGCTCGAGGGCCGTGAACGCGACCTCGTTCTCCGGATGGGAGACGTAGACGGCGTCGGCCCCCGCGGCCGCGACCGCCTCGAGGGAGAGGTCGCCCACGCCACACTCCGCCCGTGGGGTACCCGCCTGCGCGACGACGAGCAGGTCGGTTCGCTCGGCGACGCGCCGGAGGTCGGGGGGCTGCGGAGCGACGGCGAACCGACGCCCCGTTTCGTCGGCGACGCGGTCGATCGTTTCCGCGAACGCGAGGCCGTCGTCGCCGGCCGTCCCCTCGGCGGTCTTGAAATTGACCAGGAAGAAGGGGTACTCGAGGCCCATCCCCGTTACTCGGAGTAGCCCTCCTGTAAGAACGCTCCCTCGGTCTCGTACATCGAGACCAGTTCCTCGATGAGTTCCTCGGGCGATTGGCCCTCCTCGCAGTGGCTTTCGAGTCGCTCCGCCAGATCGTCGCCGATCTCGAGTGTCTGTGTCATGGGTACGTGTGGTGCGGCCGGTCCGCGTTCCGTCAGCCGTACAGTCTGCACCCAGCGGCAAATAGTCCGGGGACACACAGCCGAAATCGGCCGGATGCCGGCCGATTCTCGCCTGCGGCCGTCCCCCGCCGGCACGGGACGGCCGGTCGTTTACCCCGATCCCCCTCGTATCCGCTCCCCGTGACAGCACCACTGACCGACGACGCGGTCGGCAAGACCGTCGTCGACGTCGAAGGCAAGGAACTGGGCATCGTCGCGAAAGTCGAGAACGGCAGCGCGTACGTCGATCCCGATCCCAGTCTGACCGAACAGGTCCTCGCCTCGGTCGGCTGGGAGGGCGAAGACGACGAGGACTACGTCGTTACCGAGGACATGCTTCGCCGCGTCGACAACGAGGTCGTCCTGCGGGGCGAACTCTAGTCGCTGCGTTCGCACCAGCCGACAGCGTCACTCGAACGACCCGTCGTCCAGCGACTGTTCGCGCCAGGTCGTCCAGTCGTACATCCGCTCGAGTTCGCCGCCCTGCTGGCGGATTGCCACGGCGGTGTTGAACAGGAACGCGGCGACCAGTGAGGTCCCGACGAGCCACGCGGCGTCGGCGAGTGCCCCGTAGCCTGCGAGGTGGTTCGTCACCAGATCGACGAAGACGACGGCAGTGACACAGACGATCGCCGGCAGCAGGTGTCGCGTCAGGGCGGCGAATGTCGTCCCCTCGTGGACCCGCACGGCGCGGACGCCGTACAACACCGCCCACGCGGAGGTGACGATCCAGCCGACCGCGACCACCAGCCGGGTCGAGGCGGTCTGTGCGAGGAAGGCCCCCCACCACGCGGCGACGAAGCCGGCGATGACGACGTAATCCGCCCACGCCGGCAACAGCCGGGACCGGTCGCCCGCAGCCGGCTGGTCGTGGTACATCGCACGGATCGCCAACGCGATAAAGAGGAAGAAAAAGAGGATCGCGCCGTCGACGAACCGGCCGATCCACTCGGGCTCGAGCAACAGCGAGGCGACGCCTGAGACGGCGTAGACGATCGCCGCGCCGATGCCGATCAACAGATACCACTGTTCGGTGGTGGCTTCGACGGCCAGCACCTCTCGCACGTAGATAATAGCATAATAGAGCAATACGACGGCTGCGACGCCCATCGCGAGGTACGCGAACAGCCGTCCGATCGCGACCGTCGTGGCCGGATCGCTGGCATCGAACGTGATCGACGAAATAGGGGCGAACACCATCGGATGAACGTGACAGCCGCGCCAGTATAAGTATGTATCCCTGTTTCCGCCGCTCGGGAAGCCGTCGCGGGCGACCGCGGGTCGTCTGCCCCAGCGTCCGACGTACCGACCAGTGACGAGTCGGTTCGGCGACCGCGGTCGCACCGCTCGAGGCGACGGCCGTCGGTCCAGACGCGGTCAAACGAGTCTCGAGGCGGCGAGAAAGGAATCAGCGGCCGAGTCTCCGCTCACGGATCCTCGTCGTAGATGTCGCGGGTGGGGTCGCCGGTGACGTCGACGACGCCGAGTGCGCCGCGGCGGGCGGCACGAGTCAGGGCGTGGTCGACGATCTTGACCGGTCCCGGCACCGGGAACTCCATTTCGGCCGCAGCGGTGGTGCCGGGTGCGACGGGAGCGGTCTCGACGTTCAGATCGGGGTCGGTCAGGAGGTCGCCGTCGCGGTAGAAGCGACTCCAGACGTTACCGATGGCGTGCCAGGAACTCAGCAGGTTCGGGCCGCCGTTGGCGAAGTACACCCGCGCAGTTTCGCCGGTGTTGGCCTCCATGGGGACGCCGCCGTCGGGGGTGAAGCCGTAGGCCTGGCCGTTGAACACGACGTAGGTGGGCTCTTCCTTGAGCATCGCATCGAAGTCGAAGCCGTGGTGGCCTTCCTCGCCGAGGTCGCCGTCCGTGTAGATCTCGTGCTGGCCGAGGTAGAACTCGTTGTCGACCTCGGGGAGGCCGTCCTCGGGCTCGACGAGGATCGAGCCGAACATACCGCTACTGATGTGCTGGTCCATGTTCGGGATCGCGCAGTGGTAGATGAACACGCCGGCGTAATCGGCGGTGAAGCTGATCTGGGTGGGATCATCGCCGGGCGCGATCGTGGTCGCGTCGGCACCGCCACCGGGGCCGTAGACCGCGTGGAAGTCCATGTTGTGAGCGGCCACGTTCAGGTCGTCGGGGACGTCGAAGGTGAGGTTCACCCGGTCGCCGCGGCGCACCCGGAGCATCGGCCCGGGCACCTGCCCCTCGAAGGTCATGTAGTCGAAGGTGACCCCGGGCTCGATCTCGGCCGTGACCCGCTCGGTCCGGATCGTGACGTCGTGTTCGCGGGGCTCGTTCCAGTCGACCGGGTCCGGAATGTCGGTCGGGTCCCGCGCGATGCGGTCGACGTCGACGGCTTTGGCCGCTGGCAGCCCCTCGTCCTCAGCCGCCGACTGGTCGCCGTTCCCGCTGTCGGTCTGCGTGTCGCCACCGAGGCAGCCGGCGACTGCCAACGCGCCGGTCGCTCCGATCGCCTGCATCGCCCGTCGTCGGGTGAGATTGGATTGGGTCATTGGTCTTCTCCTCACGTGGTCGTATCGGGGATATACGTACAGGGGCATCGACGATTCTCGAGCAGTGGTAAGCGAATTGATCGTTCCCGATATATCGTGGGTATTTAAGTAGCGAATCGAATACCGGATTGATTTGACCGAAAAGAGAGGTTTCAGACGGGTCGAGACGGGGGAGAAATCGACAGCTGACGTCGAGTCCTCGATTTCCCGATACGAGAAGGCCCGCTCGACCGTCGGGGAGGCCGCCAGAGCGAACACGGGACGGCACGAACGGTCGGCCGATGGATCCGATCGAGTTACGCGAGGCGGTGCCCGTCCTCGAGTCGAGCGTCTACTGTAACTGTGGGGCCGGCGTCACCGAGCGGGGGATCGTCGCCCGACCGCTATCGACGCCCGACGCGATCCGGGCGTCGATCCACGCGTTCAACAGCGCGGCCGACGCGGACGCTGCTCGAGGCACTGTAGCGATTCGCGAAACCGGACCGGCGGAAGTCAGTCGGCGGCCTGTCGCTCCTCGAGGGCGGATCTAACGTCGCCGTACCGCTCGAACCGTTCGGCACCGATGTAGTCGACGGTGTCTTGCAGGTACTGGGCGAGCTGTTTGCCGATCTGTTGCTGGTCGTAGCCGTCGAAGGGCTGCTCGTCGTAGATCGGGTCGGCGAGCAGTCGATTCTCGACGTACTCCTCGATGCGGGGCTCGTAGACGTCGGTGACGATGTCCGGTTCGGCCACGGCCAACTGCTGTAAGACCCAGCGGCCGTTCTCGATGTGGCGGGTCTCGTCCTGTCGGACCTTACCGATGGCTTCCTGGAACGACTCGAGGACGATGTCCCGCCCCATTGCCTCGGCTTTCAGTTCGATCATCTGATCGAAGCTGAGGTAGCCGCCGCGGGCGAGTTGCGCCTCGACGATCCCCATGTAGTTCAGGTAGGCTTCCCCGAGGGTGTAGACGAGTTCAGTCCGGTCACCGCCGTTGATCGCCGCGAGGAGGTCGTCCGCGGTGTCGTAGAGGTCGTCCGTGCTGTACCCCTGCTCCTGATAGCCGCCCTCGCGGTAGGGGGCCGTCTCCTGCGTGCCGAAGACCTCCTCGAAGTACCGGCTGAAGAGGTCGGTGTGTTTGGCCTCCTCGTAGACCTGCTGGGCCAGGTACATCTCCTCTTGGACGGTGTCGAAGGGCATCTCCTCGTTGGGCAGGGCGTCCAGCGCCATCATGTACGGCGCGAGCGTCCGGGTGACGTCCTCCTCGCCGTCGTAGAAGCCCGAACACGTCGCGAGGAACCGGTGTTGTTCCGCCTCGGTGAACGACGCCCAGTCCTCCCGATCCCGATCGAGGTCGTACTCGTCGGGGTCCCACGTCCCCTCCCGTTTGCCCTTCCGATAGAGTTCGTACGACGTCTCTCGATCGCTGTAGTCGATTGTCATGTGATGGCACAGCAATGTATATCGCAATGAGTGTTCCGGTCAGTTTCACGCGCGGCCGTGAGAATCAGAACTGGCGGTCGGGAATCGGCGAAAAGTGCCCGCGTCGCAGTTCGGTTTCGACCGCTACTCCGACGGCGACTCGGCCGACGCGGCGGCCGTCTCGAGCATCGTCTCCCGCTCGTCGAAGTAGGCCGGCGCGTCGGCGTCGGCCTCGAACTCGATGACCCGGGTCAGGGCCGTCTGGCCGTCCTCGACGTCCGCGGCCAACTCCTCGGCGAGGTCGGTATAGTCGGCCGCCAGGTCCTGAAACGCCTGCATCCGGGCCTGTTTGGCCTCGACGAGGAGCTGTTTCTCCTCGAGTTCCGCCTGTAACTCCTCGATCGCCGCGACGTCGACCTCGCCGGCGTCGGGGACATCGGCGGTCGAGGGGGTTTCGGTCGCCGGTACCTCGTCGGGCAGGGCCTCGAGGCGCGAGCGGATCTCGGCCATCTCGGCGTCGATCTCGTCGAGGAGGTCGTCGGCCTCCGCGGCCATCGTCTCGACGCTGCCCGAGAGCAGGCCGGCCTGCGTACGACAGTACTCGACGAGGTCGTCGACCGCGAGTGGGTCCGCGGCGTCGTCGCTCATAGTCTCCCTTGGGGCTGCCGGCCGAAGTCACTTTGGTCCCGACGGTGGAGCCGGACGACGGTTCGACTCCGAAGCGTCCGCTCCGCACTCGGTCCGGATTTCACTGCGTCCCGAACACTTCCAGAGAGTCCGTTTCCAACGGGGCCTTCGAGAAGAGGGAGACGACGTCGCCCGTTTGAATAACGGTCTCGCCTTTCGGCGTGAGGACGTCTCCGTCCCGTTCGATCCCGACGACAAGCATTTCGTCGGCCAGCAGTTCTTCATCGACCGCCTCTTCGATAGTCGTGTCCGCGATCTCGGCCCCTTCCGAGACGGTAAATTCGACGACTTCCGCGTCTCCGGCCAGACTCATGAAGTCGGTTAACGACGGTCCCTTGGGCACGTTTTCCGGGCCGAACGGGTTGTACGGCGTGTGATACTCGCCTTCGATAACGCTCTCGTCTTCGATCTCCAACCCGAGATCGGAGAGTTCGCCCGCGATTTTGTTAATCTCGTTCGTGTCCGCTCCGACGACCGTGATCCCCAAGTTCGCGGATCCGGCCATCAACTCCTGGACTGTTATGACGCCCGAAATTTCCAGGGCCGACTGGGCCAGCCGGGCACGATCCGGAATGGGGGCCGTACACCTGAAATGATAGGTGACGTACCCGTCGATGGACTTGTAATCGATATCAGCGAGATACCCGCGAAGGATCCCCTGCTCCTCGAGTTGTGCGATCCGGTTTCGGATCGTTGCCGGCGTCACCTCCATTTCTTCGGCGATATCCGATGTTGCCGTGTTCCGTGCATCCAGTGCCAAATAATAGAGGATGCGTTTGTCGATTTCATCGACGCGCTGGGTCATAGGGAAACTACGTTCAGGGCTCATAAATGTCTTCTCTGAACTCCCGCGTTCGTCCAGCGATGCTGGCGCCGAAACTCCCGCAGACCCGCACACGCGGTATTCGTCTCCGTTTGAGTGAAGCGATTCAACCGATTCGTAACGACGACCCGTCCGCGTCGTTGTCGGGCGGGTGAATCGGAGTCGGCGGGGTCGGAGTCTGACGCGATCCGACACTTGCTACCGATCATACTGGTGCCACTATTTCCGCATACAAAAATTTTCCTGGCCTTAGATTCGCTATAGCGAAATAGAATCAGGCATATTTATGGTGTAGGGGAAATTTGGAGCAGGACAGGAACGTGTCGTGACAGCTAACGTATCGTTCGCGGACCGCATGACCGGCCGTCGTAGTCCGTAGCCGAACGGAAACGGCGGAGATCCAACTCAAAGTATGACAACGACTGATGCCGATCCCCCGGAGACCGTCCCCGAAGAGATCGCTGCTGTCCTCGAAGACAGCAGTGATAGTCAGCTCAGGGAGATAATCAACTACGCGCAACGATGCCTCCGAGAGCAGCCGCCCCTCACTGATACAATCGAAGCACGAAACGGGGAAGAACTCGTTCGCATAGCGGAGTACGACGCATACACGAACGTCGTCGTCGAACGCCCGGACGAGACGGGCGAGGCACGAGGACCGTTCGCCTACCGTGTCAGGTGGGAACCCCACATCAACGACGAAGGGGGAACGTACCGGTGGCACTACCTCGGAAGAGTCTACGGCGGAGTCGAGGGGGACCGAGATGACTGAGCCACTTTTCCGACGGATCGTCGTTCCGATCGCAAACCGCGACGACGCGACAGCGACCGCTACCGCACTCCGTCCGCACGTTGCGGGGACGGATCGTACCGTAATCGTCGTCCACGTTATCGAGAAGAGTAGTGGCGCACCGGATAAGGCGTCGGTTGAGCAACGCAAGCGGTATGCGGAAGACGTCTTCGCCATCGTTTCCGACGGGTTCGACGATTCCCGAATATCGATTGAAACGGATCTTCGCTACGGAACCGACATTGCGACGGCCATCATCGACGCGGCCCACGACAGTGACGCGAGTGCGATCGCGTTCACACCACGAGGGGGCAGTCGCTGGCGGAAACTGTTGACCGGAGACGTCTCTCACAACCTCATCGAAGACAGTGATATCCCCGTTCTCGTTCTCCCTCGACCAAACGGTGAGCGAAGCGCAAGTGAGATCAGACGGAACGCTCGAGACTAGCTGCTAAAATATAAGGGAGCACACATGTATATAATCATCGTCGGAGCGGGCGATATCGGATCGCCACTGATCGACATCGCTACTCGCTCCGGAAACGAGGTCGTAGTGATCGAGAAAGACGGAGCGAAAGCCGACGAGATCGCCGGCACGTACGACTGCCTGGTGCTGAATGCGGATGCGACGATAAAAGAAACGCTGAGTGAAGCCGGTGCCGACCGAGCGGATGCAGTCATCTCGACGACGGACTGGGACGCAACGAACGTCATGGTCTGTTTACTCGCAAAGGAGTTTGGCGTTCCCGCGATCACGTCCGTGGTTCACGATACGAGCCACATGAACCTCTTCCGTCAGGCGGGGGTGAACACGATCGAAAACCCGCAACAGCTCATCGCGGGCTCCCTCTATCGGGCGGTGGCCAGGCCGGCTATCGTCGATTACATGCGAATCGGGGAGGAAGCGGAAGTCTTCGAAATCAGGGTCACAGCGGAGGCACCGATCGCCGGCAAGACCCTCACTGAAGCAGGCGAGGGACAGCTCCTACCGGACGATACCCTGATCGTCGCTATCGAACGGGAGGGCGAAGACAAGCCACAGACACCACGAGGAGACACCCGAATCCGGGCGAACGACCTGCTGACGGTCTATTCTGCGACCGGTGCTGATCCAGAACTCACGGACATCTTCGGCCATTACGAAGACCAATTGGTGTGATTCAAATGCCACATTCGACAGTCGGTCGCTCCGGGTTCGTGGCTGCATCGAAAACGGTCAGTAGGGACATCGGTGCCCTCCAGGTTCTCATTGGGGGACTGATGTCGGTGCCGCTACTCGTTTCACTCCTCTATCAGGAATGGTATAGCGCAGTTGCGTTTCTGATTTCGGGGATGATAACCGCCCTCGGTGGCGCAACCGTGTATAAAATATGCGAAGACGCTCCCGAACCGAAACGCCATCACGCGATGATCGTTGCGGCGCTCGGGTGGTTCGTCACTGCGGCGTTCGGCGCCCTCCCGTTCATCGTTGCCGCCCACATCACGCCACCGCCCGTACTCGACTCGTTCGTCCCGGCGGGGGAGAGCTACGGCTCGAGTCTCCGTTACTTTCGGAACCCCCTCCACGCCTTCTTCGAGAGCATGAGCGGGTATACGACCACGGGGCTGACGATGAGCATCCATGAACCCTCGGTCGGGCACGGGTTCCTCTGGTATCGGTCACAGATGCAGTGGATCGGTGGCGCGGGGATGATCGTCCTCTCGTTGGCGATTCTCAGACAGCCCCACGGGGTCGCAGGCATCTCGCTCTATCAGTCGGAAGGACGAAACGAGAAGTTACGGCCCAGTATCGCCGGTACGGCGCGTGCAATCTGGAAAATTTACGTCGGTATTACCGCTCTGGTCGCCGTGTATCTCGCAGCGGCGACGTTCCTCATCGCCCCGAATTACGGCATCGAGAACACGATCTTCGACGCGATCAATCACGCGATGACCGGGCAGTCCACCGGCGGGTTCAGCACGCTCGACGACTCCATCGCCGGCTACGATTCCTACGCGATGGAACTCGTCCACATCCCCGCGATGATTACCGGCGCGATCTCGATCCCGGTCTACTACGGGGTGCTTTCCGAGCGTGACGTCCGGGAGTTCACTCGAGATCCGCAGGTCAGGGGACTCTGTGCAATGTTCATCGTCGGTGTGGTCGGGCTGACAGCGTTCCTCGCTCGCTGGGTCGGCGTTCCCTATACCGGAGATCCGATAGCGTACCTCGGGAACGTGGTGACGAGTCAGGCGCTCCGTGACGGGCTCTTCCAGTTTATCAGTGCCCAGACGACCACCGGCTGGCAGACGTCCGCGATCGGCGACTGGAACGGCGGCGCAGTCATGGTCATCGTCCTCGGTGCCATGTTGCTCGGCGGGTCCGCAGGTGCGACGGTCGGCGGAATCAAAATCATCCGTGGCCACATCATCGCTCGTGGGATTCGGTGGGAGATCTCCCGCGTGTTCCTCCCGAAGCACGCGATCGATGATCTCCGCATCGGACAACGGAGAGTCACGGCCGATGAAGCCAACGACGAGATACGGGCCGCGACGACCTTTGCGTTCATCTATCTCATCGTACTGGCCGTCTCGCTGTTCGTACTGTTGGCGGTTCTCCCATCGGACTTCACGCTCGCCGACGGGATCTTCGAAGTGGCGACTGCACAGGGTACCGTCGGACTCTCGTCGGGGATCACTGGCCCGGATATGCCGGTTATCGCGGAGCTACTGTTCATCGGTCAGATGTGGATGGGGCGCCTCGAGATCATCCCCGTCCTCGTCCTGCTTAACAGTCTCTTCAGGAGGTGACGTGGATGTTCAACCGGACCGAATCCAGTACGCCCGTCCTCGACGTGCCCGGCCCGCCGACCGGTCATGATCCCTCGGTCGTATCGCTCGTCGACTATCGCCGTCAGACACCATCACAATGTACGTAATCATCATCGGCGCGGGCCGCACCGGAAACACTGTCATCGACCTCGCAACGCGGGACGACCACGAGGTGGTCGTCATCGAACGCGAGACGGAACTAGCCGAAGCAGTGAGTACGACCTACGACTGTCTGGTCCTCAATGCGGATGCGGCATCGAAAGAGATCCTGCTCGAAGCCGGCATCGAAGAGGCGGACGCGCTCATCTCGACAACGGAGAGCGATTCGGTTAATCTCATGATTACCATGTTCGGCAAGCAGTACGGGGTCGAGACGCTCGTGAGTTCGATCAACGACCCCGCCCACATGGAACTGTTCGAGGACCTCGGTGTGAGTATCGTCGAGAGTCCACACCGACTCAACGGCCAGTATCTCTATCGGGCGGTCCAACACCCCGCGATCCAGGACTTTATGCCGATAGCGGGTGGAGCGGAAATCTTCGAAGCCACGGTCGATGCGGGCGCGCCGATCGACGGCCGCAGCCTGATCGGTGCTGACAGGGACGGCCTGCTGCCCGAAGAGACGATTATCGTGGCGATCGTACGGGACGACGGCCTGGTCATTCCACAGGGAGAGACCGAGATCCGAGCGGATGACGTTGTCACGATCTTCGCAAGAAACGGGGCAACGAACCGAGTCACGAATGCGTTCACGGGGCCGTAACCATGGTCGACGGTTCCGAACGAACCGCCGTTCGCATCACCGTCCCACGCCGGTCCGTCGATTCGGATGTGGATTCGTCCCTCCATAGCGGACCGCTCATCCGGACGCCGGAGTATACCGTTGTCGTCCCCGTGACCGACGTATTGCTCGATACCGAGGCGCGGAGCAACGTCCGGCCGTTCCTCCGGACAGCAGTTGCACTCGCAGCGGACAACGACGGCCGGGTACTGTTGCTCGGCCTCGAGACCGTGCCGAACGACGCGTCACTCGAGACGGTTCGACGGTATCTCCGACGGGAACGATCGGCCGACTCCGACGCGGAAGTACCTGAGGCCGTCGAAAAGCAACGCAAGCACGTCGCCCGAATAGCTGAGCGGGTCCGAAAACTCGAGCCGAGCGTCCCGGTTCGGCCAATCGTTCGGGTCGTGAGCGACGCCACGGACGGGATTCGTGACGTCATCGATGACAGGAGGGAGACGGCGGTTCTGTTGCTCCGGGACACCGGGTTCGGTGCGGACGGGCGACGCAGCGTGGGGGCGATTGATTCGATCCTGACTGACGCCGAGTGTGACGTGTTCGTCGAAACGCCGAGCGTGCGAGGAGAAGAGACCCCGCTGTACGTCCCGGACGTCGAGGACCACACTGTCGCTTCGATCGCGGAATCCGAAGCGACGCCGATCGACTCGATACTGTTGCCCGTCGGAGGGGGTCCACACGCCGCCCTCGCTGCGGAAGCAGCACGCGCGCTGGCACGCGCTGTCGATGCGTCAGTCACCGTCCTCCACGTGATTCCCCCTGATGCACCCGCCCAGACGGCGGCTGAGGGGACAGAGATACTGAAATTCGCCGAATACGTCCTTGGCCCCGACGTGACGTCCGAAGTGGAACTCAGAGAGGCCCCCGAGACGGCCGACGAGATCGTACGGGAAGCGAAGACACACGATCTGACATCGATAGGGGCCCCGGAGCAGCAATCCCGATTGGAACAGTTGGTCTTCGAATCAGTTCAGCAGACGCTTTCGGAACTGAACGGGACAACCGTCCTCATGGCTCGAGACGCCGATCGAACCACGCGGTCGCTCTACTACCGGTGGAAGCGGGGTATCGAAGCGAGCGGAGACGAGCGCGAGTCCGTAAACTGACGGCGGTCTCTCCGAAGCGTCGACCGACCCATAGGGGAGAGAGCGGAGAGCAAGCCGTTGGGAGACGGAGGGACTCTGCCCGGAACGGACGGTGCGGTATAGTAGCCGTTGGACGTCATTGCATGCCTGATCGCACGACAGCGGTGCGATCAGTGTGTAAATCGTTTCAGCGACTGCTATCGTTATCGCATGTAGCGTCGTGAAAAAACGCGATCGCCGTTCGTCGCGATGAGCGACAGCGGGCGGTCGGTATTACTTGCGGACGAGGTTCGTCGCGCGGGGTCCCTTGGGGGATGATTCGATGTCGAACTCGACTTCCTGACCCTCCTCGAGGTCCGGACCGCCGACGTCTTCCATGTGGAAGAACACGTCCTCGTCGTCGTCTACTTCGTCGCTGTCAGTCGAAATAAAACCGTAGCCGCCCGTGTCGTTGAAGAAGTCAACCTTACCGTTTGCCATTACAACCACTCGTAGTCCCGACTCGGGGATAACACTTCCGAAAGACCCGCCATCACGGCTCGCCGTCGGAATCGGTCGTTAGTCCGGCGTACTCGTCCGTATGCCAGCGACGCGGCCGTCCGGAGAGAGCGGGCGCGACGGTGCGGCCGTCGCTCACGGAGACAAGTATTTACGCCATGGTAACATGGGCCTACAAGCATCGCTATGAAACCGTGTCACAGCTGTCAGGCGGTCATCGACGAGTATCTCCTGGATAAACAACTCGAACCCCTGCGCGACCTCACGGTCGACGACTTCAACGTCTGTGCGGACTGTGTAACCATCGTCGCGGACGCGTGCGTGGAATGCGGCAACGCGGTGTACGTCCCTCGAGGCAAATCCGCCACCCCCGACTACTGTCCGGCGTGTCGGTCCGATCTCATCGAGCAGACCGGCCACGACCCCGGATGGAATCGCGATCTGCCCTCGGTCTGAACGGCGGTCCCGACTCGAGCGACGACGGAGCGGTCGACGTGCCGGATCGCTATTTTTTGTGGGTGAAGATGACGCCCTTGCCGTCGGCCGAGCCGACACAGAGGTCCAGCTGTTTCGAGAGGTTCAGACTCGTCGGGTTCTCCTTGCAGACGACGAGGTCGTCGAACTGCTCGTCACAGGCCGGGCAGGCGACCGCGACCGTGTTCTGGTAGCTCTTGATCGCCTGGTTCTCCTCCCGAAGCGTCAGCGATGCCGCGAGTTCCTCGAGATCGATCTCGTCCATACGTCCCGTTTCGACCCCGGCGGCATAAAGACGGGCGAAAGCCGCGACCAACGACTGTCGGACGGCCGTTCGGTTCGAGGGGACGGCCTCACGGACCGATTCTGAATGTCAACGCACACCACGGCATTGGGCTTTCAGACTCGTTAAGTTCTTCCGGCCACTGACTCAGTACAATGAATTCGACACCGTATCGCCGACCCGAACAGTCCCGATTTGCGAGCGAACGATGAGCAAGGACACTATCGACGTCCGCGGTGCGGAAGAACACAACCTCAAGGACCTCGACGTGACGATCCCCCGCGAGGAGTTTACCGTCGTCACCGGCCTCTCGGGGTCGGGCAAGTCCTCGCTGGCGTTCGAGACGGTCTACGCCGAAGGGCAACGGCGGTACATCGAGAGCCTCTCGGCCTACGCCCGGAACTTCCTGGGCCAGATGGACAAACCGCAGGTCGAGACCGTTGAGGGACTCTCCCCGGCGATCTCGATCGACCAGAAAAACGCCGCGAACAACCCCCGTTCGACGGTCGGGACGGTGACGGAACTCCACGACTATCTCCGGCTCCTCTACGCACGCGTCGGCACGCCCCACTGTCCCGACTGTGGCCGCGAAGTCGGCGAGCAGAGTGCGCAAAACATGGTCGAGCGCATCCTCGAGTTGCCCGAGGGGACCAAGGCCAAGCTCGCGGCACCGGTCGTCCGCGACCAGAAGGGGGCCTTCGAGGACCTCTTCGAGGAACTCGTCTCGGAGGGCTATGCCCGCGTCGAGATCGACGGGGAGGAGTACGACCTCACGATGGACGATCCGGATCTCGACGAGAACTTCGATCACACCGTCGACGTGATCGTCGACCGCGTGAAGGTCAGCACCGAGGACCGCCCGCGGATCATCGACAGCGTCGAGACGGCGCTTGCCGAGGCCGAGGGCGTCCTGAAGGTCATTCTCCCGGACGCATCCGAGGAGGTCGCCGCCGACCTCGGCGAAGAAGCCCGCCGAACCGGCGCGCTGGGCGAGGAACGCGAGGAGGACGACCGCTTCGTCGTCGAGTTCTCGAAGGACCTCGCCTGCACCCACTGCGGGATCGACGTCCCCGAGATCGAGACGCGTTCGTTCTCGTTCAACTCGCCCCACGGCGCGTGTCCAGAGTGCGAGGGACTGGGCGAGACCAAGGAGGTCGACGAAGACCTCGTCGTCCAAGACGAGTCCAAGCCGCTCAAGCACGTCTTCGAGGCCTGGAGCTACAACCGGTCGTACTACCAAACCCGGCTCGACGCCGTCGCCGAACACTTCGGCGTCTCCCTGTCGACGCCGTTCGAGGACCTCGAGGAATCGATCCAGCAGGCCTTCCTCTACGGGACGGACGAGGAAGTGGTGTTCAAGCGAAGCACCAAGAACGGCACCCGCCGGAAACGGAAGCGCTTCGAGGGGGTCATCCCGAACCTCGAGCGCCGCTACATCGAGACCGACTCCGACTCGACGCGGGACCACATCGAGGACTACATGTCGGTCACGGAGTGTCCGGCCTGTGAGGGCACCCGGCTCAAGCCCGCCAGTCGCGCCGTGTTGGTCGACGACACCGCAATCACGGAGATCAACGCGATGAGCATCGGCGACGCCCTCGATCACTTCGAGTCGATGGAAGCCGACCTCACCGAGCGCGAGAAGGTCATCGCCGAGGAGATCTTAAAGGAGATCCGCGCGCGGCTGAGCTTCATGGTCGAGGTCGGACTCGAGTACCTCACGCTCGATCGGGAGGCGGCCACCCTGTCGGGCGGGGAGAGCCAGCGCATCCGGCTCGCGACCCAGATCGGTTCCGGCCTCGTCGGCGTGTTGTACGTCCTCGACGAGCCCTCGATCGGGCTCCACCAGCGGGACAACGACCGCCTGCTCGACACGCTCGAGGAACTGCGCGACCTCGGCAACACCCTGCTGGTCGTCGAACACGACGAGGAGACGATGCGGCGGGCGGACAACGTCATCGACATGGGGCCCGGCCCCGGCAAGCGCGGCGGCGAGGTCGTCGCCAACGGCACCGTCGAGGAGGTCAAAGCGACCGAGGAGTCGATCACCGGCGATTACCTCTCGGGCCGCAAGCAGATCCCGGTGCCCGACGAGCGACGCGACCCGGAGGGGGCGCTGACCGTCCTCGGGGCGCGCCAGCACAACCTGACGGACCTCGACGTCGACATCCCGCTGGGCTGCTTTACTGCAATTACGGGCGTCTCGGGTTCGGGCAAATCCACGCTCATGCACGAGGTCCTCTACAAGGGGCTGGCCCGCCAGATGAACGACAACACGAGCGTGATCCCGGGCGACCACGACAGCTTGGAGGGTCTCGAGGAAATCGAGACGGCCCGGCTGATCGACCAGTCGCCGATCGGTCGCACGCCCCGGTCGAACCCCGCGACCTACACCGGCGTCTTCGACTACATCCGCGAACTGTTCGCCCAGACGAAGCTGTCGAAACAGCGCGGCTACGAGAAGGGACGGTTCTCCTTCAACGTCAAGGGCGGCCGCTGTGAGGAGTGTGGCGGGCAGGGAACCGTCAAGATCGAGATGAACTTCCTCTCGGACGTCCACGTCCCCTGCGAGGAGTGTGACGGCGCGCGGTACAACGACGCCACGCTGGACGTGACCTACAAGGGGAAGACGATCGCCGACGTCCTCGAGCTGTCCGTCGAGGAGGCCTACGACTTCTTCGAGTCCTCGAGCCGGATCCGCCGCCGGCTGAAGCTGCTGAAAGACGTCGGGCTGGACTACATGAAACTCGGCCAGCCATCGACGACGCTCTCCGGTGGTGAGGCCCAGCGGATCAAGCTGGCGGAGGAGTTGGGGAAGAAAGACTCGGGCGAGACGCTGTACCTGCTCGACGAACCCACGACCGGACTCCACAGCGAGGACGAGCGCAAACTCATCGACGTCCTCCACCGACTGACCGATGACGGCAACACCGTCGTCGTCATCGAACACGAACTCGACCTCGTGAAAAACGCCGACCACATCATCGACCTCGGCCCCGAGGGCGGCGAGAACGGCGGCGAGATCGTCGCCACCGGCACGCCCGAGGCGGTCGCGCGTCTGGACGACTCCCACACCGGCCGCTATCTGCGCGATCTCCTGCCGAAGATCGACCTCGAGGGGCCTCGCGGCGAGCGGGTCGAGCCCGTGACCGCGCCGATGGACGACGACTGACGGCGACGAGCGGTGTCGGCCACCGGGCCGACACGAGGACCGCTCGCTCGGCACTCGACAGCGAACAGTATAACTGCGTTCCGTCGGAACCGCTCGAGCGATGAATCGATTGAAGACCGTCGTTCGCCGCGGGTTCACCGGCGGCGGCGTCGCGACCCTGTTGTTGGCCGGACTGTTCGTCGTCGGTGGCGAGCCGGGCGCAGTCTCGACGCTGGTTCCGGCCGGGTGGCTCGGTGCTGTCGGCGTCACGCTCTTCCTTGCAGGGACGCGAGAGCGACTCGCGATTGCCGGACGCACCGTCGGCTGGCCCCGCGTGGCCGCGGTCGGCATCTGTCTGCTCGCCGTGGGCTGTGGCGGGTTCGGCCTCACCCAACTCGGCGCGTTCGCCGTCGGAAGCGTGCCGTGGCTGCTCACGGCCGCACTAACCGTCTTCGCGGTGGGGTATTTCGGCTGGTTCGCCCGCGAATGCTGGACCGGCGGGCGGCTGTTGGACGCGGAGATCTTCGCGGTCGAGTGACGGGAGAGCCACAGCGGCGGGTCGTACCGGCTGTCGGTCTCGGGCCTGCCCGTTCACGATGCCGTCGTCGCCGTCGGTCCTTCGTGGCGCAACTTTCGGAGTGACGACCGGGCGTACAGCCAAGGGGACGGACGGTCAACCCCAGGACATGGGAGAGAACGAGACACACACTGACGAACCGCCGGCGACCGAGGAGGCGCGGACGGACTCGTTCGACCTCGAGGACGCCGAGCGGGTCCGGATCGGCGTCACGCGGGGCGAACTCGACCTCGAGATGGGGCCGCCGCGGGAGTATCCCGAGCGGGCCGATATCTCGGTGCGGCCCGAAGCGAAGGACCGCCACCGAGTCGTGCTGAGCATCGACGCGATGGCGGGGGACCACGCGACCGGCCACGCGGACGTCGAGTTGACGCCGACGGAGGCGCGGCGGTTGCGGGAACGACTGGGCGAGGTCGTCCGCTGGATGACCGAGGACGACGCGCCCGGGGACGAGGTCGACTCGTCGTAACGGACACGGGACTCGGCTCGCCCGTCGGGCATGGACCGCCGACCGGCACTCGTATGGCTGGTCGGCGGATGACGGCTACGAGTGGTATGAAAAGCTGTACGCCGGAGCGACGCATCGGGAGCGACGACCGGAGAGTCCGTCGGAGCCCGAACCGGGGGGCTACTCGGGACTCGGCTCCTGTACCCGCGAGATGTAGCCGGCCAAGTCCGATGTCGTGACCATTCCGATGACGCCCTCGTCCTCGTCGACGACGGGGATATGGTGGAAGCCGCGTTCGACCATCACGTCGGCGGCGTCGCGGATGCTGTCCTGTGCCCCGACAGTGACGACATCCGTACTCATGTAGGTCGAAACCGGGGTCCGGTCCTTGGGCTTTCGCTCGGCGACGATCCGAACGAAGTCCGTCGTCGTCAGGATCCCCTCGAGCCGGTTGTCGTCGTCGACGACGACGACTGACCCGATCCCGTTGTCGAGCATCTCGCCCGCGGCGTCCTCGACGAGCGTATCCGGCGCGACCGTATAGACATCCGTTGACATGACTCGCGCGACGAAAATGTCTTCCATACCGTACGGTATTCGGTAGACAATATAAGAATTGTCGGACTGCGGAAGGCGTACGGAGCAGCCGAGCCGTCTCCGAGCGACCGGACGGGTGAGTGGCGCACATTTAAATACGAAATCGGCCATACAGGGTGACGTGTCATGCCGTCCTCGCCAACCCTCGAGGGAACGTGCAAACTCCTCCCCGAACCCGCGCCCAGCGACGCTCTCCTCGCGGCCGCCGCCGACGAGTACGCCGCCCTCGCCGCCGATCACGGCCCGCGGAACGTGCTGGTGCTGAAACGGCATCCGGCGGGCCTGGCGTCGCTGACCGAGGCGCTGGCCGACGCGCCCCTCGAGCGCGCCGATGGCCCCCGCTCGCCCCGCGTCGAGTCACTGCCGGAACACGCCTCCAAGACCATCGAGGCGTACGACCCGACCCTCGACCGCCTCGAGTACGAGGAACGCATCGAACTCATCTCGCTGGTGATCGACGGCGCGAGCCGCTCCGTCCCCGACTACCTCGAGCGCGCCGCCGACCACGAGGGGTTTTCCCGCGACGTGGGCCAGTTCCTGCTCGAGGCGACCCGCCAGCGGATCAGGCTCGCCAATCTCGACGACCCTCACGACTGTCTGGCTTTCCTCTACGCGATGAACGACCGGTTCCACGACGAACTCGCCGACCGGGGCTACGTCGAGCGGGCGGACGTGGTCCCGCGGGCGGTCGACCTGCTCGAGGCCGACGCGGACGGCCTGCGATCCCGCGTGACGGCCGCCTTCGACGCCGTACTTGCCGTCGAGTTCGAGGAGTACCGCCGGCTCGACCGCCGCTATCTCGCCGCGCTGTCGGCGGATGCCGATCTCGTCTGTCTCGGTGAACGCCACGCCAGCGTCGAGCGGACGCGGGTCGAGCCCGGAGGAGTCGCCGACATCGCGACCGAAGCCGGCCTCGAGGTCGAGTCGCTCGAGCCCCCGAGACCGAACGCCGACGGGCCGCCACACCGGGCGATCACGCGGTTCCTCGCGACCGGCGAGTCGCCGATTCGGAGCGTGGAACCGGACGACAGCAACGGACCGACGGCCGCCGACGCGACGGACGCGACGCCGGCCGGCCGGGCCCGACGGCTCCGGACCGAGACCACTCGTGAACAGACCCGGGCGGTCGCTACCGAGATCCAGTCGCTACGCGACCGCCACGGCTGGCCGTTCGACGAGTTCGCCGTCGCCGTCCCGCGGATCGAGCGCGTTCCCGAGACCAGACGGCGGCTCCGCGAGGCCGGCGTCCCGACGGCGACGATCGGCACTCCCTCGCTGGCCGAAGACCCCGCCGTCAACGAACTCTACGCGGTCGTTACCTGTCAGTGCGAGCGGGAACGGGACGGCGACGCACTCGAGCGGGCCGACGCCGATCCCGTCGACCCCGACCGGGACCGGTCCGATTCCCTGACTACGTCGTTGGATCGGCTCCGGGCCCGAGTGCCGGCGTTCTCGGCCGACCTGCTCGCCGAGACCGCCGGCTCGAGCGTCCGGCGTTCGCTCGAGCGCTGGATCCGGCGGACGGACCTCAAAGGGCGGATCGCCCGCGAGGAAGCGTGGGTCGACGCCCGTGAGGGCTACGAGGGTGTCCGCCGGGTTCTCGAGATCGCCGCGTTCGTCGAGGAGACGGACCTCGTGGGGCCGGACTGGCAGGGACTGCGCCGGATGCTCCGGCGGACGATCCAGTACGACGCGCCGTACGTGCATTCGGTCGAGACGCGGCCGCCGACCGGCGGCGTTACCGTCTGTGCCGTCGGCGACCTCAAATACGACTCGCGGCGGGCAGTGTTCCTACTCGATCTGACCGACGAGACCTATCCGGGCGAGCAGTTTCTCACCCAGCTGTTCCCCGGGGCGTGGCTCCGATCGATGCCGAGCTACCCCGCGGTCACCGACCCGTCGGTCGATGCCATCGCCGACACCTTCGCCACCGTCGACGCCGACGGCGTCGGCGACCGCTTCGAGACCTACCACGCACAGCGGTCCCGACGCCGGCTCGCACTCGGGGCTCGAGCCGCCGAACACGCTCTCTATCTGTGTTCCTACGAGCGGGGGTCGGGCGGCCTGCGCCGGACCCACGACGAGTCGCGGTACTTGCAACTGATCGACGCGACGCCGGGGCTCGCCCTCGAATCCGTCGACGCGACGGCCGGGGCGGCGGTCCACGGCGAGACTGATGCCGTCGAGGCGCTGCTTTCCCAGCCGCGGGGTGAACTCGAGCGGCTCCTCCGGGAGGCGAGTACGGGGGGTGAGGCCGACCTCGGCGAGACCGAGACGCTGTTCGAGGAGATCGCGGTCGTCCTCGACGACGGCGATATCGACCCGGAACTCGCCGAGGCGGTCCGGTCGCAGTTCGAATTCGCCGCGGGCGAGGTGGTCCGGAATGAGTAACGCCGACGCCGTTCCCACGCTCTCCGTCGAGGGGCTCCGGACCGGCCTCCGCTGTCCCCGCCAGTACGAGTTCGCCCACGTCCACGAACTCGAGGGCGAGGCGACGGTCGGCGACGACCGAGTCGACCTGCTGCGGACCGCCCTCTGTGATGCGCTCCGGAGCGGCGATGCGGACCGCGAGGCCCTCGAGTCGGTCGCCGCGGACCGGCTGGGTGCCTTGTGGGCCGACCACGACGAGCGCTTTCATTCGGCGACCCAGCGCCGCCACGAGCGGCGCGTCCTCGAGGCGACGGCCGCCGCGTACGTCGAGGCCGTCGGCATCGACCACGCCGCGGGGATCGAGCGACTCGAGGCCGAAGCGATCGGTGGCGAACTCGTCGGACCGGGGCTCCCGCTCTCGAGTACGCTTGAACTGTCCGAGCCGAGTCTCGAGACCGACGCGGTACGGGTCGACGCGACAGTCGACTACGTCACCGGCGACGGCTCGTCGCTCGTCGGCGTCCGGTTCGTGCCGACCGTCGCGCCGCTTGGCCTTCTCCGGTACCGATCGGACTGGGAGGGCGACGTCGCCGCTCTCTTTACCGACCACTTCGACCCCGAATCGGCGGCGTTCGACCCCGCCCCCGTCGGCGCGCTCCTCGAGACGGCCGTCGTCCTCGACGGCCTCCGCGGGCTCCGCGACCGGCTCGGACTGGGCGATCGGACCTGTCGCTACGTGCAGATTCCACTCGCCGATCGGTCGGGAACGGCAGTGAACTGGGTCCGCGACGACGTCGAGACGACCCTCGAGATCGTCGACCTGACCGACGGCTACGTCGATCACCACACCTTCGGGATGACCCACGAGCATCGCAACGAGACCGTCGACGACCGCCTCGCGGCGGTCGCCACCGAGCTGGTTTCGGGGCCATACGACCCCACGGCGCGGTGGGCGGCGATCGAGGACCACGCCTGCCCGACGTGTGAGTACACCGTCTGTTGTCAGGACTACATCGCTCGGGAGGTGGGATTCGATGGCTGAGGACCGCCGCAGCGGCCCCGACCGCGATCCGACGGACGGGCTCGAGTCCGGGACCGATCGCGGCACGACCCGAGCCGACGCCGGCGACGCGCCCGGCCACGCGTTCGCGGCCGGCGTCGACCCCAAGGGCAACCAGCGGGCCGTCATCGAGAGCGACGCGGCCTGTACCTCCGTCGACGCGGGGGCCGGGACCGGGAAGACGACGACGATGCTGTTGCGGATCGAACGCGCCATCGAGCGCGGCGACGTCGACCCCGAGGACGTCCTCGTGTTGACCTTCGCCAACGAGGCCGCCGCGAGCATCCGCGACGCGGTCGCCGAGCGGCTCTCGCCCGACGCCGCCGCGGCGATCGACGTCTACACCTACCACTCGTTCTGTTACCGGCTCGTCCGCGAGTACGCCTACTACCTCGGCTATGCGCCCGACTTCGAGGTCGTCACCGAGCGCAAGCGCCGCCGGATCGTCGGCCGCCTGCTCGCGAGCAACGACTACGACTTCGCGGCCGCCTCGGCCCGCCCGGACGAGGGGACGGCCGATCTCGCCGACGCGGTCGACGACTTTATCGCCGCGATGAGTCGGGAGGGGATCACCCCCGAGCGACTCCGGTCGGCGCTACCGCCGATCCGAACCCTCGAGCTGTGTGCCGAGTTCGTCCTCTGGCTCGAGCGGACCGCCGACGCGGAGCTGTCCTTCGACAACGAGGCGCTGCGGTGGTTCAACGACGAGGACCACCTCGAGACCGCCCGCGAGTCGCTGGTCGACTACGGCAAGCTCATCGAGTACTGCCGCGAGAAGATCGCCGAAGCGCCGGACGCCTTCCGGGCGGAGGACGTGGTTCGGGACATCGACGGCTATCTGCGGGCGCTCCAGACCTGCGTGACGAACGCGATCGAGGCGCTCGACCTCGCAGAGCCGACCACGAAACACCTCCCACGAGCGCTGTTCGGCAACGAGATCTGGGGGTCGGCCACGGAACGGCTCGAGCAAACCCCCTTCGGCCGGCTCAAACACTACGTCGAGTTCCTCCGGCTGGCCCGCCACTACACCGACGTCTACGCGGACTACCACGACCACCTCGAGGCCGAGCGGGCACTGGACTTCGACGAACTGGTGCGGACGGCGACGGACCTGCTGGACGATGACGCCGTCACCCCGGCAATCACCGGCCAGTGGACGCAGGTCTACTGTGACGAGTTCCAAGATACCGACGCGACCCAGTTTTCGTTACTGACCGAACTCACCGACGGCCCCGACCGGCCGGACCTGCTCGCGATCGGCGACAAGGACCAGGCCATCTACGGCTGGCGCGGCACCGACCGCGAGGGGCTCGACCGCCTGGCGACGACCGCGGCCGACCACCGCGGGATCGAACTCGAGCTCAACTTCCGCTCGCGCCAGGAGATCCTCGCGCTGACCAACGCCTGTGACTACGCCCACCAGTCCTCGAAGACGCTGCGCGAACACGGCCGGACCGAGGGGACCTACGACGAGGCCGACCCGCCGGATCGCGTCGTCAAAATCGAAAGCAACGAGATTCCCCAGTCGACGCCGGAACAGGTCGCGACGACGGTCTCGCGACTCCTCAATGGAGAGGCGGAAAACGTCCCCCAGCGCTCGCTGGGCGATCTCGCGGTCATCGTTCGAACTAACCGCCACGCCCAGGCGGTGGCTGACGAACTCCGGTCGCTGCGGATCCCCTACGAGGTGTCGGGCTCGCCGCGGGGCGAGGTCTCGCCCGGCCTGCAGACGGCGCTGTCGTACCTCCGGGTGCTGGTCGACCCGGGTGCGGACGCCCACCTCCGGCGCGTGTTACTCTATCGGTACCGGTTCTCCGAGAGCGATCTGGCGACGCTCCAGCGACGGGACGGCTCGCTGTACGACGCCGTGACCGCCGCCGAGCCATCGGCGCTCGATCTCGAGGCACCCGACCGACTCGAGACCGTCCGGGACCACCTCGCGATCCTCGAAGAGTACCGCGACGTCTATCCGCTGTCGGGGTTCGTGCGACGGTTCAGGGACGTGACCCGGCTCGAGTGGTTCTGTACGGGCGAGGAGCGATCGGAGTTCGACCGCATCGAGCGGTTCGTCGAGGCCTACGAGTCCGATGGCGTCGTCCAGTCGCTCTCGGGGGAGTTCGTGGACGCGCTCGCGGCGACGCTGCGAAGCGGCGGGGGCGACCGTACCCGGGGGAGCCACTCGGCGGACTGCGTCGACGTGATGACGGTCCATCAGGCCAAGGGACTGGAGTTCGACACCGTCCTCGTCCCCTTCCTCTCGGACGAGGAGTGGTGCGTCGAGGGCGACTACGCCGACCGCGCCCGGGACCGCCTGCTGGCGGCGACGCTCGATGACGACGTCGACTCGCCGCTGACGGCCGATCTGGCCGCCGACTCGGTCGCCGAGGAGTGGCGGGTCCTCCACGTCGCACTCACCCGCGCGGCGAATCACCTGTTCCTCTTTGGGTCCGAGTACGAGTACGACCCGGCCGACGGGCTCGCGGCCACGACCGCCGACGCCTGTCTGGCCGACGAGATCGCGTGGTCGGTGACCGGCCGGCGGATGGACCTCTGGTCGTCGCTGACCGAGAGCGTCGAGCAGGTCCGGGAGACCTACCCCGAAACCGTGGTCGACCGCACCGACGAGATCGCTGCCTCGGCCGGCGAGACACCCGGCACGATCACCTACTACGCCGGCTACGGCGACCGCCCCGTCGAACCCCTCGAGACCCGCGAGGCGGTCGAGACGGTCCACCGACTGGGCCGACAGCTCCGGGACGGCTCGCTGTTGCCCGCCGCCGACGCCGCGAGTCACGGCGGCCTCAAGGCGGACGCGGACGGCCAGGTGGTACCGAGCGGCCGCCGCCCGTCGGCGCTGACGACCGACACCGTCCGCTTCCCCGTCGAGACGCTCGCGACTGCGGCCGAACTGCCCGTCGCGATGCGACACAGCTACTCCGCGATAGACACCCACGAGACCTGTCCACGAAAGCACTATCTCGATCACGTCGTTCGGGCGTTCGACGATCCGCCGGCGACGGCGGAGCCGGCGGACAGGACAGTAGACGACACGGAGGGGACCGCGACGGAAACCGACGACGCGGCCTCTCGGCTCGTCGGCACCGTCTTCCACGACGTCGCCGAGGAGGCGTTCCACCGCGAGTACGACGGCCGCGAGGCCTGGCGCGAGGCCGCCGTCCGCCAGCTCACCGCGCGGGACCTGCTCGAACACCGCGAGCCCGTCCTCGCCTGTATCGACCGCTACTTCGCGGCGACCGCGCCCGCATACGACCGGCCGGTTGCCGACTGGGAGCCGCTGGCCGCGGAGCTGCCCTTCTCGCTCGAGGACGTCGCGGACGTGAGCGGGGACGTGGTCGGCTACGTCGACTCGGTCCGTCGGCTCCCCGACGGCGGGCTGGCCGTGCTGGACTACAAGGCCACCGCCGAGCGGATCGCGCCCGCGGACGCGGTCCAGTTGGCACTGTATCTGCGGGCCTGCAAGCAGCGGTTCGACGACCCGATCGCCGCGGTCGGCTACGTCTACGTCGGCGACGTCGACGACCCCCGCGTCGACCTGTTCGGCCCCGACGAACTGCCGGCCTGGGAGTCGGTCCTCGAGACGCTCGCGGCGGTCGACGAGCCCTCGTTCACGGAGACGACACCGGGCGACCACTGCCGACACTGTCCGCACCGGTCGCTGGGCTGTGGACCGGACGAGTGGACGCCGGATACGGGTGTTTCGGACGACGACTGAGGCTCGGACGGGCGGAAAAAGTAGCTCCTACGACCGCCAGTCGAACCGTTCCGGATCGTGCGCGGCCAGCGCCGTCCGGACCGCGGCAACGTTCTCGGTTACGTCGTGGACCCGGACGATGTCGGCCCCGCGATCCGCCGCGAGCGCCGTCGCCGCGACGGTCGCCTCGAGTCGCTCGCCGCCCTCGCGACCGACTTTGGCGAACATGGACTTGTGGGAGTGTCCGAAGAGGACGGGACAGCCAAGCGCCCGGAATTCGTCGATCCGGTCGAGGAGTTCGAAGTTCTCGGCGGCGGACTTGCCGAAGCCGATGCCGGGATCGACGATGATCTGCTCGCGGTCGAGGCCGGCCTTTTCGGCGAGCAACACGCGCTCGGAGAGCTGGTCGATCACGTCCGCGACCACGTCGTCGTAGTCGACATCGCGGTCGGGAACGACCGGTGCGTCGATGCTGTGCATCACGACCAGCCCCGCGTCGTGGTCGGCGGCGACGAACCGCATCTCGGGGTCCTCGAGCCCCGAGACGTCGTTGACGATGTCCGCGCCCGCGGAAAGCGCCGCGTCGGCGACCGCGGCGCGGCGCGTGTCGACGGAGATCCGGGCGTCGAGATCGGCGATCCGCTCGATGACGGGCACCACGCGCTCGAGTTCCTCGTCGACCGAAACCGGATCCGCACCGGGACGGGTCGACTCGCCGCCGATGTCGATGATATCGACGTCGTTCGCGACCATCGCCTCGGCACGGTCGACGGCGTCCTCGAGGGCGTCGTACTCGCCGCCGTCGTGGAAGCTGTCGGGCGTGACGTTCAGAATGCCCATGACGGCCGTCCGGTCGCCCCAGGGGAATCGGTGGCCCGCGTCGTCGCCTCGGGAGTCGTCCGCGGGACGGATCGTCGTCCGCGACTCGTCGCTCGCGTCGATCTCGAGGGTCGCCCGCAGTTCGCGGGCCACGTCGGCCAGCCCGTGGGGCCGCGAGCGGGCCTCGAGCGCCTCGACGAGGGATTCGAACTGCGCTACGGATCCCATCAGGACGGCGTCGACGGCCTCGTCGTCGCGCTCGAGGCCCGACAGGGCACACTCGCCGCCCAGCCGTAGCAGTTCCTCCTTGAGGACCGACGCCTGTCGGTCCCGCAGGGCCGTCCTGACGACCCGGTGGACGGCGTCGCCGTCCAGTCGCTCGACGTCGCCCGCCGCGACGTTGGCCTCCGCGAGGGCGTCGCGGGCGTCCGAGCGGTCCCGAATCCGTTTGGGGACGTCGGTGCGAGTCCACCGGGAGCGGGCCTCCGCGACCGCGAACAGCGAGCCGGTCACGAGGACGCAGTCGTCGGCGTCGGCGTCGGCCAGCGCGGTCGCCAGCGCGTCCTGAACGGCAGCCTCGGTCCGGACGCGGCCGGCACCGGCGTCGGCGAACGCCTCGGCGAGGACCGCCGGCTCCTCGGCCCGGTCCAGCGTCGGCTCGGTCGTCACGACCGAGGCCGGCGTCGGCAGGGCGGCGGCCATCTCGCGGTGGTCCTTGTCGTGCATCGCGCCGAAGACGAGGTGGAGGTCGTCGTAGTCGTACGTCTCGAGGGTCGCCGCGAGCCCCTCGCAGGCACCGGGGTTGTGCGCGCCGTCGAGGACGACCAGCGGCTCGGTATCCATCACCTCGAACCGGCCCGGCCAGTGGGCGCTGCGCAGACCGCGGGCGAGGTCGGTTTCGGAGACGTCACCGATCTGGCGGGCGAGGGCGGCCGCGATACCGGCGTTGACGGCCTGATGCTCGCCCAGCAGCGGAATTTCGGTCTCGAGGTCCCAGTCGTCGGCGTCGATCGAAACGGCGGCTTCGGTGTGGTTGGTCCGGCCGTCGTAGGCGACGTGGACGTCCGGCGCGGTGGGGTCCGACTCCCCCGCGGGTGAGGGGCCGACGGTGATCACGTCGCCGGCGACCTCGCGGACCGCCGCGAGCGCGTCTCCGGTCGTGCCGGTCACGAGCGGGGCCTCGCTCGGCGCGACGTGGGCCTTGTCGCGGGCGATCTCCGTGACGGTGTCGCCGAGGATCCCCGTGTGTTCCAGCGTAACGCTCGTGACCGCGCTGGCGACCGGATCGACGACGCTGGTGGCGTCGTACTTGCCGCCGATGCCGACCTCGAGGACCGCGATATCGACGTCCTCGCGGCCGAACTGCCACAGCGCCATGGCGGTCATCGTCTCGAAGAAGGTCGGCGACTCGCCGTCGGCACCGCGGGTCGTCACGTACTCGCGAGCGGTTTCGACGAACTCGCAGACGGCCGACCGGGGCATCTTCCGGCCGTCGATGCGGACGCGTTCGCGGAGGTCCTCGAGGTGTGGCGAGGTGTAGAGGCCGACGGAGTAGCCGGCCTCCCGCAGCGTGCGCTCGACCATTCGGGCCGTGCTTCCCTTCCCGTTGGAGCCGGCGATCTGGACGCAGTCGACGTCGTCGTGGGGGGTCCCGAGGTGGGCGAGTAGCCGGGCCGTCGACTCGGTGCCCGGCTTCGGGCGGAACCGACGCAGATCGAATAAGAAGTCCGCCGCCTCGTGATACTCCATACGAAACCACAGCACCCGGTCGTTTTAGAGTATTCCGTTCGCGGACCGCTCGCGTCGCCTCGAGGCGGCCGTTCCCGGCGGTCCGTGAACTCCCAGGACTGCACCAATATGTTCGGGGGAAGACCGACCCCGTCGGCCCGTCTCTCCTCCGGTACGGAATTAGGCGGACCTAGATCCGTCGACAATTCAGCCATGCCAGCAACCGATTTCGACGCCGAACGGGCGTACGACGAGGACCAGTTCAGCGCACAGCCGGTGTTCAAAAACGACCGGATCAAGGTCGTCTGTGGCTACTTCGAGCCCGGACAGTTCATCCCGGTCCACGCGCCGGGCAGCGACGTGACGATCTGTGTCCGGTCGGGCACGGGCGTCGTCCGCGAGGGCGAGACCGAACACGCGGTCGAACCCGACGACATCGTCGTCGTGGAAGCCGACGTCGACCGGGGGATTCGAGCGAGCGAGGACGAACGGCTCGAGGCCCTGCTGGTCACGAGCCCGCCGCCGACCGACGCCGAACACGACCCCGTCCGCGAGGGGTTGCGACGCGGCGTCTTCGATCCGTAGCGCGGCCGTCGTTGTGACGGCGACTCGCCTCCGGTCCGGACTCGAGGCGGCGACGGACGGCTCACGCGCCCCGTAGTCCGGTGGGCGGGCGGAAGAACAGTCCATCGAGCAGGGCCAGTAAGGCGATGGCAACGCCACCGAGGAGGGCCGCCTCGGTGGGGAGATCGAGGACCTGTCCGACGAGCGCCGCGACCGTCAGCGCCGTCGGAATCAGTCCGAGCAGGCAATCGTATCGGTCGATCGTCGAGAGGCGGTCGGCAATGCGAGCAACCGTATCGAGGCCAGTGATGTCTCTCCCTACCATCGATTCTCACCTCCGGACGAGCGTACGATCGCGACTTACTAAAAACCATGGGAAATCGAACGCTGTAGATCGCCGATACGAGTCTTTCCGCGCATCTAACGCGGTTTCGGCGCGAAAAACCGTCTCGAGGGATCGGGGGGTCGAACGGCCGGTCACTCGGCGCGGGGCTCGGCCGCCGTCTCGTCATGATCGCGGGTGATCTCGAGGAAGGCGTCCTCGAGACTGCGGGCGTCGCCGGTTTCGGCGCGGGTCTTGAGCCGGTCGGGGTCGTCCTCGGCGACGAGTGCGCCGTCGTGGAGGACGCCGATCGTATCGGCCAGTTCGTCGACGACCGGGAGGATGTGCGTCGAGAGGAAGATGGTCATCTCGTGGTCGGCGAGGTCGGCGATGGTGTCGCGCATCGTTCGGGCCGCGCGGGGGTCGAGCCCGCTCGTCGGCTCGTCGAGGAAGGCGACGTCGGGCTCGTGTAACACCGCCTGGATGACGCCGACCTTCTGGCGCATCCCCTTCGAGTAGTCCTCGATGCGCTTGTTCGCGTCGTCGAGCAGGTCGAACCGCTCGAGCAGCGACTCGATGCGCTCGCTGGCCTCGTCGTCGGGCAGATCGCGCAGCCCGGCGGCGTACTCGAGCTGTTCCCGGCCGGTGAGTTCGTCGTAAACCGGCGGTTCCTCGGGCAGGTAGCCGATGTGGGGAGTGACCGACTCGCGGTCGACGATCGAGTGGCCGGCGACGCTCGCCGTTCCTGCGGTCGGCTTCGTCAGCGTCGTCAGTATCCGCATCGTGGTCGTCTTCCCCGCGCCGTTGGGGCCGAGAAAGCCGTAGACGGTCCCGCGCTCGACTTGCATCGTCAGATCGTCGACCGCCGTCGTGTTGCCGTACCGTTTCGTCAGGCCATCGGTTTCGATAGCGAGGGCGTCGACAGGGCTCATAGGCGTCTTTTCGTACCGCTATAGTTAAATGTGTGTCATAAGTGTCGGCCGTCAACGGCCACGGGCGACCGCCTCGAGTCGGAGCTGATTCGACCGACCGAGCGACGCCACAGTGATGACAAAAACCGAATATTTTACTGAATGCGTTACGCAGGCCCGACTATGAGCCCTGTCCATCCCCGCACGCTGCGATCGACTCGAGGTGATCGCTGATGGGACAAGCCGCTATCGCCCGTACGATTACCGAAACGGAGTTCCGGCGGACCGCTCGCGCTATCGCGGGCAACCGGACGCGGTTGTTTCTGATCGCGATCGCCCTGCTGATCGCGCTCGGCCCGATGACGGCAGTCGGTGTCCTCTTCCTGCCGGAATTGGGCGAACGTGCCGCCGCCGGCTCGCTGTCGGCGTCCGGCACCACAACGATCACGGAGTTTGTCACCGGCGGAACGGCGCTCCTCTGGCTGTTTCTGGTCGTCATGGCCGTCATGCGGGCGGTCACGACGACCGCTGACGTCGATAAGCCGGCCTTTCTCCTGTTGTCGACGTCGGTCCGCAACGCCGTCGTCGGCCTCGTCGGTGCGGAGATCGCCCGTTTTCTGACCTGGGTACTGCTGCCGGCGGTGGTGTTCGCCGCGGCGTTTGCCTCCGGTGCGGGAACTGTGGTACCCGTTCTGGTCGCGCCGCTTTTCCTAGTGGTGATCATCGCGACCGCCGTCCCGGTCGGGTTCGCCGTCGGCGTCTGGGTTCGCCACCTGATCACCGCCTACGAACCGATCGCCAAGTACCGGACGCTGCTGTTTGCCGCCTTCTGGGTCGCGTACTTCGGTGTGATCATGACCGGGGGAATCAACGAGGTCGCGGCGACGCTCTTTCGGCACCTGCAGGCCAGCCCGCTGGGCTGGCCCGGCCATTTGCTATTGGTCGGCGTCCCCATCATCGATTCGTCGATGGTCGCGATCGGTGGTGCGGCGGTCGGCTCGCTGCTCGTCGTCGGTGCCGCCCTCGCCGTCGGGACGGCCGGCGCACGGACCCACTGGTTCGCCGATGCGGCCCGAACCGAGGACGAACCCGACCCGACCGTCGAACGGGGCGACGACCGGCTCACGGGAGCCCTCTCGGGTGTCCTCACGCGGCCGGTCCGAACCGTAGCCGTGACGGCGATCCGACGGACGAAACGCTCGCCGATCCGACTCGCGTACGTCGGCTACCCGCTGCTCGGTGCCATCGGGTTCGTCCAGCAGATCATCGAGTCCGGGACCGTCCCGTCGTTCATGGTCGCGCTGTTCTGTCTGTACGTCGTCTGGGCGGCCGGCGCGCTGTTCACGCTCAACCCGCTCGGCGATCTCGGCCCGGCCCTGCCCGCCGTCGTCACGTCGACGCTCACCGGCCGGCAGGCGATCCGCGGCCGGATCGTCGCCGCTGCCCTCGTCGCCGTCCCGTTCGCGGTGGTCGTCCCGCTCGTCCTCGGGGTCGTCAGCCCCCTCTCGCTCGAGCGGACCGGCGTCCTCGTCGCCGGGACCGTCGTCGGGGCGGTCGCCACGCCGGCGCTGGCGTCGGGGATCGGCTCGGCGTTCCCCCGCTTCGGCAGCGTCAGCGTGACCAACAACCGCGAGGCGGTGATGCCGAGCAAGACCGCCTTCCTCGTATACACGCTGGCGATCGCGCTGCCGGCGATCGCGGCCGCCGTCCTCTACCTCGAGGCCCCGGAGACGATCGCCGGCCTGCTTCGAGCCGCCACCGCGTTGACCCCGCTGCCCGAGGTTGAGGTCTCGGCCCGCGCGATCACGATCGGTTCGTGGATCGTCCTGATCGGCGGCCTGCTCGCGCCGCCGATCTCCTACCGCTACGGTGTCGAGCGGTTCGACTGGTACGACTTCGAGTAGCCGATCCCCGCTCTCCGTCGTGTCACCGCGCCGGCGTCCGTAATCTGTCATCATGCAGGGGTTCTACACGGTCGGCGCACATGGGGAGCGCATGCGAATGAACACCGTTCGCCGCGGGAGCGGCGAGCCGTTACTGCTCGTTCACGGACTGGGCGGGAGCTGGCGAACGTGGACGCCGATCCTCGAGTCGCTGGCCGCCGAGCGCGAGGTGATCGCCGTCGACCTCCCCGGCCACGGCGAGACGCCGCCGCTGCCCGGCGAATCGTCCGTCAGGACGCTCGCCGACGCTGTCGGCTCGTTTCTGGTGGCGAACGACCTCGAGGGGGTCGACGCCGTCGGCAACTCGATGGGCGGGCGGCTCGTCCTCGAACTGGCGCGGCGGGGCGATATCGGCGCGACGGTCGCGCTCGATCCCGGCGGGTTCTGGGAGGGATGGGAGCGGTACTTCTTCTATGCGACGCTGGCCCCGTCGATCCGGCTCGTTCGGTTGCTCCAGCCCGTGATGGGGCGACTGATGAACAGCGCCGCGGGTCGCACCGCCCTGTTGGCCCAGCTCTCGGCGCGACCCTGGGCGTTGCCTCCCGACGTGGCGCTCACGGAGATGCGGACCTTCGCGGACTCGCCGTCGTTCGACGAACTCCTGTCTGGGTTGGCCTTCGGACCCGGCCAACCGGGCGCCGACGACACGCCGGGACCGGTCGTCCTCGGCTGGGGGCGCAAGGACCGCGTCACGCTCCCACGGCAGGCGAAACGAGCCGCGGAGCGGTTCCCCAACGCGCGGGTGTACTGGTTCGAGGACGCCGGGCACTACCCACACTGGGACGCCCCCGACGAGGCGGCGCGGTTGATACTCGCCTGTACCGGCGAAACGGCGGAACGACTTCGAGAATAGACGCCGTCGGCGAGCGGTCTTACTCCGACACGCCCCACTTCGCGGTGCGCTTCGGCCGCTCGGTGACCGACGCGACCTCGAGATCGCCGTCGAACTCGTCGAGCGCTTCGACGTAGGCCTCGGCGCTGGCGACCGTCGAGAGGTAGGGGATCTCCTCCTCGACGGCCATCTCGAGCGAGTCGCGATCGCGGCTGACGACGAAGTCGACGTCGCCCTCGCGGATGGCCGCGGGCACGTCGTCAAACTCGGCGACGTCGAAGTGGGTCTCGAAGCCGTCGACGTCTAAGTCGACGACGGCGGTCCCCTCGCTGACGGCGTTGCCGGCCGCCTGCTGGGACTTCCAGTAGGCCGTGCCGAAGTCGCTTGCCGTGCCCATGACCTCGCCGGTGGATTTCATCTCCGGGCCGAGACGCGGGTCCGAGCCCGGCAGGCGGTCGAACGGCAGGACGACCTCCTTGATCGAGGTGTGTTCGGGGATCTGCTCGTCGGCCTCGAGGCTCGAGAGCGTCTCGCCGGCCATGACCTTCGCGGCGAGTTTGGCGATCGGGACGCCGGTCGCCTTCGAGACGAAGGGCACGGTACGCGAGGAGCGCGGGTTCGCTTCCAGCACGTAGACTTCGCCGTCACGAACCGCGAGCTGGACGTTCAGCAGGCCTTTGGTCTTGAGCGCCTCGGCGATGTCCTCGGTGACCTCGCGGACGCGCTCTAAGGTGTCTTCCTCGAGCGAGCGGGGCGGGATCATACACGCGGAGTCGCCGGAGTGGACGCCGGCGCTCTCGACGTGTTCCATGATGCCGCCGATGATGACATTGCGGCCGTCCGAGACGGCGTCGACGTCGAGTTCGACCGCGTCCTCGAGGAAGTCGTCGACGAGGATCGGCTTCTCGGGGCTGACGCGGACCGCTTCCTCGATGTAGGTCTCGAGTTCGTCGTCGTTGTAGACGACGTCCATCGCGCGGCCGCCCAGCACGTAGGAAGGACGCACGAGGACGGGGTAGCCGATGTCGTGGGCCAGTTCCAGCGCCTCCTCCTCCGAGAAGGCGGTGCCACCGTCGGGCTGGGAGATACCCATCTCCTCCATCAGGAGGTTGAAGCGGTCGCGGTCCTCCGCGAGGTCCATCGCCTCAACGGAGGTGCCCATGACCTCGCAGTCGAGATCGCGACGGTTGAGTTCGTCCTCGAGGGGTTCGCCGATGTTGACGGAAGTCTGGCCGCCGAACTGGACCATCACGCCGTCGGCACCGGTCGCCTCGGCGACGTCGGCGACCTCTTCGGCGGTGATGGGCTCGAAGAACAGCCCGTCGGAGGTATCGTAGTCGGTCGAGACCGTCTCGGGGTTGTTGTTGACGACGTAGGCGTCGATGCCGAGTTCGCGCAGGGCGCGGACGGCGTGGACCGAACAGTAGTCGAACTCGACGCCCTGTCCGATGCGGATCGGGCCGCCGCCGACGACGATCACGCTCTCGATGTCGCGATCGACCTCGAGTTCGCCCGCGGCGGCGTCGCCCAGCAGCGGGCCGGACTCGAACTCGGACTTGCGCGCGGAGTAGTAGTACGGCGTCTCGGCCTCGAACTCGCCGGCGCAGGTGTCGACCTGTTTGTAGGTGCGGCCGGGGACCTCGGTTTCGACGGTGTCGACGTCCGCACCGGCGGCCGAGGCGATCGTCGCGTTGGTGTGGCCGGCGATGGCGGCCTCGGTGAAGTCGCCCTCCTGGGCCGCCAGCGTCGAGTCGGCGATGTTCTTGTAGCGTTCGGTGTACCACTCGAAGATGCCCGTCAGGTCGACGACCTCGTCGACGGTGTAGCCGCGTTCGAACGCCTCGAACATGGCGTAGGGGCGGTCGGGCGAGGGTCGCTCGAGGTACTGTTCCTCGAGTTCCGCGTCCGAGACTTCCTCCCAGTCGACGTCGGGTTCGTACTCCGAGGAGCGAAGCGCCTTCAGGAGGCTCTCCTCGAAGCTGCGGCCGATAGCCATCGCCTCGCCGGTCGACTTCATCGCCGTCGTCAGCTCGAAGTCGACGTCGTCGAACTTGTCTTTGGGCCACCGGGGGACCTTGGTGACGACGTAGTCGATCGCGGGCTCGAACGCCGCCGTCGTTTCGCCGGTGATCTCGTTGTCGATCTCGTGGAGGCGCTTGCCCAGGGCGACCTTCGCGGTGACACGGGCGATCGGGTAGCCGGTCGCCTTCGACGCGAGTGCGGAAGAGCGAGAGACGCGGGGGTTGACCTCGACGACGCGATACTCGCCGCCGGGGGTGCCGTCGTCGTGCCAGGCGAACTGGATGTTACACCCACCTTGGATACCGAGTTCGCGGATGACGTCGAGCGCCGCCGAGCGCATCTCCTGGTGGCCCTCGTCGGGGACGATCTGGGACGGCGTGACGACCGTCGACTCCCCGGTGTGGATGCCCATCGGGTCGATGTTCTCCATATTACAGATGATGATACAGGAGTCGTCGGCGTCGCGCATCACTTCGTACTCGTACTCGACCCAGCCGGCGATGGACTCCGTGATGAGGACCTCGCTGTTCCGGGAGAGACGCAGGCCCTTGCGGACGCGGCGCAGCAGTTCGTCCATCTCGTGGACGACACCGGAGCCGGAGCCCCCCAGCGTGTAGGTCGTGCGGGCGATGACCGGCAGTCCGCCGACCTCGTCGACGGCGGCCTCGACGCGCTCTTTCAGGTCGGCCTCGGTCATCTCCGAGACTTCTTCGTCCTCCTCGAGCGAGATGGTCGTCGAGGCGGGAACCGGCTGGCCGATCTTCTCCATGCGCTGGCGGAAGAGGTCGCGGTCTTCGGTCGCGTAGATCGTATCCAGCGGCGTCCCCATGATCTCGACGTCGTACTCCTCTAAGACGCCCTCCTCGGCGAGTTCGGCGGTGACGTTCAGACCGGTCTGGCCACCCAGCCCGGCGATGACGCCGTCGGGGTTTTCCTTGCGGATGATCTCGGCGATGGCGTCGGTGGTGATCGGCTCGATGTAGACCTCGTCGGCCATCTCCGGGTCGGTCATGATCGTCGCCGGATTCGAGTTGACGAGGACGACGCGAGCGCCCTCTTCCTGGAGCGCCCGGCAGGCCTGTGCGCCCGAGTAGTCGAATTCGGCGGCCTGTCCGATCTGGATCGGGCCGCTGCCGATCAACAGGATCGTGCGGCCGTCGCCCGTCTCGGCGTCGGTGGCGGTGTCCGTACTCATTTGTCTTGTCGAATCGGAGTTCGCACATCGTAATAAGCCCCACGATACAGTACGAATCTCGAAATCGATTTTCGAAATTCGAACCCACGGCGTCGGACGGGTACCGGAGACACCGGTTTCGGGTTTCGACGACCGATTTCCGCCGGTTAAACGTGAATTACGTGCGTAATTCGATCCCCCGTGCCGTTCCCGTTATCGGCGGTCATACCCATATATGTCGGCCGAATTTCTTATCACGGCCCGTTTCCTTGCTTCGGAGCAATCAGATGGTTAGGCCCGGCTCGGATCAGTTCTCTCGACCGACGACCGTTATCTACGCCGATCCATCCACCGAACGCCGACGGCGGACGGTCGACGCCCTCGAGTCGGCAGCGAACACACTCACGGTCGTCCCCGTTGCGACGCCGACCGCGCTCCGCGACGCGCTCGCGGGGGCGTCCGAGCGCACCTGTGTCGTCACCGAACGCGACCTCGGTGGGACGAGCGCGGTGACGCTGTACGACCGGATCACGGCCGGCGAGGAGCCGCCCGTCCCGTTCGTCCTCTACACCGGCGACGGCGACGAACTGCTCGCGAGCGACGCCATCGGGGCCGGACTGGCCGGCTACGTTCCGAGAGGTCGCGAGGATTCGCTCGAGCGATTGCTCGCACAGATCCGACGGGCCGTCGAGGAGGCGGGACGCGACGAGACGGCGATCGATCCCCGGTCGGACGGGGCCGTCGAAACCGAGCGGGACCGGTTTCGCTCGCTGTTCGAGAACATCCCCGACCCGGTCGTGTTGACGGTTCGTGACGACGGCAATCGAATTCTCGACGTCAATCCGGCGTTCGAGGAGATGTTCGGGTACGATCGAGCGACGCTGGTCGGAACGACGATCGAGGATCGGCTCGTCCCCGACGGCTCGGAGCCGATCGACGCCTACGGGGAAAGCGGTCCCGGCGGGAGCGTGACCACCATCGACGAGCGGGTGACGGCGGAGGGGCCCCGGGAGTTCCTGCTTCGCGTGTTCGCCGTCGATCTCGGCGACGAGATCCACGAGTATGCGATCTACACCGACATCGCCGCACAGAAGCGCCGGGAGCGTGACCTCGAGCGGTACCGAACGCTCGTCGATACCGTCGGCGATCCGATGTTCGTCCTCGACGCGGACGGGCGGATCGAGATGGTCAACGAAGCGATGGCAGCCGTCCTCGGAACGACGCGTTCGGACCTCGTCGGGGATCACCCGAGCGCCTACATGCCCGACGAGGACGTCGACCGGGCGACGGCGACCCTCCGTGAGATCCTTGCCGACGAGGATCGGACGTGGGAGACCTACGAGATGCAGTTCGAGCCCGTCGACGGCGACCCGTTGCTCGTCGAGAACAACGTCGCGCCGCTGGTCGACGAAGGCGGGACGTTCACCGGCAGCGTCGGCGTGATCCGCGACATCAGCGATCGCAAGGAACGCGAGCGGCGCATCCACCGCCTCCACGAGGGTACCCGTCGCCTGATGGCGGCCGAACGCACCGACGAGGTCGCTCGCGTCGCGACCGAGATCGCCCGCGATGCGCTGTCGCTCGAACTCAACGCCGTCCACCTGTACGAGGAGCGGCCGACGATCCGATCCGCGTCGGCTACCGATGCGAGCGCAGGGACCGGCCGCCCCAGCGAACGACGGGACGAACACGGCGTTCTCGTCCCGGCCGCGGCGACCGACGAGACGGAAGCCCTGCTCGGGACGGTGCCAGCACTCGGCCCCGACAGCATCGCCTGGGACGCCTTCACGGCCGGGGAAACGCTCGTCCACGGCGACGTCCGCCGTGCCGATAACGTTCGCAACCCCGAGACGTCGATGCGGAGCGAGATCCACATCCCGCTGGGCGATGCGGGGATCTTCATCGCCGGTTCGACGACGCCCAACGATTTCGACGCCGAGACGATCACCCTCGCGCGCATCCTCGCGGCCAACGTCGAGGCCGCCCTCGAGCGGGCCCGTCGCGAGGCCGAACTCGCCGCGCGGACGGCCGAACTCGAGCGCCAGAACGATCGGCTGGACGCCTTCGCCAGCACCGTCTCCCACGACCTGCGGAACCCGCTGACCCTCGCGGCGGGCCACCTCGAGAACCTCGAGGCCCACGTCGATAGCGAGGGCGAACGCTACCGCGAGGAGATCGACTGGGCGCTCGAACGGATGAACACGCTCATCGAGAACGTTCTCACACTGGCCCGGAGCGGCCAGCACCTGACGGAGACGGACGCGGTCGATCTCGACGAGATCGTCGAGCGGGCACACCGGACCGTCGATCCCGACCTCGACCTCGTCCACGCGGACTCGCTCCCGACGGTCGAGGCCGATCCGGAGCGGCTGCTCGTCTGCTTCGAGAACGCCTTCCGCAACGCCCGCGAACACGTCGGCGAGGACGTGACGGTCACGGTCGAGCGGACTGCCGACGGGTTCGCGATCGCCGACGACGGTCCCGGCGTCCCGCCAGCCGAACGTACGGACATCCTCGAGTCCGGCTACAGCACCGATCCGGACGGAACCGGCTTCGGGCTGGCGATCGTCTCCGAGGCGATCGAGGCCCACGGCTGGTCGATTGCGGTCGAGGAAAGCGACGCGGGCGGGCTCCGGCTGGCCGTTTCGTTCGAGGAGTAGACGCCAAGGCGGGCGGCCTACAGCGCGCGGTCGTGTTCGCTCTCGAACTCCCGTTCCCGCCGGTACTGCTCGACGAAGGCCTCGACGTCGAACTCGAGCATCTGGGACTCGAACTCGGAGACCGCGGTGTCGTCGTCGGCGTGGCTGATCGCGTGTTCCATGAGTTCGACGACGAGTTCGACGACGACCTCGTGGAGTCGGCGGGCGTCGAAGTCGGTGACCCAGACGAGCGTGTAGCCGACCGCACCGTCGTCGCTGGCGTCGTGGACGACGACCGCCTCGGGGAACTCCTCCAGGACGACCCCCAGCAAGTGGGGGGTGCCGAACTCCTCGAACTCGTCGTCGGTGTCGATCGTCTCCCGCAGGACCGTCACCAGCGATTCGGGAAAGAACCGAGAGGGCGGGTGGACGTCCGTGACGACCGCGTGGCTGTCACCGCAAGGACAGTCGTACTCGCGCATCCCCAGATCGATCTCGTGGGGGTCGAGGTGGGTCCCGCAGGGTAACTCGAGCCGATCGCCGCCGTCCGCACCTGCAGCGCCGGGGCCTGCCATTGCCCGCCGTTCGGCCGGAGCGGGCTTAAGGGCGACGATCAGAGGTCGGTCCCGTCGAACAGGACGAGGCCGATCACCAGCGACACGAGGACCCACGCGAGCAAAACGAGGACGCCGATCTCGGGGCTCGCGTAGAACGGCTCGGCCGCGTCGGCCGCGACTTCGACGCCGGCTCCCGCCTGAGTCGGCTCGGTGCCCGACGCGTCCGCGAGGTCGGGCAGCAAGGCGACGACGGTCGAGAGGTACGCCGACGAGGGCGACAGCTGCAACAGGGGGTACAGCCAGTCCGGCATCGTCGACGGGATCGTAAAGCCCTCGAGGACGTAGAGGATCCCCATCGGGATCACGTCCCAGAGCAGTTCGAAGACGACGAAGAAGCCAAGTGCCAGCGTCGTCGCCCGGGAGGTCGAGCCGGTCGCCGCCGAGATGCCGACGACGATCGTCGCGTAGACGGCCGCAAACGCCAGCGTGATGAGGACGAAAAGCAGTGCCGCGGCGGCGTCGAGGTCACCGAGCAGTGCCGCACCGACCCCGAGACCGACGAGGAGGCCGACGCCCAGCCCGAACGCGAGGACGGCGGCTCGGCCGACGACCTTCCCGGCGAAGACCCGCCGACGCGTGGTCGGCAGGGAAAGTAGGAGCTTGATGCTCCCGAGTTCGCGCTCCCCGGCGAGGGACTTGTAGCAGACGACGATCGCGGCCAGCGGGACGAACAGACCGACGAGACCGACCGTGAAGAGCAGCAAGCCGCCGAACGTCGCCGCCGTCGTCGAACCCAGCAACGCGGGCGCTTCGACGTAGGCGTACGTCGAGGCGATCGACAGGACCACGAAGACGGTCACGAGCGCCCACAGCGCGCGCGACTGGACGGCATCCCGGAAGTCCTTCTTCGCGACCGCGACCCAGCTCACGCCTCGACCTCCTGTTTCTCGGTCGTGTATCGGACGAACAGGTCCTCGAGCGACGACTCGACGACCGAGAAGTCTTGTACCGGCGCGATCTCGTCGATCGCGTGCAACACGGCGAACTTCGAGACGCCGTCGACGGTCACCCGCAACCGGCCTTCGTCGATCGCCGCTCGCCCCACGCCGTCGAGGCCACGCACACGCTCGAGAACGCCCTCGTCGAGCGCCGTGACGTACACGTACAGCGTCTCGCCGGTCTCGGTCGCGTCGCGGAGACCGTCGATGGTGTCGACGGCGACGAGCCGGCCCCGATCGATGATGGCGACGCGGTCACAGACCGCCTCGACCTGTTCCATGATATGACTCGAGAAGAAGACGGTCGTGCCGCGGGCGTTCTCCTCGCGGATGATCTCGCGCATTTCCCGAGCGCCGTTCGGGTCGAGCCCGGTCGAGGGCTCGTCGAGGACGAGCAGGTCGGGATCGCCGGCCAGCGCCATCGCCAACACCAGCCGCTGGCGCATCCCCTTGGAGTAGCCGCCGGCGGGACGATCGGCCGCGTCAGCGACCCGGACCCGCTCGAGCAGGGCGTCGGGATCGTCGTCGACGCCTTTCATCTCGATCGCGAACTCGACGTGCCGGCGACCGCTGAGTCGGTCGTAGACGTGGTAGGCGTCCGGAAGCACACCGGTTCGCTGCCGGACGGCCAACCCCTCCGACTGGGCGTCGTGACCCAGCACGGACGCGGTCCCACCAGTCGGTCGAGTGAAGTCGAGCAGGATGTCGATCGTCGTCGACTTTCCCGCGCCGTTCGGGCCGAGAAAGCCGAAGATTTCGCCCTCCTCGACGGTCAGATCGAGTCCGTCGACGGCGACGACGTCCCCGTACCGCTTGGTCAGTCCCTCGAGTTCAATCGCGGCCATGACCGAGCCTCCCGACCGCCGACGGACCGAGGGATCGCGGTTGTACAGTCTGCATACGGCTTCGTGGACGGCCACTACGATAAGGATTAGCGTCTTTCCGCGGAGTCGGCTACGACGGCAACTCACGGCACGGGGCACGTGCGCCGGGGCCGCGGTCGGTCCCGAATGCGGTTACACAGGGACGGCGCGGCTCCCCCGGAACGGGACCGGCCGTCGCTGCGACGGTCTCAGGGCCAGTCGTCGCGGACCTCTTCGGCGTCGTCGTCCTCGTCGTCGGCGCTCGAGGCGATGATCCAGTCGGCCGCGTCGGCGGCGTCTTCGACCGCCAGATACTCCCAGTCGACCTCCTCGGCCAACTGTTCGTCCTCCTCGCTGGCTCCGACGTAGACGTAGCGTCCGGTGTCGAACTGGTCTTTGACGCCCTCGAGGCTCTCGGCTTTGCCACGGGGCCCGGAGAAGAAGTCCTGACGGATGCGGTTCTTTCGGGTGAAGTTCGTGACGACGTAGGTCGGTTTCTCGGAGACGACGCCGATGTACTCGGTCCACCCTCTGGCGTCTTCGAACACGCGCTCGGGCGAGGCGAGTTCCTTGAGCGCCTCGAGTTCGAACGCCAGTGTCATGTCGCTGTCGCCGTTCATGCGTCATCGAAAGCGCGCACACGGGAAAACGACTTCGATACCACCCACGGGGCGGGAGGCGGAGCCCCGGCGGCTCAGACCCGTTCGACGCGGAAGTAGTCCGTGAAGACGATCACCTCGCCCGGCTCGAGGTCGGTCTCGGCGGCCGAAACGGGGCGGTCCTCGGTGACGGCGCGATAGATGGCGTCCAGCGTCTCCGTCTCGAACTGATCGACGTGACGGACTGTCGCGTCCGCCGGCACGGACGGGACTCGCTCGAGTCGCACAGCAGCGGACTCGGGACGTACTGATCGGGACTGGAGTTCACTGGTCGCCATGTTCATTGTTACCAAATGTACCCATCTGTGTTAAGCGTTCCGCTTCCGGCAGTGGCGGCGGCGAGACAGGAGAACAGTTCGTCGTCGCGGAGACGCCGGTCTCACGGTTCGATTCGTCGGAAAAGCGCCGCGAACGGATCGGAAAACGGAGGTGGCCGCTACTGCTCCTGCGTAGGGGCGAGTTCGTCGAGGTCGACGGACTGCTCTAAGAGGACCTCGGCCTGATCGGCGACGACGCGCTGTTCGCGCATCAGCTGTTTGAACTTGCTCTGGGGCGAGAGGTCGCCGATGAGGACGCCGCCGACGATCTTGCCGTCCTTGAAGGCGATGCGTCGCCACTCGGTGTCGCTGTATTTGCGCTCGGCGTGTTCGTCGCCGCGTGTCGGATGACCGAAAGAGAGGAACGGGAAGTCGAAGTGCGTAATGGAGTACGACGAAACCCACTGGAAACCCTCTTCCTCGGCGTCGGCGGCCATGTTGATGGCGGCGACCCGGCCCTGTTCCTTGGCCGAGCCCCACGAGCCGTTCTGGGCCTGCTCGCCCAGCAGGACGTCGTGGAACTGCGTGAGGTCGCCGGCCGCATAGATGTCGTCGACGTTGGTCTGCATGTACTCGTCGACGACGATCCCGTTGTCCTGCTCGATGCCGGCCCCACGGAGGAACTCGGTGTTGAACGACAGGCCGATCGCGACGCCGGCGAAGTCACACTCGTAGCGGTCGCCGTTGGGGTCGACCGCGGCGGTGACGCGGCCGTCGTCGTCGACCTCGAAGTGGTCGACGCCGCTATCGAAGACCGGCTCGACACCGACGCTGCGCATGCCCTCGTGCATGATCTCGGCACCCTCGGCCGAGAGGGCGTAGCGCCACCAGCGATCACCGCGCATCAGGTAGTCGGCGTCGATCCCCTGTGCGCCACAGACCGCGGCGAAGTCGATCCCGAGCAGGCCCGCGCCGACGATGACGCCCCTGTCGGCCTCGTCGGCGTGGTTGCGGATCCCGCGAGCGTCCTCGAAGGTCCAGAAGTGATGGATTCCGTCGGCGTCGCTGTTCTCGACGGGCAGTTGGGTCGGCGTTCCGCCGGTCGCCACGAGCAGCTTGTCGTAGGGGATCTCCCCGCTGTCGTGAGTGTGGACGACCTTCCCCTCCGTGTCGACGCTCGTGACGTGGGTATTGAGCGAGAGGTCGATGTCGCGGTCCTCGTACCAGTCCTCGTCGTGGATCGAGATCGGGGCTTCGGGGAGTTTGCCCTTCGCGTGTTCCTTGATGAGAATCCGGTTATACAGTGGCTCCCCCTCATCGGTGATGACGGTAATCTTCGCGTCCGGGTCCTCTTCCCGGAGGGTCTCGGCGGCCGAACTGCCCGAGATCCCGTCACCGATGATGACGTACTGAGTCATATCCCGATGGTTCGTAATCCGGGTTAAAGTGGGTTGCTATCTCGTCTATTTTGCCGGACGACAGTGTCTGACACTACGAGCGTAAACTGAACGCCGAATATATTCACCAGAGTTTACCGATCTCGAGCCATCCGGCACCATTTCTCGAGCATGCAACGATTGCTGGCATCGCCGACGATCGCGGACCCTAACAGTGTTGTCCGAACCGTTCTTTAGGATATCCCCCCAATCGTCGGGCATGAAACTGCGACAGAACGCGAAACACTTCGCCTATCGCAAGGCCCTCGAGACGCCCGGGATTCGCTCGGTCGCCAACTCGGGGCTGGTCAGGCTCCACACCAAGATCTTCACCGGGAAGGCCGACCCGGCCCGCGCCGAGGAACGGAAAGCCCACCTCGACGGTCTCTTCGACGCGACGATGGACACCTACCTGCGGGCGCTCCAGGAGGGGTACTCCGAGGCCGAGGCCCGCGAGATCACCCATATCCAGGCCAACTTCGACTTCTACAACCACGGCTGGACCGAGATGATGGAGTTCCCGGCCGACGAACTCGAGGCCCATTACGACCGCTACGGCGAGTTCTTCGAGCGCTGGGACGTGACCATCGACGAGCCGCTGGGCCAGTTCGCCCCGCCGGAGGGATTGCCCGCGGCACCGTCGACCCCCGAACGGCTCGACGATCCCGATCACCCACACGCCGAGGGCGGGTTCGCCGACGACGTCTACGTCGAGACCGACGACGGCGAGCTGATCGTCGGGGGGCAGGACGAACCCGAGGACGTCGACGTCTCACAGGTCGTCACGGACGAGGACTGAGAGGGGCGTCGACGCTGTTCGTGTGCTTCTCCCGGTCGGCGCCAGCCGGTTCCCACACGGCTAAGTAGCCGGAGCGTTCCGGTTCGGGCAACGGCTCGATCATGGCACTCGAGGGCAACGACCGATCGATCGCGGCGTTTACCATGGCCGGCCACGCGCTGGTTCACTGGTTCGAAACCTCGATTCCGATCTTTCTGGTCGTCTGGCTGGCCGAGTTCGACGCGGGCGTGAGCCTGTTCGGGATCGTCGTCGCGCTGGGCTATGCCCCCTTCGGGATCGGCGCGTTGCCCGGCGGCGTCCTCGCGGACCGATACGGCACGAAGCGGCTCATCGTCGCCTGTCTGGCCGGGATGAGCGCCGCCTTCCTCGTCCTCTCGCTGGCGACGTCGATCTACGCGATCGCCGTCGGCCTCGTCCTGTGGGGCGTCGCCGCCAGCGTCTACCACCCCGCCGGCCTCGCGCTGATCAGCACCGGCGTCGAGGAACGGGGCACCGTCTTCGCCTGGCACGGGATCGCGGGCAACACCGGCATCGCGCTCGGCCCCTTCGTCGCCGCGACCCTGCTGATCGCCCTCGAGTGGCAACTCGTCGCCGCCCTCCTGGCCGTGCCGGGCATCCTCGCGGTCCTGTACGGGCTCAGTGCGGAGTTCGATCCCACCGCGGCCGTCGCCGACGACATCGACGCCAGCCCCGACGACGCGCTGTCGCTCTCGGAGTTCCTCGCGGACTCGCGGGCACTGTTCGCCAGCGCCTTCGCGTTGATCTTCGCAATCGTCGCCGTCGAGGGGCTGTACTACCGGGGAATGCTTACCTACCTCCCGGAGATTCTCCACGGGCTGCCGGCCATCGAGGGACTGGTCGTCCCCGCCGGCCTCGAGGGGATCGAGCCCGCGGACTACATCTACGTCGGCCTGTTGGTCGTCGGGATGGGCGGCCAGTACGCCGGCGGGAAACTGACCGATCGGCTCGAGCCAGCCCGCGGTCTGTTGGCGATTTTCGGCGTCCTCGCGGCGCTGGCGCTGGCGTTCGTTCCCGTGACCGGACTGGGACTGCTCCCCGTCGCCGCGCTCTGTGGCGCGTTCGGGTTCTTCCTCTTCGCGATCCAGCCGTTCTACCAGAACGCCGTCGCGGTGTACACGCCGCCGGACACCCGCGGGCTCTCCTACGGCTATACCTACCTCGGGGAGTTCGGGATCGGTGCTGCGAGCATCGCCGTCGGCGGGTTCGTCCTCGGCGAGGCGTCGCTGGCGGCGTTTTTCGGCGTGATCGCGACCTTCGCCCTCGCCGGGGCCGGCCTCTCGGTGGCGCTGCTCGCCGGTCTCGGTCGTTTCACCGGGGCCGAACGCCCCACCGGGGCGAAGGAGTAGCCGACACTGGGCTCCCACGCAGCGACGGGGAGAAACGCGGTCGCCGCCGCTCGCTCGAGCGGAAGATTACGCGAGCCAGGTGGGCGTCTGGTACTCCGCCGTCGCTCGGTCCTCCGGCCAGATGATCTCCTGTGATCCCTCGCCGTCCTCGTTTTCCTGCCACTGGAAGTAGACCGGGTCCGGATCGGAGCTGTTGTACCGGAGATCGTGCGTGTATTGATGGTCCCGACCGTAGAACTCGACCGTCCCGGCGCTGCCGGTAAACGAAACCTCTTCGATATACGAGACGAGTTCGTCGGCGTCGAACGTCTCCGTATTCTCGACGGCGTCGGCGAACAAAGCGACCGCGTCGTACGTGTGATAGCCGGTGTACACCGGGCTCGAGCCGTTGTAGGTGTCCTGATACGCGTTCACGAACGGCTGCGTCTTGTCGGTTCGCTCACTCTGTGCCGTCGCGCTGCTCTGACCGACCCCGAACCGACAGGCCTCGTTCGTCGCCTCGTAGTACGAGGGGAGCTGCATCGGCACGTGGATGCCGCCGAACGCGAACGGGCGCGGTTGGGGCGTGACCCAGTCCAGGAGCGCGTCGGTGCCGGTGTGGGCCGTCGTGATGAACGCCGCGTCCGCCCCGGCGGCCTCGACCTCGTCGTAGATCGCCGTGAAGTCCTCCGTCGCGGGCGGATACTGCTCTTCCATGACGACGTCGACGCCCGCGTCCGGGAGCTGGTTCTGGTAGACCTTCCACGGCTCCTCGGTCCAGTCGTAGTCCTCGACGAGGACGGCGACGGAGTTCCAGCCGATATCGTCGGCCTTGTCGGTCAGGAAGTCGACCTGCATCTGGCCGAGGTCGTGATTGTTGTTCGGCCCAACCCGGAAATGATACTTGTACTTCTCGTACTGCTCGCTGATGCGCTGGCTTACCGCCGTCGTCGCCGCACCGGACGTGAGGTGAACCGTCTCCTGTTCGGCGATGTCGTCGATGATGTTCATCAGTGCCTCGCTGGCGAAGACGCCGATCGTCACGTCCACGCCCTCCTCGAGAATGAGCCGCTGATACTGTCGCCGGGCCTCGGATGGACTCCCGTTCGTGTCGCCGACGACCAGTTCGACGTCCCGCCCGTCGATTCCGTCGTTGTCGTTGAGTTCGTCGACCGCGACCGACGCTCCGCGTTCCATCGACCGGCCGATCTGATCGCTGTCCGGATCGGGTGCGAGCAACCCGATCCGGACCGGTCCCTCGGTAGCGCTTCCGCCGACGATCGATTCGTACGTGCCGAGACAGCCCGCAAGCGATGCGCCGGCGGCGACTCCACCCGTCGCTCTCAAGAGCCGTCGGCGGTCGAGTGCCCGAGAACGCGACGTCGAGTGGTCGTTCGGTTCGGTACCGTGGCCCTTGCTCCCATTCATCTTGACAAGCGTTTCTCCTTGGGTTTCTTAGTGTTTTCGCATAGTTACAATCAGAATATTACTTATTGAATGACACGTGTCGATACGCATAGCAGTTCGTGCCGGTCCGCACCACCGGGCAGTCGCCGCTCGGAGCGGGACCGGGAATCGATGACTGGCCAGGGAGAATCCGGCGACCGGATCTCGGCTCCTGCGTCGCCTACTTCCCGCCCGTATCGCTGTACTGTCGCTGGACGGACGCTCCGAACGCAATCGATGTGGCCAAGCGCCAGCCATCGGCCTAACCGGTCGTCCGAGTTCCCATCCGAACGGATACCTCGGCGGTACAGGTTGAGCCGACAAACGGGGCCGTCGCTGCTCGTCGAGACCGGTGAAAACGACGGCAGTCGTCGTGAGGACCGACCGCTATCGGATGGAAACAACGCCGAAACGGCGACAAACGGAAAAACTCGAGCGGGTTACAACCAGTCCGGCTGTTCGTACTCGTCGCCGTCGGCCGCGTGTTCGTCGGGCCAGATGACCGTCTGCTCGCCCTCGCCGTCGTCGGTCTCCTGCCACTGGAAGTAGACGGGATGGACGTTGCCCTCGCCGTAAATGACGTCGTGGGGGTGTGGGTCGTCCTGGCCGTGGAACTCGATGGTGCCGGTGGTACCGGTAAACGAGGTCTCCTCGAGCGGCCCGACCAGAGCCTTCGACGCGACGGTCTCGCCGCGCGTGGCCGCATCCGCGAACACCTTGACCGCGTCGTACGCGATGTAGCCGGTGTAGACCGGACTCGTCCCGCCGTGTTTGGACTGGTACGTGGAGACGAAATCCTGCGTTTTGGACGTGATCTCCGCGGTGGACACTGCACTGGCGTAGCCGACGGCGTACTCACAGGCACCATTGGTCTCCTCGTAGTACGAGGGGAGCTGCATCGGCACGTGGATACCGCCGAACGCGAACTCACGTTCGGCCGGTCGCCAGTCCTGCAAGGCCGCAGTACCGGTGTGGGCCGTCGAGATGAACGCCGCGTCGGCCCCCGACGCCTCGACGTCATCGTAGATGTCCGAGAAGTCCTCGGTCGCCGGCGGATACCGCTCCCACGTGGCGACGTCGATGTCGGTGTCCGGGAACTGGCTCTGGTAGAACGCCCACAGGCCGTCGGTCCAGTCGTAGTCTTCCGCGAGAACGGCGATGGAGTCCCAGCCCATGCTCTCGCTTTTCTCGGTCAGGAAGTCGATCTGTGCCTGTGCGAGGTTGGTCCCGTTGATCGGCCCGACTCGGAAGTGGTACTTGTACTTGTCGTAGTCCGAGCCGACGTTCTCGCTGGCCGTCGTCGTCGCGGAGCCGGCCGTGAGATGAATCGTCTCCTGTTCGGCGATCTCGTCCATCAGCGGCTCGAGGACCTCGGTCGTCGAGATGCCGACGGTGACGTCGACGTCCTCCTCGAGGATGAGCCGCTGGTACTGGCGACGACCTTCCGTCGGACTCGCGTTCGTGTCGCCGACGACCATCTCGACGTCTCGGCCAAGCAGCCCATCGTTCTCGTTGAGTTCGTCGACGGCGATCCGAGCCCCCTGCACGATCGAGCGGCCGGTCGAATCGCTGTCCGGATCCGGTGCCAGCACGCCGATCCGAACCGGCTCGGCCTCGTCGTTCCCGACGATCGAGCCATACGTCCCGAGACAGCCCGCAAGCGATGCACCAGCGGCGATCCCGCCCGTCGCCCTCAAGAACCGTCGGCGGTCGACCCTCCGAGAACGAGACGTCGATCGGTCGTTCGATTCCCCACCACGTCCCTTGTACGCATTCATCCTGACGATCGTTTCAACCTCTGTTTCTTAGTGTTTTCGAATATTACAATCAACATATTGGACATATTATGTAATATGCTACTTGGCGAGTGGGGCTCGTATCATCCGCCACCTTCGCCGCGCAGTCACTGCTCAAGGACGAAACGAGGACTGCAGTCGGCAATCACCACGTCTGGTGGCCGGGTCACACCCTGCTGTCTCGTCTCGCCGTCCGCATCGCTTCGCTGCCGCTGGACGAGGTTCCGACGGACTTCGATGGTGCCAGACAGCCACAACCGAGACGCTGGCTGTACCGCCGGCAGTCGCGAGAGAGCGATAGGCAGTTGCCTGCCGAATCCCCCTCAGAACCAGTCGGGTTCGACGTAGTCGGTCGTCGAGTACGTGTCGGGCCAGATCGTCCGCTGAACGCCCTCGCCGTCGTCGTTTTCCCGCCACTGGAAGTACAGCGGATGGACGTTATCCTCCCCGTAGATGACGTCGTGGGCGTGTTCGTGGTCCGCATCGTGGAACTCGATCGTTCCGGTCGTTCCGGTAAAGGAGGTCGATTCGAGCGCACCAACCAGGCCGTCGGGATCGAACGTACCGGCCCGTTCGGCCGCATCGGCGAAGAGTTTGATCGCGTCGAACGCGATATAGCCGGTGTAGACGGGAGCGTCCCCTCCGTTTCTGTTCTGATATTCCTGAACGAACGGCTGGGTCTTGTCGGTGGTTTCAGCGGTCGGTGTCGCGAAGGCGTAGCCGGCCGCGTAACGGCACGCACCATCGACCTTCTCGTAGTACGAGGATAGTTGCATCGGCACGTGAATCCCGCCGAAGGCAAACGGCCGCTCCGCCGGTCCCCAATCCATGACGGCCTGGGTCCCGGTGTGGGCCGCCGAAACGATCGCTGCGTCGGCACCCGATCGTTCGACCTCGTCGTAGATGCCCGAGAAGTCGTCAGTTGCCGGCGGGTATCGTCGTTGCATCGCAACGTCGACGTCTACGTCACCGAGTCGGTTTCGGTACACCCGCCACAGTCTCTCGGTCCAGTCGTAGTCCTCCACGAGAATCGCAACGGAGTCCCAGCCGATTTCGCCGCCCATATCGTCCAGGAAGTCGATCTGGGTTTCGGCGAGGTTGACGTCGTTGATCGGGCCGGCACGGAAGTGATACTTGTACTTCTCGTATTGGTCGTTGACCAACTGACTCGCCCCCGACGTCGCAGAACCGACTGTGAGATGCGGAACCTTTTGCTCGGCGATATCGTCCATCAACGCCATCAGCACCTCGGTCGTGGCAATACCGATAGTCGCGTCTACCTTCTCATCGAGGATCAGTCGCTGGTACTGGCGGCGCGCCTCGAGCGGACTTCCGTTCGTGTCACCGAGGACCAGTTCGACATCCCGCCCGTCGATGCCTCCGTTGTCGTTGAGTTGATCGCGGGCGATCGCAGCACCGGAAACGATCGATTGCCCCGTCGGATTGCTATCCGGGTCGGGTGCCAGCACGCCGATCCGGACCGGCTCGACCTCCTCATCGCCGACGATCGATCCGGCGGTCTCGAGACAGCCCGCAAGCGAGAGTCCGGCGACACCGCCGGCCGTCGTTTTCAGCACGTGGCGGCGGTTCGGCCCACGTGCTGGCGTATCGGTTGGAGCGCGCCCGCCGTTCCGACGGCCGCAGCTATCTTCAGCCATATTGAACGGTCGTTTCGACCTCCGTTTCTTAACGTTTGCGAAGCTACCGATCTCGAAAGTATAGCATTGTGACTCGTCGAGAGCGGCAGGGGAGACATTCGTTCCAGCCACCGATACGGTTCGAAATACTTTATTTTACTATATTGTCTCGGAAGGATTGGACAAAGGAGAGGATTTCGACTATGTGTGTGACGATGTGGAGAAACGGTGCCATTATCAGCTTCGATAACCACGCCTGACAATTTATGTACCGACGAAATCACGCGTGATCTATCCATGGATTTCGCTCGACGACTGGTGCCGACAGCTATCCGACGGCGGTACGCCGTCAAGTTCGGAATCGCGCTGTTGATTCTCGGACTCTCCGTCGGTCTCATCGGATACGCTGCAACGGGGGCAATTACCAACCAGGTGGAGGATCGGGTGCAGAACGACCACGCGTCTGCAGCGGGACAAGAAGCACAGAGCCTGCAGATGTGGAACGAACAGAACGAACACACGATCAGTACGATCGCCAGATCGGACGTCGTCGCCAGTGACGATCCGGAGGCGATCCAACAGCGGTTCCTCGACTGGGAGGAACACCTAGACGCCGACACGTTCGACATCTCCTACGTCGATACCAGCAACGACACGGTCACGGCAAGCACCGACGCGGAGCTTCGTGGGACGACCGCAACCGAGATGGACAACGTCGACGCGAGCGCCTACGAGGAGGCGACCACGAACGTTCCGTGGGTCTCCGACGCCTACCTCGCCGAGGGCGAACTCGGCGAGGAGACGACGGTGATCACGTACGTCCAGTACTCGCCCGAGACGGAGGATCGGGCGATCGTCTACACCGCCGACCTGCAGGCCTACGCCAACCAGCTCCAAGACGAGAAGGTCACGACGATGGTCGTCGACGGCGACGACGAGATCATGCTCGACAACGCCAACTACGGCGGCAACCACTCGACGCTGGGGACCGCCTACGCCGGCAACAGTAGCCTGTTAGAGTCCGCACGGACCGAGGGTGCGACGACCCAGCAGACCGATAGTTCCACACTCACCTTCGAGAACGATGCCTACGGGTTCGGATCGGACGGCCACGACGAGTACGTCACGAGTTCCGCACGCGTGTTCGGCACCGACTGGGTCGTCGTGACCCACGAACCCGCCGATCAGGCCTTCGGGTTCGTCAACGCGGTCAACCAGTACGGGATCTACGCGACGATCCTCGGCGTCCTCATGATCGGCATGGTGGGTGCCGTCCTCGGCCGGAACACCGCCGTCTCCATCGACCGACTGACCGACAAGGCCGGCCAGATGGAGGAGGGCAACCTCGACGTCGACCTCGAGACGAAGCGGATCGACAACATTGGCCGGCTCTACAACGGCTTCGACTCGATGCGTGACGCCCTTCGCGAACAGATCCGCGAGGCCGAAGCCGCCCGCGAGGAGGCCGAACAGGAGCGCGAACGCGTCAAAGAGATCAACGACCACCTAGAGGACAAGGCCGCCGAGTACTGTGCGGTCATGGGCGACGCCGCCGACGGCGATCTCACCGCCCGCGCGGACGCCAACAGCGACAACGAGCAGATGCAACAGATCGGCGAGGACTTCAATGAGATGCTCGACGAGATCGAGCAGACCATCGCCGAACTCAACCGGTTCGCGACCGACGTCGCGACTGCCTCCGAACAGGTGACCGCCTCGAGCGAGGAGGTCCGCTCGGCCTCCCAGCAGGTCACCGAATCGATTCAGGAGATTTCAGACGGTGCGGACCGACAGAACGAGTCGCTACAGTCGGTCAACCAGGAGATGAGCGGCCTCTCGACGACGACCGAGGAGATCGCCGCCTCCTCGAACGAGGTCGCCGACATCGCCGAACGGACCGTCAACACCGGACAGGAAGGGCAGGAAGCCGCCCAAGAGGCGATCGCCGCCATGGAAGAGATCGAGACCGAGTCCGAGTCGGCCGTCAGCGAGATCCGCCGGCTCGAGGAGGAGGTCCAGCAGATCGACGAGCTGATCAACACGATCTCCGAGATCGCCCGCCAGACCAACATGCTGGCGCTGAACGCCAACATCGAGGCCTCCCGCTCCGCGGGCGGCAGCAGCGACGACGAAGGGTTCTCCGTCGTCGCCAAGGAGGTCAAGGCACTCTCGGAAGACGTCGCCGAGGCCGCCAACGAGGCCGAGGACCGCCTCGAGGCGATCCGCGATCGGACCGAGCAGTCCGCGGCCGAGGTCGAGGGCACGAGTAGCGACATCGAGAACGCCAGCCGGCAGGTCCAGGAGGCAGTCAGCGCGCTCGAGGAGATCGCCGACCTCGCCAAGGAGACCAACGTCGGCGTCCAGGAGATCTCCGCGGCGACCGAAGAGCAGGCGGCCTCGACTCAGGAGGTCGTCGCGATGGTCGACGACGCGGCCACGATCTCCGAGGAGACGACCTCCGAGGCCGAAAACGTCGCCGCCGCCGCCGAGGAACAGACCACTGCACTGACCGAGGTCACCAAGTCCGCCTCGAGTCTCTCCGAACAGGCTTCGCAGCTCTCGGAAGCGCTCGACCGGTTCGACACCGAGATCGACCTCGCGGACGTCGAACTCGAGTCGGCGTTCGACGTCGATACGGAACTTAGCGAGACCGAACCCGAGTACGCGGTCGACGACGCGGCCGACGAACAGGAACAGGGGATTACCTTCGATACCGACGCCGACGACACCGAGACGGCGGCAAGTCCCGGCATCGGTGACGACGACGCGCCCGCGGCCGACGCCGAGCCAACGGACGACGACAACGACGGGGACGCCCTCGAGGCGACGCAATCGAGCGCCGACGAAACGGACGCCGAGCCCGCGACCGCGGTCGAGGACGCCGACACCCCCGAGGAGATCGGTGCCGAGGAGATTCTCGGCATCGAGGACGAAGCGGCGGCGGAGCCGCTGACGGACGCCGACGAAGCGACCGCGACCGACGATGTGGATCCGCTGGCCGACGACGAGTCAGCCGAGCCGCTCGGCGGCGACACCGAAACGGATCCGCTGGCCGACGACGGCGAGACGGACGACCCGCTGGCCGACGCCGACGAACCGGATCCGCTGGCCGACGACAGTGAGCCGGCCGACCCGCTGGCCGACGAGACGGAATCGGCGACCGAGGGCGAACCCGCGGCCGACGAGAGTCCCGGGTTCGAAGTCGACGAGGAAGCCGACAGCGACGATGCGGCCGCCGAACCGCTCGAGCCGGTCGACGACGCTGACGACACCGACGCCGACACCGACGAGGGAGACGCTGACGACGGCGGAACCGACGCTGACGACGCCGCCGACGACGACGTCTTCACGTTCGGCACGACCGACGACGAGTAACGACGATCGACCGAGTCGGTTCCCGATCGGGACCGCTCGAGTCGCCGACGGCAGCCGCCGCGGCTGTCGTCGTCGTTCGCTACCTTTTTGACTGCAGTCTGGAAAGGAATCGGCATGCTCACCGTGCGGGCCCCTGCAACGAGTGCGAACCTCGGGAGCGGCTTCGACGTCTTCGGCGTCGCTCTCGGGACGCCCGCCGACGTCGTCCGGGTCGAACGCGCACCGGAGACGACGATCTCGGTCACCGGTGCCGGCAGCGAGTACATCCCCGAAGACCCCGAGAAGAACACCGTCGGTGCGGTTGCGAAGGCGCTCGACGCCCCCGCTCGCATCCGAATCGACAAGGGGGTCCGTCCCTCGTCGGGACTGGGGTCGTCGGCCGCGAGCGCGGCCGCCGCGGCCGTCGCCCTGAACGCCCTGTACGACCGCGGTCGCACCCGGGAGGAACTCGTGCCGATCGCCGCCGAGGGCGAGGCGCTCGTCTCCGGCGAGGCCCACGCGGACAACGTCGCACCCTCGCTACTGGGCGGGTTTACCGTCGTCACCGACGACGGGGTCACGCAGGTCGACGCCTCGGTCCCCGTCGTCGTCTGCCTCCCCGATATCTCCGTCTCCACGCGCGATGCGCGCGGCGTGGTCCCCGAGTCGGCGACGATGGACGAACTCGTCGATACCGTCGGCAACGCCGCCACGCTAGCCGTCGGCATGAGCCGGAACGATCCCGATCTCGTCGGTTCGGGAATGGCCGACACGGTCGTCACGCCCGAGCGCACCAAACTCATCGACGGCTACGATCGGGTTCGGGAGGCCGCCCTCGAGGCGGGCGCGACCGGCGTCACCGTCAGCGGAGCCGGTCCCGGGATTCTGGCGGTCTGTCATCGGCAGAATCAGCGGGCGATCGCCTCGGCGATGGTCGACGCCTTCGACGCCGCCGGCGTCGAGAGTCGGGCCTACCAGACGACCGTCAGCGAGGGGGCGACGCTGTACTGGGACGGCTCGTAGCTCGGCGATGGGAACCCGAACCGACGCGGTACTTGCGTCGATCTCGCTGGCCGGGTTCGTGATCGCGTTCGCTCACGTCGGCTCCCGGCTCTCGATTTCCTGTTTTGTACTCGGCTGTGTCGGGACGATCGGTTTCGAGCTGGTCGCGTTCCAGTACTACGGGACGGTCCGGGCGTACTGGGAGCGCAGGCCGGTCCAGCTCGCGGCGCTCGCGCTGTCGTTCGGTATCGTCGGGCTCGGCGTCGCGTTCGCACCGACAGCCGTCCTCTCGGCGGGGATCGGAACGCTAGTGACGTACCTGCTGTTCCTGTTTGCCGTCGTCATATCGCGTGCCAGGTAGTCGAACTCTCCTGGCAGTTCGTCGAATCGAACCGCCGTAACGACCGTCTACCACCTGGTAGGCCGCCGATTACGGATCGGAACTCGACTGATAACTATCCGTGACAGTCAGGGATCGATTCCCGTATGCGGGGGGAGTTCGACGCGCCGCGGAGCGGGGGAGTACCGAAGATCGAGCGGGACGCCGAAACGTCGTCCGGCGGCGTCCCGACGGATCGGGATCGAGGACAGACACACCTGCTCGGCTACGTGTTGCTCGTCGGTATCGTCGTTGTCGGATCCGGCGCGGTCCTGTTGTTCGGCGGTTCCGGCCTCGAGGCATCCGAATCGGCCGTCGAGATCGAACACGCCGAGCGCTCGCTGGTCGAGTTCACGCACGCGACCCGGACCGCGACCGAAACGGGCGGCGATCGGGTGCCGGTGACGATCGAGGGGCTCGATCGCGGAACGCTCGAGACGCGAGCGGACGCCGGCCGCCTGCGGATCGTCCGCGAGGACGGCTCGGGGACCGAGGTGTTGTACGACGAACCGCTCGGAGCGGTCACGTACGCCAACGGCGACACCGAGATCGCGTCCCAGGGCGGCGGCGTGTGGCGGTCCGACGGGGATGGGACCGTCGCCGTCTCCGCGCCGCCGCTCGAGTATCGGGACGGGTCGCTGTGGTTCCCCGTCGTTCGGTTCGTCGAGACGCGGACTCGAGGGAACGCCATCGACGGCGTCGTGAGTCGGTCGGAGTCGCCGACACGCGTCGGCCGGGGCGACGACCGGGCAGAGAGCGGCGACGTGCGGATCGAGATCGAGAGCGCCTACTGCGAGGGCTGGCAGCGCGAGATCGAATCGACGCTCTCCAGCGGAGTCACCGAGCGGTGTTCGGCGGGGCGGACCGACCGCGTTCGGTTCGAACTGACCGACCCGCCCGACATCGGCGGTATCGATACCGCCATCGCCGCACACGAGGTCGATATCCATCGGAACGCGCCGCCGATCGAGGGCGACGTCGACGCGGCCAGCGTCGACGCCGACCGGGTCGACGCCGACCGGGTCGACGGGAGCGTCTCCGGAGCGGGCTACGACCACCCGTCGGTCGATAGCTACGTCTCCGGCCGCGTCGCGGCGTGTGAACGAACGGGGTTCGAGGAGCCCGACGACGTCCTCGAGGGCGGTCGCTACTGCGTCGAGACGCTCGAGGATGGGCACACGTTCGATACGTCCGACGGGGATATCGAGGTCGTGGTCCGGGACGGGATCGACGTTCAGGGCGACGATCTCCGTCAGGTGGGCGAGAACGACCTGACTCTCCTCGTGGACGGGCCGGTTTCCGTCGGCGGAAACGCCGTCGTCGGGAACGACTCCGACCCGGGCCGAACGCAGTTGCTCGTCTCGGCCGACGGCACCGTCACGACTGCGACGGGCACCCCGACGGTTGCGGGACTGGTCTACGCGCCGGACTCGAGCGTCTCGCTGCAGGGAAACCCGACGGTCCGGGGCGGCATCGTCGCCGAGCGCGTCGCGGTCGGCAACGTCAGACCCGGCGGGGTCGCGTACGACGAGCGGATCGCCACCGCCGAGGTCGCCGTCACCGGACCGCGGCTCCGGCGTCTCGGCGTGACCGCCTACGACGTGTCGCTCGAGGAGTGACCCCCCATATCGTCCGCTGTCCCGACGTACCCGTCCGGGCAGTATTACCGCTACTCCGTCGCGGTCCGCCAGCGGCGACCGTAGATCCGCGGGAGCGCATCGACCTTCGAATGCCGGACAGCGGCGGGGACCGTCGAGACCCTCGTGGAGATGCTGTCCGGGAGCGGACCGTACGGGACCGACGAGACTGTGGTCGGGTTATTCGAAACGGGTTTCCGACCGGCGTAACCGGTGCCGCGCTGTTTCGACTCGTACAGTTCTTCGAACGTCGAGTGGCCGTCGATGACGCCCTTGCGAGCCACTCGTGCGCCCTTTTTCGCTTCTTGCTGAAGCGCCGCGTTCGTCGCTTCCAGTTTGTTTTCGTCGATGAACGCCCGGATCTCGGCTCCCGCCACGGAGTCCCCCGACGACGCGAACGCGTCGGGACCGACGACGTCCTCGAGTTCGCGCTCGAGCTGTCGCAGTCCCCGGACGAAACCGGTGATATCGACGGTATTCCAGACCTCCTGCAGTTCGACGACGTCCCGGAGCGTACTGAGATCCAGTGCCAGATCCGGATCCCGCTCGCGGATCGCGTTCGGGAGTTCGGCCAGGTCGACGAGGGCCGGTAGCGCCGATACGTCGACGGTGTCCGGCAGCGTCTCGAAATCGATCGTTTCGAGGAGGTCGTCGACTTCCTCGACGACATCGCGGAGTTCGCTGGCCATCGTCGCCAGCGCCTCGTTCGGGGTGTCGGCGGCAATTTCCAGAAGGTGTCGTTCGGCCCCCGCGAGAAGCTGGTCGACCAGTTGCTCGACGTCGGTCGGCGACAGTGCCGAACTCATACGACCGGTCGGGTCGACACGGGGAAAACGGCCGTGCTTGCGAAGAGGTGACGATCCCCGGACCGTCGGCTAACGGAAACAGGTCCCGTCGGGAGTTAGACGCCGCGGTCCTGCAGCTTCTCTTCCTCGGGGAGGTCGGCGTTCGCGTCGCCTTTCATCCCCTTGCCGAGGTTCTTCGAGATCTCGGCGAGGCGCTCGGGATCGTCCCAGTTGTTCGTCGCCTCGACGATCGCCTCGGCCATCTCGGGCGGGTTCTCTGCGCCGAAGATGCCGCTGCCGACGAAGATGCCGTCACACTCGTGGTGCATCATCAGGGCGGCGTCGGCCGGCGTCGCGATACCGCCGGCGGCGAAGTTGACGACCGGAAGCCGGCCCAGTTCGGCGGTCTCGTGGACCAGTTCCGCGGGCGCTTCGATCTCACGCGCGTAGGCCTCGCGTTCCTCGTGGGTCATCCCTTCGAGTTCGCGGATCGCGCCCTTGATCGTCCGCTGGTGGTGGACGGCCTGGTTGACGTCGCCGGTACCGGCTTCACCTTTGGTGCGGATCATCGCCGCGCCCTCGTTGACCCGGCGCAGTGCCTCGCCGAGGTTGCGCGCGCCACAGACGAATGGCGCGGTGAAGTCGCGCTTGTCGATGTGGTAGGCGTCGTCCGCCGGGGTCAGGACCTCCGACTCGTCGATCATGTCGACACCGATCGCCTCGAGGATCTGTGCCTCCTTGGTGTGGCCGATCCGGGACTTGCCCATCACCGGGATCGAGACCTCGTCGACGATCGCCTCGACGTCGGCGGGGTCGGCCATCCGGGCGACGCCGCCGCGCTTGCGGATGTCGGCCGGGACGGCCTCGAGGGCCATCACGGCGACCGCGCCGGCGTCCTCGGCGATTCGGGCCTGCTCTTCGTTGACGACGTCCATGATGACGCCGCCCTTCTGCATCCGCGCGAACCCGCGCTTGACGAGATCGGTCCCGCGTCGTAGTTCTTCGAGATCGGCTGGTTCCGACATACTGCGCGCTTAGGAGTCGTCGCACTTACGCGTGTTCTTTGGGAACGGTCCGGCCGCGGACCTCGAAATCGTTTGCCTCGCCCGGCGGTCGATCGCCGCCGTTGCGCCGTCGACCGTCGGATCGCTCGCGAGACGTTCCCGAGGCCGGCCGCGGTCACGGACCGGACCACTGCTCGAGGCAGCGCGTGCCGGTTCGGAGACCGCTACTGTTTTGCGGGTGCCGTCCGTCGCGCCGGACGATGACCGCGTCGACTCGGACGGCGGAGCGCGGACGCGCGGACGACGAGGAGTCGCTCCCGGCCTATCTCGCGCCGGTCCCGAGAGCGCTCGAGGACCTCGGCCTGCGCTTTGCGTGGCTGGTCGTCGCGATCAACCTCGCGGGGACGGCCTTTGGCTTCTGGTACTACTCGGGACAGTTTGCCGGGACTGCGACCGCGCTGTGGCCCTGGGTGCCCGACAGTCCGCTCGCGACGCTGTTTATCGCGTTGGCGATCGCCGCCTGGAAACTGGGTCGCGAGCAGCCGTGGCTGACCGCGCTCGCCTTTTTCGGCAACGTCGTCCTCGGCCTGTGGACGCCGTACACGCTGCTTGCCTTCGCCGACTCCTACGCGTACCTCCCCGTCTGGATGTATCACTTCCTCTTCTGGAGTCACCTCGCGATGGTCGTCCAGGCCTTCGTCCTCCACCGGATCAGCGACTTCCCGGTGTGGGCCGTCGGCGTCGCCGCCGTCTGGTACTGGAGCAACCTGATCGTCGACTACTTCGTCCCGATCGTCGGCGAGCCCCACCACACGATCATCCCCGTCGAGCGCGCGAGGGCGATGTTCCTCGAGGCCGACGCACTGGGCGTGATCGCCGCCGGCGAGGTCACGTTCGTCCTGCTGGCACTGTTTCTCGCGCTCGCGATCCGGGTGCAAAAACTCGAGACGTAAACGGGAACGGGCGGAGCGAAGCAGCGATCAACCTCGATTCGGGACCCGAAAGGAACACGCTACTGGGGCGGCAGGACTCGGGTATGTGTGCTTCGGACGCGATCGACGAGATGGACCCCGGGAAGCGAGACATCATGGAGGCGACGTACACCGCCGTCAGTAAACACGGGTACAGCGACCTCACGATCCAAGACATCGCGGACGAGTTCGAGAACAGCAAAACACTGCTCTATTACCACTACGACGGGCGAAGCGAACTGCTCGTCGACTTCCTCGACTACGTTCTACAGCGGTTTCTCGCGGAACTTCCGGCCAGTTCGGAGTCGCCTCGAGACGAACTCGAAACGCTCGTCGACACGCTGTTACCGACGACCGTCGACGAGGAGCCGTATCGCGTGATGCTCGCGATGTTCGAACTCCGGGTCAACGCGCCCCACGACGACGACTGTCGGGAACAGTACCTGGCTGTCGACGACGAACTCAAATCGCATCTCACGGACATCCTCTCGCGCGGTATCGAAGCCGGAGACTTCGAACGGATCGATCCGGCAGTGGAGGCGGAACTGCTCCTCTCGCTGTTGATCGGAACGCGGGCACGGCGTCTCACCGTCTATGAGCCGGCAGAGTCGATCGACTCGCTCAAGGCCGCGATCGAGTCCCACATCGACCGCATCTCGGCCGACGCCGACTCGAGCGCGCCCCGAGCGGACGACGACTGAACTGGACTCGTCGGATCGGGGCTCCCCACTCAGGCGAGTTTTCCGCCTTCGACCGGAAGGGCGTGACCGTTCACGAACGACGCGTCCGACGAGGCGAGCCACGCGACCGTATTGGCGATTTCCGCCGGTTCTGCCATCCTGTCGAGGGGCTGTTCGCCGGTGATCCGTTCGACCGCATCGGGGTGTTTCTCGAGCGATCGTTCCACCATCGGGGTCCTGACGACGCCCGGACAGACCGCATTGACGCGAACACCCCGATCGGCGTAGTTGACGGCCGCAGATTTGGTGAGCCCGACGACGCCGTGTTTGCTCGCCGTATAGGGTGCGGTCCCATCAGCTGCGAGGCCGGCGATCGAAGACGTGTTGACGATCGCACCGCCGTCCCCCTCGACGAGTTTCGGGAGTTCGTATTTCATCGACAACCAGACGCCCGTCAGATTGATGTCGAGAACGCGGTGCCAGTTCTCCGCCGTCTGTTCGGTCAATGGCGCGTTTTCCCCCTCGATACCCGCGTTGTTGTGGGCCACGTCGAGGCCGCCGTAGGTTTCACACGCGGTTTCGACCATCCGTTCGACGTCGTTTTCGTCGGTGACGTCGACTGCCACGAAGGTCGCTTCACCACCGTCCGCTTCGATTCCGTCGACGGTCTCGGTTCCGCCGTCCTCGTCGACGTCGGCGACGACGACCCGTGCCCCTCGAGATGCGAACTGTTCTGCCGACGCCCGTCCGATACCCGATCCCGCTCCCGTTACGATCACCGTCTTCCCGTCGAATTCGTCCGTCATACTTGTATTGAATATTTGGTTAATATATAAATCTTGGGTTGCACCCTCCCTCCACGGACGACACGTTCAGGCCAAACACGGTGTACTCGGTTCGGACTCGTCCCGTCTCGAAGCGATCCGGATCGCTCCGGGTCACCGAACGGAGACAACAGCTCCTCACTATCGCGAATACCTCACAGAATCGTCCGAACACTGCCCAGTCGGGTGGGTGTCACGCCGCACGACCCTCGGTGCGAGCGCCAGAGGACCGTTCCGGTCGCCGACCGCGACGGATGGCGAAAACGGCCAGCACCGTCCGCGATGGAGCAGTCAGCCGCGACGAACGGCGGCAGTTAGCGAACTGCAGTACTGATTTCTCGACGTTCCAACGGGGCTCCGACGGACCCGCTTTCGGCGGCCGTTTCAGCCCTCGAGGATGACGACCGCCGACTCGGTCTCGATCATCTCGCCCTCGCCGGAGTAGGTCCGCTCGAGTTCGACTTCGAACAGGTCGTCCTCGAGTTCCTCGCCGGCGACGCGCAACACACCGTCGTCATCGTGGTCTCGCGGCTCATCGCCGCTCGACTCGTCCGCGGAGCGTTGCTCCGCGCTCACGATCTCGTACTCGCCGCTCTCGATCCCGGCGTCGATCTCGCCGACCTTCGAGCCGAACTTCGGCCCGAGCGTCGAGTAGTCCAGATCGATCGCGGCGACCTCGGTCGAGATCTCGGGCTCGTCCTCGAGCAGAGTCAGCTCCCGCACGTGCATCACGTTCCGGATCGCGTCCTCGAAGCCGTCGACCGGGCCGTAGACCGACACCGACTCGAGGTCGGCGTTCAGCGGCAGCTGGTTCTCGCTTTTGTACCGGCGCAGCGCGGAGATGACCTCCATGGCGGTCTCGCCGGCCTCGAGATCGGCCTCGTATCCCTGCGGTGCGGGCCAGTCGCGGACGTGGATGCTGCTGTCCTCGAGGGCCGCCTCGCCGTCCGCGTAGACGGCCTGCCAGATCTCCTCGGTCGCGTGGGGCAGGAACGGGGCCCAGAGTTCGAGGAAGGTCCGGTGGGCCGTCCGCAGCGCGTATTGGGTCGACGGGTTGTCCTCGCGGGTCTTGGCGATCTCGAGGTAGTCGTCACAGAACGTGTTCCAGAAGAAGGTCCGCAGGCGGTCGCGGGCCTTCGCGAACTCGTAGTCCTCGAAGTGGGCGGTCAGATCCGCGACGGCGTCGTCGAGTTCCGCCAGCAGCCAGCGGTCGATCGCCTCGAGGTCGGCGGGTTCGTCGGGCTCGCGCGGTGCGAGGGTGTCGACGAGCTTCGAGGCGTTCCAGAGCTTCCGGAGGAGTTTTTCGCCCGCGGTGAGGTCCTTCTCCTGGTACGGGAAGTCGTCGCCGACGGCGGCGCTTGCGGCCCAGAACCGGACTGCGTCGACGGGATACTCCGCCAGGACCTCGTCAGGGGCGACGATGTTCCCTCTCGATTTCGACATCTTCTCGCGGTTCTCGTCTAAGACGTGGCCGTTGATCATCGTCGCGTCGAAGGGCACCTCGCCGGTGTGTTCGTAGCACTTAACGATGGTGTGGAACAGCCAGAAGGAGATGATGTCGTGGCCCTGCGGACGGAGATCGAAGGGGTAGAGTTCGGGGTTGTCCATCGTGAACGCCTCGCTGTCGGCGTCCCAGTCCCAGCCGGCGTTGATCAGCGGCGTCAGCGAAGAGGTCGCCCACGTGTCGAAGACGTCGTCCTCGGCGACGAACTCGTCGCCGCCACATTCCGGACAGCGATCGACGGGCGGGTCGTCGCTCAGCGGGTCGACCGGAAGGTCCGCCTTCTCGGCCATGACCTCGTGGTCGCAGTCGGCACAGTACCAGACCGGGAACGGGATCCCCGAGTCGCGCTGGCGCGAGATCAGCCAGTCCCACTCGAGGCCCTCGATCCAGTGCTGGTAACGAGAGAACATCTTTTCGGGGTACCAGTCCATCTCCCGGCCGGCCTCGAGGTACTCCTCCTTGTGATCCAGAATTTCGACGTACCACTGCTTGGAGACGCGGTACTCGACGGCGGTATCACAGCGTTCGTGGACCTGCACGGCGTGGGTGATCTCCCAGCGGTCGCGCAGGGAACCCTCGGCCTCGAGGTCCTCGACGATGGCCTCGCGGGCCTCCTCGGTGGACATGCCCTCGTAGTCGCCGGCGAGGTCGGTCATCGTCGCGGACTCGTCGATGGCCACCCGCAGCGGCAGATCGTGGGCCTGGTACCACTCGATGTCGTTCTGGTCGCCGAAGGTACAACACATCACGACGCCGCTGCCTTTCTCCATGTCGACGCGTTCGTCCTCGATGATCGGCACCTCGTGGCCGAAGATCGGGATGCGAGCAGTCTCACCGACGAGGTCCTGGTTCTCCTCGTCGTCGGGGTGGACGAAGACGGAGACGCAAGCGGGGATGAGTTCGGGGCGCGTCGTGGAGATGATGAACTCGTCGCGGTCCGTCCCATCACTTGCGAGTTCGAACGCGATGTCGTTGAAATGGGAACCCCGTTCGTCGTCTTCCATCTCGACCTGCGAGATGGCCGTCTCGCACTCGGGACACCAGATCGCGGGCGCTTTCTTCCGGTACTCGCGGCCCTTCTCGTAGAGATCGAGGAAGGACAGCTGGGAGATTCGCTGGACGCGGGGTTCGATCGTCTTGTAGGTGTTGTTCCAATCGATCGAGGTCCCGAGGTTCTGCATCTTCTCCGTGAACTCGGCCTCGTACTCCGTACAGACCTCGCGGCAGAGTTCCTGGAACTCCCGGCGCTCGTAGTCCTGATGGCGAATGTCCAGTTCCTTCTCGGTCAGGCGCTCGCTCGCGATCCCGTTGTCGTCGTAGCCGAAGGGAAAGAGGACGTCGCCGTCGGCCATCCGCTGGAATCGCGCGGCGAAGTCCTGCAGGGTCGAGCCGTAGAGATGGCCCATGTGCAGGCTCCCCGAGACCGTCGGCGGCGGGGTGTCGATCGCGTAGACGGTGTTGGGATCGCGCTTCTCGTCGCCGTCGTAGGCGTAGACGTCCGAATCGACCCAGCGCTCCTGCCAGCGCGACTCGACCGCCTCGGGGTCGTAGCCGCCCTCGAGGGTCGGCTCGTCGGCCTGTTCGGGCGCGTCCATGCTCATGCTCTCACCGCCCGTCGCGGGCGTCGTCGATCCGTCGAAGTTCGAACGTGCAGTCGATTGTCGTCCATAGAGCGGTCGTTGTGCTGTGAATGCTGGTCGGCGACAATACATCCGTCGAAACGGGGTGGGAATGCGGGGCTACGGGGCCCCTACGAAAACGGTGCCGAACGGGCCGTCGAACGGGTCGTTCGCCGCGACGGACTCGATCATACGTCTCACTTGCCCCGGGAACGGTGTTAGGTGTTTCGTCGTCCACTGTCGATCGCTACTCGGAGAATTACCGGTCTTCTACTCGTTCACCCAACCACTATACTAGTCGAGTATTATCGATTGAGGTATCGCACATGCGCCAAAGAGAACAGCGTCGAAATTGCTGCTATTGAGAGTAATACTGTGAGTAGAAGCTGATTCGAAAGATAGGTGTAATATCCGAGGAGTGAGAACGCCACAGCAGACAGAATTCGACTACTGTCTCTTCGCTCGGTATGTAGATGCAGATACAGGCCGAGAGACGCGATAACAAGCGAAATAGGAACGATCACCCATGGATCTCCGAGACCGGAGATACCTCCGAAAGCCTCTCGCATACAGATATGAAATCAATTTCTATTCTGAAATAACTTTTATCTATATTATGGTCTGTCGAAGAAAATCAACCGCCGAGGATCTCATTCGTCTGCATCGTCGTCCGAGTGGGCCCGCACCCACAGTTCGCCGATCCGGGAGAGTCGCGTCCGGTAGGACTTCCCGTGTTCCTCGCGCTCGATGTAGCCCTTGCCGCCCGGCCCCAGCCGGTCGACGTTGTAGATGACCTTCGAGCGGAAGCTGTCGGTGTACTCCTCGTTGAGTTCGCGGGCCAGCGACTCCGCGAGTTCCGAGACGGAGTCGAACTCGCCGTCCTCGCCGAGCTTGTAGAGGATGAGTTCCTCGAAGGGCTTGACGTTCGAGAAGGAAGCGACCGGTAACTCGACGATGTGCTTGCCGTCGATCTCTTTCGCGCCGATGGTCGTCCCGCGCTCGTCGAACTCGGCCAACAGGTCCCGCGCGCTCTCGAGGCGGGTCGCGATCCGGTCGTCTTCGGGGTCGTCGTCGTTCCGGAGGTCCTCGAGCAGGGCGATCTGCTCTCGCAACTCCTCGGCGAGTTCCGTCTCGAGGTACTTCTCGGGGGCGGTGTAGTAGGTGTGGATCCCCTCGCGGTCCTCCTGGCGCTCGACCATCAGCGAGTGGGCGGCGTTGGCGAAGGCGAAACTCACCGTCCGGGGCATCGCGGCGACGTTGACCCAGACCTCGTTGCCGGCGTCCAGTTCCGCAGTAATGAGTTCGTAGGCCTGCTCGAAGGCGTCGTCGTAGTCGTAGACGTCCTCGAGGACGAACCGATCGGTGTCGGCCCCCAGCAGGTTCTTGAAATCGGTCTCGAGTTTCTGAGAGAGGTGGCGGGAGTACTCGACGTTGGCCTCGCTCCCGACCGCGCCCTCGAGCAGAATGACGCTGTCGACGTCGATCTGATCGCGGACCAGCGGCGCGATCAGCCGGTCGTAGTCGAAGCCGACCGGGACGATGTGGGTTTGCATGGCTGGGGATTAGACGGGGCCGATACAAAACCCCTCGAATCTCGGCCGCGTCACTCGGTCAGCGGCATGACGATCCCGAACACGAACGGCGATGCGAATCCGATCGCAAAGCCGACGAGTGCCATCGCGAACAGCAGCGTGTTCTCCCACTGCGGGAGCGAGCCGAAGAGGGCGTGACCGACCAGTTCGGTCCCCGTTCCGACGACGAAGAGCGCGAGGCCGACAAAAAAGCCGGTCTTCGTCAGTTTCGAATAGTTCCGACCGCCGTAGTGTGCCATGGTTGAGTGATCACGCCCCGATCACCTAATTATTACGACAGAGCGACGGTCAGTCGCCGTCGGAGGCCTCGAGGTCGAGCCCCCGGAAGAGGTCCACGATCGCCTCGCGATCGCGGGCCGGATCGACGTCGAGGGCGGCCGCCAGCAGGTCCGACTCGGGGGCCTCGAGCGGGAGGAGGCCGCCGGCCAGCGTGTAGGACTCGCCGTCGGGCCAGACCGCGGCGTGGACCTCGGCGTCGATGGTCACGGAGTCGGCGTCGGGCGTCCCGCCGTCGGTCGCCGCGTTCGCATCGATCGGGTACGCGGCCTCGAGGACCGTCAGGTGGCCGATGGCCCCGTCGGGCCGGTCGATGTACTCGTTTGCGCGTTCCGCGCCGACCTCGATCCCGTCGTCGGCGAGCGTCTCGACGACGCCGTCACGGGCCTTCGGGGCGGCCAGCTCGAGGGCGTCGCCGGGGTCGAGCCCGATCGCCGAGAGGGAGGGGCTGATCGCGAGGTCGACGGTGAACAGCGACCGGGCCGGAACCGAGCCGTCGGCGCGGAGCCGCTCGAGGGCGTCGGCGGTCGGCCGGTGGCGGAAGACGGCTGTCTCGGCGGTGATCGTGGCCAGCGAGAGACTCCGGTCGTCGGTCCGGCCGCCGACGTGCTGCCAGTCGTCGGCCACTGCGGGCGGCAGGTCGATAGCCATCGACGCCGGATACGAGGTCGGGCCCGTTGAGCGTGGCGGTTCGACGGTCAGTCCGCGCCGAGTCGGTCGAAGTAGATCGCGCGGCGTTCGGCCGCCGCCGGGGACGTGACCAGCGAGACGGCGACGGTGACGACGAGGCTCAGTCCCATCCCGACGATGCCGGCCGTCCAACCGGCGTAGGAGCCGGGGACGACGGCGAGGAAGAGACTCGAGAGGTAAAAGCCCTGACTGGCGAGGATGCCGGCGGTGATACCGGCCCGCGTGATCGACCGCCAGTAGAGCGCGAGCAGGACCGGCAGCGCGAGCTGTGCGAAGCCGCTGAACGCGGCCTCGCCGAGTTCGAACAGCCCGGCCGGACGGAACAGGCTGCCGAGAAACGCCGCGGTCGCGAAGAGGACGACGACGCCGCGGGCGATCAGGTCTTCCCGGCGGTCGGAGAGGTCCCGTTCGACGAAGGGGCGGTAGAGGTCCCGCGTGAAGTACGACGAACCAGACAGCAACATCGAGTCCGAAGAGGACATCATCGCGGCCATCGCGCCGGCGATGACCAGCGCGGCGAACCAAGTCGGCGTGTACTCCGCGAGGACCAGTGGCAGGACGTTCGCGCCCTCGGGGACCGCGACCTCGAGGCCGGCGGCCCACGCGCCGAGCATGAACGACGGAACGAACAGGAGGACACACAGGATCGGCCAGAGGGCAAAGGTACGCTTGAGTACGGTTTTCGAGCCCGCGGCGAAGAAGCGCTGGTTGACCTGCGGGAACATCGCGACGCCGAAGCCGATCGTGATCGCCGTCGAGAGGATCCACTTGACGGTGTAGTAGTCGCTGCCAAGCGAGAGGAAGCCGGCGGTGTCCGGGTTCGACGCCAGCGCCTCGGTCGCGGCGCCGGGGCCGCCGACGGCCGACAGCACCCACAGCAGCGCGACCCACGTGGTCACGAGCATGAAGACGCCCTGTAACGTGTCGGTCCAGGCGATCCCGCGCATCCCGGCGGCGACGACGTAGAGGATCATGAACGCGGTGATCAGGCCGGCCCCCGCGGCGTAGGAGACCGCGCCGTTCGTGAGTGCCTCGAGGGCGGTGCCGGCCCCGACCTGCTGGAGCATGACGTACGGGAAGAGCCACACGAGGCTCACGGCGGCGACGAGCCCGCGAAGCCACCGCGAGCCGAAGCGGTCGCCGAGCATCTCGCCGAGCGTGACGTAGCCGTGTTGCCGGCCGAGCAGCCACTGCTTGTAGCCGATCACGTACCAGAGGACGGCGAAGATGATCCCGTCCATCAGCCCCATGACGAGGATCCACTCGGGGCCCTGTGCGTAGGCGACGTTCGGGCCGGCGAAGAAGGTAAACGCCGACAGCAGCGTCGCGAACGTCGTAAAGAGCAGGACGACGGTCCCGAGGGTTCGACTCGCCAGATAGAAGTCCTCGGCGGTGCGGTCGGTCAGCCGATAGGCGACCAATCCGACGGCGAGGGCCAACAGCAGGTAGCCGACGATGATCGATAGCTGGATGGTGACGGCGTTCATCGGCGGTCACCTCTGACGTCAGTCCCGCCGCTCGAGCCGTCAGCGGCCGTTTCGATGCCGAGTCCCCAGGCCCGCTGGGCGAACAGCCAGAAGGCGACCGACGCGAGACACATCCAGCCGACGTGCCACCAGAGCCAGACCGGCAGTCCGGCGACGACGGTCGAGGAGCCCCACAGGAACCACGGCACGGTCAGTCCGGCGAGGACGACCGCGGCCGCGAGCCACGGCAACAGTTCAGTCCGGCGCATGTCGGATCGTTCGTCCCGACATGGGTAGTTCTTGCCCTTCGAATACCGATATCGAAGAAATATATTCATCGATAGGCCATCCCCACCATGTCCTGCGGTTTCCGGTAGGTGAAATCGGTCTTTCACCGAGGAAAAAGAGTATATGTGTTTGTCATCGAATAGGAATCGACACCTGTATGGCTCGTCTGTTTCCCTTTCGCTCCGAAACGAACGCCGAGGAAGGCACGCCCCGCATCGTCGATCTCGAGGGGGAGGACGCCGACGCGGTCTTCGCCGCGCTCTCGTCGACGACGGCACGGCGGATCTACGCGCATCTAGACGGCGAGCCGGCGACGCCGAGCGATATCGCCGAGGCGGTCGATTCCTCGATCCAGAACGTCCGCTACCACCTCGAGAAACTCGAGGACGCGGGGCTGGTCGAAATCGTCGATACGTGGTATTCCTCGCGGGGCAACGAGATGAGCGTCTACGCGACGACCGACGGACCCCTGATCGTGACCAGCGACGAGTCCCGCGCGACGCGGCTCAAGGAGGCGCTCTCGCGGCTGCTTGGCGGCGTCGGCGTGCTGGCCGGCGGAAGCCTGCTGGTCCAGTACGCGGCGACGCGGTGGCTCGGACCCACGGACGGGCAGCCGACGGACGATAGCGGGGCACAGCCCGTCGGGGCGGACGGTGGGGCCGACGACGGCTCGAGCCCTAAATCGACCGAGGACGGGAACGATATGGGGACGACAGACGTTGGCGAAAACGGCAACGGAACCGCCGGCGATGCGGGTGCGGACGGTGCCGACGGTGATGTGGGTGCAGACGGTGCCGACGGCGACCTGCTCGAGAACGCCACGGACAACGAGACGGTCGGCAACGTTGCCGACGGCGGCGCGGAAGTGGCGGATGCAGTCTTCGGAACCGTTCCGCCGGGACTGCTGTTTTTCCTCGGCGGGTTGACCGTGCTGCTCGCGGTCGCGGCCTACTGGTACTGGTACCGACCGGCGTACTGAGGGAGTACGACCGTCCGCTGCCGGAGATTTCGGCCGAGGCAGTCAAGCGGGCCTATGTCTCGCTCTCCCACACGCACGTCCCGAAGTTGGCGGACGCGGACCACGTCCGCTACAGTCAGGAGCGAGATGAGGTCGCGCTCCTGGATCACGTGGCGCAACTCGAGCAACCCCGGCGCTATCTCGCGGCCGAGCGATCGACCACGAACGGTTAGTGCAGCCAGCGACGACCGCGCCCTCGCGGGATCACACGAGACGAGTCACGGAGTGTCCGACCGGGAGCCGGGATGCAAGGCTGGCACGGGTCAACAGCTATTTGCCTTTCACGAACGAAATCGTATATAAATCGGTCTCTGTACGCGTTTCCCGCGTCACCGCCCCTCACGGGGACAGATCTCCCATGGAAGACACCTCGAAATACCTCATTCACGCGGACGTGACGGCCGACGGGGTCGTCGAACGCAGCGACGTCGTCGGTGCCATCTTCGGCCAGACGGAGGGCCTGCTCGGCGACGACCTCGACCTTCGCGACCTCCGTCAGTCCGGCAAAGTCGGCCGTATCGACGTCGAAATCACGAGTACCGGCGGCCAGTCACACGGCCAGGTAACCATCGCGACGAGCCTCGACAAAGTCGAAACCGCCACCCTCGCGGCCGCCTTCGAGACGATCTCGCGGGTCGGGCCCTGTCGGGCCGCCCTCGAGATCCGCGAGATCGAGGACGTCCGGGCGGCAAAGCGAAAGGAAGTCGTCGACCGGGCGAAGGAACTGCTCCGGACCGGCTTCGACGACACGATCATGTCCTCCGACGAGATCCTCGCGGAGGTCCGCCAGCAGGTCCGCGTCGAGGACATCACCGAGTACGAGGGGCTGCCCGCGGGTCCCCGGGTGACGGACAGCGACGCCATCATCGTCGTCGAAGGACGGGCAGACGTCCTCACGTTGTTGAAATACGGCATCAAAAACGCCATCGCCGTCGAGGGGACGAACGTCCCCGACGCGGTCGCCGAACTCACCCGACACCGTACCGTCACGGCCTTCCTCGACGGCGACCGCGGCGGCGACCTGATCCTCGAGGAACTCGCACAGGTCGGCGACATCGACTACGTGGCCTTCGCCCCGGCCGAGGGCTCCGTCGAGGATCTGGACCACCACGAACTGTTCGCCGCCCTCCGGAACAAGGTCCCCTACGACACCGTCGCCGAACTGAACGAACCCCGGGAGGCGGTCGCCGCGACCGACGGCAGTGCGACGCCGTCCCCGCCGCCGTCGGACGCCGGCCCCGACGCGACCGACCGTCGAGAGACGACGGCCACGACCGAGACCGGTGCCGGCGACGGGGCGACCGCCGCCGATGCCGACCCGACGCAGCCGGCGAAAGCGAAGACCGAACGGACGGCCACGACCCGATCGGCGGACGAGTCCGGACCGAACCGAACCGGTGCGGAGTCGTCCCCGGCATCCGGCGGTGACCGGACGGCCGCTGACGAGGCCGAATCGGACGACGATCGCTCACCGGAAACCGTCTACGGCCACGCAGCCGCCGTCGTCCGTGCGGAGACCGACCGCGTTCGGTTCCTCGACGGCGACGGGGAGACGATCGACGAGGTCCACACCGGCGACGCGTACGACGCCCTCGAGGACCTCGAGCCGGTGCCGACGACGGTCGTCCTCGACGACGCCTTGGGACAGCGGCTGCTCGATCTGGCGGCCGACCGCGGCGTCGACCGGATCGTCGCCCGCTCGCTCGGGCAGTTCACCAAACGGCCGACGGCCGTCCGGATCCACGCGATCGACGAGATCGCCGAGCGACCGCCGGAGACGAACAAGAGCCACTGAACCGGGTTTCGTACTGATCGCAGGAGAGTCGTGGGCCGGGTGGACAGTGCTGGCAGTGGCTCCGACGGCGTCCTCACCGGCCGGGAGCGGTCCGAACCGTTGATAGGCGGCGAGTGCCGAGCGGCCGGTAATGGCACCACCCGCGACCGCCGCGCTCGCGCTGCTCGGCGTCTGGATTCTCGTGACCCTATGGGCGACGACGACCGCCGCCAGAGGGCAAGCGCGGGCCGACGATCGATTCGGTCTCGAGGAACAGTCCGAACAGTCACTCGAGGAGCCGTCGTTCTCGACTGCGGACGACTGACTCGTGTGCCGGTTTTCGTCCACGCCAACGTCAGCCGAGGAGAGGAACGACCATCACCAGCGCGGCGCTGGCGAGCGCGCCGGACAGCGTCGCGAGGAAGTTCACGCTCTGATTACCCAGCAGCGGCCCCTCGAGGGTCGCCCCGAGGAGGCTGTCGACGGTCATCCCGACGACGCCGGCCGCGACGACGATCGCCCCGCCGACGAGGTCGATCTCGGGGAAGACGCCGGCGGTGATGGCGGCGACGACGGTCGCGCCCGTGAGACCGGCGAGTTCGCCCTGCCAGGTGACGCCGCCGTCGGTGCCTGGTTCGACCGGCTCGAGCGTCGTGATAAGCCGGGGGCGATCGAAGACGCTACCGATCTCGCTCGAGAGGGTGTCGCTCATTGCGGTCGCGATCGAGCCGGCGAAGGCGAAGAGAAAGAGTTCGGGTTCGTGGGGGAGCAATCCGGCGTCGCTGGCCGCGTAGCCGAGGACGGCGACGAGCGCGACCGCGGCGTTGCCCAGGACGTTGCCGCTGCCGCGGGCCCCGTTGTTGTCCTCGGCGACGCCGAGTTCCGTCTTGCGGTCGTACCGGAACTTCGTCGAGAGGCCACCGATGGCGAAGAAGGAAACGAGGACGGCGACCCAGCCGTACCCCCCGAGAACGATCGTCAGCAAGACGAGCAAGACGCCAGTGAGCATCCCGGCGATCGAGGCCGTCTCGAGGGCGTAGGAGGCGTAGCCGAGCGCGACCGTGACCGCGAGCGCGACGACGATCTCGAGGCGGCCGATTGAGGGGCCGAGTTCGGCGAGCAGCCACAGCAGGAGGCCGACCGAGAGGACGACGATCGGGTCGTCGGACCGCAACAGCATGTCCCGGAGCAACGCGCCGAGAACGGCACCGCTCGCGGCCAGAAAGACGACGACCGGCAGCGCGGCGGCGACGGGATCGCCGGCGAGAGCCCGCGTCCCCGCCAGTCCGGCGACGGCGGCCAGGCTCCCCGCGAGACAGAAACCGGCGACGCGAACGACGTCGTTGTCCGTCCGGAGCCTGACGAGTTGCTCGCCGAGATTACCGTAGCCGACCAGCAGGATCGTCCCGACGAAGACGGCGACCGGCATCGACGCCGCGGTCGCGATGAGCCCGAGGGCGACCCCCGCGAGGACGAACGTGATCAGGCCGTACAGCCGCGCGTCCTCGTAGTCGCCCGGGTAGGCGAGCAGGTCGAACAGCGACCCCTCGGGGACGAGGTAGGCCCCGAGCAGGACGACGCCCGCGACGGCGGCACCTACCTGCGGACCGAAGAGCGGCACGGCGAGCGAGAGCGTACAGAGCGCCGCGAACACGCCGGCTCGCCGAACGGGTGCTGTCACGATATCGATCCCTTTCTGTGGCGGTTACTTCAAGCTTCGTGAACCGCTCGAGGCGGGTATTACCGCACTCAGCGGCCCCACTCCGGACGAATCGGCCGGCCGTCGAACGACCGGTCCGAACCCGTAACCGGTATAGCAGCCGCCGAGAAAATCGCCGGTGTGGGACTGTACGAACGGTACCTCGCCTTTCGGATCCGGCGTCACGACGGCGACCCGCCCGATCACGTCGCGCTCGTGATCACCGAACGCGATCTCCTAGAACGGGGAGCCTACGAGACGCTGACCGATTTCTTCGAGTGGGCCACGGAGTACGCATCGCGGATTACGGTCTACGTGAGCGTCCTCGACGAGGCCGCGGTGCCGGCCCTGCAACGGGAACTCGAGACGATCGATGCGCCGCGGCCGGTCGCGGTTCGCGGCCCGGGCGATCGGGCCCGGGCCGACGCGCCGATCCGAATCGGGATCGGACTCGGCGGGAAACACGAGTTCACCAGCGCGGTCCGGACGCTGGCCGAACGGGTCGAAGCGGGCGAGTTAGCGCCCGACGAGATCGACGACGACAGCGTCGAGGACCACCTGATCTTCCCGTCGGAGCCGGATCTGGTGATCAAGACCGGAGCCGAACGGCTCTCGGATTTCATGATCTGGCAGTCGGTCTACTCGGAACTGTACTTCACCGACGTGAACTGGCGGAACTTCCGCAAGCGGGATTTCCTCCGGGCGGTCCGAGAGTACTGTAACCGGTCGCGGCGGTTCGGCCGCTGATCGCGGGTTACGGGGACGCGTTCGGCCCCGATCGGTCGGGCAGCGATGGGTCCGTGAACGGATCCGCGGCCGCGACGACCGGGCGCTCGAGACGGATTCGACCGGTTTCACCGTCGTACTCGAGAACGTCCGCACCCGCGAGTTTCGGGAGGACGACGTGGACGAGCGACGCTTCAACGGTCCGCTCGTCGGCGCCGTCCCGGTCGGCGACGACGGCGGCCAATTCGGTGACCGAAACCGGTGGTTCGGCCGCCGATAGCGCGTGCAAGGCGAGACGCGTCCGCGGGTTCGCGAGGAGCGTGTATGCCTCGTCGAGCGGGACGTTCGTCAGCCGAACGAACCGTTCGACGTCGACTGGAGGGGCGGTGTTCGGAGTCGGCATCACGACTACTACTGCCATAATGACAGTGAAATGTCTTCTGGTGGCTGAAGTAGTCGTTACCGGTGGGGACGAGAACCGGTGCGGTCAGTCCGCGGCCTGACTACCCGAGTCACTGGCCTCGAGATCGTCGGCGTCGGGCCGTTCGGCGGAGGGCAGCGAGTCGCGGAACCGATCGACGATCGCTCGGGCCTCGGCGAGTTCGGTCTCGCTGACGGCACCGAGCAGGGCCAGCGCGCGCCGGGCGCGGGTCCGCCGCCACGATTCCGCCCGGTGTTCGTAGGTTCGGATCCCCCGGAGGAAGTCGGCCTTGGAGAACTCCGGCCAGTAGGGTGTACAGAAGAAGACGGCCGCCTCGTTGCCGTTGGCGTGCCAGGGCAGGAAGTTCGAGGTACGCTCTTCGCCGGCGGGTCGAATTATCAGGTCGACGTCCCGGATCGGCCGGTCGTATAGCCGGCGTTCGATGTCCTCGATGTCGATCTCCTCGGGGTCGAGGTCGCCCGCCTCCACGTCCGCGGCGACTCCGCGGGTGGCCTCGAGCAGTCGCGAGCGACCGCCGTACGCAAGCGCGATGTTGAGCGTGAACCGGTCGTAGTCGTGCGTGCGGCGTTCGGCGTATTCGACGGCGTGTTGGACCCGCTCGGGGAGCATGTCCGTCTCGCCGATCACGCGAATGCAGACCTCGTTGTCGTGGACGCGGTCGGCGTCCGCGAACTCGTGGAGTTTCTCACACAGCAGGTCGAACAGCGCCTCGTTTTGCTCGTCGGGACGGTCGAAGTTCTCCGTCGAGAACGTGTACAGCGTCAACTCCTCGACGCCGATGTCCTGACACCACTCGAGGACGTGTTCGGTCGTCTCGGCCCCCGCACGGTGGCCTTCGTGGGCATCGCTGCCCCGCTTGCGGGCGTAACGTCGGTTGCCGTCTTGAATGACGGCGACGTGGGTCGGCGCGCCCGACACTTCGCGGGCGAGCAACCGCTCGTACGCCGCGTCGACGCGTTTTCGGAGCCACCGCTTCATTACTCGAAGGAAGGTCACCGACGCCTATGTGTCTTGCGTGTCTTTCTCCGAGCGCGAAACCGGTTTGATACCGTGTGTCGAGACGGGTAAAATCCCGCCGAACGACGGGTCGATCGGCCCGTCCGAACCGTGACGGCTTTGGGCCCGGCCCCTCACGGTTCTGACAATGGCAGACGCGAACCAACAGTCGATCGACGAGGACCTCTACCAGCGGACCAAGGCACTGCTCGAGCCCGGCGAGATCGACCTCAACGGGGCGATCGTCCACACCGACTACGACGGCCAGGAGGACGTCAAGATGATGCAGGCGACGATCGACGTCGGCGATATCATCGCCGAACAGTCGGGCTACGACCCGACGGACTGTTTCGTCCACTCGGGCAACGACGACCCCGACTTCTCCTCGAACCAACACCAGGGCCTGACGCTGGAGGACGAGGAGTTCGTCTGGGAGTGTCAGCAGCTGCTGCGAGAGGGTAGCTTCGACATCGTCATCTACTACCGGGCCACGGCCGACCACGAGGCCATCCTCGAGGGAATCCGCGAGTTGGGGTTCGACGTGACCGGCGTCGAAGGCGAGTAAGACCGTCGCGTGTGACCGACAGCCGGTGCCCGAACCGCTGTCGGTCGGCCGACGTGTTCGGGGGGCAGGACGATGCCGTCCGTCGTGCCCGCGAAGCGGATCGGACGGGCTATTTCGAGTCGACGACCTACTTCATACCGACCGGTACCGCACTACTGGCGTGAACCGTCGGCAGCAGACAGCCGGCCGTGTGGACGGCCGGATCCGAGGTTCCAATCCGCTTATACACCGTCAGTCCCGAGGGGTTCGTATGACCACGGACGTCGATCTCACGGAGCGCGAGCGGGCGGTCGTCAACGCCTATCAGGGCGGGTTCCCCGTCGTGGAACGACCGTTCGAACCGGCGGCAGCCGCCATGCGCGACCACGGGGTCGACATTACGGCCACCGAGCTGCTCGAGACGATCCGCGACCTCGACGACCGGGGCGTTCTCTCGCGGTTCGGGCCGCTCGTCAACGCCCAGGAGATCGGCGGCGCGGCGACGCTGGTCGCCATGCACGCCCCCGACGACCGGTTCGACGAGATCGTCGAGACGGTCAACGATCACCGCGAGGTGGCCCACAACTACGAGCGCGAACACCCCCACCTCAACGTCTGGTTCGTCGTGAGCGTCGCGGACGAGGACCGCGTCGCGGCGGTCCTCGACGAGATCGAGGCCGAAACGGGACAGGAGACGTACAATCTGCCGAAACAGCGGGAGTTCCGCGTCGAGGCCAAGTTCTACGTCGACGGCCCGCTGGACGGCGACGGGGACGTCGAGGCGGCCGGCATCGACCGCTCGGATCTGGGGCCCACGATCGAGCCGACCGACGCGGCGACGCTTGCCCCGGCCGAACGCGACCTCGTGATCGAGGTCCAGGACGGCATGCCCCTGACGGCGACGCCCTACGCCGATGTCGCCGACGCGATCGGGCAGGACCGCGAGTGGGTCCTCGAGACGATCAAGCGGTTCGAACGCGAGGGCAAGATCCGCCGGATCGGCGTCGTGCCGAATCACTACGCCCTGGGGTACACGGAAAACGGCATGACGGTCTGGAACGTCCCCGATGAAATCGTTCCCGAGGTCGGCCCCGAAATCGCCGCACTTCCGTTCGTGACACACTGTTACCGGCGGCCGCGTCACGAGGGCGTCTGGCCGTACAACTTCTTCGCGATGACCCACGGCCGTAGCGAGGCCGAAAGCCAGCAGCGAGTCGAACACGTTCGGGAACGGATGGAGGAGTACTGGGACGTAACGGCCAACGACTGGGATACCTTGCACTCGACGCAGATCTTGAAGAAGACCGGCATACGAATGGCGGAACGAGCCGATGCGAACACGAGAGAGCAGTAGCGCCGACCGCCTGACACATATCGTCTACGATGATACCGCTTTTGCACGATTTCACGAACGAGACGGTGCTGATCTTCGGCGGCGGTCCCGTCGGGTCCCGAAAGGCCAGACGGTTCGCCCGCGAGGCGCGGGTGATCGTCGTCAGCCCGGCCTTCGCCGATCGCGAGTTCGGCGGGGCCGAACGGGTCCGAGCCGCGCCCGACCCCGCGGACGTCCCGGCGTGGCTCGAGCGGACCGAGCCCGCTCTGGTCGTCGCCGCGACCGACGATGCGGCGGTCAACGAGGCCGTCGCCGACGCGGCCCGCGAGCGGGGGGCATTGGTCAACCGTGCCGATCGCTCGGGGGAACGCGACGTCGGCAGCGTCGTCGTCCCCGCGACCGTCCGCGAGGATCCGGTGACCGTCGCCGTCGCGACCGGCGGCACCGCGCCCGCGCTGAGCAAGTACCTTCGTGAAGAACTCGAGGAGACGCTTTCGGGGGCCGGCGAGATGGCGCGGGTTTGTGGCGAGTTGCGGGCGGAACTCAAGGCCCGCGACGTGCCGGCGGAGCGCCGCCGAGCGATCGTCACCGACGTCGTCAATTCCCCGGACCTTTGGACAGCTTTACGTACGGGTACTTCCAACTGTGCCCAAGTGATCGAGGACGTGCTCGGCGAGGAACGCTCAGGGGGTGATCGAACGTGATGTCGACCGGAGTCGTCACTGCGGCGCGAGTGACACACGGAAGCGGTAGCGTCGACCAGCTCGCCGCTGCCAGTCCCGACGGCCAGTCAAGCGCCGTCGAGGAGCTGCTGGCCGTTCCCGACATCGAGGAGGCGTACGTCCTCTCGACGTGCAACCGGGTCGAAGCCTACGTCGTCGGGCCGGACCACGCCGTCGGTCGAGCCGCCCTCGAGGAGTTCTTCGCCGGCGTCGCGGACGAGGCAGTCGTCGTGACCGACCACGACGAGAGCTTACGCCATCTCATGCGAGTCGCCGCCGGCCTCGAGTCGGTGATCCTCGGCGAGGACCAGATCATCGGGCAGGTCCGGACCGCCTACGAGGATTCGCGCGACGCCGGCGGCATCGGCTCGATGCTCGAGGCCGGCGTCACGAAGGCGATCCACGTCGGCGAACGCGCCCGCACCGAGACCGCGATCAACGAGGGCGTCGTCTCGCTTGGCTCGGCCGCGACCCGCCGGGCCGCCGAGGAGATCGCGCTCGAGGACGCGACCGCGCTGGTCGTCGGGGCCGGCGAGATGGGACAACTCGCCGCGCGGAGTCTCGCGGCCGCCGACGTCGCGGAAGTCGTCATCGCCAACCGGACCATCGCCCATGCCGACCATCTGGTCGCCGATCTCGAGGCCGAAACCGACGCCCGGGCCGCGCCGCTCGAGGCGCTCGATTCCGTCGCCTCGCGCGCCGACGTCGTCGTCACGGCGACAGGTAGCGAGGAGCCGGTCCTCGAACCCCGCCACCTCGAGGGCCCAAGCGAGCAGGTCGTCGTCGATCTGGGCCAGCCCAGAGACGTCGCCCCGGCGGCCGACGACCTGTCGTCCGTTCGGGTCTTCGATCTGGACGATCTCGAGTCGATTACCGCGGAGACGCGCGACAAACGCACCGACGCCGCTCGCGAGGTCGAGGCGATCGTCGATCGGGAGTTCGATCTCCTGACCGAACAGTACAAGCGCGCCCGTGCCGACGAGGCCATCGCGGCGATGTACGAGGCCGCCGAGCGGATGAAGGACCGAGAGGTCGAGACCGCCCTCTCGCATCTCGAGGAGCCGTCGGAGCAACACCGCGAGGTCCTCGAGTCGATGGCCGACTCGCTGATCAACCAACTGCTCGCCGCGCCGACCAAGAGCCTGCGAGAGGCCGCGGCCGAGGACGACTGGAGTACGATCCACACCGCTCTCCAGCTGTTCGATCCGGAGTTCGGCGAGAACGACGGCCCGATCGCTCCCCCCTCGATCGCTCCCACCGCCGGGAGCGGCGAGGCGGGCATCGGCGCGACCGACGACGACTGATTAGTGCCGTTCTCGAGGAGCTTTCCAACCGCCGAGAGCCACGGGGCCGTCGCTGGGAGCGTCGTGACCCGGAAAACCCCTACCCGTCTCCGTGAGCGCCGTGACTGCCTATCGCTCGGCCGAGCCGTACTCGACGTGGACCGTCGGGACGCTCGCGGAGTCGGCCGCCTCGTTGCCGTTCCAGTCCACCAGTCGGACGTTCGCCATCTGTCCCGAAAACCGGAACCGCTGGACGCCGACGTCGATCGCGCCCTCGGCGACGCCGCCGGAGACGACGGTCCCCTCGGCCACAGGGTCGTCGGCCAGCATCTCGAGGTCGCCGTCGACCGAGATCTCGAAGTTCGATGGAACGCCCCGTCCGACGATCGTGACGAGGTTCGGAAGTGTCTGGGTGGCGTCCGCGGCTGTACTGTTCTGTACCGGAGTGTCGCGTGCCATGGCTCGATAACGCGAGGGTCCCGGCATAAGCTTTCCTGTCGAAATAATGGTAAGATGGCGTGAATACGACGGTCAGGTGACCGGTCGACGCCGGCGGCTGCCCGGCCAACGTTGATGGCGATCCGTGTGGTCGGACCGACGAATGCTCGAACTCTATCAGGCGGAGGACTGCCCGCATAGCGCGACGGTTCGGGAGACGTTGACGGAACTCGGCGTCTCGTACGTGATTCACAACCCCCGTCGGCCCGGAAGCGACGGCGAGGTTTGCAACGAATGGGCCCACGAGGCCATGACGGACCTCGGTGGCACGGACGCCATCCCCTTCCTCGTCGACACCGACCGACAAGAACAGCGCTACGAGAGCGACGAGATCGTCGACTATCTCGAGGAGTACTACGGGTAGCGACGGCCGGCCGTTCGATACGTCAGTCGCTCGAGGGAGCCAGTTCGCGAGCCAGAACCGTCCCGAGTCCGTCGGGCGTCGTCGGCCGGACGAGCGACTCGCTCGAGTCGATCGTGTGGCCCGTTTCGACGTAGTGGTCGATCGCCGCCCGAGAGCGGTCGCGCTGGTCGGGGTCGTCGTCGGCGGTCGCGTGCCAGTCGCAGTCGAGACAGTACTTCATTGTGACTCCGAATCCGACTGTACTCCTGAAGCCCTTTCGGTGAGACGGTGGGTCGCCCATCGCTCTCGAAGCGGCCGAACGACGAGGCCGGTCAGTACAGTTCGTCGAAGGACGTGACCCGGTGGTCCCCGAGAACGCAGCGGCCCCGTTGCTCGTGGCCGACGCGCTCGACGTGGATGGCGTCGAGGCCGGCGTTCCAGGCCGCACCCACGTCACAGGCCCCATCGCCCGCGAGGACGCCGCGATGGCCGTTGTGGCCGACGCCGAGGTCGTTCATTACCCGCTCGACGGGCCCCGGATCCGGCTTCCAGCCCGTCTCCTCGGTACAGCACAGTCGCGCGTCGAACCAGTCGTGGATATCGAGGTGATCCAGGACGGGCTCGGTGAGAAACTCCTGGCAGTGCGTGACCAGCCCGACCGGAACCTCGAGATCGGCGACGACGGCGGCGTCCTCGTGGAGGTAGGTCCGTTCGGCCCGCTCGATCGGGTCCTCCTCCTCGTGGAAGGCCGTCCAGAACGCGTCGGGATCGACCCCCCACGCCTCGAGTTGGCGGTCCCGGGAGCCGGTCAGGCCGTTCCAGATGATCTCTGCCTGCCGATCGGAAAACTCGCGACCGAGCCGGTCGCCGACCCGGTCGAAGACCCCCCGCGTGTAGGACCACTCGACGTCGACGAGGGTCCCGTCGAGATCGAGTAACCAGAAGTCGTAGTCGTGGTCGAGGGTCATTCGGACACAAATGTAGCGGCTACCGGAGTAAATGCCTGTCGCCCGAACGCGGGTCCGGCCCGGCCTCGGACGGTCTCCTGTCCGTCATCCCCGGGAGGACCGCGACCGCCCTGCGGTCCCACCGGGAAATCGGTACGACAAACCGTCTCAGTCGGCCGTCGGCCGGGTCCGGGCGGCGTACTCTGCCACCAGCTGCTCGTCGGTCGGTCGGAACTCGTCGGTCCAGGCGGCGTCGGGGTCGATTTCCCCCTCGAGCAGCGCCGTCTCGGACAGCGTCTCGCCGAGGCGATCCCAGCGGTCGGGGTCCTGTGCCCCCCAGCCGTGGTCGCGGACGAACGGCGTGAACTGCAGCCGGTTGGCGGCGGTCTCGAATTTCAACCGCTCGATCGCTCGATTGCGCTCGAGGGTGGCGTTCCGGTCGACGAGGACGTCGATCGCCCGCTCGGGGTCGCGGGTCGCGTCGGCCCAGCCGCGGGCGGTCGCCCGGAGGAACGATCGGAGCCGCCCGGGGTGGTCGGCCGCGAACTCGGGGCTCGTGACCAGCGTCATCCCGTAGATGTCGAGGAACTCGCCGATCGGCAGTTCGTCGGGCGTCCGGTCGTGTTCGCGGCCGATCTCGATTCCGTTCGTGACGACGCCGACCGCCGCGTCGACGGTCCCGTCGATGACCTTGTGCTGGACGCGGTGGTGGGTGTGGGGATCGACCTCGAGCAGGTCGACCTCGTCGCGAATCCCCGCGTCCTCGAGCAGTTGGGCGGTGAGGATCCGGGTCTTCGTCGCGGAGGGCGCGACGGTCCGCCCGGCCAGCTGTTCGGGCTCGGAGAGGGGCTCGCCGAAGACGTCGCGCAAGGTGTAGACGGCCGCGGGGGTCTTCTGGGTCACCGCGGCGATCGCCCGCGGCTCGAACCCCTCGCTCCGTTTCGCCAGCACGGCGCTGGCCCCGGCCAGTGCGATATCGGCGTCGCCCTGGGCCGCGCGTTCGGCCGCGTACGGCGAGCCGTGGCCCTCGACGAACTCGACGGCGAGCCCCTCGTCCTCGTAGTGGCCCGCCTCACGAGCGAGGAAATACGGTGCTTGGAAGCCGTTGGGCTCCCAGTTGAGTTGGAAGGCGAGCGGAGCGGGTCCGCTCATGTCTTCACCTCGAGGTCGAGCCGGAACAGCCCGTCGGGGAGTTCCGCGACGCCGAGGGCGTCCGCGCCGGCGACACCTTTCAGTCGGTCGAACAGCCGTTCCATCCCGTCGACGGTGCCCTCGTCCCAGTCGCGGACGACCATCTCGCGCCACCGGTCCCGTACGGCACGGACGACGGCGGGATCGTCCTCGTACATGAGCCGCTCGCCGATCTCGTCCCAGAGGTCGTCGTCGCGTTGCAACCGGTCGACCGCGTCGCGATACGCGCCTTGGAACCCACGAACTGCATCGGGGTGAGCCGCGAGGTAGTCCTCGCTCGTCAGGAACGTCGAGACGGGAATCGGCCGATCCTCACCGCCGGCATCGGCGTCCGCGAGCCGGTCGACCACCCGCGACATCGGGAGGACCTCGCGATACGGCCCGGTTTCGACGATTTCGGGAATTATCTGCCAGAACTGGAGGACGCCGTCGACCTCACCGTCCTCGAGCAGCCGAGTGAGTTCGACTTTCGAGCCGGCCTCGACCGGGGTGGCCGTCTCGTCGGGATCGAAGCCGTGGAACTCGCGGCAGGCCGCCCGGACGAGGATCCAGTTCTTGTCGCGGCGTCTGACGACGCCGAGCCGGTGGCCCGAGAGGGCCTCGAGCCCGTCGATCGGGGAGTCTTCGGGGACGACGAGGCCGCCGACCGTCTGGCCGTAGGGATGAAAGGCGACGATCGGCGCGCCCGCGGCGCGCTCCCGCGCCGTCGAGACGTAGTCGATGTCGATCAGGTCGGCGTCGCCCTCCTGGAGTTTCGCCTCGACGGTCTCGCGGCCCTCGTCCAGTTCGTCCGAGACCAGTTGCAGGTCGAGGTGGAAGCCGTGGTCGTGATCGATGCCGAACCGCGTGATCGTATAGAGCATGTACCGCGGGCTCCCGTTGTGTTCGAACCGGGCCCGCAGAACGGGTCGGTCGCCGGGGTCGCCCTGATACTCGTCGATCGCCGCCTGTTGGGTACTGATGTCGATGTCGGTCATGGCTGGAACTCACAGCGACGCGACGATGTCGTCGATCGCCGCCTCGTCGTCGATCAGGCCGCGCGCTCGCATCCACTCGAGGTGACCGTCGAGTTCGTCGGGGTCGACCGGGTCGGGTACTTCGTAGCGTGGGACGGTGAGATCCTCGCGAACCGCGTCCATGTCCACGTCGTCGAACAGTGCGGGCGCGACCGCGGCGTCGGCCGCGAGCAACTCGAGGTAGGTCTCGCGGTAGGCCTCTGGGCGTGCGTTGACGTCCTCGACCGCGCGGCCGTAGGCCCGCAGGAACGCCTCGAGGACGTCCCGATCGATGCTCTCGTCGCCGACGATCCCCATGTGGTTGTCGTACTCGAGCAGCCGCTGGAAGCCGAGGTGGTCGGCGAGGGTGGTGTGCGGGTCGATGAGCGTCACGGCGTCGACCCGTCCCTCGTAAAGCGCCTGTAGCCGGTCGGTCGGCATTCCGCAGCCGACGAGGTCGATCTCGTCGGGCTCGAGGTGGTCCTCGAGGGCCTTCCGTGCGGTGTACTCTTGCCCCGTTCGCAGGTTGACGCCGACCGGGACGGTCGCGAGGTCGGCCGGGGACTCGATATCGGAGTCGGGACGGGTCACGACGGTGTAGGGAAGGTTCGCGAACGTTCCGTTGGCGACGATTCGGCCGTCGTCCATCTCCCACGTCCGGCGGATGCTCTCCCACTTACAGATGGGGTAGAGATCCACGTCGTACGCCCCGGTCAGCGTTTCCTCGGCGGGGATGTACTTGACGGAGACGTCGCGCCGGTCCCGTTCGACCAGTTCGACCGCGAGCCCCTCCTCGCGGAAGTATCCCGCCTCAGCGGCTACCTTCTGTGGGAGCATGAACGAGAACGGGAGGTGGAACAGTCGGACCGATTTCTGTGCTAGCATGGGACACCCCACACCGAAGAGGGGCTTAAAGGGTTTTCATGATACGTTTATCAGTGTCGGCGTGGGGAGTGGTCCCTGTTCCCATGGAACGAGTATCGACGACCGACGCGGCGTCCGAGGAGGTCGCCGACGGGGTGTCGCTGGCGGACCTCCCGGCGGGCGAACGGGCAAGCATGGTCTACTGGCGGATCGAACCGGGGGCGACGCTGCCCACGCATACGCACGCGAACGAACAGATCGGGTTCGTCCTCGAGGGGGAACTCGTCGCCGTCGTCGAGGGCGAGGAGTACCCGCTTCGGGCGGGCGACGCGTACCTGTTCCACCCGAACGAGCGCCACGGCGCGGAGAACCGAAGCGACGAGGCGGCCGTCGGCATCGGGGTCCTCGCGCCGCCCCGAGAGGAACCGGAGTGGCGACGAACCCCGTCGCGATCGCGGATCGAACCGGAGTCCTAGCATGGACGCCGTCGATCACGTCAACGTCGACGTCGACGCGCTCGAGCCCTGCTACGAGTTCTACCGGGAGACGCTCGGTCTGGAGGTAGTCAGACCGCCCGACGACTTTCAGGGCGATCACGCGATGTTCCGGGCCGGCGAGACGGTCGTCACGCTGGTCGAGACCGGCCGTGCCGAGAACTGGGAGCAGCGGGGTCTCGATCACCCCCTCGACAAGGCCCACCTGGCGTTCGAGACCGACCGCACGGACTACGACGCGTTGCTGGACCGGCTCGAGGGCCAGTTCCCGAACCAGGGACCCTACGACTGGGGCGAGTTCGAGGGGTTCTACTTCCTCGATCCCGACGGGAACCTGCTCGAAGTCATCACCTACGAGCCGCCCGCGGGCGAGCGAACGCGACCGCTGTTGACCCACGACGACGTGGCATGACATCCTCCCCGGCGTTCACGCCGGGGTTTCCTCGCGCTGGGAGTCTCGGCTACGCCGAGTCCACGGAGGCAACTTGCGGGTTCGTGTGTTCCTCGTTGGGACGGGGAGAGCGTGGTGACTCCAGCCATTCGTGGCTGTCCCACTTGAGGCACACGGGCCGTGCCATCAGCCCTGCTACCGTTTCGTACCGTCTCAGGAACGTCTCGCTCGCGACTAGATCTGCGTGCCCCTCGAAGCCGCAGTGACAGGTCAGCGTGTCATGATGCCGCGTCGTGTCTTCGGTCGAACCGCAGTTTGGACACGTCTTCGAGGTCCACGCTTCCGTTCGCACTTCGACGGTGATGCCAAACTCTTCGGCCGTACAGGCGAGTCGTTTGACGAACTGCCGGAACGCCCAGAAGTTGTGCAGCTTAGCGTTCGTCCGAACCGACCAGTGAGTCTCGAGGGCGTCGGTTAAGTCACCGACGTACACCGTCGAAACACCATGTTCATACAGTCGTTCGATCAAGTCGCGGACCAGCGCGTGCATCGCGTGGTCGCGTCGTCGAGTCCGCTTTCGATACAAGCGGTCGATCCGCTTGCTTGTCCGGCGCTGATCGTCCAACTTCGATTGGAACTCAGCGATTCGTTGGGTCGTTTCCCAGAACCGCTCGAACAGATCGCGACCTTCGTACAGGTACTGCTCGCCGGTCGAAACCGTACATGCAACGATATTGTTCGCGCCAATATCCAGAGCGGCGGATTCGTCCGCCAGTGGTTGTGCCAGTCGAGAATTGTCGATTGTAACTGGCTGAAAGGCCCTGAATTGACCCGAACGGTCGTCGTAGTACAGTTCCAACCGGCCCTGCTTGTCGTAGTCTTTCCAGTTCGGATCGCCCCGAACCTCGAGCCGAAGGCGCTCGTGGTATCCAAGACCGTACTCCTCTTTCAGGTCCTGACCGACAAGAATCTCGAGTCGGGAGTATTCGCCCCACTCGACCGAGTACGACGTATTACGGATGTACGTCCGCAGTTCGCGGCCCTCGTCTTGGTTGCCCCAGAAGCCGGGCTTTCCGGTGGGTTCGCCCTTCTCTCGATTGGCGAAGAACGAGTTCCACGCTTCGCGATTCTTGCGTTCGATCTGTTGAACGGTCGAAGCGCCGAGAGTCCCCCCGTACCGACCGCGGTACTCGTCGATCTCCCAAACGTCGCCGTCTGGATCTTCGAAGTTGGTTCGGCGCTGGTAATTGATCTCGTTCCAGAGAGCGGCCGAAGCGTCCAACAAACGGCGAAGCAACTCCTCGTCCGCGTCGGATTTCGGAACTACTTCGAACTCGTTGGTGCGCTTCATTCGCCGTAACGTCTATAACGTCTGCACGTCTATTAAGACTTATGCGTCCGAACGTAGACCTCTCCCACGCAACGCATGGTCGTGTGAAAGACTTTGCCGAAGAACGAGATATCACGCTCACCGAGGCATACGAACAACTCTTGAACGCTGGACTCGACGCCAAGGAGACTCCGGCTGAGGAGTAACCGGTGGTTTGTGTAGTCGAGTGACGCGATTCACGCCCGCCGTAAACGGCGGGGACTCTCTCGCTGCTATAGGTAGGCTAGCGTCGGGGGATGCGGTCGGTTCTCCGGACCCGGTGCCGGCTATTGTCGCCCGTAGAGCGCGTCCGGGCCGTCGATTCGGGACGCACGCACCGGTTCGTCGAACGCCCGCGTTTCGACCGCGGTGAGCCACTCGTCGACGGTATAGGTTCGTTCGTCGCCGGTGTAGGAGAGTTCCGTACACGGGAGGACGGCCCGCAGCGTCTCGCCGTCGCCCGCGTACTCGTAGAGCGCCAGCGCCACCAGCGGGACGCGGACCCGTTCGTGCGATTCGACGTCGACGCCGAACGGCGAGCGTGGGACCGTTCGGCGGCGAAACCCCGGCTCGAGGCAGTAGTCGTGTCGGTCCGCCCAGCGTTCGAACTCGGCGACGAGTTCGTCGCGGGTCCGCATCGGTCCCGTCGCGTGCTGGGACGGCCACTGGTCGATTCGCAACTCGTCGACGTAGCCCCGGTCGCGAAGCGTCCGAAGCCGCTCGGTGACCGCAGCGATCCGTTCGGAGACGGCGGCCGGGACGCTCGAGCGGACGTAACAGTCGACCCCGATCGCCCCGCCCGTATCGGGGTCGGCGATCAGTGACACGGCGGGCTCACGGTCGGACATCGTCACCTCCGGTCGGTCCGACGGCTGCTGCGCCGATGCGTCCTTCGACGGCGAGAACGTCCGCCGGCCCGAGCGTTCGTCCGGGGCCTGTCCAGCCGCCGCGGACGGAACACACGACACGTCGCGCCCCTCGTGAGCCGCGTCTCTCCCGAACCGCCGATCGGTGTTCGCTCGCGATCATCACCAACAGCGGCCACAAGCGAGTATATAAAGGTAGGCGAAGGTTGTTACCAACACCCATTATCTGCGGGTCCCGAGACCCCGTTCCCGTGACACGATCGTCACCACCGACCGTCAGTCGCCATCGGTCACGCGGATGCTCGAGCCCAGATACTTCGAGAGCGCGTCGTCGACGTCGTCGGCCTTGAACGCCTCGAGATCGGCCGCGATCGCTTCCGTTAGCGCGTCGAGGTACGCCTCGTCGGCCTGGAGTTCGCGGAAATCGACGGCGTCGACGGTCCGTTCGGGAACACCCAGCCACTCCGCGGCGAGCCGGCGGGCGTAGTCGTCGTCGCCGACCGCACCGCGCCAGAGCGTGTTTCGGAAGAAGAGCCACCCCTCCGTGCCCGGTTCCGGCGCGTCCCGGTAGAGCGTCACCGTCGTCTCGGCGCTGTCGGGCTCGAGCGAGACGACCGCCCGAGCGGGCTCTATGTGGACTCGAACGCGGAAGACGTAGCGGGCGTCCACGGTCGGTTCAGTCCCCGCGTTCGGCCTCGATCAGTTCCGCCATCTCGATGTCGTCCTCGGTGATGCCGCCTTCCTCGTGGGAGGTCAATCGGATCTCGAGTTCGGCGTAGCGGATGATGATTTCGGGGTGGTGGAACTGGGCCTCGGCGATCTCGCCGACCATCTGGGCGAAGTTGACCCCGCGGAGGTAGTCGTCGAACTCGTAGATCCGAACGATCTCGTCCCCCTCGTGGTCCCAGCCGTCGGGGAGTTCCGCTTCGATCTCGTCGTCGGAAAGCAGATCAGCCATGTGGAGCCGAACGCAAGCCAGTCAAATAACGATTGTGCCGCGTTCGCACCTGAGGGCGGCGGGGTCGGCGGTCAATCGAACCGCGACCCCTCGCCGGCCGGCTGGAGTTCGGCGTCGACCAGCGTCTCGTAGGCCCGGCGGAACCGCTCGGAGAGCGCCTGATGCGAGATCCCCAGCTCGTCGGCCAGCTCCTCCATCGACACCCCGCGCGGGATCTCGAAGTAGCCGTACTCGAGGGCGGCTTCCAAGGCCTCCTGTTGTTCGGGCGTGAGTCGCGTCGCGTGGCCGCCGGTATCGGTCACGTCGGTCACGCGCCGGAGTTCGACGTTGATCCCGCGGTCGAGCAGCCGCTCGTAGGCGTCACAGAGCGTCTCGCGGTCCCGGTAGCGGACCGTCACCTGCCACCAGCCGTCGCTGGCCCGGGCCTCGAGCAGGGATCCCCCGTCGACCAGCAGGTCCTCCCAGAGGCGGCCGGTCCCCGACTCGTCGGCGAAGGTCACGTCGTACAGCAGCCGGGCGTCGGTTTCGACGAGCAGTTCGGCGGCCTCGACCGACGGGTCCGCGTCGAAGGCGGCGTCGGCCGTCTCCCGGTCCACGTCGGCCACCCACAGTGAGGGCCGGGTCTTCGATACCGAGGACTCGAGTTCGAACGTGGCCGCCGGCGCGCGCTCGAAGGCGGTGGCAAGCGCCGTCTCCGCGGCCGGCAGCCGAAGGTCGGCTATCGTCGACATCGGGCGTCGTACACCGCCAGTGCGTAAAAACCGCTGTCGCGACGAACCTGACTGTCGCCCTTGCTGATACCGTCGTTTCCGTCGCGGACGAATCCCCTCGCGGCGACCCTCGAGGGCCGGAACTGGCCGGCCGAGTTCTCAAGGCCGGCCGACGACGACGACCGCCCATGCCCGCCGATCTCGACCCCGAGACCGACTTCGAGGAACTGGCCGCTCGCGTCCGCACCCAGTCCCAGCAAGCGTCCGGCTCCGACACCGAGCGCGTGACGATCCGCTCGCTCGAGGCCGTCCGCGCCGACACGCTCGAGACCCTGCTCGAAGCCGCCGAGAGCGAACACCTCGAGCCAGGGGCGCTCGTAGTCGTCTGCTCGCGGGCCAACGCCGACCTGTATCTCGACCGCGAGTCCGGGATCGACGACGTCGACGACCTCGAGTCGGTCCTGGGCTGTGGCGTACGGGTCGAGAGCGAGATGCCCGACGACACGATCCTCGTGGTCCATCCCGACGCCGTCGACGGGACGGACCTGCTCGAGCCCGAAGCGATCGCCTGCGGGATCGTCGGGACCGACGACAGCGAGGCCTGACGGATACCCGTCCACTGCCGACCCGAGTACTATCCACGACACCAGTGTGGCCACAGTATGCGCTATCTCGAGATCACGGTCCCCGAGGGGAAGCGGCGGGCCGTTCTCGACGTCCTCGAGGACGAGGGGTTCGACTACGTCGTCAGCGACGAGACCAGCGGCCGGGGGGAGGCGGCCGTCGTTCGGTTTCCGGTCCCGACTCAAGCCGTCGAACCGCTGCTCGATCGGCTCGAGCGGGCCGGCATCGGCGACGATGCCAGCGTCGTCGTCATCAACGCCGAAACGGTCGTCTCCGAGGAGTTCACGACGCTTCGCGAGCGGTACAGCCGCGGCGGTCAGACCGGGTCACGGACCTCGCGGCAGGTACTCCGGACGAAGGCGGACGAACTCACGCCGCCCTTCGCGATCTACACCGTCATGCTACTGATCAGCGCGGTCGTCGCCACGGCGGGGCTGCTGGCCGATTCGCCGGCGGTCGTGATCGGGGCGATGGTCATCGCGCCACTTCTGGGGCCCGCGCTGGCCGCCAACGTCGGCATCGTGACCGGTGACGGCCGGCTCAAACGGACCGGATTCACCTATCAGATCGCCGGCGTAACGATGGTCATCGTCGCTTCGGTCGCCCTCGCGATGCTGGCTCGGCTGGCCGGTCTCGAGCCGGCGGGGGTCGACATCGTCGCCGCGACCGAACTCGAGGAACGGGTCGCGCCGAACCTGTTCTCGCTGGCGGTCGCGCTGGGTGCGGGAATCGCCGGCATCCTGAGCCTCACGCGGGGCTTTTCGGAGGCCATCGTCGGCGTGATGATCGCCGCGGCGCTGATCCCGCCGTCGGCCGCGGTCGGGATCACGGTCGCCTGGGGGATGTCCGGCGCGGCGATCGGGGCCGCCGGCCTCGTGATCGTCAACCTCCTGTCGATCAACCTCGCCGCGCTGGCGACGCTGTGGATCGCCGGCTACCGTCCGCAGGGACTGTTCGAGGTGTCGCCGACGCGGACACCGACCTACACCTATGCAGCGATCTTCGGGGTCGGACTGTTGGTACTCGCCGCGCCGCTGGCGAGCGTCACGCTGCTTGACTTTCACACGACGGAACTCGAGTCCGCCGCCGAGGACGAGGTCGAGGCGGTCCTCGCACAGCCCCGCTATGACGGGCTCGAAAGCGACGACGTGGTGGTCGAACTCGACGGCGACTACCCGATTCAGTCGGTCGACCGGGTCGTCGTGACGGTCTCCGAGCGCGAACCCGGCCCGGAATCGGGGCTCGCCGATCGACTCTACGAGGCGATCAGACCCCACAGCGACGGGCCGCTGGTCGTCGAAGTCCAGTACGTGGTCGCCGAGGAACGGGGCGAAAACGCCACCGAGGAAGCGACGATCGAACGCGGCCGGCGAACGGCGGCCGCCGAGAGCCGTCCGTGAGTCCGCGGCCGGGGAGGTATCGGGGCGGTCGATTGGCGAGTCGTCGCCGACCGTTCAGCCGGGGTCCGACGACGGCCGGTACCGCCGGCTCACTGCCTTCCAGCGCCCGCTGTGGAACAGCCAGTAGTTGATCCCGCCCGGGACGGCCGTCTCGAGGAAGAGCGCGAGATAGAGCCCGCCGACGGCGAGGGGCGTAACGAGTCCGAGCGCGGCCGCGGGAAGCGCGAAGGCGTACCGACCGAGCAGCGACGCGACGAACGGCCAGCGGGTGTCGCCGGCACCGAGCAGGGCCCCGGCGGCCGCTCCGTCGAGCCCGTAGCCGACCGAACTGACCGCGCCGACGGCGACGAAGACCGCGGCCTGGGTGACCGCTGCGGGGTCGCTCACGAACAGCCCCGCGATCGGCCGCGCGAAGACCACGACCAGCGCCCCCGCGACAGCGTAGATCACCGTCGAGAGGCGGATGATCGCCGCGCCGTAGGCTCCCGCCTCAGCCTCCTCGCCCGCGCCGAGGTGTTGGCCGACCAGCGAACTCGCGGCCAGCGACAGCCCCCAGTTGACGCTGTTTATCAGGGCCCGCACCCGCCGGCCGACCTCGAGCGCCGTCACGACGACCGGGCCGAAGGAGGCGGCGATCCACAGCAGCGGGAAGACGACCGCCCCCTGCGCGAGTCGGCGGCCGATCTCCGGCAAGGAAATCTCGATCAATTGGCGCAACAGCGTCGGCTCGAACCACGGCCCCGACCGGGTGATCGGGACGGGGCTGGGTTCCATCCCGAGCCGGCCGTAGGAGCGGCCGAGCATCCCCCACGCGAGGACGACCGTCACGAACCCGCTGGCGAGAGTAGTCCCGATGGCCGCGCCCGCGGCACCGAGGCCGAAGCCGAAGATCAGGAGTCCGCTGAGGGCGACGTTGAGGACCGCGCCGCCGGCACGGGCGACCATCTCGGTGAACGTGTCGCCGACGCCGGTGTAGGTGCGGCTCGCGATCAGGTTCAGCAGTTCGAAGACCACCGCGGGCGCGACGTAGACGAGGTAGATCCGCCCGTGGATGAGCGCGTCCGGCCCGGAGCCAAGCAGGGCGATTAGGGGACCGGGGACCGCGAGGAAGAGGAGCGCGATCGGGGTTGCCAGCGCGGTCGCGAGGACGACGCTCTGGTTGACCGCCACCGACGCGCGATCGGTCGCCTCGCCGCCGTAGTTCTGCGAGACGAGCGTGACGGTCCCGCCCGCGACTCCCAGTCCCAGCAGCGTGACGATCTGCCAGTAGCCGAGCGCGAAGGCCAGCCCCGCCGTGCCGGCCGTCCCGACGGCGGCCCCGACCATCGCGAGGTCGGCCGTCTGCTTGGACATGATCGCGAAGCCGGTGACGATCCGGGGCCAGGCCAGTTCCATCGTCGGGCGAAACCGCTCCCCGTCGATGATGCCGGCCCGCTCGAGCGCCCCGGCGACGACCCCGATCGCGGCCGCCCGCCACTGCTGGCCCGTCATCGCTCCCCCGTTGCGTGACCGACGCCTTCGGTCTGTCGGCTCCGGCACTCGAGGCGGCCTTTTCCTCCCGCGTGGAGCCCGCGAAGCGCCTACCCGCGCAGCCGCGAGAGCATCGCTTTCAGGTGGGTCGGCGAGACGAGCGAGGTCGGCCGGTCCATGTGGACACCGATCTCGCCCGACAGCGCGCCCAGTCCCAGCCGCTGGACGGGTTCGGGCAGCGAGTAGGCGCGCCGGATCCAGTGACCGAGTCGCTGTTCGCGCGCTAAGTCGTCGCGCCAGGCGCGCTCGTAGGCCGCCAGCGTCGTCGGTCGATCGGGGTCGATCTCGCGGGCGGCGTGATCGGCGCTGGTCATGCTATAGAGGATGCCGCCGCCGGTGAAGGGCTTGGTCTGGGCGGCCGCGTCCCCGATGAGGAACGCCCGTCGGGACGTTACTCGATCGGGCGGCCCGACCGGGATCGCGCCCGAACAGCGATGGGAGACGTCGATCTCGTAGCCGTCGATCAGCTCCTCGAAGTGCTTGGTGACCTGCACGCCCGGCGGGGCCGCCAGCCCGTACTCGACGCCGGCCTCGCCGCGGGGGATCCGCCACGCGAAGAACGTCGGCGGCGTGAGATGGACGTCGACGAAGTCCTGGTGATCGTCCTCCTCCGAAAAGGCGAGGACGCCGTGGAGGAACTCGTCGGGCTGTGGGAGACCGAGTTCGTCCCGCACCCGCGACCGCGGGCCGTCACAGCCCGCGACCATCTTCGCCTCGACCTCGAGGCGGCCGTCGGGGCCGCTGGCGACGATCGCGACCCGGTCGTGACGTTCGGTGACGCCGGTGACGGTGTGGTTCTCGCGGACGTCCGCACCCGCCTCGCGGGCCAGTTCGGCGAGGTGGCGGTCGAGCCCGACGCGGTCGATGACGTTCGAGGCGACCGCGTCCTTGTAGAAGGGGTAGGCGTCGCTGCCGGGTCCGCCGACGTGAAAGCGAGCGCCGTAGATCTCGTTCTGAAAGAGGTCCTCGCGGGCCCCCTCGCCGGTGAACTCCCAGATGTCCGTACTCACGTGGCCCGAACAGGCGAGCGGCTCGCCGATCGTCCCTTTCTCGAGGGCGAGGACGTCGTAGCCCGCCTCGGCGGCCCGGCGAGCGAAGCGCGCCCCCGGCGGGCCGACGCCGACGACGACGAAATCGTACATGCTCGGGACGTTCACGCCGGACGGTAAATAGGTTCTCGAGTCTCCGGCGAACCCGCTACCGTTCGCTGAACCGATTCGACCCTGACAGGTATCCTTACGGTGATCGCCCGAATCGTGGCTACTATGAGTGGTTTGGTGACAGGCGACGCGGCAGCGTTGATCGACCTCAGCATCGGCCTCGAGGACGGCGTCGCGAGCGAGCCGACGCCGCCGGCAATCGACGCCTTCGACCACGAGGCGGGCGCGAAGCGACTCGCCGAGACCCTGCAGGAACAGGGCTACGACGTCGACCCCGAGGACTTCCCTGACGGAATGGGGCTGGCGTGGGAGGACCTCGCGGTCATCCCCCATGCCGGCACCCACCTCGACGCGCCGTGGCACTACGGCCCTGAGGTCGACGGCGAGCCCGCGAAGACGATCGACGAGATCCCCCTCGAGTGGTGCCGTGGGAACGCGGTCGTCCTCGACTTCCGATCGATGGATTCCGGCGAGGAGATCGGAGTCGCGGACCTCGAGGCCGCCCTCGAGGACTTGGATCACGACCTCTCGCCCGGCGAGATCGTCCTGATACAGACCGGGGCCGACGAGCTGTGGGGCCAGCCGGAGTACCTGACCGAATTCCCCGGAATGAGCGCCGAGGGGACCAAGTATCTCGTCGAGCGAGGGATCAAGGTGATTGGGACGGACGCCTACGGCTTCGACAAACCGTTCGCGGCGATGGGCGAGCGCTACGTCGAGTCGGGCGACGAGGATGAACTGTGGCCGGCCCACTTCGCGGGGCGAGACGTCGAGTACTGCCAGATCGAGAAGATGGCCAACCTCGATCAACTGCCGCGCAAGACCGACATCCCCCTTGTCGCGTTCCCCATCAAAATCGAGGACGCGAGCGCGGGCTGGGTGCGACCGGTCGCGATGCTCGAGGACGAAGCGGCCGACGGCGACACGGGCGCCGTGAACGGAGGTGAGAACGCATGAAACTCGCAACGGTCGAAGTCGATACCCCGGTCGGTCCGGTCGAGCGCATCGGTGCCGTCGACGAGTCCGGAGACACCGCGGCCGGCGACGCGACGCTCGTCGATCTGACGGCGGCCTACGGGGCCGTCCTCGCGGCCGAGGGCGAACCGGCACCCGCGGAGTTGGCCCACGCACACGTCCCGCCGGAGATGATCGCCTTCCTCGAGCGGGGCGACCGGGCGATCGCGGACGCCCGCGAGGCCCTCGAGTACGCGGCCGAGACCGACGCCGAGCGCGGTCCCGGTGGTGCGAAACTTCGGCACGAGCCCGACGAGTACCGGCTGCTACCACCGCTACCACGTCCCAACTCGCTGCGCGATTGCATGGCCATCGAGGAACACGTTCAGAACAGCATGGACGGCGAGATCGCCGACGTCTGGTACGAGCTGCCGGTCTACTACAAGGGCAACACCGACAGCGTCGTCGCGCCCGGCGAGACGATCCAGTGGCCCGACTACTCACAGATCATGGACTACGAACTCGAGATCGCGGCTGTGATCGGGAAACGCGGCCGGAACATCTCGGCTGCCGACGCCGAGGACCACATCGCCGGCTATACCGTCTTCAACGACTTCAGCGCCCGCGACATCCAGGGCGAGGAGATGGAGGGGCGGCTCGGCCCCGCGAAGGGCAAGGACTTCGCGAACGGGCTGGGCCCCTACTTCGTCCCGCGCGAGGACATCGACGTCCTCGAGGCCCCGATGACCGCCAGGATCGACGGCGAGGTCTGGTCTGAGGGCACCGTCGACGAGATGTATCACACCTTCGCCGAGATCATCGAGCATATCTCCCAGTCCGAGACACTCCACCCCGGCGACGTCATCGGCAGCGGCACCGTCGGCGAGGGCTGTGGCCTCGAGCTGGGCCAGTGGCTCGAGGACGGCGATACAGTCGCACTCGAGGTCGAGGGGATCGGCACCCTCGAGTACACGGTCGTCAGGTAGCCCGCCGCTCGCGCCTTACCGGGCGTCGCGCTCGCTCTCAATCGCCGCGGCGCTCGAGGTGAGCAGAAAGCCGACGACGCCGAGGTAGGCGACGAAGAGCTGGAGGCTCACGTCGGCCGTCGTGAACTGCTGGCTGACGGCGATGGGACCGATACTGAGACCGAACAGCCCGATCGCGTAGCCGAATCGATCGACCGACCGATCGAACGGAGGATACTCGCGGGTTAACAGTCGGCGATACTCCACGGTGAAGTATCCCAGTCCGGTATAAAGCGTGACGACGGCGAGGACCAGAAACCAGTTCGACCCGAACGCGACGCGGAGACTGCCGCCGGCGACCAGTCCGATGCCGAACCCGGCAGGGAGTGCCCTGTTCACGGTTCGTATTGTTGTTCGTCTGATAAAAACGTGTCCGTCGCCGTCAGTCGTCGCCGGCGCTGGCCGCCGACGGTTCCGCACCCGCTGCGACGCCGGTCACGTCGGCGTAGCGCGCCCACAGCGCGAGCATGCTCGGGAGGACCAACACGCTCACCAGGAACGAGGTAACGAGCGCGAGGACGACCAACAGGCCGAGGCTCTGGAGTTGCGGATGCGGGTGCAGGAGTAGCGCCAGAAACGCCGCCGAAGAGGTGAGCGTGCTCCCGAGCAAGGCGCCACCGGTCCCGACGACGGCCGCCTCGAGCGCGTCGTAGACGCCGCCGTGTCGCCTGAGTTCCTGCGCGAAGCGATCGCTGAGGTGGATGTTGTAGTCGATCCCTAGCCCGATGACCAGACTCATCAGGAGCGCGGTCAGCAGCGTCAGGGGGACCTCGAGGAGAGACATGCTCCCGATGACGAGGCCGGCGACCAGCGCGATCGGGACGACCGTCACGGCCCCCAGCGTCGCGCTGCCCTCGCTCAGCCGGTAGATGCCGATCAGGGCGACCGCGATTACGCCGAGCGCGAGGAGCAACACGTAGAGGATGCCGTCAGTGACCTCGCCGAGTTCGGCCTGCGTGACCGCTGCCGGGCCGGCCGCCGTGGCGGTCAGATCCCCGTCGCCGTCCTCGATCGCCGCGGCCACCGACTGCATGTCGTCGGCGCGCTCGTCGTAGGTGTCGCCGCGGTCGACGGTGACGAGCATGCGGAGCGAGCGGTATTCCCCGCCGTCCGTACGCTCGATCACCTGCCCTGCCTCCGCGGGGGCGACCTCGAAGAGGTGGTCGTAGACCGACTCGAGGTTCCGATCGGGCATCCCATCGTTGTCCGCGTCGGCCGAGTCGACCGTCGCGGCGAAGGAGTCGTTCTCCGCGGCGGTCGCTTCGATGACCGACAGCGGCGAGCGGACCGACTCGACGCCTTGCTGATCGAAGGCAACGCCGGTTTCGCGGGCGGTATCGCCCCCCTCGGCGACCCGTTGCAAGGTCCCGTCGGCGGTCACGTCCCCCTCGATGAGGACGGCAGAGCGGCCGACGCTGTCGTCGCTGGAGCGGTACTGATCGGTCACGTACAGCTGATGCTCGACGAACTCAGACTCCTCCCAGGCCATCGGTCCCGGCAGCTCGGTCTTCCAGTCGGCGACTGACTCGGTCCGCTGCTGGAAGCTCTCCTGCTCGAGCGCGGGCCAGGCCACCGCGCCGGCAGACCCCGCAACGAGCGCGACGACGATGACGACCGGGGCCGCCCGTTTCGCGAGGGTGACGCTGCCGCCGAGGACGCGGCCCAGATAGCTACCGTAGCCGAGCGGTTGCTTGTGCCGATCGACGCCGACCCGCTCGAGGAGGCCGTCGATACTGATCTTCAACGCGGGAACGAGCGTCACGAAGATGAAAAACGCCGAGACGACCCCGAGCGTGATCCCGATGGCCATATCGCGGATCGATGTCACGGGGTTGACGACGTTCGAGAGGAAGCCGATCGCGGTCGTCACGGTGACCAGTGCAAGCGCGACGGCGACCGAGCGGACCGACCGCGTCATCGGCGGGCGGATCCCCTCGTCGCTCCCCCGCTGTTCCCGGTACCGCATGAAGACGTGGAACCCGAAGTCGATGCTGAGCCCGGCGATCATCACCGGCCCGATGATCATCGTCATCCCGGCCGAGATCCCGAGCCAGCCCAGGATGCCGAACATCCATAGGATGGAGACGACGACGCCGATCATCCCGACGACGACGTCGACGAGGTCGCGGTAGGTGAACGCGAGGATCCCGAGGATCAACGCCAGCGCGACCGGCAGGATCAGGGTCGTCGTGTTCGACGCCATCCGCTGGTTGAGATCGGCGACCGCGTGTTCGCCGAGGGTGAAGTAGTTCGGCTCGTCGCGATCGTCGGCCGCCTCGTAGAGGGCCCGCTGTGCGTCGCTTGGCACTCCCGACGAGCCGTCCGCCCCGTCGGTCTCGAACCGGAAGACCATCCGGTGGCTCTCGGCGGTCGCGCTTCCGGGCTCGTAGCGCTGTGGCAGCAAGGAGAGCGCGCCCGACTCCGACGTCAGCGACTCCGAAAGCAGCGCCGCGTACTCGTCGTCGTCGGTCGACTCGAGGGCGGCGATCTGTTCCGCGCGGGTCGCGTTGGGATCCTCGGCGGCCCGCGCCCCGACAACGTTTGCGACACCGGTGACCCCGCCGTCGTCGGCGAGCGCCGCCGACACCGAATCGTTCTCGAGGACCGTTTGCTGGTACTCGAGGGAGTCGATCAATGCCGCCTTCGAGAGGGCGTTGCCGTCCTCGTGGCGGACGTAGACCGGCGCGGCGGAGACGTTCGACTCGTCGTCCGGATCGCCGTAGTTCTCGGCGATGTAGTCGGCCTTCTGTGCGGGCGTCGTCTCGCCGACGTCGCCGCTGCCGGCCTGATTGGACGTATCGAGGTTCCCGATCCCGGCGACCGCGCCGGCGGTCAGCAGTAACAATACGACGATCACGACCCGGTTGTGGGTCGTGATCGCGTCGATGCACCTGTCAAGCGCGTCACGTACCATCTCGTTTCCCACTCTATGGGAGAATCATATAAACCGAGAATCACGGTTTCCGGCTCTGAAGTTCGGCCACCACGCGGAGGACATTACACCCTCGAGTCGCTAGCACCACCATGCTCCTGTACTGGCACCGGCGCGATCGACGGACGGCCGACGATCGGGGACTGGCCGCCGCGGTCGACGCCGCGGACGGGCCCGTCCTCCCCGTCTACGTGTTCGATCCCGCGGTCACCGACCGACTCGGGGCGCGCAAACGCGCGTTCGTCGATCGGACCGTCCGGGCGCTCCGGGAGCGGTACCGCGACCTCGAGAGCGATCTCCTCGTACGCTCGGGAGCGGCGCCCGAGGTCCTCGCCGACCTCTGCGAGGAGTACGACGTCGACCGCGTCGTCACGACGGAGTGCTACGATCCCGTTCGGCGGGACCGGACGGCCGCCGTCGACGCCGCGCTCGGGGTCCCCCTCGAGACCCACGTAGATACGGTCTTGGTCGACCCGCGAACGCTCGAGCCGTCGTATCCGACCCACAGCCAGTTTTACGCGGACTGGCAGGAACGGCCGAAGCCGGCCCCAGCACCCGAGCCCGACCCGGACGCGCTCGCCGACGTCATTGCCGACGAGCCGATCCCGATCGCGGACAGTGATATCGACCTCCCAACAGCGGGGACCGAGGCCGCCCGCGAGCGCCTCGCGTCCTTTCGCGACGCCGGACTGCGGCGCTACGCCGACACCCGGGACGATCTCGCGGCCGCGGTCGAGCGCCCGCTCGAGGCCGTCTCGCGGCTCTCGCCGTATCTGGCCGCCGGTGCGATCGGAATCCGCGAGGTCTGGGAAACCGTCACCAACGTCCGGGACGCCGTCGACGGCGACGAGCGGCGCAACGTCGACAAGTACGCGTTCGAACTCACGTGGCGAGAACTGTACTACCACCTGCTCGCCCACACCCCCGATCTGGCGACGGCAAACTACAAGCAGTTCCCGGACGAGATCGCGTGGCGAACGGACGACGCCGACTTCCGCGCCTGGAAACGCGGCGAGACGGGGTATCCACTCGTCGACGCCGGAATGCGCCAGCTCGAGCGGGACGGATACATCCACAACCGGCCACGACAGGTCGTCGCGAGCTTCCTGACGAAACACCTCCTGCTCGACTGGCGACGCGGCGCGGCCCACTTCCGGGAGCGGCTGGTCGATCACGATCCCGCGGTCAACCCCGGGAACTGGCAGTGGGTCGCCTCGACGGGGACCGACTCGGTCGACGTTCGGATCTTCGATCCCGTCGCACAGGCCGCCAAGTACGACGACACCGGGGCGTTCGTCCGCGAGTACGTCCCCGAACTGGCCGACGTGCCCGCCGAGGCGATCGTCGAGTGGCCGACGCTGCCGGCCGATCGCCAGGCCGAACTCGCGCCCGACTATCCGGCACCGATCGTCGACAGAACGGCCGCGTACGAGCGGGCCCAGCGGGTCTTCGAGCGGGCGCTCGGAAAACGAAACGACGGGTAACTCAGCCCTCGAGCAACTCCCAGAACCGTTCGGTGTCGCCCTCGAAGCGCTCGAGCAACTCGCGCATCTCGGCGCGGTGGTCGTCGGTGACGGTCACGTGGACCATCCCCTCGTCGGGCTGGCCGTAGACGACGCTTGCGCCCTCGGGCGCGGCGACGATCGCCGGCAGCGCGACGAGGTCCTCCTCACCGTCGACCAGAATCGTGGTCGGGTCGTCAGTCGAGAGCGCGCGCCGGAGCGCCCGGATGACCGGCACGCCCAGTTCGGCGGGGGGGTTTCGGACCTCGATACTCGCGCCCTCGGTGACCGCCTCGCGGATTTCGGCGTCGACCTCGGTGCGTTTGGTCCGGCCGTCGACGAGGGCCACGTCGGGCCGGCGGCCCGCCTGCAGGAGGTGATAGGTGACGACGTCGCCGACGGCGATCAGGTGGCCGTCGACGCCCTCGAGGAGCCGGTCGGCGTCGGTCTCGATCGGGCCCATCGGCTCTTTGAGTTCGTGGCGCAAGGCGTCGGGCAGGACCAGCAGCTGGTCGTCGTCGGCGAACGCGTCGTCTGTGTCGTCGCGAGTCACGCGTCAGCGAACCTTCAGGGCGTACGCGCCCGGTTCGGTGATCTGCATCTCCGTCGCGATCTCGCTGTCCTCGGGGTGGGCGATGATGACGTAGCCCGCCCAGTCCTCGGTCAGCGAGGAGGAGTTGCAGGCGTCACACGTCTCGTTGTCGGGTTCGTTGACCCGGTGACACTCGCGACAGACGAGCCGATCGGATGCCATGGTTATTCACCCGCCGTGGCTTCGCGTTTCTCGTGTTCGTCCTCGAGCCAGGCGTGTTTGCCGAGGCCGGGCTGTTTCGCGGTGAGCCCGATCTTCGAGTCCCGGGGGTTGCGTTCGTCGATGCTCTTGGTGACGATGCGGGCGCGGACGGCGTCGTCGACGCCGAGCGCGCGGTCGGACTCGTTCGATGAGAGCCGCTGGTTCTCGCCGTCGAAGGCGAGATACTCGTCGCTGATCTGCGAGACGTGGAGCAGGCCGTCGACGGGGCCGATGCCGACGAAGGCACCGAACTCGACGACTTCGACGACGGTGCCGTCGACGACTTCCTGCATCTGTGGATCGAACGTCACCGCGTCGAACTCGGCCTCGTAGTACACTCCGGGGCGGTTGGGCAGGACCGTCCCCTCGCCGATATCGTGAACCTCCGTGACGGAGACGACGCTGCCCACCTCCTCGTCCATGCGCCCCTCGAGTTTGTCCTGGAGCAGTCGTTTGACTCGATCCGGCGAAACGTCGCCGAGTTCTTCCGGCGGTACTTCTACCGTGTCCTTCAGTCTAACCCGTTTGTACATCTATGGTTGAGTGATCGCTAACTTGTTTCTCCCGCGTAATGCAATTACCGGTCTCCCCGCTTCGAGGACCCGGTCGCGCAGCGGGCGGTCGTTCGTGACGACGTAGTCGACGTTGCCCTCGCGGGCGAGTTCGACCAGTGCGTCGTCGGCGTACGATGCCTCCGTGTCGACGGCGAGACAGCGCTCGGTCGCCAAGTCGTGGCCGACGGTCGCGGCCGTTCCCTCCTGCCCGCCCTTCTCGGAAAGTCGCCGGAGTTCCTCGAGGACGGCCTGTGGGATCGTCGCCTCGTAGTCGTCCAACAGCCGCTCGAGTTCCTCGAACAGCCGCACGTCGAGTTCGACCGGCATCATGAGCGCGCTCGTGTCGAGGGCGACCCGCGTCGACTGTCCCATCTCAGTCCGTCAGGGTACCGAGACCGATCAGCCGCCAGCGCGCGCCGATGCGGCGGTTGATCGCGATTTTCGTCCCCGGTTCGGCGGCGACGGGTCGCTTGAGTCGGACCTCGCACTCGCCCTCGCGGGCGCTGGTGACCGAGCCGACGGTCGTCGCCGTGCCGACGGTCATCATCAGCGGTTCGCCGGTGCTGATCTCGTCGACCGTCTCGCCCTGGTCCGCGCCGACGACCCGTTCGAGCAGGTCGACCTCCATCGTGAACTCGTTCCAGGTCGGCGGGAGCGTCCCCGGCGGGCCGGCCATCCGGCCGGCCAGCGCGTCGCCTTTGGTCAGCGAGGGGTCGAGCCCGGTCCCGACGCCGAGCAGGCCGCCCGGCGTGACGGTGTCGACGGTCTCGCCGCCGGCCTGCAGCGAGCGGATCGTCGTCTCGATGGGGACGTACTCCGTCTGGCCGCCCTCCTCAACCTCGCGGCCGGGGCGGATCTCGATCTCGTCGCCGACCTCGAGTTCGCCTTCGACGAGGCTGCCCCCGAGGACGCCGCCGGCGAGGTCCTTCGCGGACGTACCGGGTTTGTTGATGTCGAAACTGCGGGCGACGTGCATCCGGGGATCGGCGTCGGGATCCCGATCGGGGGTGGGGATCTCCTCCTCGATCGCCTGGATCAGCAGGTCGAGGTTGACCTCCTGGCCCGCGGAGACGGGGACGATCGGGGCGTCCTCGGCGACGGTGCCCGCGACGAACTCCTTGATCTGGTCGTAGTTGTTCCGGGCGGTCTCCGCATCGACGAGGTCGACCTTGTTCTGGGCGATGACGATGTTGTCGATTCCGATAATGTCCAGCGCCATCAGGTGTTCCTCCGTCTGGGGCTGGGGGACGGGTTCGTTGGCGCTGACGACCAGCACCGCGCCGTCCATCAGGGACGCGCCGGACAGCATCGTCGCCATCAGGGTCTCGTGCCCCGGGGCGTCGACGAACGAGACGGTCCGCAGCGGCTCGCTCTCGGAGCCGTCCGGACACTCCTCCTCGACGGTGTAACACTCGGGTTCATCCAGGCCGTCGCAGTGACGGAACGTGGCGTCGGCGTAGCCGAGCCTGATCGAGATTCCGCGTTTCATCTCCTCGCTGTGTTGGTCCGTCCACGAGCCGCTGAGCGCTTGCACCAGCGTCGTCTTGCCGTGGTCGACGTGACCGACGAGCCCGATGTTCACCTCCGGTTGTCGATTTCCTACCATAAGACGATGAGTAATCTTGGGTAGTGATTCCCCTGTGCGACTGATAAAGGTTGCGAGCTATCCCGTCGATTTCGAGGTCGACGGAACCGAGAGAATATCACCCGTGCTTCCGTTCCACACCGGCGATCCCGACGACTTATCTCCCGTCCGCCCCTCACACGTACCGTGTCCGAGTTCGCGTTCGAACTCGAGTTATGTGCCCGCCTCGAGGAGCGCGGCGAGGGAATCGTCGCCCGCCAGCTCGGGGGGAGCGTCGCCGATCCCGGCGGCCGGATCCTCGACGTACTCTGCGTCGAACCCGGCCCCGAGTTCGACGAGCGCGTCGAACTCACCAGTGAGACGATCCCCGACGCCGCGATCGAGTCGGCGGTCGGCACCGGGCGGGCCCGCTACTGGAAGGACGCCTTCGACTGCCACCCCGAGCGCGCCCGCAACGCCACCGAGCGGGCCAAAGAGATCGGGTTCTTCGAACGCGACCGCGAGGCCAGCGCGACCAGCAACCGCGAGTACGTCCGGCAGGTCGCCCGCTACCCCGACTGGTACGACCGCATCGTCGGGATCGAGAACAAGCCCGATCTGGGCCGGCCGGGCGACCTCGAGATGCAACTGCGGACCGACGTGAGCCTCGCCCTGCTGGACGAGGCGATCCTCGCGACCGAGAGCTACGTCACGCGCGCGCACCTGAACCGGATCCCCGACGAAGTCGGCGTCTGGCGGGTCCACCGCGACGAGACCGCCGCGGGCGACGGCCTCGAGATCGAGGTAATTCGCGAGCCGGCCCCGCTCGTGCCCGACGTGCCCGGGATCGAGCCCCTCGCCGCCCACCCGGGGCGAACGGAGATCGAGGTCGTCTCGCCCGATGCGAAAGCACGGGCTCGCCGCCGACTCGCCGAACGGGCCTACGGCAAGGGGTGGCGGACCTACGAGTTCCCAGACTGCGGCGCGTGTCGCCCGGCCGACGCGAGCGGCGCGACGCTACCGTACTGCGAGTGGACGGACCGGGTCGTCGACGCCAACACGGAGTGCGGGCCGGACTGTCCGGGCCACGAACCGGAGTCGGCGGCCGACCTCTCGACCGACCTCGAGGCCGAACGCGACCGCCGGACCGCGTGGACGGCCGATCCCGACGGCAAGCGGCGGCGACAGTCGGGACTCGATCGGTTCGGCTGACGGCCCGGCGGCCGCCGCTCGAGCGCCGGACGGACACGTTCCCCCGGATCTATAGTTCGTAGACCTCGCCGTCGACCGCCAGCGGCTCCGCGAAGGCCTCCTCGGCGGGGTAGAAGTGCGCGAGATGAACCAGCCGCGTCCGGTCGGCGTTCAGTTCCTCGGCCAGCGCGAGCGCGCCCTCGCGAGTCATGTGTTTCGTGCCGAACGTCCGAGCGACGCCGTCGGCGTCCTCGTGGCGGCCGCCCAGCGGGTGGTAGTCGGCGAGACTCGCGGGGACGATCCCGTCGGCCAGCAGGAGGTCGGCGTCGGCGAGGACGTCCCGGGACGCCTCGGGAACGTCGTAGCTCGTATCGCCCGTGATCGACAGCTTCGCGCCCGTCACGGGGTCCTCGACGGAGAGGCCGTAACAGACCAGCGGCGGGTGGTCGACCGGCACCAGGGTTACGTCGAGCCCGCAGATCCGGACCGTCTCGAGCGGCGTCGTCGGCACCACGGAGACGGGATCGAGATAATGGTAGTCGTCGTCCACCGTCTCGGCGACGCTCTTGCCCGTCTCGGGGTCGGTCTCGTCGGCCGCGTAGACCTCGAGCGAGTCTAGCACGCGGAAGACGTTGCCCAGCCCGTCGAGGTGGTCGAAGTGAATGTGGGTGATGACGGCGGCGTCGGGCAGGGGGACCTCGTCGCGGAGGAACTGGTACCGGAAGTCGGGGCTGAAGTCGATCAGCAGCGACTCGTCGACGCGCTCGTTCTCGACGTGGACCGAAAAGCGCGTGCGTTCGACGCCGCGCTCTCGAGCCGCTACGCAGGTGTCACAGTCACAACCGACGGTGGGCGTCCCGGTCGTGTCGCCGGTCCCGAGCAGGGTCACCCGCATCGTCAGTTTATCCCCCCGGCGGCGTGTCGGCGGGCCGGCTCGAAGCGGTCGCGACTCCCGACTCGTCGCCTACACATACGATCGCCCTTCCTCGATCGCCGTCCGGATGAACGGGTGGTCCGAATTCGCCTCGACCCGCTCGGCCGGCAGGACGTGTACCTCGAAGACGACGCCGTGTTCGGCCCCCACGGTTTCGGCGAGGGCCTCGAGTCGCCGCTCGCGTTCCGGGTCCGCCTCCTCGAGGACCAGCAGTACCTCGACCGACGCGTGGACGCCGCGGTCGTCGCCCCGGACGGCGTCGCCGAAGACGACGAGGTCGCGGATCGCCTCGCCGTGGTCGTCCTGTGCCCGGGCCGCGAACGTCGCCGCGGCGTCTCCCGCTGGGGCGTCATCGCTCATAGGTGCCCCTTGACAGCCGTCGCATAAAGGGTATTCCCCGCAGGACGGGCGCTCCATCGCCCCCGTTGGCGACGCAACCCCAGGTCGCGCCGTCCCCGAAGCCAACGCTCGAGGGGCGGAATCGAACCCGCTGCGAAAACGTATCGGGACGGCCTCAGACGGGCGCCGCAGGGCTCAGTGGTCGTGATCGTGGTCGTGCGAGTGGCCGCCGTCGGACCCGTGGTCCGACGAGGATCGCCTCGCGTCGCTCGGCTCACCGCCGTCGCTGGCCTTGTCGAGGTCCCCGCCAGCGACTAAGGCGTCGTGGTCGCCCTCCATCATGTCCATGTTCTTTAACGTGTCCCGCTCCTCGAACTCCTCGACGGCGTTCAGGAGGTCCTGCTGGGTCAGCGTCGTTCGGTCCTCGGTCAGGGCCTCGAGGACTGCCTCCCGGAGGACCATCCGGAGGTCGCTGCCGGTCAGTCCCTCAGTGACATCGGCGATGAGTTGGGGATCGAACTCGTCGATGTCCATCGTCCGGGTGATGAGTCCGAGGATGTCCGCCCGCATGCCCTGGTCGGGTTTGGGGAAGTTGATGATCTCGTCGAAGCGCCGCCAGGCGGCGTCGTCTAGCTGGTCGGGGTGGTTGGTCGCCCCGATGAGCAAGACGTCGTCCTCGATGAGCGAGATGTTGTCGATGCTCTTGAGGAGAGTGTTGACGGCGCGTTTGAGGGCGGCGTGTTCGTCGCTGCGGCGGGTCTTGGCGACGAAGTCGAACTCGTCGATAAAGAGGATACACGGCGAGAGTCGCTTGGCGACCTCGAAGGTCTTGTCGACGTTTTTCGCCGTCTCGCCGAGGTACTGCGAGGTGATCATCGAGAGTTTGACCTCGACGAACGGCAGGTCCATGTCCTGTGCGAGCGCCTGTGCGGTCGAGGTCTTCCCGGTGCCCGGCGGGCCAACGAACAGTAGCTTCCCGATCTCGCGCAGGCCGATGTCGGCGAGGTAGTCGCGGTGTTCGATCGCCTTCGAGATCTTGTTGAGTTCGTTCTGTTGGTCGTCGGTCAGCACGAGGTCGTCCAGCGACATGTCGACCTCCTCGGGCGCGCGGACTTCCACGAGGTCCAACATTTCCTCGTCTTCCTCCTCGTCGAAGTACTCGTTCAGGAGGCCGTCGATCCAGACCCGATCGGCCTGGATCGGCCGGTTGCGCTCCCGGGCTGCCTCGTGGGAAACGTCGAAATCGTAGTCGTCGTGGCGCTCGAAGTGTTTCGCCAGCGTCGGGTTCTCCAGCAGGCGCTCCGCGTCGACGCGTTCGGCGAACCACTCCTCGGCCATGTCCCGTTGAGCGAGGGTGATCGTCCCCGAGAACTCGTCGCGCTCGGTGAACATCAGGTCGGAAATGGCTTCCCACGGCCGGTCGACATCGGTCGCCTCGCGGGCGGTCGTGGTCGTGACCGAGAGCGGGCGATCGATCCCCGCGGGTTTGCGGCTCGAGCCCCCGTCGTCCCCGTCCTCGTCGACGCCACCGGTCCAGTAGACCCGGCGAAACGCCGGCGGGAGATCGTTCTCGTCTAACGTCCGGTCGTCCGAATACACGCTCGTCGTGAGCAGGAACTCCACGACATCGAGCGCTGCATCACTCATTCGGTCAACGTATTCACTACACGCTCTTAACAGCGTCGTCCTGCACAACGTCTGCGATTGGCTGGCTCGCGAACGGTCGGATCGACGCGATTCGGGGGCAAATGGCACAACCGTTTTCGTGTATCGGCTCACAGTCACGTGTATGAACGTGTTGCTGGGTCTGGGCGGCAGCGACGAGTCGGTGAAGACGCTGCGACGGACCATCGAGCGAACGACCGACGTCGGCGACGACCTGACCGTCGCCATCGTCGACAAACCCGAGTCGAAGCGATCGCAAGACGAAATGTGCCAGCAGGCCCGCGAGGCCCTCGACGAGGCTGGCCTCGAGGACAGGCCCGTCGAGAAACTCGAGGGCGATCCGGGCAGCGCGCTCGTCGATTACGCCGAACAGGGCGAGTACGATCAGCTGGTCATCGGCGGCGGGACGCTGAGTCCGATGGGGAAGATACAGCTCGGGCCGATCACCGAGTTCGTCCTGTTGAACGCCCCCACGACGGTCAAGTTGGTGCGATAACGATGTCGGGTTCGCGTCAGTACCCGGACGACCCGTCCGGACCGTTTCCCGCGCCGCCGACGACGATCGAGGACCGCGAGGACCGCCCCATCGAGATCCGCGCCGTCGGCTCGTTCGCCGAGGGCGCGCTCGAGGACGTCGTCGAGATGTACCTCGCGTTCGATCCCGCCGATCGGGCACAGGGGATCCCGCCGACCGGCGAGAGCCGCATCCGCAACTGGCTCGAGACGATCGGCGAGGACAGCGTCAACGTCGTCGCCTCCCACGATGGCGACGCCGTCGGCCACGCGATGTTGGTCCCCGACACCGACGATCCGTCGGCGATCGAGAACAACGCCGAGATCGAGTGGGAGCTGGCGATCTTCGTCCTGCAGGCCTATCAGCAGGCCGGGATCGGCACCGTGTTGCTCGAGAACCTACTGGGCCACGCGGCCGAGATCGGGATCGAACGCGTCTGGCTGACCGTCGAGCGCTGGAACAACCCGGCGATCGCCCTCTACGAACGGGTCGGGTTCGAATCGACGGGGACCGAGAGCTTCGAACAGGAGATGGCGATCCTGCTCGATCCCGAGGGCTGACACGGTCTACTGTAACGAGTTGCCGGTGGAACCGCAGGGCGATCGCGGTCCCACCGGCGATGACTCGCAGTCGCCCGTATGGAACGGTCGCCGTCGCTACACCGATAGCACGGGTTGGCTCGCGTAGGAGAGGACGTACTCGGCCGCCTGCTCCAAGACCTCCGCCTCGGTGCCAGTAACCGGTTCTCGAGGGAGGACGACGAAGTCGGCGTCGACGGCGTCGGCCGTGTCGAGGACGACGTTGCCCGGATGGCGGGTCTTGCGCGTCTGCGAGAAGCCGTCGTCGACGGAGGTCGCGAGGTCGACGTCCGCGTCGGCGGCGATCCGCCGGACGTCGTCGAAGAACTCCTGTGTCGTCTCCGCGACGTCGGTCTCGTCGACCGTCCCGGCGTCCAACCCGCGGACGACCCCGCGTCCGAGGACGAACAGCGCGTGGACGCTGGCGTCGTAGCGGTCCGCGACCGCGACGGCGTACTCGACGGCGGTGGCTGACTCCTCGCTCCCGTCGACCGTCACCAGGACGGTGTCGACGGTAACCGGCTCGCTGGCGTCCATACGCGGCAGTGGGTGGGCCGGCATGAAAAAGCCATCCCACCGCGGCGGCACCGGGACGCCCGTTCGCCCCGTCGAACGGGGAGGTTTAAGCGTTCCCGACCGAAACCCCCGCTATGTTCGATACCGTCGTGGTCGCGACCGACGGCTCCGACAGCGTCAAACGGGCGGTCGACGTCGCGCTCGATCTCGCCGCCCGCTTCGAGGCCGACGTCCACGCCCTCTCGGTAGTCGACGCGAGCGAAGTCGACGCCTCGCCCCAGCAGCTCCGGGACGAACTCCGCACCGCGCTCGAGACGACCTCGGACGCGGCGCTGGCCACCGTCGAGGACCGAGCCGACAGGGGGGTAACGACCGCGATCCGCGACGGCCGGCCCGCCGCCGAGATCTGCGAGTACGCCCGCGAGGTCGACGCCGACGTCGTCGCGACCGGGACCCGCGGTCGCCACGGCGAGAACCGGCTCCTGCTCGGCAGCGTCGCCGAGCGGGTCGTCCGTACCTCACCTGTGCCCGTGCTGACTGTCCGCCAGCTCGAGCCGGCCGGGGACGACGGGGGCGAGTCGGCGGTCGACGCCTGACCCCGCCGGGCGCGTCGATGCCGGCCCGTGGCGCTCTCGAGACCGGCGGTTACTTCCCCGCCGGTCACCCACGGGGAACCATGTACGACGAACTTATCGAGAGCGGCGATCTCCCGCTCTCGCGGAAATCGGTCCTCCCGGGAACCGGCTTCTTCCTGCCCGACGAACTCGAGGAGGACCTCGAAGAACAGCAGGCCGCGGCCGCCCTCGAGGGAGCCGAGGTCGCGGTCGTTGCGGATCCGGACGCCGACGGACTGGCCTGCGTGGCCCTGCTTCGCGAGGCCTACGACGACGTCCGGAACGTACCCGAACCGGAGGATTCCGGGGCCGGGGACGACGGTGCCGAACCGGTCGCCGACGCGACCGACGACGTCGACGAGGCGGCGCCCCCCGTCGCGGCCGGCGAGGACGACGACCCGCTCGAGGAACCCGAGCCGACGCCCCACGGCGTCGCCTTGATCCCCGCCAGCCCCCACGACGTCGAGGACGCACTGGCCCGCGTCGCCGAGTACGGCGACGAGGGGATCGACCTCTATGTCTGTGACCTCGCGCCGGACAAATACGAGTACGTCGAGTCGGAACTCGACGCGGCCCTCGAGACGGCCGACCGGGTCTCGTGGTACGACCACCACCAGTGGGGCGATGACGTCGCGGCGGCGGTCCGCGAGGCCGGCGTCGACCTCGTGATCGGCGACTCCGACGAGGAGTGTTCCGCCGACGTGGTCTATCGCTCGCTCGAGTACGAGTTCGACCCGATGTACGAGGAACTCGCGGCGGTCACGCGGGACCACGACCTCTGGCTACGGGAGGACCCCCGCAGCGACGATCTGGCGGACTACGCCTACTGGACCGACCCCGCCGAATACGTCGAGGTCGTCCGCGAGTACGGCGCTGACCTGCCCGCGTGGGCCGAGGACTACATCACCGAGCGCCGCGTCGAGAAGGAGGCGCTGATCGATCGCGCGGTCGGACGCGCCGAGTACCGCGAGATCGGGGGCTACACTGTCGGCGTGACCTACGGCCGCTGTTCGCAAAACGAGGTCGCGGAAGCCATGCGCGAGCAGGGTGCCGACGCCTCGGTGATCGTCAAACCCGCCGGCTCGGCCTCGATCCGGGGCACCGACGAGTTCGACCGCTGTCACGAGGTCGCGGGGAAGGTAAACGGCGGCGGCCACCCGAAGGCCGCCGGCTGCAAGCCCGACATCTACGACGACATGCTCGACTACGCGAACCACTGGACGACCCGCGGTGCGGTGACCAAGCAGGTCATCCTCGACGCGTTCCGCGAGGTCGTCGACGAGGCGGACGAGGACGGCGAGAGCGGTAGCGACGAAGACGAGAACTGACCGGCTCGAAAAGCGCCCGTGCCGATTTTTCTCCGGCTAACGGGAGGGGAGCAATCGACGTATTACTTCGCGCCGACCGACCGGTATGCGGTGGCGCGCGCTGGGGCGCGGTGAGTCACCGACGAACCGCGGCCTGACTCCGTGCGAGGGATGAGCGAGCGATCTCGGAGCGAGCGAATCGGTTGGGGAGGGTGTGGACCCTCCGTGTTGCCACGATAGCAGGACACTCGCGCCAACACCGCCGGAGAACACGCCCAATCCATCAAAATTTGAACATCACGATTCCGCTACTGCTGGCCCGAGAAATCGCTTACCCTCGAGACGCAAAGTATCGCAACACGAGCTGTAACACGTGGACGAAAACGCCGGCGACGGCGATGTAGACGCCGATCGTCTGGAGCGCGACCGACGCCGTCCGCTCGTCTCGAACCTTCCAGATCTCCCAGCCCAATCGGAGCAGGAATCCCAGGAAGATCAGGACGAAGCCGGCGAGCAACGCCGGCGTGTAGAACGTCCCGACGGCGATGGCGACGAGTCCGCCGATGAAGGCGTAGTTGGCGTAGGAGCCCCAGTGATCGAAGTCACTCGAGCGGGCGTAGACGTAGGCGGCGATGACTGCCGTCAACACTGCGACGACGACGGCCGTCACAGCGAGGACAGTCAGTTGGGACTCCCGCGGCACGAACCGCAGCACGCCGGCCCCGAAGACCCCGAAGGCCAGTTGGAGGATCACCATCCCGAGGACCGCGACCCCGGTATCGCCGCCGGCAACGCCGCGCTCGGCGACCAGTTGGCCGGCCATAATCGCCGCCCCGTAGGCGATCGCGCCGACGATCGGGAACGAAAAGAGGGCGTCGTTGAGCGCCGCCAGCGGCGTCGTCGCCAGCGCGTACATCACCGCGACGTTGATCGCCAGCAGGAGGCTCGCACCGCCGATCACCCGCGCGTCCCGACTCGAGAGACCGAACCCGCGGCGGGTCTCGGACGGCGTTCCGGTCGCGCTCATGGCGGTGAAAACGCCGGTGCGGCGCAAAAGCCTGTGGCCTACCGCTGACTGCGGGGTTGGGCCCGTGGGCGGAAGCTACGCCTCGGAGACGTTCCAGCGGTCGGAAAACGCCGTGCCACAGGTACACTGGGCGTAGGCGTGGATCACGTCACCGTCGGCGTAGATCCCGCCGACCTCTTCGTTCTGTTCCTCGGCGAAAGCGAAGACGAACTGGATCGTGTGGTCGCCGTCGTCGGCCGCGTCCGGACACTGCGCGCCCGCGAGGTCGTCGTCGATCTCCCCTTCGGTACTCATCGCGGACTTGGCGAACTCCATCGCGCCGGTACCGGTCGCCGCCTGGAACGCGTTACGGCCCCGTTCGCCGTCGACGACGATCAGCGTCCCGTCCGCGACGGGCTCACCGAACTGCGCCAAGCGGTCGTCCGAGACGAACGAATCGGCCAGAAACAGCGCCACGTCCTCGGGGCGATCGCCGGCGAGGAACTCCGCGCGTTGGTCAGTCATGGCCCCGGATTCGCGCTCGAGGTGGAAAAAGGACCGTATTCGCGGTTCGCCGCGCCATCGGTCGGCGACAGCCACGGCAGGCCGATCGCGCGTGGCTACCCGTCCTCGAGGTCCTTCGCGATCTCGCTGAGGCTGTCGCTTGGCGGTTCGCGGGCGTCGTAAAAGACCGTCTCGCCGGGCGCGCGACAGCCGTAGAGGAACTCGGGTTCGACGACGTCGATCAGCACCGAGCCGCCGAGGGGAACGTCGTGATCGTCGACCCACTCGGGAAGGCGGTCGGTCGCGCCGCTGGGATCGCGGGCACCGTCCGGCGTCTCGTAGACGCCCGGCACCGACAGCTCGTCGCCGGTCAGTGCGCGCTCGATCTGTGCGAACAGTTCCTCGCCCTCGAGGACGAGCCGGACGACCTCGTCGGTCGGAAAGGCGTCGCGGTCGTCGGCCGGCACCTCGAGTTTGACCCCGGTGGCCGTCTCCGTACACGTCGCACGGACCGTCCGCACCGAGGGATGATCGCTCGAAATTCTATCTGACATGGAAAACGGATGGCGAGGGCGTTACTCGTCGTCGCCGTCGCCGAGGAGTTCGTCGACATCGCTGCTACCGCGCTCGGAGATCGAGGCGTTGATCTGGGCAACGGCGTCGGAGACCTCGCGGCCGCGGACGGTGATCCGGCGGCGCTCGCCGTCACGGGACGGCTTGTAGCCGGTCTGTCGACCGTTCATCAGCACTTCCTTCAGGTTCGAACCGGCGACCTCGTCGTTGAGCGGGCGGCCGGCCTCGTCGGAGCCGCCGGTGATCTCGAGCGTGTAGCCATCGAGCCCGACGGCACCGCCGTCGACTTCCTCACCGATCGACTTGCCGATAAAGCGGTTCGCGTCCTGTTCCTCCGCCTCGAGCTGGTAGGACGACCCGGAATCGGGGTCGCCGACAACGACAGTGAAACTTGCCATGCCCGACGGAAGACGGCCGTCGCTCAAAAGAACATCGATCGTCACCCAACTTTTGCGCTGTCGTTCGAGAGAGCAAAGCTCTCTCGTGACTGAGCGAATCGAAGATTCGCGAGGTCCGCGAAACCGAAGGTTTCGCTTGATGACGAAAGACGCCTTTGGCGTCTTTCGAACCACGGGCCGGCTTCGCCGACCCTCGGCAAAACTTGGATGAAAAGCACTCCTCCCTCCGTTCCGAGCGCTCCGCGCTCTCCACATCGGTCGTCGGCCCGCTCGCTCGCCCGGTCTCACGGCCTTCGGCCATTCGACGTATCGCGGCGCTACGCGCCGCGTGCGGCCTCGCTCGCGGTGATAAACGGGGGGCGGCCTGCCCTCCCCCGGGTCGGACGGCTCTCGCAACGCTCGAGCCGTCCTCCCGGCCATCGAACCGTCTTCGACGCTTTGCCCGCCCGTTCCGCTCGAACAGTCAAGTACCTGCAACGCCTACCTCGAGTCGTGTTCATCGATCCGGGGCGACTCGAGGGTCGCCTGCGCGAGGAGTTCGGCGGCACGATGGGCCAATCGCGGGTCGTCGTCCGGCAGGCCGTCGACCTCGCGGACGCCGGGAAATACGAATCGGACGTCGGGACCGCGCTGACCAACGAGATCGTCCTCGAGGAGTTGGCCGACGCCCCCGAGGGAACCCCACCGGAGCGGTGGAACTGGTGGATCGGCTCGCTCGAGCTTGCATACGGCGGCTACGGCCGCTTCGACATCCGCCAGTATCGGAAATAGCGATCCGCAACGAAGAGTAACACCGATTGTCCTCCGGGCCGTAGGGGACCCCGATGAGCGAACTGTCGCGACCGGTCTGGCCGGCGTACCCGCTATCGATACTCGTCGCCGGCCTCGGCCACTGTTATCTCGGCCGGTGGAAACGCGGCGGGATCTGGTTCCTCTGTTACGGCCTCGCGCTCGTGTTCCTGAGCGCGCGAACCGTCTCGGGTGCGCTCAGCCTCGAGGAACCGTTCGTGGTGACGGCGCTGCAGTTCGACGCCGTGAGTTACACCGACGTCGCCGTCCCGCTGACGATCCTGCTGGTCTGTCTGCTCGATGTCTATCTCATCGGGCTGGCCGAACGGACCACCCTCCCGCCGGCCGGGGCGGACGACCGCCGCTCGAACAGTTCCTGACGACCCCGCCGGCGACGGCGGCCTGGGGTGGCCCCGCGTGTTTTTGTGCCCGTCGACCGAACGACGACTATGGGACGTCTCAGTTCCGTCCTGCTCAAAGGGCTCGGCGCGGTCGTCCTCGCAGTCGTCGTGCTGAGCGTCGTCGCCACGATCGTCGGCATCGCCCTCTCGGTGATCGCGGCCGTCCTCTCGTTGGTGCTGACGCTTGCCGTCCTGTCGCTGGTCGTCCTGGCCGCCGTCGGTCTGTTCTCGTTGTTCGGCGCGGACTCGAGCGCCGGGAGCGACTCGGACACGCCGGCCGAAACCCGCCCCGATCCAGAGGAACGCGTTCGCTCCCGGTACGTCGACGGCGACCTCGACGACGAGGAGTTCGAACGGGAACTCGAGCGGGTTCTCGGCGAGGAGACGGTCGGTGTCGACGACATCGAGGCCGATCGATCGCGTCGTCGGCACCGAGAAAGAGAGCGGCGGTGACGGAGCCACGGATCGGCGCGGCCGTTACTCGTCCAGCGCTTCGATTCTGCTCACCACTTCGTCGGCCGTTTCGACCGAGCTGTCGCCGGAGAACGCGTATAAGACGAGTCCGAGGACACACCAACCGAGGACGATGACCCACTCGTAGGGCCATACCAGCGCCGACTGGCCGCCCGGAAGATAGAGCGTGATGAAAATCGCCGTTGCCACGAACCCGAGGATACCGACGACGGGGCCACCGGGGACCTCGTACGGCCGATTCATCTCGGGTTCACGGTAGCGCAGAACCAGAAACGAGACGACGACGAGGAACCAGGCGACGACGATGCCGAGGCCGCCCGCGTTGACGATCCACGTAAGCATCTGTTCGCCGAAAAACGGCGCGAGCGCGGACAGGCCGCCGACCAACAGGATCGCGTTGCTCGGAGTGTTGTGTTTCGGGTGGACTTTCGAAAGGGGTTCCGGGAGCATCCCCGACTCCGAGAGTGCAAAGAGCGCTCGACTCCCGCCGATGATGAACGCGTTCCAGCTCGTGAGGATTCCCGCGACGCCCGCAAGCGCCATGAGTTGGCCGGCGGTCGAACTGTCGTACAGTTCGGCCATCGCCGCCGCCGCAGGGAGCGAACTATCGACGAGGGCACTCCCGGAGAGCGCGCGACTTGAGCCCCAGATGACGGCCATGTAGAACAGGGCGGCCAACCCGACGGCGAGGATGATCAGCAGTCCCAGCGTCCGCGCCGGAATGTCGGCTTCTTCGGCGGATTGTGGAATAACGTCGAAGCCGACGAACATAAACGGCGTCATCAATACGACGGTGAAGATGCCAGCGGTCCCGGCGCCGAACGAGCTATCGGGCGACGGTTGCCCGTTGGTAACTGCCCCGCCGATCAGGATGAGGCCGGCGAGCGCGATGATGACGGTCATGATGATCTGGAACTGCGCGGCGACCCGGATCCCGATATAGTTCAGGTACGTGATACCGAGCGTGCCGAATACGCCGACGAGAATCCACGTCGCGTACACCGGTTCGCCGGCGACGTCCCAGAGCGGGATCGCATTGAAGCCGGGAACGATAAACGCCATCGCGGACGGGAGCGCGACCGCTTCGAACGCAGCGACGGTAACGTATCCGAAGACGATCGCCCAGGTGCAAACGAACGATCCGGTCGGTCCGAGGGCGCGGAGGCTATAGACGTGTTCGCCCCCGACTAACGGCATCGCAGCGGCGAGTTCGCTGTAAATGATCGCGACGATACCGACGACGACGGCTCCCCCGAGAAACGCGACGATCGCTCCCAATGGACCCCCATCGTTGATCCAGTCACCGGCGAGGATAATCCATCCCCACCCGATCATCGCTCCGAACGCCAGAATCAGCATCTCTTTGCTTCCGAGCGCCTTCTCCAGTCCGCTCTGTGTTGTCTCTGACATGGTGTGTCTTGTGACTTCTTAACATGTACCGCATGCATACGCCCCCACTTATATCTTCCGCCAGTATTGTATATTTACCAGGAACAGGGATCTGCACTGCTAGCTATCCAACCTCACCATCCTATATTGTATATTTAGCAGAATTGCTCGGCCGGCGATTACCGGCGAGCGGACGCCCAAAGGGACTCGAGAACAGCCACTCGAAGGGACCGCACAGAACGTCACGATTCCAACCTAATTGGATAATATATGATATTCTATTCTTTGTTGGCTATATTCCTATTCTGCTGCACCGAGATAGGAACTGAACCAAATATATCCAAAGAGTGTGACTAGGGCACATGGCCGTAGGCCCATCGATCGACGAGCTTCACTTCGCGACCGAACCATCGGTCGACGAGGTGCCGGGACCGAACTCACGGAAACTACTGGAACGACAACGGGAGATCGATAGCAACGCAGTGGCGTATCCGCGCCGCGTCCCCATCGCGCTCGAGGAGGCCCGGGGAGCGACGGTTCGGGACGCCGACGGAAACACGTTCCTCGATTTCTTCGCGGGGATCGGCGTCCTGAACGTCGGTCACTCGAACCCCTACGTCCTCGAGGGGACCCAAGAGCAACTCGAGTCGATCGCACACACGATCGACTTCCCGACCGAGGCGCGGGTCGATCTCATCGAGAAACTGCGAACGATCGCCCCGGGCGGGTTGGCCGGCTCGAGCAACGTCGTGTTCGGCGGTCCGAGCGGGAGCGACGCGATCGAGGGATCGATCAAACTCGCCAAACACAACACTGGACGCCACGGAATTTTGGGCTTCGAGGGGGCGTATCACGGGACGACCGCCGGCGCGCTCAGTCTCACCGCGGGCAAGAAGTACAAAAAAGGGTACGGCCCGCTACTGGCGGACGCCGTTCACGTCCCGTATCCGACGCGGGACGCGGGCGCTGGTGGCCGGGACGCGTGTGAGCGGTGTCTCGATGCCGTCAAACGGAAGTTCGAGGCCCCCTACGGCGGTCACGAAACGCCCGCCGGCATCTGGGTCGAGCCGATCCAGGGCGAGGGGGGCGTCGTCGTGCCCCCGGAGGGCTTTCTCCAGGGGCTTCGCGACATCGCGGACGACAACGACGCGATGTTGATCGTCGACGAAATCCAGACCGGACTGGGTCGGACCGGCGAGTGGTTCGCGACCGACCACTTCGACGTGACCCCCGACGCGATCACGATGGCGAAAGCGCTGGGCGGGACCGGCCTGCCGATCGGGGCGATGCTCTATCACGAGGACTTCGATACGTGGGGGCCCGGCGGCCACGTCGGAACCTTCCGTGGCAACGCACCGGCGATGGTCGGCGGGCTGCGAGCGATCGAGTACATCGAATCCCACGACCTGCTGTCACACGCGACGGCGCTCGGACAGTATCTCCGCGATCGGCTCGACGAGGTCGCGGAGACGACGCCGGAACTGGTGGACGTGCGAGGCAAGGGGCTCTTCGTCGGCGCGGAGTTCGTCGACGCCGACGGCGCTCCCGGCGCCGATATCGTCGAAACGATCCAGACCCGCTGTTACGAGAACGGACTCCTCGTCTGGAACGCCGGCCGACACGGGAACGTCTTGCGGCTGATCCCGCCGCTCGTCCTCACCCGCGAACAGGCGGAAGTCGGGATGAACATCCTCTGTAACGCGATTCGAGCGAGTACCACGGAGGGACGGAACTGATGTTCGATTTCCTCGATCTCGAGTCGGAACTGACGGACGAAGAGCGCCTGATCCGGGACACCGCACGCGAGTTCGTCGACGATCGGGTGCGCCCGAACGTCGGCGACCACTTCGAGAACGGCACCTTCCCCACCGATCTGATCCCGGAGATGGGCGAGATGGGGTTTTACGCCCCCAATCTCGAGGGCTATGGCTCGCCGAACGTCTCCGAGACGGCCTACGGCCTGTTGATGCGGGAACTCGAGGCCTGTGACTCGGGGCTGCGCTCGATGGCCTCGGTACAGGGTGCGCTCGTGATGTACCCGATCCACACCTACGGTTCAGACGCACAGAAGGAGGAGTGGCTGCCGAAGCTCGGCAACGGTGAGGCCGTCGGCTGTTTCGGCCTCACCGAACCCGAACACGGGTCGAACCCGTCGGCGATGGAGACTCGCGCCGAAGCGGACGGTGACGGCTACGTCCTCAACGGCTCCAAAACCTGGATCACGAACTCGCCGATCGCCGATGTCGCCGTCGTCTGGGCGCGTGACACGGCGGCCGAGGACAATCCCGTTCGCGGCTTCCTCGTCGAGACCGACCGCGACGGCGTCACGACCAACAAGATCGACGACAAGCTCTCGCTGCGGGCCTCGATCACGGGCGAGATCGGCCTGAACGACGTCTACGTGCCCGAAGAGAACGTCCTCCCGGGCGTTTCCGGAATGAAAGGGCCACTGTCCTGTCTCACACAGGCTCGCTTCGGCATCGCCTGGGGTGCCGTCGGTGCCGCTCGGGACTGCTTCGAGACAGCGCGGGCGTACGCGAAAGATCGCGACCAGTTCGGCGGTCCGATCGGTCGATTCCAACTCCAGCAGCGCAAGCTCGCGGAGATGGGCACCCAGATCACGCTCGCCCAGTTGCTCGTCACCCGTCTCACCGAGCTGAAAACACGCGGCGAGATGCGTCCCCAGCACGTCTCGATGGCCAAACGCAACAACGTGCGGATGGCGCGCAACCAGTCGCGGATCGCCCGCGAGATGCTCGGCGGCAACGGCATTACCACCGACTACTCGCCGATGCGACACATGGCCAACCTCGAGACGGTCTACACCTACGAGGGTACCCACGACATCCACACGCTCGTCCTCGGCGAGGAGTTCACCGGCATCCCCGCCTATAGTAGCCGCTGAAACGATTGACACACTGATCGCACCGCCGTCGTGTGAGCAGGTGTGTATTGACTGTCAGTGGCACGATACGAATGAGCGATCGGAACGCGTCGCGGAGACACCGCCGTCGCTATTCCGTCTCGTCCGAAAGACCGTGTGCCTCGAGAAACGATGCCTGATCGTAGTCGCGAAGGGTGCCGATCCCCTCGCTGGTCTTGATCGTCGAGATGACGAACTTCGAACTCGTCCGGTTGATTTCGTCGATCGATTCGTAGTCCTCGACGAGTCGTTCGACCATATCCCGCGAGGTCAGTCGCCCGATGAGGATGAAGTCGGTGTCACCCATCGTGAAATACACCTGGTTGATCCCCTCGATATCGGCGAGTTGTTCGCCGACCCGTTCGTGATACCCCTCATCGAACTCCGCCCAGACCTCGGAGATGACGGTCAGCCCCAGGCCGACTTCGTCGAGATCGAGTTCGTACAGATCGTTCGTGATGACGCCCGCCTCTTTGAGATTCTGCAGGCGATAGTGGACCGTCGACTTCGGGATCCCCGTTTCCTCGTGGATGACTTCCGTGTTATCGGTCTCCCGATCGGCGATCGCAAAGAGAATCTTGACGTCCCGCTCGTCGAGTGTGTTGTTCATCCGTGCGTTCGTTTGACGTACCCGAGCCTATTCTCTTTCGGTGATCAGTCCGCCGGGCCGATCGCGAGTATGCAGCCGGGTGTAACCGATGGCGTCAAACGGTCCGGACCGTTACCGCTCGGTAATGGACGTACGGTTTCTCGGCGGTGCCGGCGAGATCGGTCGGAGCGCGCTCTGTATCGACGAGAGGCTCGTTCTCGATTTCGGAATGGACTCGGGGAACCCGCCGGCGTTCCCGATCGGCGACGTCGACCCCGAGGCCGTCGTCGTCAGCCACGGCCACCTCGATCACGTCGGTTCGGTACCGGCACTGCTGTCCGGCGACGCCCGCCCCGAGATCCACTGGACGCCGCCGACCTACGACCTCACGATGGTCCTCGCTCGGGACACGCTGAAGCTCCACGGCGGCAGCTACGACTGCCCGTTCACCGAGGCGGAACTCGCCCGCGTCGCCGAAGTCTCCGAGACCCATGGCTACGAGGAATCCTTTGAGGCCGCGGGCTACGAGGTCACGTTCTTCGACGCTGGCCACGTCCCCGGCAGCGCCCACGTGTTGGTCGACGACGGCGACACGCGGCTGCTCTACACCGGCGACTTCCACACCGAGGACCAGCGGCTGCTCGCCGGCACGACCGCCCGGCCCGACGCCGACGTCGTCGTCTGTGAGAGTACGTACTCGGACGTGACTCGGCCACCCCGCGAGGAGATCGAACGCGAGTTCGTCGAGAGCCTCCGGACGACGATCTGGGAGGGTGGGACCGTCGTCGTCCCGGCTTTCGGTATTGGCCGCACGCAGGAAGTGCTGTGTCTCTGCGAGGCGTACGACCTCGAGTGCTACGTCGACGGGATGGGCAAACGCGTCACCGAACTGTTCCTGCGCGAGGCGAACCGCGGCTATCTGCGCGATCCCGACCTGTTGCGCCGGGCGAAGGGCAACGCCCGGTTCGTCGACGGCCGCGACGGCCAGCGGCGGCGGATCGCCGAGCAAAACACCGTCATCGTCACCACCAGCGGGATGCTCCACGGCGGCCCCGCGATGACCTACGTCCCTGCCGTTCGCTCGCACCCGACCAACAAGATCGCCATGACCGGCTATCAGGTCGAGGGGACGCCGGGCCGGGACCTGCTCGAGACCGGGAGCGCCGAGATCGACGGCCGAATGCTGCCGGTCAGCGCGCAGGTCGAGCAGTACGACTTCTCGGCCCACGCAGACCGCGACGGCCTGCGCGACTTCCTCGCGGCCTACGAGGACACGCGCGTGCTGGTCAACCACGGCGACCGCTGTGCGGCGTTCGCCGCGGAGCTTCGTACCGATGGCTTCGACGCTGCCGCGCCGGAACTCGGCGATCGCTGCGAGTGCTGACGATGCGGCCGAGCCGCCACTCGCAGGAGCCGGTCCGGCACGTTCAACGCCGACCGTTTTGACCGCCGTCCCCGTCGGACCTAGTATGAGCGATCCCGATTCCACGGCCGGTCCCGAGACGGACGTCGACCTCGACGACCTCGAGCTGAGCGACGCCGAACAGGCGGCGCTACACGAACTCCAACTCGGGATCGAACACGTCCATCGCGCCTACGGCACCCTGCTCGAGTTCCACCACGAACTCGGGCACGCGATGGATCGAATGGGCGACGCCGAGGACCGGCTCCGCGAGGCCGGCCACGAGGAGTGGGCCGACGCCCTCCGGGACGAGCATCTCCCCGCGGGCGCGATCAGCGACGAGTGGACCTTCGAACTCGTCGAGGAGTTCTCGGGGGAGTTCCTCGAGGCGGTCGACGGGTTCGAGGACGAGGTCAGAGCGGAGTTGGCCGACGGGATCGATCACGTGACCGAGCGCCGGCAGAAGCGGCAGTTGCGCGAGCGCGCCGACGACGGTGACGGCGAGTAAGACCTACAGGTCGTCGATGATCTCGTCGGCGAACGTCGCCAGTGCGGCCTCGCGGTCGTCGTTTTGAATCCCGATAATCGCGTGATCGAGGCCGTACGTCTCGAGTCGGCGGAAATAGTCCCGGAACCACTCGACACCGGCCCGAAAGCCCAGGTGGAGCGGCTCGGGGTCAGCAGTCCGATCGTCGGCCAGTTCGACCCGGACGGCGATCGCGAAGGGCTTGTCGCCGGCGGCCGCGCGCCACTCGGCAAGATAGCTCTCGAGGGTCGATTCGGGGAGGTGATAGAACAGCCAGCCGTCGCCGTGGTCGGCGATCCACTCCTGGGACTGGCGGGCGTTGCCGGTCGGCAACAGCGGGATCGTCTCGGTCGTCGGCTTCGGGACCACATCGAGGTCGCCCTCGAGCCGGCCCCAGCGGCCCTCGAGTTCGGGGAACTCCTCGCGCCAGACCGTCCGGAGGGCGTCGACGGATTCCCGAAACAGCGCGCCACGCTCCTCGCGGTCGACGTCGAAGGCGGGGTACTCGGGGTCGCGATCGCCGGAGGCGACCCCGAGGACGAGTCGCCCGTCGGACAGCCGGTCGACCGTCGCGGCCGACTTCGCGACGTGGAGCGGATGCCGAAGCGTGAGGACGACACTCGAAGTCCCGAGCGCGATATTATCGGTCCGGGCCGCGACGTGAGAGAGCCACGGCCAGGTGTCGAACGTCTGACCGGCATCGCCGAACTTCGGCCAGTAGGTCGGCACGTCGCGAGCCCAGAGGCCGTCGAAGCCGACGGCTTCAGCGTGTCTCGCGAGTTCGACTTCGGCCTCGATGTCGGGCGTCGATCGGTTCGCTCCGGTCAGGGGAAAGCCGGCACCGAAGGTCAAGCCGTCCGGTTCGAACAGTCGTCGATACCCAGCGTTTTCGTGTCCGTCGGCGGGCATTCGGTCGTGCTATCCGGCCGAACGGTATGACGGTGGCGTTGTCCGGTATCGTTGCCGGCACCGGTTGGCAGCCCTCGGCTATGATCGGGTAACGGGAACCGACCGCCGGGAGCGTCGCCACTCGAGTCCGGTAAAAAAGACAGAATTGAGAGTCGCAAGCAGCCGATCAGTCGTCGGCGGGCGTCGCGCCGCCCTCGTCGCTCTGGGCCTGTTCTTTCGTCCAGGAGAGCTTGCCGCCGGCCGCGAGGATCGCGCGTTCGCGCTCGGAGGCGTCGAGCGTCGCGGTGTACTCCTCGCCGTTGACGCGGACGGTGAACTCCTCCTGTCCGGAGGTGACGGCGTCGTAGACGTCGTCGACGATCTCGACCTCGTCGCCCTGGTCGATGTCGGCGTAGGTATCCTCGTCGATCGTCAGCGGAACGATCCCGAAGTTAAAGAGGTTCGCGCGGTGGATGCGAGCGAAGCTCTGTGCGAGGACGGCCTCGATGCCGAGGTACATCGGACACATCGCCGCGTGTTCACGCGAGGAGCCCTGCCCGTAGTTCTCGCCGGCGACGAGGACGCCGCCGTCGGCCTCACGGGCGCGCTCGGCGAACGTGTCGTCGACACGGGAGAGGGTGAACTCGGAGAGCTTGTCGATGTTCGACCGGTACATCAGGATGTCCTGGGTCGCAGGAATGATGTGGTCGGTCGTGATGTTGTCCTCCATCTTGAGGAGGGCCTCGCCAGCGATGTCGGCGTCGAGCTGGTCCTTCAGCGGGACGTCGCCGATGTTCGGGCCCTTGACGAGTTCGTCGTCGGGGGCTTCCTCGGGCGTGATGAGGTCCGTCTTCGAGCCGTCGTACTCGTCGGGCAGCTCAATGCCGGGGGCCTCGAGACCGTCTTCCTCGTCGGCGAGGTCGCGCGGGTCGATGATTTCGCCCTTGATCGCCGCGGCGGCGGCGACCTCCGGCGAGCAGAGGAAGACGTTGTCGTCTTCGATACCCGAGCGGCCCTCGAAGTTGCGGTTGAACGTCCGCAGCGAGACCGAATCCGAGGAGGGGACGTGGCCGATGCCGATACAGGCACCACACGTCGCCTCGGAGAAGTTGACGCCGGCGGCCATCATCTCCGCGACCCAGCCCTCGCGGGCGAGCATCTCGGAGGCCTGCTTGGAGCCGGGCGCGACGATCATCTCGGTCGTGGAGTTGACCTCGCGGCCCTCGAGCATCTTCGCGGCCGGGAGGACGTCCTCGTAGCCGCCGTTGGTACAGGAGCCGACGATGACCTGTTCGACGGACTGGCCGGCGACCTCACGGACCGGCACGACCTTGTCCGGCATCGAGGGCTGTGCGATCAGCGGCTCGAGGTCGGAGAGGTCGACGACGATCTCGTCGTCGTACTCGGCGTCGTCGTCGGGCTGGAGCCGCTCGTACTCGTCGCCGCGGTTGAGACGCTCGAGGTAGTCTTCGGTCTGCTCGTCGGTCGGGAAGATCGACGAGGTTGCGCCCAGTTCGGTGCCCATATTGGTGATGGTCATCCGCTCGGGCGCGGTCAGCGACTCGACGCCGGGGCCCGTGTACTCGAGGATCTTGCCGACGCCGCCCTTGACCGTCAGGCGACGGAGCAGCTCCAAAATGACGTCTTTCGCGGTGGCCCACTCGGGGAGTTCGCCCTCGAGGCGGACGTTGACGACTTCGGGCATCTCGATGTAGTAGGGAGCGCCGCCCATGGCGACGGTGACGTCGATCCCGCCGGCGCCGATGGCGAGTTCGCCGAGGCCGCCGGGCGTGGGCGTGTGGCTGTCCGAACCCAGCAGGGTCTTGCCGGGAGCCGCGAAGTTCTCGCGGTGGACGTTGTGGCAGATGCCGTTGCCGGGTCGAGAGAAGTAAGCGCCGTATTTACCGGCCGCAGAACGCAGGAAACGGTGGTCGTCGGTGTTCTTAAAGTCGAACTGATAAGTCTGGTGGTCGCAGTACTGCGCGGCGATTTCGGTCTGGACTTCGTCCAGTCCCATCGCTTCGAACTGGAGCCAGACCATCGTTCCGGTCGTGTCCTGGGTAAGTACCTGGTCGATCTCGATCCCGATCTCCTCGCCGGTCTCGAGTTCGCCCTCGACGAGGTGGTCGTCGAGAATCTTTTCGGTGAGAGTCTGTCCCATAGCACCCAAAAGTCGGCCGTCCGTCCTGATAAATCCAGCGTGTTTCTACCGATGTAGGGCCCAATACCACCTCCCGAATCGGAACGCGATCCGTAAATATTGCCGGTCGGCTGCCCGTTCGTTGAACGCAGTTTCAGCAGGACCAGATGCTCCCGCAAGGGACACGCGACGACGGGCCGGCCGGCACGAACCGGCGGACGGGACCGTGACGGGCTGGGTCGCGGCGTGACGGATGCTACCGCACCGTCGGGTCACCGTGAACGGATACGCTTTTCTCAACGCCGCGGCGTCGAACCAACACGATGTTCCGCTCCGGTGCGTTCGTCGCCGACCACGTTTCGCCGACGACCGACGAGCAGGTCCAGCCCAACGGGGTTGACCTGACCGCCGACGTCGTCTTCGAGCAGTTGGAACCGGGCCGCATCACCCGGGACGGGAAGCAGATCGGCGACCGGATCGCCCGCCCGCTCGAGGAACTCGAGGAGGCCGATCCCGACACCTACTATCTGCCGAAGGGGGCCTACGTCGTCCGGTACGGCGAGCGGATCGCGATCCCGGAGGGCCACGTCGGCTTCGTCTACCCCCGGTCGTCGCTCATGCGAAACTCCTGTATGCTCAACACGGCCGTCTGGGACGCCGGCTACGAGGGTCGCGGCGAGGGCCTGTTGCAGGTCCACCACGACATCGAACTCGAACGCGGCGCGCGGATCGCCCAACTGGTCTTTGCCAGGGCCGATCACGAGGACGTCTACGAGGGGAGCTATCAGGGCGAACACCTCGAGTGACCGCGGCCGTTTTTGCCGTTCCCCTCGTAGCCGCTCGTACCGATGATGGCGACCACGCACGTGTTTACCGGGCTCGCGGTCGTCGCCCCCGTCGCGTACCACGTTCCCGAGTTCGGGACGGCGCTCGCGCTCGGGGCGATCCTCGGCGGACTGGCTCCCGATCTCGACCTCGCGTTCGCGCATCGGCGGACGTTTCACTTTCCGGTCGCCGGGCTCGCGACCGCCGCCCCCGCCGTCGCCGTCGCGGCCGTCGCTCCGGCGAGCGCGACGCTTGCGGTCGCCGCGTTCGCGGTCACGGCCTGGCTCCACGCCGTCAGTGACTCGATCGGCGGCGGGCCGGAGATGGACCCGTGGAACGACCGCTCCGACCGCGCGGTCTACGATCACGTGCGCGGCCGCTGGCTCCGGCCGCGGCGCTGGATCCGCTACGACGGCGCGCCGGAAGACGCCGTTCTCGGCGTCGCGCTCGCGGTTCCGGCCCTGCTCGTCTTCGAGGGATGGCTCGTCACCGCCGCCGCCGGCGGCCTCGCGGTGTCGTTGCTCTACGCGCTCTGTCGGCGACGGCTGGTCGCGTGGACGCCCGACTGGCTCGAGTGACCGCGGACACGACAGCCGTCGCGACAGTCGGGCGATCCGAAGTCGGAACGCTGATACGCCCGCTGTTCGAGCGATGCCGTATGATCGACGTTCTCGCAGCCAGAACACTCCATCTCGTCTTCGCGGCCCTCTGGGCCGGCAGCGTCTGTTTCGTCGCCGCCGTCGTCTTGCCGCTGGCACGCGACGGCGCGTTCAACACGACCCACCCGCTCGAGGTGATCTCGGGGAAGCTGACGACCGTCTCGCGCGTGAGTTCGCTCGTCCTCTTTCTCTCGGGCGGGCATCTGGCGGGGCGGCTCTACACCAGCGAGACGCTCTTTGGCTCGACGAACGGCCACCTCGTCCTTTCGATGCTCGCGCTCTGGCTGGCGCTGACTGCCCTCGTCGAGATCGGGGCGAAGCGACTCGAGACCGGTCTCACCGGCAAGAAGATCCGCGAGCCGGCCCGCGACGCCCTGCCCGTTTTCCGCGCGGCGGCGATCGCAGCCGTTGGCCTGCTGGTGGTTGCGGGGCTGCTGTCGGGCAACGTCGCTAGCTTCCTATAGCGGCGACTGACGATCGGTTTCCGGCGGAACACCTTCGCAACGAACGTTCTTGCGAAAGATACTTAGTCAGTTACTGTAAGGTACTCGCTAATGATCAGGGGTAAGGACATGGCACTATCACTGCTTGCGGTCGGGACGGCCGCCGTCGCCGGCTACGTACTCAGTTCGGACCGGTCGGCGACCGGCGCCTCGCGATCGAAAGCCGACCTCGGCGCGCGGGTCATCGGCCCGGACGAGGTCCCCGACGACGCCACGATCGTCGACGCCTCGGCGGAGCGGCTCGGGCGGATTCCCGGCGCACGACAGGCGCTCGATCGCGCGGTCCGCAACGGCGCACACGAGGAGTGGGAACATGTCACGCTCGAGCGCGACGGCGCGTGGTCGGTCGTCGACCGGATCCGCCAGTCGCTGCCGTACTACGATGCCGACGATGACGGGTACAACGGGGTCTACGTTCGGTACAACGACCGCATCGTCGTCCTCGATGCGATCGGCTGGGCGCGCCTCGAGGAACCGATCGCGTAGGTTGCTCCCTCGACCCATGGTATCTCGCCACAACATTAATGACCAACGGCACCAACCGTTGGCCAGACCGTGTCCCGAGCCGGCCAGCACGTCGTTTTCGTCGGTAATCCGACGCCGCCGTGTGACCTCGACGCCGCCTTCGACGTGGTCACGGCGGGCGACCGGGCGGCGGTCGTCGACTGCCTCGAGACGACGCGCGTCGACTGTGTGATCGTCGACGGGACCGGCAGCGATCGCGTCGAAACCGTCGCCGAAGTCCGCGACGTCGCACCGGCGGTGCCGATCATTTATACGACGGCAACGCCCGATGGGAGCGCCGCGGCCGCGGCGACGCGAGCCGGTGCGACGGAGTACGTCGTCCGGACGGGCGAACCATCCCTCATCGATCGCATCGAGGCCCTCTCGAACGGCGAGAGAGACAGCACGATCCGACCGGCCACGGTCGACGCCGCGACCGAATCGCCCGCTTCGGCCGACGTGGGAACCGACCTCACCGCTCGGACGGAAACGGTTGACGGGCAGGCCCCACCGGTCGGGCCTGCGGAGCGCGACGCGATCCTCGGTCGGCTCCACGCGATCGTGTCCGGGGACGACCCGTTCGGGGAGCGACTCGAGGACCGGTCCCGACGGCGCGAACTCGAGCGGGTTCGCACCGCCCGCGAACGCACCCTCGATCGGCTCGACGACGCCGTCATCGTCGTCGATTCGGATCGGCGATTCGTCCACGTCAACGATGCCTTCGCCGATCTCGTGGGTGCTGACCGAGAGGGTCTCGTCGGGCGTTCGGCGGCGTCGATCATCGACGAAGATGCGTACCGTGACTGGATGGCCGTAGTCGGATCACCGACCCCCGGCGAAACGGTCGAAACCGAACTCCAGCGAGTCGACGGCGGAGTCGTCCACGTCGAGGCTAACGTCACGCCGCTTTCGGCGGCCGGTTCGGACGATATCGCGTTCGTCTGCGTCGTCCGCGACGTGACCGAACGCCGCCGCCGCGCGGACGTCGTCACCGGGTTGCTCGAGACGACCCGCTCGCTGTTCGCCTGCGAATCACGTGCCGACGTCTCGGAGGTCGTCGTCGAGGCCGCCGAACGCGTTCTCGGGTTCGATCTCGCCACGGTCCGGCTTCACGACGCCGATTCCGACGATCTCGTCCTGACGGCCGTCTCGGAGGCAAGCGGCGATCAAATCCGAAGGCGAACGCGAGTCGGCCTCGGCGAGGGGCCGATGGGAGAGGCGTTTCGCCGGGGCGAACCGGTCCTCATCGAGGACCTCCGAACCAACTCGCCACACGAGTACGACCAGCTGCAGGCCGGCATGTGCGTCCCGCTCGGGGACCACGGATTGCTCAACGTCGGGTCGCCGGTCGTCGACGCGTTCGACGACCAGCACGTCCAGCTCGCGCAGTTGCTGACCGCCAGCGCGGCCGCCGCCTTAGAACGGGCCGAACGCGGCGAGGAACTGCTGCGCCACGAACGGATCCTCGAGACCGTCGAGGGGATGGTGTACGCCATCGACGGCGACGCTCGCCTGACGCTCGTGACCGACCCGCTCGCCGAACGGTTGGGCTACGCTCGCGACGAACTCGTCGGCGAGCCCGTGTCCCGCATCTTCGCCGACGAGTCCGACGACCGCGCGGTCGACCACATCGAGGACCTGCTCTCGGACGCCGACTGTGACAGCGGGGCCTTCGAAGCCACCTACACGACCGCCGACGGGGAGCGGTTCCCGGTCGAGATCGAGTGTTCGCTGTTGCCCCACGACGGCGACGACGACGAGTTCCACGGTACCGTCAGCGTCGTCAGGGACATCACCCAGCGCAAGGAACGCGAACAGTACTTGCAGGTCCTCAACCGCGTCCTCCGGCACACCCTCCGGAACGATCTCACCGTCGTCATCGGCTACGCCGAACTCCTCCGCGAACGGCTCGACGACCCGGACCTCGTCGACGCGGCCGACACGCTCAGAGAGACCGCGGCCGACCTCGCGGGTACCAGCGAGAAGACCCGTGCCATCCAGTACGCGCTCGATCGCGACGGCGACCTCGAGCCGATCGACGTCGCCGCGACCGTCACGGAGACCGTCGAGGGGCTCGACCCCGACGGCGCGACCGTCTCCGTCTCGGCGGCCGACGACCCCTCGGCCTGGGCCGATCCCGGACTGGGGCTGGTCGTCGAGAACCTCGTCGAGAACGCCATCCGACACGGGGGTCCGGAGCCGACCGTCGACGTCGCCGTGGCACGCGAGGACTGTCGGGTCCGGCTGGCGGTCGCCGACGACGGGCCCGGCATCCCGCCCGCCGAGATCGACGTCGTCACCGGCGAGACCGATATCACGCAGCTGACCCACAGCAGCGGGCTCGGCCTCTGGCTGGTCCGGTGGATGGTCGACAGCTACGGCGGCAGCGTCTCCTTCGCCGAGTCGGAGCTGGGCGGCAGCCGGGTCGAGATCGCGCTCGAGCCCGCGCCGTCGGCCGACGGGGACTGATCCCGACGCGCCCGCGGACCCGGAACCGCAACCCCTACCACACCGGCCGGCCGACCCCTATCCATGCAACTGGGCGTAATCGGACTCGGACGGATGGGACAGATCGTCGTCGACCGAACCCTCGCGGCGGGCCACGACGTGGTCGCCTTCGACCTCGACGAGGAAGCCGTCGCGACGGCCGCCGACGCGGGCGCGACCCCCGCCGACTCGATCGACGACCTCCTCGAGCGACTGGGCGCGGACAAACGCATCTGGCTGATGGTCCCCGCCGGCGAGGCCGTCGACGTCACGCTCGAGGAGCTCGCGCCCCACCTCGACGGCGACGACGTCGTCGTCGACGGCGGCAACTCCTACTTCGAGGACTCGGTGCGCCGGGCCGAGTCCTGTCCCGCGGCCTACCTCGACTGCGGCACCTCCGGCGGCCCCGCCGGCGCGGAACTGGGCTTTTCCCTGATGGTCGGCGGCCCCCAGTGGGCTTACGACGAACTCGAGCCGGTCTTCGACGCCGTCGCGACGGGCCCGGACGGCCACGGCCGGATGGGGCCCGCCGGCTCCGGCCACTACGTCAAGATGATCCACAACGGCGTCGAGTACGCCCTGATGCAGGCCTACGGCGAGGGGTTCGAACTCCTCCACGAGGGCCGGTACGACCTCGACCTCGAGTCGGTCGCGTCGGTCTGGAACAACGGCGCGGTGATCCGCTCGTGGCTGCTGGAACTCTGCGAGGAAGCCTTCCGCGAGGAGGGCAGCGATCTCGGCACCGTCGCGGACCGCGTCGAGGGCGGCTCGACCGGCACCTGGACCGTCCAGGAAGGCCTCGAGCAGGAGGTCCCGCTGCCGTTGATCTACACCGCCCTCTCCGAGCGGTTCGGCTCGCGGGCCGACGACGGCCGGTTCTCGCGACGGCTCGCCAACCGCCTGCGGTACGGCTTCGGTCGCCACGAGGTCCCCCGCCGGGAGTGACACTCGAGTCGGCGACGCCACGACCGGGGCACCGAGAGCGGGGCCGTCGCACCGCCGCACACGTATCTGGCTATCTGACTGTCGTTTCGTCCAGAACGGATGGGCTGCAATAGTGGGATATTTTCTTTACCGACGGCCCCCCAGCAAGAGTGATGCAATCGATCGAGACGACAGCCGTTTCTCTCAGTGAAGGCGAGCAGCTCAGTATGGCCGTCATCGACCTCGTCTCCCAACTCGAGGATGCCGATCCAACGGCGCTCGAGTCGCTCTACGACGCGATCGATCCCGACCTGCTGGACTCGCTGCCCGATGCCGCGGGCTTCGAGAGTCTTGCGTTCGACTATCACGGCTACTCGATCACCGTCTCTGCTGAAGCGGGTGGGATCGAGGTCGCGCTCGAGGATCCGTCCGCGCCCGAACGCGAACGGTAAGCGGACTCGGGAGGGGATTGGTCTCCTTTTCGTGGTGATAGGGTCGCTCGAGGCCGCGTCGCGCAGTGGATGGAGTCCTCGGTTCCAGACCGAGATGGCAGAGATGAGAAGTCCCGCGAGAAAGGGTTTCGCGCCCGTACTGTGCTAATCAACAAGCGCAAGAAGTGTGAATCCCGTCATCATTGTCACAAATAAAAAGAAACCCATTACTAGGGTCTGACCCAGTTCGGATGATGTAACGTAACCACTCAAAACTGTACCAATTCCCACACCGAGAATGGCTAAAAACGGTGCAGCTACGATGGGGGCCCATTTATTATCCCATGCATTCCAGTTAGTTGTGAACACCTTGGATTTCAACAACCCTCTCATTTTGGAAATAATATGGACTGAACGATAATGGATCTTTCTCCGGACAAACACAACAAGGGACTCCACAGTGCGGCTGACGATCCTGTTGAGAAGATCAGCAATATTGTGAACTGACCGATATATGACCAGCGCTGTCTTGGCCATCCGCGCCTGTGTCCCTGGATAGGCGACCAGTTCCTCTAATTAGACCAGAATCGACCTTCGAGGAGCCGAAATCGAGAATAAACCGAGCCCGTACATTCGAACCCCGAAACGAACGAAAGCCGTTACCTATCCATCACTGTCCCGCTGACGATTCTGCTCGAGCGACCCGGGTTCCGGACCTCGAAACGCCGTCGTGAGCGAGCCACTACGAGAAACCGCCAGCGCGTCGCCGTCGTGGGTAGCGGGATCGTAGGGGATCGCCATCTCCGGGCCGAACAGCAGGAGGCCGACGCGGCTGGCCTCGGCCCTGATCTCCCGAACGTGCCGGCAGGCCTCGGAGCGATCGTCGGCGTCCGCGGGCGGCGCGGTTTCTGCCCCGGATTGGATATCGGCGAGCAACGACCGCGTGAGTCGGTCGATCACCTCGAGGCGCTCGCGGACGGTGCCATCCGTCAGTTCGGCATCGGACGCGGATGGGATCGATACGTCGGGTCGGTCGGGACCTTCATGGTCCCGTGAATTGTCGTCGGACATGGCTTCCGTAGCGTGATACGGGAGCTGTCGCGGCCCGGTGTCAGGGCACCGCGCCGCTTTCTCCTGAGACAAGGTTGTCGTCTCACGATTCGTTCCCGTGTACCAACAAGTTCCATCCGTTCCCTAATAACGTTTGTTACTAATTAGTAACACTGGTGAATTCTGTGGGTAGCGTACATCTATCGTATCGATAGTCGTAAGGAGCTGTTTTGCTACCCAAAAACAATGCGACAACCCGGCGAGTGGATGCAATTACCCACCGACGAGCGCATTCTCGAGATTCTCGACTCGGGGTTGCTGCTCTCGCCGCAAGTCATCGCGAAGAATATCGACAAGTCACGCGTCCACGTGAACCGACGTCTCTCTGTCCTCGTCGAGTACGGACTCGTCACTCGAGTCGAGCGCGGCTACTACGAAATCGCTGGCCCCGGAGTGCAGTATCTCGAGGGGGAACTCGATGCCGACGATCTCGAATCCGATAGCGAGTAGGAGCCGACGATCACGTAATTAGGGAGCTGCGGGAGCGGAATCACTGCTGTCGTGCGCGAACGGACTGATGATGAGGTCGTCGTAGGGAAAGACCGGCCGCTTCGACCGGCCGTCGTCGTCGAACCGGATGATCCCCAGCGCCTCGAGGGTCGTCAGTTCCTCGTGGACGTTTTTCACGTCGCGGCCGACGACCCGGGCCGTCTCGCGGATGCTTTCGGGATCCTCGTCGCGGATCACGCGAAGCAGCGCGTACGTTCGCTCGTTGAACACGTCGCTCAACTGTCGCTCGTTCGCGAACGTTACCGTCGCCGGTCGGTCGACGGACTCGCCGCCCCGCAGCGTTCGAATCGCCTCGCGGCCCTCCTTGGAGAGTCCGTCGGCGACCCCGATCGTGACCAGGAGTACGTTTGTGGTGGGCATGATGTATCACCTGCCGTCGTCGTAGACGTGTGATCGGCCGGACGTGTCGAGATCGTTGGCCGAAACCGTCCGCTCTGTCGTTGGTTCGAGAGCCAACGCGGAAAGAGTACTGATTGGAGAGATCACCGAACGGCCGCTCGAAGCGACCAGCCGAAGCGATCACACCGGCTCCCGAAGCGCCCAGCTATCCGCGAGCGGCTCGAGCCGGTGCGGTTCCGTCCCCCGCGTCTCGAGGATCCCAGCGTGGAACAGCATCGTCTTCAGCTGGAAGACGGTCGGCGAGTGGTAGATCGACCCGTCCTCGAGGGGGCCGCGCCGCAGCTCGCCGTCGTCGGTCAGGACCCGGCCGCGGACGCCGTCGTCGCCGCGGACGAACAGTTCGACGGTGAAGGAGGGGTGGAGTTCGTGGAGATACTCGACGACGTCGACCAGCGACGGATCGGCGATCCCGTCCTCGTGCATGTGCTGGAGTTCCCGGACGAGGAGGCCCGTCGCCTCGTAGTCGAAGAGGACCCGCCGGGCGAGCCGCCCCCACGCCGGCGCGAGGTCGACGAAGCGCTTCCGCGATCGGTACCAGTCCGCGAACTCCGAAAGCGCCGCCTCGACGGAGCCGCTATGGCTCTTCGCGAACCGGACGACTTCCTCGCCCAGCGGCGTCAGGGAATCGCCCTCGAGACCCGGCCGGTCCTCGATCAGGCCCAGGAACGCGGCTCCGCGGCGCGCGTCGTCGACGGCCCCGACAATGTCGTATTCCGACAGCAGCGTCGCCGTCTCGCCGGCCGCGTAGTGAGCCAGCGGATACCCCAGGTAGTTCTTGGGATGGTTCAGCCCGAAGGAGGCGTTGGCGACCCCCTGGACGCTCGCCTGGAACCGCAGCGCCGTCGCCTCGGTCGTCGTCCGGTTGCCGACGACGCGGGGCACCTCGAGGGGCTCGACCGAGCCCGCGCTGTCGACGCCGAGGATCCCGACGTTCAGTTCGGTCGCGAGCGTGCGGTCGGTCTCGGCGATCGCGTCGATCGGCGCGGCGAGATACGCCGCGTTCGCCTCGCCGAGGCGGTCGTAGGCCTGGACGATCCCGCGCTCGGTGTCGACGCCGCCGCTGGTTTCGCCTTTCGCCTCGATCGCGATCAGGGGCGGCTCGTCGCCGACCCGCTCGACCGCTAGCAGCTCAGGCTCGAGGGCACGCACCCCCACGAGATCGGGGTAGCCGCTGCCGAGTCGGACGTGGTTGAACGGGGCCAACCGCTCGCGGATCGCGGGCGCGACCGGGCGGCCGGGAAGCCACTCCTCGCTGGCGAACTGGGTGTCGGCGACTGCGTAGGCGGCCGACTCGTCGTCGGCGGGAAAGAGTCGCCGTTTGGCGTGGGCCAGTACCTGCGGTTCCGAGAGCGGCCGGGCCGCACTGCTCATGGCTCAGGATTGCCCAGCGGTTTCAAGAAGGTTCCGGCGGGGAACCGAGCGCGGGTCGGTGCGGACGGCGAACGTCCGGCTCGAGCGAACTCGAGCCCGTTGGATCGATCGTCACCCCACCTCGAGAACAAGCGTTAGTAGCGTCGGGCCCCCAGATGGGGTATGAGCGAGGCCACGCTCGTCTACGACGACGACTGCGGGTTCTGTACGTGGTGGGCCGACTTCTTCGACGACCGGACGGACCTCCGGATCGTCGGCTTCAGTGATCTCTCAGAGGACCTGCTGGCTCGGCTGCCCGAGGACTACGAGGAGTGTTCGCACATGGTCACCGACGAGGGGGTCTACTCCTGTGGGGCCTCGATCGAGGAGGCGTTCAGGCGGACGGACGTCGTCGAGCCCGCCGGCGACGCCGTCGGGTTCCTCCGGCAGTTCGAGGACTACGAACGGTTTCGGGAGCGCGCCTACCGGTGGGTCGCCGACAACCGCGGCCGGTTGGGGACGTACCTCTCGAAGACCCCACCGGCACGACGGAAGTCGGACGACGGCTATAGTAGCCACTGAAAGTCATTGCACACCTGATCGAACGACGGCGTTGCGATCAGTGTGTGAATCGTTTCAGCGGCTACTATAGCTCGAGTCACGCCGGCCGGGGCTCGTGATCCCGTACGGCCTCGAGCGGACCCGACGGTGACCGAGACGATGATCGATCCCGGGCCGGTCGCCGGTGCCGGCGCGTTCGCGGCTGTCAGGCGTCCCCGTACCGAAACCGCAACACGCTGCCGGCGACCGCCACGACGAGCCCCGCCGCGGCCAACAGTCCCAACCCCGGCGCGTACGAGCCGGTACGGTCGTACAGCGTCCCGACGAGTACCGGCCCGAGGAAGCCGCCGATCTCGCCGACGGCGAAGATGAAGCCGACCGCGGTGCCGGTCAGGCGCGCGCCGATCCCCTCGAGTTCCGGCGGGATCGCCCGGATAAGCGGCGAGAGTCCGCCGAAGCCGAAGCCGAAGCCGGTGACGAGGACGCTCCCGAGCAGGGCGAGTCCGAGCCCGCTCGAGAGGATACCCGAGAGGCCGACCGCGGCGATCAGTCCGCAGACGATCAGGGCGGTGCGGCGGACCCCCAGCCGGTCGGCGACCGCCGGGACGGTCAATACCCCGACGACGTTCGCGGCCACCAGCAGGCTCGTCGTCCGGCCGGCCCGATCGGCCGAGTAACCCCGAGCCTCGAGCAGCGTCGGGAGCCAGCTCTGGGTCCCGTGGGCGATCAGCAGGTACATCGTCCCGACGACGACCACCAGCTGCAGTTCGCGGTGGGTCAGCACGAGTTTCAGGTCGCGAGCGATCGCCGCAGGCGAGAGCGAGGAGTCCGCGTCGTCGGCGTCGTTGGCCGCTCGATTGCGGGCGTCGATCCCCAGTCGGTGCGCGACGCCGAGCCACAGCAGGCCGTACGCGATCGCGACGACGCCACTCCAGAGAAAGAGGGGCCGCCAGCCCCCGAGCAGCGGGCCGAGAACGGGCCGGCCGACGGCGAAGACGCTCGCAGTCCCCGTCGACGCGCCGACCAGATAGATCGAGGACGGGAGGCCGGTCTCGTCGGGCGGGAACAGCACCGAGACGAGCTTCGGGAGCCCGAAGGTGATCGCGGTCGCGCCGACGCCGATCAGGAGGGTCGCGGCGAGCAGGGAGGGAAAGCCGGCCGCGAAGCTGCGAGCGACCTGTGCGATGCCGTAGATCAACACGCCCGCGGCGAGGCTCCGGCCCGGCCCGATCCGGTCGACGACGACGCCCGAAAACAGCGCGATCGGGATGTAGGTAAGCGGCACCGCCCCGGCGACGACGCCGGCCTGGGTCCCCGAGAGCCCGAGATCGTCGATGATCGTCGAGAGATAGGCCGGCAGCGAGAACCAGACGAACATCAGGCAGGTGTAGCCCAGCGTCCCGACGACGACGGCCGCGTACGCGCGGCGACGGTCCATCCGTCCAGTCATCCGGCCGTGGATCGGTCACGGCGATCCCTGTAGTTTGTCCTCCCGGTATGTCTCCCCGGCATCGACTCCCCGGGTCAGTCCGCGAGCAACGACCGCTCGGCGTTGCCGACGATCAGCAGCGTGCCGATCACGACGGCGACGGTCGTCACCAGCGGGTTCACGAGCCCGAGGACTGCCGGCGGGATCGCGAGGGCGTTATAGACGAACGCGAGCCCGAGGTTCTGTCTGATCCGGCCGCGGGCTGCCCGAGCCAGCGCGAAGGCCCGTTCGACCGCGGCGAGGTCGTCGTCCGCGATGGCGACGTCGGCCGCGTCGGCGGCCAGCGCCGTCCCGCTGCCCAGCGAGATCCCCAGATCGGCCGCGGCCAGCGCGGGCGCGTCGTTGGTGCCGTCACCGACCATCGCCACGCGGCCGTCGGCCCGGAGCCGCTCGATCGCCGCCGTCTTCCCGTCGGGCGAGACGCCGGCGAAGACGTGATCGACGCCCGGATGCGCCGCGAAGGCGTCGGCGGCTGTCCCGTCGTCGCCGGTCAGGACCACGACCTCGACGCCGGACTCGGAGAGCGCCGTCACCGTCTCTTCCCACCCCTCACGCGGTTCGTCGCCGACGATCACGAGCCCCTCCGCATCGCCGTCCCGGCCGACGACGACCGGGAGCCGTCCCGCTTCCCGAGCCCGCTCGAGGCGCGTCTCGAGCCCGTCCTCAAGCGTCCAGCCCCGCTCCCGGAACAGGTCCGGGTGGCCGACCACTACCCGTCGTCCGTCGACGATACCCTCAACCCCGGTCGCGTGGGTGTGGAACTCCCGGACTTCGAGGTCGCTCGCGGCGGCCGAGCCCCCGTCGGCCCGGGCCGCGCCGTCGGCCTCGCCAGTTGTCTCGCTCCCGTCGCCGAACGCCGCCGCGATCGCCGCCGCGGCCGGGTGAGCCGCCCGCTGCTCGAGGGCGGCGGCGGCCGCCAGCAGGTCATCGGGGGCGTCGGCTTCGCGGACGGACATCTCGCCGGTCGTCAGCGTCCCGGTCTTGTCGAAGACGACGACGTCGATCGCGCGCAGGCGCTCGAAGACCGTCTCGTCGAAGACGACGATGCCCCGCTCGAGGGCCGCTTCCAGGCTCGTCGCGACGGAGTAGGGAGTCGCAAACCCGAGCGCCCACGGGCAGGCGACCATAAGCGTCATGAGCGCCGCGAGCGCGGTCGCGGTCGTGCCGGCACCGGTGAGAGCGGCCCCGACGCCGACGAGGGCGGCGACCGCGAGGACGGCGGGGACGAGTCGGGCGGCGAGTTCGTCGGCTCGGCGCGTGACGCCGTGGTCGGCGCTCTGGACGTTCCAGACGACCCGGGTGAGCCGCTCGATGCTGCTGGTGGTCCGCTCGCCGACGTCGACGACCGCCGCGTCGGTCGTGACGACCGAGCCGCCGACCACCTCGTCGCCGGCTTCCTTCGGGACCGGGAGCGACTCGCCGGTGACGACGGCCTCGTCGACGGTACACTCGCCTTCGGCCAGCCGGCCGTCGACCGGGATCCGCTCGCCCTCGCGGACGAGCAGGCGGTCGCCGGACTCGAGGTCGGCGACGGGGATCTCGGTCGTGGAGCCGTCTTCGGCGTACAGCCGAGCAGTGTCGACCTGCGAGACGGTGAGGTCGGTCAGCCGGTCGGTCGCACGGCGCTTGACGGTCGACTCGTAGTAGGTCGCGCCCATCACGAGCGAAGCGACGACGATGGTCAGATCGAAGTAGACGTCGGTCCGGCCGAGCGCGGCGGTGATCGAAGCGTACGTGTACGCGCCCAGAATCGTCAGCGCCGCGAGCAGGTCCGTCGTCGGCCGCCGGAGCTTCAGGCTGACGTACGCGCCCCGGAGGACGGGGCCGCCGGTCAGGTAGACGATCGCGCCGGTCAGGACGACGAACAGCGGGAGATAGAGGGAGCCGCTAAAGCCGGTGAACGACCCCTCGAAGTGGGCGATCGCGCCCCAGTCGGTAAACGCGGTCAGGTACATCGGATAGAAGACCGCCACGAACGGCAACAGCAGGAAGGAGCCGAAGACGACGCCGACGACGTACCGCATCTCGAGCATGTCGTCGGCGCGGCGCTTCCGGAGCCCGTCCATCTCCCGGGAGCGGCGGGTGCCACCGGTATCCTCGTCAGCGCTTGCGTCCTCGCGCCGGTACGCGGTGTAGCCAAGCGTACTCAGCGCATCCTCGAGGGCGTCCGCGCCGATCCGATCAGGGTCGTGATCGACCCGGACCGTCTCGGTGACGTAGCTCGCCTCGGCGTCGCGAACACCGTCGCGGCCCTCGGCGACGGACTCGAGGTAGGCCTCGCAACTGGCCGAGTGCATGCCGTCGACCCGAAAGAAGGTCCGGACGGTCCCGTCGGTCTCCGCCGTCGCGTCCGGGCTCGCGTCGGCCGGCTGGTCCGTCGAACGGGGGCCGGCGTCGTCGCCGGTTCCGTACTCGGCGGCGATATCGCGACAGCCGCTCGAGCAGAAGCCGTCGGCGGCCCGCTCACTGGCCCCCGAGAGCGGCGTGCCGCAGAGCCGACAGCGGTCGGTTCCGTCGCCAGTCGCGTCTCGATCGCTCACGCTAGGCGCTGTGAGTTCGACGGCAATAACAGTGGCCGATCCGACCGTCGCTCATCGCCGCTCGACGATGGTCCCCTCGTCGCCGACCGCGACCGCCCGCCGGCCGTCTGGCGCGACCGCGACGCCGATCAGCGACTCGAGCGGCCCCGCGTCGATCGCGTCCCAGTCCGTCCCGCTGCGCTCGTGGATCACGCCGTCGGCGTCGCAGGCGATGGTCTCCCCCTCTCGACGGGCCAGCCCGCAGATCGCCGCCTCGCCGACTCGCTCGGGCGTCCACGTCGACCCGCCGTAGCGGTGGACGACGCCGTCGTCCGCGCTCACCAGACAGTCGCCGCGGCCGAGCGTCGCCACGGCCTCGAGCGTGCCGCCGGCGCCGACGGGGCCGACGCGGTCGAACGACGCCCCGCCATCGGTCGTCTCGAAGACCGCGTCGTTCGTGTCACAGCAGTAGCCGACCGACGCATCCGCCAGCGCCACCCCGCTCAGGCTCGAGCCGCTGCCGGGGGTGACGGGCTTGTCCCACCCGATCTCGCCGTCGCGGTAGCGCCCGCGACAGACGGCTCCGGAGCCGTCGATCAGCAGAACCGTCTCGTCGCCGCTCCGGCCGGCGACGGCGACCCCCAGCCAGTTGTTCGTGATCTCGAGCGGGGCCGTGTAATCGGTGTGCAGTCCCGTCTCGGGCTCGAGCCGGCCCACCGCGCCGCTGTCGCCGGCGACCCAGACTGCCGCGCCGTCGGCCGTCGCGTCGACCCCCTGTAACTCCTCGCCCTGCGCGGCGGGCCCGTCCGCGAGCGCGACCGACCACTCGGTGTCGCCGCCGGAGGCCGAGAGGACGACCCCGTCCTCGCCGACGGCGTGGGCCGCGCCGCCGTCGGTCACGCAGACGTCCCGCAGCGTCGCCTCGGTGGGAACGTCGACGGGCCGCCACTCGCGGGCGTGGGGCCGCTCGGTCTCGCTGGCGGCGTCGGTCCCGGATGCTCCATCGCCGGTATCGACGTCGGGACGGTCGTCGTCCGAGCCGAGAGCGACGCCGTCGTGTCCGTCGCCGTCCGCGGATTCGGCCGCCACATCCGGGCGCTCGAGCGCCGCGTCACCGGTCGCCGCGCGGTCTCGAGCGGCCGTCGCGTCGCCCGCCCGCTCGGGTGGATCGTCCCGGCCCGCCGCCGGTCGCCACAGGTACAACACGATCGGCGGGACGACATAGGACGCCAGCGCGAGGGCGATGAACGCGCGGTGATAGACCGACAGCGTCCCGAACGCCGTCAGTCCGGCCGCCGCGACCGCGTGGATCCAGGTCTTCGTGTACTCGCGAAAGAACGGGAGGAAGCCGTCGCTCGAGCGTGCGTCCTGGGTCACCATTGGTCCCGTGACTGTCGTCTCTCCTACCGGGCAAGGGCGCAAAAACGTGCTGCAGGCAGTCCGCTCGGTTCCGATCGACCGGAAATGAGAGCCCGTCGGGGTGGTCGATCGAGACTCACGATTCCGTCTCGAGCGAGACGGTGAGGACGCCGTTGTTGTAGAACGCGTGTCGGTCGTCCCCGAACTCGAGGCCGGGAGGAAGCGGCGTGACGGTGCGTTCGACGATGCGGTCATCACTCGCAGTCTGCTCGTCGCCGTGTTGGTCGCCGATCCCGACGCTGTCGCCGCGATCGACCGCGATCCGGAGGCGACGCGAGCCGACCTCGACGGTCACGTCGTCCATCGCTGCGGGGGCGACGTCGACGGCGGCGCGAAGGCGATCAGACGTGCCGTCGTAGACGACCTGCGTCGGAAACGGGAACGGCGTCGTTTCGGCGGGGCCGCTGGTGGACATGGCCCCACGTTCCGACGGCGGCGGGAAACCGCCCCGCGTGTACAGTTGCGCGCTTGATACCGTGTGTACCACGGCCTGTGGAACAACGTGCGGTGGCGCGCGCTGTCGGTCGTCCGAACGGGAGTGAGGACGGCCGATAACGCTGCGCGAGGGATGAGCGAGCGCAGTGAGCGTTAGCGCGGGACCGGAGGTCCCGCGAACCATGCGAACGGGTGCTGCGCACCCGTGAGCAGAAATCGGCTGGGGAGGGCGTGGCTCCGCCGTGTTGCCACGATAGCAGAGCGCTCGTCTCACAGCCGGTTACTCGGTCTACAGCAACCCGGAGCAAACGGACGACACATCACACCTACAGTTATCAGATCCGAATAGAGAAATGAAATATGGATCGTGGCATCCGTCGCCGCCTCGACGTCCTCATCGCCCTCAACGCGAGCCTTCTGGGAATCGTGCTGACGATCGTGTTCTTCAGCGAACGGATCACTATCTTCGTTCTCGTCCTCTCGGTGTTCGTCGCCGTCGGGATCGGACTGGCGTCACTGTGGTACGCGGAAGGGTGAGCCAGTTCAGTTACCCGCTCGTCTCGCGATGACGTCGCTCGTTACAGATAGCCCAGATCCGCGAGCCGGTCTTTGGTCCCCTCGCGCATCTCGACCTCGCCCGACTCTCCGGCCGCCTCGAGTGGGTCGAACCGCGCCTCGAGTCGCCGCCGAAGGTCCCGGGCCCGCTCGGGTTCCTCGCCGGTGATATCCGTCCCCTCGAGCGGATCCGACCGGACGTGATGGAGCCGTTCGAAGCCGTCGTCGCCGCGGACGTACTTGTAGTCGGCCGTCCGGACCGCCCGCAGCCGCCGGTCGAACGCGCGGACGCGGTCGGGGATCGCGCCGAAGCGGGACTCGAGGCGCTCGATCGAGGGCTGAGGGGCGACGTACTCGGCGAAGACGGCCTCGCGGGGGTTGTCGTCCGAGTCGGGATGCAGCGACCGGCTCGACCACCCCTCGCGGAGCGCGGGGTCGTCGACGCCGGCCGTCTCGAGCAGGGTAGCGGGGAGATCGAGCAGGCTCACGAGGTCGTGGCGGGCGTCGCCGCCGGTGAACGGGCCGCCGTGGGCGACGAGGGGGACGTTCAGCAGGGTGTCATAGAGGTTGTACTGGTGGCCGAAGAAGCCGTGTTCGCCGACGTGTTCGCCGTGGTCGCCACAGACGACGAACAGGGTGTCCTCCCACTCGCCGGCGTCGGAGAGTGCAGTCCGGAGTCGGCCGACCTGATGGTCGACGTAGGCGAGTTCCGCGCGGTAGAGGCCCCACAGCATGGCGAACTCCCGGTCGGAGATCTCGTAGTCCTCGCAGTCGTAGGCGCGGGGATCCTGCCTGATCGCCGTCGCTTCCTCGTAGCCGGCCCCATCGGGGAGGAACCGCTCGGCGTACTCGCGGGGCGGGTCGTACTCGACGTGGGGTTCGATGAAGTTACAGAACAGGAAGAAAGGACGGTCGTCGCGTCGGCTCTCGAGCCAGTCGGCGGTCCAGTCGACCGCGCGGGCGGAGCCGTCGTCGCCGGCCGGTTGGAGCAGTTCGCTGTAGAGGATGTTGGCGGCGTTGACGACGGGGTTGCCGTCGAAGAGTCGCTCACGGGTCGCGTCGAGTTTCTCCCGGAAGTCCTCGCCGCGGACGACTGCGCCCATGTCGGCGTCTGCCTGAATGTACTGCCACCCCTTGCGCAATCGGTCGAAGCCGCGGTCGAAGCCGAACTCCTCGGTGATCCAGGTGTTGTTCGAGACGCCGACCGTCTCGTACCCCGCGTCGGCGAAGGCTTCCGGTAGCGTCCGCAGATCGCCCTCGAGATAAGTGTGGCCGCCGTGGGTCCCGTGTTCGGAGGGATAGGTGCCGGTAAACAGCGACGCGTGGGAGGGCAGCGTCCACGGCGCGGTCGCGAAGGCGTTCTCGAAGGCGACACCCTCGGCGGCGAGTCGCGCCACCGCGGGCGTCGGGCGCGCGCCCCCGCCGTCGTCGCCCGCCGCCCGGTCACCCGGAAGCGATTTCGAGCCGACGTGATCGGGGTCCGCTACGTGCCCTTCGGAAAACCCCTGCAGTCCGACGCTTTTCGATCGCGCCGTATCGAGAACCACGAGAACCACGTTCCGCACAGTACGATGTGACTCGTCGTCACGTCCGTTCGAGTCCGACATGGATGGGGGTATCTCCACGCGGTGGAGGGAAGGTCACCAGCCCGGAGTATGCAGGGCCGTAATCAGTTCTATCGCCCGATTTGTCGTCGGAAGCGCTCCAGAACCGCAATATCCGATATCGCTCGAGGCGGGCGATGACCGGGACCGTCCCGGCCGGGTAGTCAGTTGCCGGTCGAATCTTCATCCGGCCGGACGGCGTACCAGCGATGAACGGATGACTGCACCCCACGACGACGCGACGACCGACGAATCGATCGATGACCGACCCGGGATCGAGGATCTCACGGACCGCAAGGAACTGGTCGACCCGGAGAGCGGACTCACAGCGGCATCCGACGCGCTCGGGGGCGGGACCCTGTCGGTTCTCGGCGGCGGCCTCCTGCTCGCGGCCGCGGTCCGCTCGCTGGCCGCGAACCGCCGGCGGGCGATCCCGCTTGCCGTCGCCGGGGGCGCGCTCGCCGGGTACGGGCTTCGCAGACGCCGCTCGAGCGCCGAGAGCGGTGGCGTGCCGGATATCGAGGGCGGCACCGACGGGAAAGACGTCTCGGACGCGGCCAGTGCGGCCGCCGAGCGGGTCGACTCCGGCCGTGAGTCCGAGATCGAGGGCGACGGCGAGATCACGGCCGACCGGGGGATCGACGACCCCGCGGACTCGGGCTCGCGGATCGAGTTCACCGACGAGCCGGACGAGGACCCCTCGCAGTCCCGGCCAGATCTCGGAGCCGACGAGGGAGAGCCCCGACGCGAGACCGGAACGGACGAGGTGGAAGTAGACGTCTCCGACACCGCGATGGCCGACGAGACAAGCGAGGCGACCGGGCCGGACCCGACTCAGGCCCAGCCGACCCAGACGGCGGAGACGGAACCGGAGGCCAGCCCCGCTGAGGACGCCTCCGAGATGAAAGTCGAGCCGCCCGATGACGACGAATCCGAGTCGGAGACGGACGACGAGGCGGCGACGGACAACGCGGAGGCGACGGACGACGAGGCGGACGAAGACGAGAAATAAACACGGCCCTCGCCCCGACGGACTTACTGCGATCGCGAGGGCGACTGACGCCCAAGGCAGTTCTCGAGGTCCGAGTGGTAGAGAACGGGCACCGCGACGAACGCAGCGGCGACGACGCCGAGAACCCCGCTCGCGGCGAGCAGCGGTTCGGGCCAGTAAATACTGGTAAGCACGGCCAGCGACGCGGCCGCGAGGAGGATGGCGAGGGCTCGCGCCGCGAGCGGTCGGCTCGTTCGTATCGGACCGCGTCCGGCCTCGAGCCCTCGAGCGAGGGCCGGGAGCTGCCAGCCGGCGAACGCGCCGATCGACGTACCCAACAGGAGGACGGCGTCGGGATCAGCGTCGCTCGTGGCGACGGCGACGGCGGCGAACCCGACCGCGAGCCCGAGTCCGAGCGTGCCGCGGCGGGTCGGATACCGATCCAGCAGCCGCCAGAGGAGGACCAGAAACGCCAGCCCGACGCCGACGCCCGCGACGACGTCAACGAGGTAGTGGACGCCGAGCCCGACCCGAGAGAGGCAGACGACCGTCACGAGCGCGGCGGCGGTGAGATACCGCTGCCGTCGCGTGCCGACCGAGAGGTACTCGGCAAGGCTGACGTAGACGACCGTCGTCATCAGGGCGTGACCGCTCGGAAAGCCGTAGCCAGTCGCGGTCGCCGTCGCACGGTGGAGCGGCTGAACCGCCGCCGGCAGCGCACTCGCCTCCACGAGTACCCGCTCGGGCCGGGGGAGGGCGAAGACGTGCTTCAGGCCCGTGATCAGCGACAGGCCAGCTAACATCGCGCCGAGTACGGCGGCGGCCTCGTCCCGGCGGGCCGTCGCCCCCCAGTAGGCGACTCCCACGATCAGCCCGAGGAACCAGACGTCTCCCAGTTGGGTCACGAGCCCGAGCAGGACGACGGCCCACTCGGGGGCGACCTCGCGGAACGCGTCGAACCACTCGAACCCTCGAGACATACCCCACGCTACGGGCGACGGGATACATAAACGATTCCGACGAGCGCGGCCGGCCCGATTCGCGATCCACAGCCCGTGTTTCAACGCCCACCCGGTGCCGCCCGAGATGCTCGAGGCCTCGAGCCAGTGCGTGCAAGCAGCGGGACGATCGCTCGTCTCTGATGGTCGGCGCCGCTCATGCGGGAGCTGCGGGTGCCGTCCCCCGAATGCGTCCCCGGCCTCGAGCGAGTCGTCGAAGCGAACCGACAGTCCGTCGATCGAATCGGCCTGTCGAGGATAGCGGAAACACACGCCGCAATCTACGACGAAATCGACAACAGTTAACTACGGCCGTCTCTCGAACACGGACACATGTCGACCGATGGCTGGCTGCCGATCGGCGACGCCGTGACGGATCGCTGGACGGTCCTCGAGCGCGACTGGCAGAGCGTGCTGATCGGCGCGGCGATCGTCGCACTCGTCGCCCTCTTCGAGTTGCAGATTCCGTGGTGAGGCGATGAACGGGCGTCGACTACTGCCGGGCCTGCTGGCTCTCTGTCTGGGTGCGCTCCTCGCACGAACGCTCGCCGGCGCGCTCGGCGTCAATCATCTCCTGCTCGCGATCGCGTTCGGATTCGTCGCGGCGAACGCCGTCGGGGTTCCCGATTTCCTCGAGCCCGGTATCGAGACGCACAAGCTCTGGCTGGGCACGGGGATCGTACTCATGGGAGCGTCGATCTCGCTCGAGACCGTCCTCGAAGTCGGTGGAGTCGTCCTGCTACTCGTCGTCGGCGTGACCGCGACGACGCTGCTGGTCGTGGAACTCCTCGCACGCAACGTGTTCGGGCTTGCCGACCGAATGGGGTCGCTGCTCGCGGCCGGTGCCAGCATCTGTGGCGTCTCGGCGGTCGTCGCGGTCGCCGGCTCGATTCGGGCCCGCGAGGAGCAGATCGCATACGCGGCCGCGACGGTCCTGCTGTTCGACGCGGTCACGATCGTCGTCTACCCGATCGTCGGCGATCTGTTGGGTCTCTCGGGGATGGTATTCGGGACGTGGGCCGGCGTCAGCATGTTCTCGACCGGACCCGTCGTGGCCGTCGGCTTCGCCCACTCCGAGGCCGCCGGACAGTGGGCGACGATGACGAAGCTCTCGCGAAACGCCCTGATCGGCGTCGTCGTTCTCGCATACGCGAGCTACTACGCACGCGCGGCCGGCGACAGTCGGCCCTCCGTTCGGACGCTCTGGGACGAGTTCCCGAAGTTCGTGCTGGGATTTCTCGGGCTCGCCGTCGTCGCGAGCGCCGGCGTCCTCTCTTCGGCCCAGTTGGCATCGATCGAGAACGCCTACAACTGGCTGTTCGTGGTCGCGTTCGCCGGTCTCGGCACCGAGATCCGACTCGCCGATCTCCGTACCACTGGATGGACGCCCGCCGTCGTCGTTCTGATCGCACTGCTCGCCAGTAGCGCCCTCTCGCTCGCGGCGCTGGTCCTGCTGTTCTGAGCGGAGCGACCCGGACCCAATACCGCGGCCGTAGTCGTGTTCGAGAAGCCGGCAAAATACGCACCATCCGATCGACGCTGGGATAGCCGGAATCGCTCGCTTGGACAGCCATGTGGGGCTGACGGAGCAGGATCACGAAACGGCTGGCGATACCGTGTCATTCCAGATAGCTGTCAAGTGACCCTCGGCGACCAGCCGATCCACGGCACCGACGAGCCGGCTCCGGAGATCCGCCGCCGGATCGGCGACGTCCAAAGCGGTCTCGGCCGACTAGCTCCGTTCCGAAGCCGCGGCTACGTCCACAACGTCCGGCCGCACGAGACGCCAAGTACCGTCAATGGCGCCCGTCGCGGCCGGACAGCACAGAAGCTATTTGCCGCCGGCGTGTCAGTCACGGACGTATGTCCAACGGAGCATTCGAAGGGTACGGTGGCAGACACGTCCCCGAACCCCTGCAGGAACCGCTCGAGCAGTTGGCCACCGCGTACGACGACATCGCGGCCACCGACGAGTTCCAGTCGGAGCTACGCGACCTGCTCGAGACGTTCGCGGGCCGGCCGACGCCGCTGTACTACGCGCGGAACTTGAGCGATCGCTACGGGGCCGACATCTATCTCAAGCGGGAGGACCTGCTCCACGGCGGCGCGCACAAGATCAACAACTGTCTCGGGCAGGCCCTGCTGGCGAAGCAGGCCGGTCGCGACCGGCTCATCGCCGAGACCGGCGCCGGCCAACACGGCACCGCGACCGCGATGGTCGGCGCACTGCTCGGCCTCGAGACGGAGATCTACATGGGGGCCAAAGACGTCGAGCGCCAGGAGATGAACGTCTTCCGGATGCGGCTGATGGGTGCCGAGGTCAACGAGGTCACCCGCGGCGACGAGGGGCTGGCCGACGCCGTCGACGCCGCGCTCGAGGACTTCGCCGAGAACGTCGACGACACCCACTACCTGGTCGGCAGCGTCGTCGGCCCGGACCCGTTCCCGCGGATGGTCCGGGACTTCCAGTCGGTGATCGGCGAGGAGGCCCGCGAACAGATCCGAGAACGGACCGGCGACCTGCCCGACGCCGCCGTCGCCTGCGTCGGCGGCGGCTCGAACGCCATCGGGCTCTTTCATGCCTTCCGCGACGACGATGTCGACTTCTACGGTGCCGAGGGCGGCGGGGAGGGGGCCGGTTCGAGCCGTCACGCCGCTCCGCTGGCGGACGGGAAAGACGACACGATTCACGGGATGAAGACCAGAGTCATCGAAGACGACGTCGAGGTTCACTCCGTCTCGGCGGGACTCGACTACCCCGGCGTCGGCCCCGAACACGCCATGTTCCGCGAAGTGGGACGCTGTGAGTACACCGGCGTCACCGACGACGAGGCACTGGCGGCCTTCCGCGAACTGAGCGAGACCGAGGGGATCATCCCGGCGCTCGAGTCGAGCCACGGGATCGCTCGCGCGATCGAACTCGCCGAGGCAGGCGATCACGACACGATCCTCGTGAACCTCTCGGGTCGCGGCGACAAGGACATGGAGACGGCGGCCGCGAAATTCGAGCTATAGGACCGACCGGACGCGGCCCGTCAGGTCGGCTGCCGCGTCGGGCTCGAGCGGCGTCCGTGACAGCGACAGTCGCACGTCGTCGTCCGTTCGGCGGGGGACCAGATGGACGTGGGCGTGGTCGACGCTGCCGACCAGCGGGCCACTCGTGTGAAAGACGCTGAACCCGTCGGGCTCGAGGACGGACTCGAGCGCGGTCGCGACGGTTCGGACCGTCTCGAAGACGGCGGCCGCTGTCGGCTCGTCAGCGGTCACTACCTCCTCCGCGTGGGCGCGTGGAACGATGAGTGTGTGTCCCGGTGTAGCAGGGTTCTCGTCGAGGAAGGCAAGCGTCCGCTCGTCCTCGTAGAGAACGTGTGCCGCTTGCTCGCCGGCGACGATCCGGCAGAACTCACAGTCGTCGTGCATAGCCGAATGTTCTCACGAACTAACAAATAGCTGTCTCCGGCCGCATCACAGCACGCCGTACTCGTCCCGAACCGTTCGGTACAGGTCGCGGTACCGTTCGGCCACCACCGATCGGTCGTAGTCGGCGAACCGGTCGTCGTACTCGCGATGCTCGAGGTCCCGGGCCGCGAGGATGGCCTCGACGAGTTCGGTCTCGCTGGTGGTCCGGAACCCCCGGTCCCAGCCCTCGACGAGTTCGTGTGCGCTCGAGTCGACGTGATACTCCACGAGCCCGACACAGCCGGCCGCAAGCGCCCACAGCATCTCCGTCGGGAACACGCAGTGGTCGGCCGTCTGGGCGAAGACGTGTGCGCCACGGTAGGCCGCGATCCGCTCCTCGAGGTCGAGGTCGCCGGCGAAGGTCACGCGGTCTTCGATCCGGAGGTCACTCGCGAGCCGTTCGTACGTATCGCGTTCCGGCCCGTCGCCGACGACCGTCGCCGACCACTCGCGATCCCGAAGTTCCGCGAGGGCCAACAGCAGGCTCTCGAGGTTGGCCCCCTCGTCGAGTCGGCGGGCGTAGATCACGTCGACCTGCTCGGCCGGCTCTACCGCCCGGATTCGGTCGCAGTCGATCGGATTCGGGAGGGCTTCGACGAGGTCACCGTCCGCACCGAGTTCGCGGACCCACGTCGTGACGAGCGACGACGGGGTGACGATCCGATCCGGTCGCCGGGCGGCGGCCCGCGTCCAGCGCGTCTCCGTGACGCCGCCGTCGCCGTACCACTCGAGGACGAGCGGGGCCCGCGCGAGCCGCGCGCCCCACTTGGCGGCGACGACCTGACTCGCCGGCTCGGCGCTGGCGTGAATCACGTCCGGGCGCGCGGCGGCGAGGACGAACGGAAGACGAAGCAGAAACGAACTCCGGGCCTCGAGGCCGCTCGAGACCGCGTGATAGGTAATCCCGTTTCGCTCGAACGTCGCGTCTTCGCCGGCCCAAAAGCCCGCACAGTAGCAGTGGACGTCGTGGCCGTTCTCGGCGAGGATCTCACAGACGGTTCGGAACCGCTGGTTCGTCTCGGTATCGCGGTGGTGAGCCGTTTCGAACGAGACGAACGCGATTCGCATACTCGGCGGCAACGGAGCCCCGGGCTATAAAGTCACTTTTTTCACTCGATTCGTCGGCCCGCGGATTCGCGTGAGCGGGCGGCCGCCGGTCCCTGTCGGGGCCGGGCTGGCCCGGCCCGAACCGTGGCAGTCGACCACGAAACTCCGGCGTGGCGATCCCCGTCCGTGTCGGGCGCTTGGTCCGTGACCGACACGAACCCACGACGTCAGTCGTGGAAGAAGTCAGTCACCGCTGTCGTTGATGGAGTCGTCGTCATCGCCGAAAAACGAGTCGATACCCTCGAAAAAGCCGTCGTCGTCGCTTTCGGTGTCGGTCTCCGTCTCACCGTCACTGCCGTCCTCGTCCTCGGTATCGCTTTCCTCCGAGTCTGATCCGTCGTCCCCACCGTCCGTCTCGTCGCTACCGTCGTCATCGTCGCCTCCGATCGTCTCGTCACTGTCGTCGTCATCGTCGCCTCCGATCGTCTCGTTGCTGTCGTCGTCATCGTCGCCAACGGAATCGTCCGCATCATCCAGCTCGTCACTTTCGTTGCCGTCCGAGTCGTTCTCGTCATCCGGATCTCCATCCCCGAACGCCTCATCGCCGTTCTCGTCCCCGCCGTCGTCACTCGAAGCGCCGTCGTCACCGTCGTCGCTGTCGGAATCGTTGCTTTCCACGTCGAACTCCGGCTGCTCGACTCCGCCGTCGGTCGTCGAGTCCTCGACCGGATCCCCCACGAACAGTTCCGACCCGACGGCCGCGACGGTGAGCCCGAAGGCCGCGAGGATGAGAACGGTCGTCACGAGGACGACGCCGACCGACGAGGCGTCGGTTTCGGTTGCCATCGAGTGACGCCACTCCCTCGGACGGCTTTGTTAACCGATGCAATTCCGCGAGAGGGACGAACGGATCCGGCCACGGCGCTCGAGCGAGCGTCCACGGGCCGACTGCGAGAAATCGGTCCCTACTGGGTACCGCGGGCTCGTGAGGGGGCCGGTGACCGAAACGATTACTCCCCCGCGTCCGTACGGCCCTGGCATGGGTTACGACATCGAGCGCTACCTCAACATTCGCAGTGCCCACGGTGCTTCGTTCGGTCCCGAGGGGGACCGACTCTCCTTTCTGATGGATACGACCGGCACGTCGCAGGTCTGGACCCTCGAAGGACCGCAGGAGTGGCCCGAACAGCGGACGTTCTACGACGAGCGGGTGACCTTCGCCTCGTGGTCGCCCGAGCGACCGGAACTGATCTTCGGGATGGACGAGGGCGGCAACGAACGCGCCCAACTGTTCAGACTCGACGCCGAGACCGGCGAGATCGAGACCCTGACCGCGATGCCGGATGCCAAACACCGCTGGGGCGGCTGGAGCCACGACGGCGACCGGTTCGCCTTCACCTCGAACCGCCGCGACGAGTCGGTCTTCGATGTCTACGTGCAGGACCGGGACGCGACCGGCGACGAAGCGGAACTGGTCTACGAGGGCGACGGCTGGCTCTCGCTGTCCGGCTGGAGCCCCGACGACTCCCGGCTGCTGGTCTCGCAGGCCTACTCCAACTTCGATCAGGACCTCTACGTCCTCGACCTCGAGGCCGACGAGCCCGACCTCGATCATCTCACGCCCCACGACGGCGACGTCCGCTACCAGAGCGCGAGCTGGGCTCCGGACGGCGAGGGGATCTACCTCGTGACCGACGAGGGCGACGCCGACACGCTCTATCTGGCGTATCTGGACCTGGCGACGAACGACCTCGAGACGGTCATCGACGGCGAGGGGTGGAACGTCGACGGCATCGCGCTGGACGACGAGACCGGCCGGTTCGTCTGCTCGCGCAACGTCGAGGGCTACACCGAGTTGACCGTCGGCGAGTTCGATCCCGACGACCCGACCGCGTTCGAGACCTTCCCTGACCCCGACCTGCCGGGCGGGGTGGCCGGCGGCGTGAGCTTCGACCCCGACGCCGAACGGTTCGCTCTCTCGACGAGCGGCGACGCGGTCAACACGAACGTCTTCGTGGTCGATATCGAGACTGGCGAGGCCGAGCGCTGGACCGACGCACCGACCGCCGGCATCCCTCGGGAGTCGTTCGACGGCGCCGACCTCGTCGACATCGAGAGTTTCGACGGGCTGGACGTACCCGGCTTTCTCACCCTTCCGGACGAGTACACCGAGGGCGAGACACCCGTCATCGTCGACATCCACGGCGGCCCCGAAAGCCAGCGCCGCCCCTCGTTCTCGAGTGTCAAGCAGTACTTCCTCGATCGGGGCTACGCCTACTTCGAACCCAACGTCCGGGGGTCGTCCGGCTACGGCGCGGACTACGCGGCGCTGGACGACGTCGAAAATCGGATGGATTCGGTCGCCGACATCCGGGCCTGCGTGGAGTGGTTGCAAGACCACCACGCAATCGATCCCGACCGAATCGCCGCGAAGGGCGGCTCCTACGGCGGCTTCATGGTGCTGGCCGCGCTAACCGAGTACCCCGACCTCTGGGCCGCCGGCATCGACGTGGTCGGGATCGCCAACTTCGTCACCTTCCTCGAGAACACGGGCGACTGGCGGCGCGAGTTGCGGGAAGCCGAGTACGGGAGCCTCGAGAATGACCGCGAGTTCTTGGAAGAGATTTCGCCGATCAACAACGTCGAGAACATCGCGGCCCCGTTGTTCGTCCTCCACGGGGAAAACGATCCCCGCGTGCCCGTCGGCGAGGCCGAACAGATCGCCGACCGGGCGGCCGAGCAGGGCGTCCCCGTTCGGAAACTGCTCTTCGAAGACGAGGGCCACGGCTTCTCGAAACTCGAGAACCGTATCGAGGCCTACAGCGAGATCGCGGACTTCCTCGACGAACACGTCTGATCGGGCCCTCGCCGTCGAACTCGTTCGCGAGCTTATTACAAAACATATACATGACAGTATCGCGGACTGTCGGGTATGGCCGCCATCGAAACCACCTCGCTGACCAAGCGGTACGGCGACTCGGTCCTCGCCGTCGACGACCTCGACCTGACCGTCGAGGAGGGAGAGATCTTCGGCTTTCTCGGTCCGAACGGGGCCGGGAAGTCGACGACGATCAACATGTTACTGGACTTCGTCCGGCCCACCGACGGGAGCGCGACAGTGCTGGGCTACGACGCACAGGACGAAACCGGAGAGATCCGCGAGCGGATCGGCGTCCTCCCGGAAGGCGCAACCCTCTACGAGCGCCTGACCGCCCGCGAACACGTCGAGTGGGTCGCCGACACCAAAGGCGTCGATACCGACGTCGACGCGCTGTTAGAGCGCGTCGGGATCCTCGAGGACGCCGACCGGACGGCCGGCGGCTTCTCGAAGGGGATGCGCCAGCGCCTCGGCCTCGGGATGGCGCTGGTCGGCGATCCCGAACTACTGCTCCTCGACGAGCCCTCCTCCGGGCTCGACCCGACGGGGATTCAGGACATGCGGGAACTGCTTCGAGCGGAGGCCGACTCGGGAACGACCGTCTTCTTCTCGAGTCACATCCTCTCGGAGGTCGAGGCGGTCTGTGACCGCGTCGGCATCATGAACGAGGGCCAGCTCGTCGCCCTCGACAGCATCGAAAACCTCCGAGACGAGTCGACCGGCGCGGCGACGATCGACGTCGAACTCGCCGAGGCGGTGGATCCCGACGCGCTCGACGTCGGCTCGATCGAGGGGGTGCAGCGGGTCTCCGCGGACGGCGATACCGTCACTGCGGTCTGTGACGAGCCCGCAGTCAAGGTCGACATCGTCCGCCACATCGACGAGCGGGCGATCGTGACCGATATCCTTTCGACAGATACCTCGCTCGAGGAGCTGTTCAACCAGTACACCGGGGCCGAGAGCGCGGACGAGGGATCGGTCGCGCCGGAAGCGGAGCAGCGAGAACAGGAGGTGTCCGCATGAGCGCGCTCTCCGTTGCCAAGCGGGACTTCCTGAACGTTCGGCGGGCCAAGCTCGTCTGGATCCCTGCCCTGCTGTACGCCCTGTTCATGCTCATCTTCTACTGGGGCCAGAGCAGTCGTCCGGAGCCGGACTTCTACATGGTCCTGTGGAGTCTCGCCGGGATCGGCGGAGCGTTGGTCATCCCGTTGGTCGCGATCGTCGCGGCGTACCTCTCGATCGCCGGCGAGCGCGAGTCCGGCAGTATTCGCTACCAGCTGAGTCTCCCGGTCTCGCGGTCGGACGTGGTCGTCGGCAAACTGCTCGCCCGCACCGGCGTCGTCGTGGCGTCGCTGCTGATCGCGTTCGCCATCGGGATCGTCGCCGCACAGGTACTCGTCCCCGACATGACCCTCGAGTACGACGGCTACGCCGCTTTCGTCGCACTGACGCTGCTGTACGCGCTGGCGTACGTCGCCGTCGCCGTCGCGATCTCCGCGGCCACCGCGAGTCGCTCGCGGGCGATGAGCGGCGCGATCGGCTTCTTCTTCGTGTTCAACCTCGGATGGAACTTCCTGCCGGTCAGCCCCGTCCAGATGGCCAGGTTCGTCTTCGAGGAACTCGGCGTCGACTACAGCGACTCGCTGCTGGACCTCATCTTCAGCCTCAGTCCGACCGGGGCCTACCTCAACGGGATGAAACTCGTCTTTCCGGACGATTTCACCGCCCTGCAGGCCACGACGGCCGGGAGCAATCCGTTCTACATCCAGGGCTGGTTTATGCTCGTGATCCTCGCCGGCTGGATCGTCGTCCCGCTGTTGCTGGGCGCGTGGCAGTTCCGGCGAACGGACCTCGGCTAATCGAACGGTTCGCACCGCCGACCGCGAATTCGATTGCCAGTCAATCGATGACGCCAGTTTTCGTCGCCACGTCTCGAGCCGCCCGCTCGTTCATTCCGCTGCCGAGGATCGTGTAGCGGTCGCGGATCTCGTGGCAGGTCGTCAACGCCTCGATGACGGTCTCGTCGTCGATGCCCAGTTCCGCCGCGGTCGTCGGCGCGTCGATACTCGCCAGGGCGTCGCGGATGGCCCGCCAGATCCCGTCCGCTCCCTGGTGGAGGTAGGCAGTCATGATCGAGCCGACGCCGACCTGATGGCCGTGTAAGGCCGCACCGGGTGCCAGTCGGTCGAGCTGGTGCGAAAAGAGGTGTTCGGCCCCGCTGGCCGGCCGCGAGGAACCGGCGATGCTCATCGCGACGCCGGAGGACATCAGCGCCTTGGTGACGACCCAGGCCGACTCCTCCAGGCCCGGCCGGATGAGGTCGGCGTTGTCGACTAGGATCTCGGCGGTCATCTCCGAGAGCGCGGCGGCGTACTCGGAGTACTCGACGTCCTGCAGCCGCTGGGCGAGCCGCCAGTCCATGACGGCGGTGTAGTTGGAGATGATGTCGGCACAGCCGGCGGTCGTCAGCTCCCACGGCGCGTCGGCGAGGATTCCCGTATCGGCGACGACCGCCAGCGGCGGTTCGGCGGCGACGCTGTGTCTGGAGTCGCCGTCCGGCACCGAGCCGCGATTACTGACGATCCCGTCGTGGCTCGCCGCCGTTGGAACGGAGCAAAAACCCATCTCGAGGTGGTGACTGGCGAGTTTTGCGATGTCGATGGCCTTCCCGCCGCCGATGCCGACCAGATAGGATACTCCTTCGGCCTCGGCGACTTCGATCACCCGTTCGACGGCGTCGAAGGTCGCTTTCTCGATCGTGACGATCGCGGGCTCGATCCCGGCGGCCTCGAAGTCGGCCGCGATGGGATCGGCGGCGACCTCGCGGGGCGTCGGACTCGTGACGAACAGCGGCCGCCCTTGCAGGTGGAGATCGTCGACCACGTCGACGACTTGGCTGCGAACGCCGTGGCCGACCACGACGTTTCGCGGGAGGCGGATCCACGTCGACTTCTCGAACATACCGGATCCCACACACCCCCGGGACATGTGCTTTTCCTCAGCGCCCCGACCGGAACGATCCCCGACGCGGTCCGGGACGGCGGTGATGACGTCGCGATCGGCTCCGACGGCCCGCTCGAGCGAGCGATCACCGGCGGCGAAACGATCCGTCGACACGATCGGCGATATTATAAGATTTCCAACTCCAATGGCCGCGTATGCTCGGCCTACTCGCGCTCTGGCTCGGATTGCTCGCCGGCGGCTACGTCGGGGGCCGGTACTACGGCAAGTATTCGCTCCGACGCACCGATGCGGAGGACCGCTCCCGCGGGACGTATCGGCTCCTCGCCGTCGTCGGCCTCGTGGCCCTGCTCGTCCTCGCGTTCGGCGGCCTCGTCGACGCGACCGAACGCGCGCTCGCGGCCGTCCATCCGGCGCTGGCGGGCGGGGTCGCCGCGCCGCTTTCCTGGCTCCCGACGGCGGGCGGAACGATCGCCGCCGTCCTGGTCGCGTACCTCGGCGTCTTTCCGTTCGCCCGCGAACGGCGCGACCTCGAGATCAGTGCCGTGACGGCGGTCGGCCGCCTCGCAAAGTACCTCGGGGCGATTACGCTCTTCGTGGTGGTCGCGCTCGCGCCGTTCACGGCACTGGTCGCCGCCTCCGACCCCAGCCCGCTGTGGATCCCGCTCCTGTTCGTCGTCCTCGCCGTCGGCTGCTACGGCTGGCTCCAGTACAGCGTTCGGCTCTCGCAGACGATCACCGCGCCGACGCCCGACCAACGCCGACGGCTCGAGGCCGCGGCCGACCGGGCCGAACTGGCCGCGACGATCGCCGGCGTGATCCCGGGCCGCGAAACCGAGGTCGCCGGCATATACCTCGACGGGCCGTTCTGGAACCGACGCGCGTACGCCACGGACTACGCGTTCGAGGTCCTCGACGACGAGGGACTGACGGCACTGTGTGCGCGGGCCAGCGCCGCGGACGAACGATGGCTCCTCGAGCGACGGGCGCTGGTCGTCGCGGTCCTCTTCGGACTGTTCCTGACGCTGACCGTCTGGGTGTCGCTGGCCGTCGGGCTCGTCGGCCTCGCGGTCGCCGGGCCGCTGCTCGCCCGAACGCTCCAGCGCGCCGAGTTCGCCGCCGATCGGCGCGCCGCGCGGGCGGTCGGTACGGACGCCCTCGCGAGCGCGATCGAGGCCGGCACCGACCTGGCCGACGACCGGAGTCGAGTCCACGAACGGCTCGCACCACGGCCGTCGACGAGCCGACGCCTCGAGCGGCTCCGCGACGCCTAAAGCGTCTCGAGGATCGCCAGCACGCGCTCCTCGGCCTCGCGGTCCGGGCCGTTGTCGTCGCCGTCCCAATCGCTCTCGAGGTGATCGTCGACCGTCCGGGCCAGCGAGTCCTCGAGCGGCGTCGATTCCCAGCCCAGCGCGGCGAGTTTCGCCGTCGAGAGGACGTGGGGGTACGACCGGTAGAGCGGGTAGTCCTCGAGGGAGATCTCGCCGGCTGCGAGTTCGCGCGGGCCGGCATGGACGATCTCGACATCGGTCTCGAGCGCGTCCGCGAGCAGGTCGACCAGTTCCTCGAGCGGGACGAGCCGCCGGTCGCCGACGTTGTAGGCCTCGCCGGGCTCGCCGCGTTCGGCGACGATCCGCAGCGCGGCGGCCACGTCCTCGACGTAGACGAGATGGCGAAGGTTCGTCCCGTCGCCGGGGACGACGACGCGGTCGAAGCGGTTCACGCGGTCGATCCACCAGTTCAGTCGTTCGGTGTAGTCGTGGGGGCCGTAGACGATCGGCGGCCGGACGACCATCGCAGGCACGCCGTCGTCGGCCGCCGCGAACGCCGCCCGGTCGCCCTCAGCCTTCCGGTTGCCGTAGGTCTCGAAGCTATCGTCGGTCGCTTGGTCGGGCGTACACTCGTGTAGCGGCGTCTCGCCCTCCCGCTTGGGGATCTCCTCGCGGCCGTAGGCCGCGCCGCTCGAGACGTAAACATAGGCCTCGCAATCCGCGAAGATCCGGGTCGCGGCCCGGACGTCCTTCGGGTGGTAGGCCACGCAGTCGAAGACGGCGTCGGGGTCGACGGTCGTTGCAGCGGCCTCGAGGGCCGTGTCGTTCGTCCGGTCGCCTTCGACGTGGGTGACGCGGTCGTCGTCCGCGAAGGGGTTCTCGCGGGTGCCCCGCGTGAACAGGGTCACGTCGTAGTCGTGGTCGAGTAGGTCCGCGACGAGGTGGCGGCCGATAAAGCGCGTGCCGCCGATGACTAAGGCGTCGTCCATACCGGCCCGTCACCGCTGTCGGGGAAAACGATGGCGGACGAGCGGTCGGTGGGTATCGGGTCGAGAGCAGTGGGGCCGCTCGAGCGCCGTGTTGAAAGCAGACTTGCGTATGCCATCCGACTCGAACGTGCGGTGGCGCGCGCTCTCAACTGCTCGAACGACGGCGAGAGCAGTTGATGACACTGTGCGAGGGATGAGTGAGTGACCAACGGGAACGAATGAATCGGCTGGGGAGGACGTGGTACTCCCTAGTAGCCACGATAGCAGAACGGCCTCGATCGAAAGGGACGGTACAACGAGTGTTCTGCTATCGTGGCAACACGGAAGGGCCTCACCCTCCCCAGCCGATTCGCTCACTTCGTTCGCTCATCCCTCGCACAGTGTCGTCGATCGACCTCACTATCGTTTGGCCGATCGACAGCGCGCGCCACCGCAGATCGACTGATCGGGCCGAAGTGAGAGGCACTGATGGCATCGGCTGGAATCCCCCGCGAACCCCCGTCGACGTTCGCTATAGTAGCCACCGAAAGTCATTGCACACCTGATCGAACGACGGCGTTGCGATCAGTGTGTAAATCGTTTCAGCGGCTACTATAGTCGGACTAAAGCGTCACTGAAAAGCGGACGAAACCGACTCGAGCGAGGCCCAGCCGGTCAGTACGGTCGCCTGCAGGGACGGGTTCTTTGCCGCCGTCGGTGGTAGGGCGGGTCGATATGTCCGACCAGCTCTGGACGGATCGCGCCCGGGAGTACCCCCTCGAGTGCGATCACTGCCATTATCCGATCCCCGGCGAGCCCGAAGCGGACGAGGACGGGCGCTACTGTTCGGCCGCCTGCCGCGAGGCCGTCGACGACGGCGCGACGATGCCCGACCCCGACGCCTACAAGCGGGTGATGACGGGAGTCGAACCGCTGGACTCGCTGGTTCCGAACGGGATCCCGGCCGACTCGATGCTCCTCCTATCGGGCGACGAGGGCACCCGCCGGGCCGAACTCGGGACCGAACTCGTCTGGCGCGCCTTAGAGCGGGGCGAACCCGCGGTCGTCTGTTCGGTCGCGAACCCGCCGACGGCGACGCTCGAGCGCTTCTACGAGAACGGCTGGAACGTCCTGCCGGCGCTGGAGAGCGACCGCCTGCGGATCGTCGACTGTTTCACCCATCGGCTCGACGACCGCGACGAGTTTCGCGCCGGGCGAAACGAGTGGGCGACCTTTCTCGGCGAGGCCGCCGCCGACGCGGTCATCGAGGTCGAGGATCCGGGCGACCGCCGCGAGGTGGCAACCGGGCTTCACCGGGCGCTCGACGACCTCGAGATGACCGAGACGGGGCTGGTGACGATCGACTCGCTGGACGAACTCGAGTCGCTTTCGGGTTCCGGGCTCGTCCACGACTTCGTGAAAGACGTTCGGGCGACGGTCTGTACGGCACGGTTCGTCCCGATCGTCGCCGCAGCCACGACGGCGGGGCAGGCGGCGTATCCCGAAACCGAGCGGGTCTTCGACGGGATCGTCGACCTGCGGCTGCGCGATGGGAGCGCGGCGGAGACTCGGCACAAACAGCTCGCGGTCCGGAAACTGACCGGGGCGGCGTTTCTCCCCCAGTGGGTAACGTACGACTACGAGCCCGCCCGCGGGCTGTTCGCGTTTGGCCCGAACACGGACACCCGACAGGCCCGCGACCTCGGGAACGGGTCCACCCAGTCGGCCCAGCGCCGGTAGCGGCCGGGGAGTGGAGGGTCAGTTCCGATGCCGACTGCACGCGAACGCACGCTCAGGCTTTATCCCGACGTTCGGTATAGGACCGACCGCAGTCACACACCGACCAGCGGCGGGCGCGTCGTTCGAGCGTCAGTGAGAGACGATCTACAGCCACACCATGACCGACCGAAACCGGGACCGAGATCGACGGCGTACCGAGCGATCGACCGACCGCGGACGCGGCACGCGGGACCAAGGCGGCGACCGGAACCGCGAGGACAGCGACCGCGGCTGGCTCCACGGCCTCTTCAGCCGCGGCGAGAGCGAGGATCGAGGGACACAGGGCCCTGAACGCGGACAGGAACAGCGCCGGGCCGAAGGTCGCCAGCCCGACCGCCAGCAGCAGGGGTCGGGCCAGCGTCGCGAGCGGAGTCAGGGGGCCGACCGCCAGCGCGGCCAGCAGTCCGGCCGACGACGAGGCGGGGCCGGACAGCAGGGCGGCCGCAGGGGGGACAGCGGCTTCGAAACGAACGCGATGCAGGAGGCCAACCTCGAGTACGGCGGCGAGGCCCGCCATGAGAAACACCGTGGCGGGCAACGCGGCATGCAGGGCCGACGCGGACAGGGACAGCAGCAAGGAGGGATGCGCGACTACGGCGAACGGAGCCAGCAGCGAGGCGGGATGGAGAGACAGCACGAACAAGGCCAGCAGCGGCGACAACCCGGCGAGCAGGACCAACACGGCCAGCGCGGCCCCACGGAACAGGGACACCGAACGGGGGGCCAGTCCCAACAGCACCGAGAGGAGACGGCGACGGTCGACGACCGGCAGGGAGCCCAGCAGCGCTGGCACGAGAACCGCGATGCCCAGCCGGGCGCGACGACGAGCGAACGGGGCCGACAGCACCGCGGGCAGCAACACGGGAGCCAGTACCAACAGGGCCAGCCCGAGTCCCGTCGCCACCAGCGGAGCGCGGGCCACGAACCCGGACGGCAGCGGGACCGCAGTGTGCAGGGAACGGGCCGTTCGCAACGGGACTACGGCGACACCCAGCAGTTCGACCGCGGCGAGGACCGCGATACCACCGGCGAGCGCATGAACCGCGAGCAGCAATCCGGCGGCGGCCTCGAGTACCGCCAGCAGGGACGCCGCTCCGAACAGGGGGACTGGACCGAGTCCCGCGAGTCGCGGGGCTCGAGCGGCGATGAGAACCGCCAGTTCCAGGACGACGACATGGGCAACCGACGGCACGTTCACGAGCGCGATCCGACCCCCGAAGACCGGGACGAGGAGCGGTCGCGCTGAGACGCGGCCCGCAGACGCCAACTCCCGCCGAGCGACATCACCCTCGTTTTTGTCGGCCCCGTTCCGAGGGTGCGACATGGGCGGCACGTACGTTCTCGTAATCGAGGCGGCGCGAGCGGCGACCATCGAGGTCGGGGCGCTGGGCGAGCGGGAATTTGCCGCGGGCGCGTATGCGTACGTCGGGTCGGCGTTCGGCCCCGGCGGCTTCAGCCGGGTCGATCGCCACCGCGAACTGGCCGCCGGCGACCGCGAGACGCGCCACTGGCACGTCGATTACCTGCTCGGCCATCCCGCGACACGACTCGAGACCGTGATCACGTTCCCCGATGCCGATCGGGAGTGCGAACTGGCGGCCGGGTTGCCGGGGGATCCGGTCGACGGGTTCGGCGCGTCGGACTGTGACTGCAAGGCACACCTCCTCGCGGTTCCCGACGCACCGACAGTTCGAACCGCCGCAGTCGACGCGGGCGGCGTCGTCGACCAGTAACGCCCACTTCGCCGGTGCGTTCTTACGCCTCCTTGTAAAACGGTAGCTATGGCCAATTCCGACACTGACTCGACGGCCGAACCGACAGCGGAACTGGACGACGACGCGATGGCTCGGTTCCCGGTTCCCGCGTTCGACGACCTCCCTGCGGACCTGCGGGAGCGAATCGCCGAGGAGACCGAGGAGGCCGGGTTCACGCCCAACGTGTTCTCGGCGTTCGCGTACAAGCCCTCGCACTTCCGGGCCTTCTTCCAGTTCCACGACGCGCTCGTCGAGGACACCGCCTTAGAGCGCGAGGAGATCGAAATGATCGTCGTCGCCGTCTCCGGCGTCAACCACTGCTACTACTGTAACGTCGCCCACGGCGCGCTCGTCCGGATCTACGCCGAGGACCCGCACCTCGCGGACCAGCTGGTTGCGAACTATCGGACCGCGGACATCAACGACGCCCACCGAACGATGCTCGACGTCGCCGTGAAGCTGACCGAGCGGCCGACCGAAGTCGAGCCCGCCGACCTCGAGGCGTTACGGGAGGCCGGCTTCAGCGAGGAGGCGATCTGGGACATCGGAGCCGTCACCGCGTACTACAACATGAGCAATCGCATGGCGACGTTCGCCGAGATGCGGCCCAACGACGAGTTTCACACGCTCGGGCAGGAGTGAACCGCACGGCGACCAAAGGCACTTGTCGCTCACGGGAGACGGGCAGCCATGGTCGACAGGGAAGACGTCCGCTGTGCGTACGACGAAATCACGGCGACGTACACGAGCGAGCGAGTCGCAACGCACGACGAGTCCGAGTCGGCAGCGCTCGCGGCGCTGTTCGATGCGGTGCCGGACGGGTGTCGCCTCCTCGATGCCGGCTGCGGACACGGAACCCCGGCGCTCGAGTACGCCCTCGACCCCTCCAACGAGTGCGATCCGGAGCTAGCCGTCGGGCTCGACCTCTCGCGGGGGCAACTCGAGACGGCAACGCGACTCGTTCCCGACGCAGCGTTGTGTCAGGGAGAGATGAGTCAACTGCCGTTCGCTGCGGACACGTTTGACACCGTCACGGTACTGTATTCGCTGATTCACGTCCCGACCGACGACCATCAGACGGCGATCGAGGCGTTCGAACGCGTTCTCAAGCCCGGCGGACGGCTCCTCCTCACGGAAGGGTGGACCGAGTGGACTGGTTCGAACCCGAACTGGCTCGAGACCGGGACCGAGATGCAGTGGCATATGGCCGGGGCGGAAGCGACACGTGAGCAGCTCGAATCGGCCGGGTTCGAACTGGTCACGGCGGGGGAGTTCACTGACGCGCTCGCCGACGAGGAGGACGCTCGGTTCCCGTATTTCCATGCGCGGCTGTCGGAGTAGTCGAGCGCCGGGGACGGGCGTGTCGGCCGGCGCGAACCGAAGAAAAACGCGCCGACGGAATCAGTCGTCGCTCGCCGCGAAGCTGGCCGATTCGGCCGCGGCCGCGGCCTCGGGTTCGCCGGGCAGTTCGTTGCGCACGTCGTCGCTGCCCTGTTCGGTGATCGCCTCGTAGTAGGCCTCGGGCATGACCTTCACGAAGGCCTCGAGCGCGCGCTCCCAGTTTGCGAGCAGGAGTTCACCCCGCTCGGAGCCGGTGTAGGCGACGTGGTTCTCGACGAGTCGACGGAGCATCCGCTCGTCTTTCTCCTCGAGTTCGTCGTGGAGCGAGACCATGCCGGTGTTTGCCTTGGCTTCGAACTCGTCGTCGGGATCGTAGACGTAGGCGACGCCCCCACTCATCCCCGCGGCGAAGTTCTTGCCCGTCTCGCCCAGCACGGCGACGACGCCGCCGGTCATGTACTCACAGCCGTGGTCGCCGACGCCTTCGACGACGGCCTTGGCGCCGGAGTTGCGCACTGCAAAGCGCTCGCCGGCGACGCCGTTGACGTACAGCTGGCCGTCGGTCGCGCCGTAGAGCGCGACGTTGCCGATCGAGACGTTCTCGGTCGGGTCGTAGGCGGCGGTCTCGGGCGTTCGAATCGTGAGCTTGCCGCCGGACAGGCCCTTACCGACGTAGTCGTTGGCGCTGCCGTCTAAGTGCATCGAGACGCCGCTTGCCAGGAACGCGCCGAAACTCTGGCCGGCGGTCCCTTCCGCGTCGACGGTGATGGTGTCCTCGGGGAGGCCGGGCTCGCCGTAGCGGTCGGTGATCCGGTTCGAGAGCATCGCGCCGACGGTGCGGTCGACGTTGGTAACCTCGGTCTCGAGACTGACCGGCTCCTGGTCCTCGATGGCGTCGGCCGCGGCGGCGATGAGGTCGCGGTCGAGCTGGTCCTCGAGTTCGTGGTCCTGCTCGCGGATCTTGCGTCGGACCTCGCTGCCGGGGTCGGCAAGCACCTCCGAGAGGTCGACGTTGCGGGCCTTCGGGTGGTCGACGTCGTCGCGCTGCTCTAGGGCGTCGACTTGGCCGATCATCTCGTCGATCGTCTCGTAGCCGAGTTCGGCCATGATCTCGCGCAGTTCCTGCGCGATGAAGGTCATGTAGTTGATGACGTGTTCGGGCTCGCCGGGGAACCGCTTGCGCAGGTCCTCGCGCTGGGTGGCGACGCCGACCGGGCAGGTGTTCTTGTGACACTGCCGAGCCATGACGCAGCCGCCGGTGACCAGCGAGGCGGTGCCGAAGATGTACTCCTCGGCACCCAGCAGGGCGGCGACGGCGACGTCGCGCCCGGTCTTCATCCCGCCGTCGGCGGAGACGCGGATGCGGTCCCGGAGGCCGGTCCGACAGAGCATCTGGTTGGCTTCCGCGAGGCCGAGTTCCCACGGGAGGCCGGCGCTCTTGATCGAGGTCTTGGGCGAGGCACCGGTCCCGCCGTCGTGGCCGGAGATGTGGACCACGTCGGCGTTTGCCTTCGCGACGCCCGCCGCGACCGTCCCGATGCCGGCCTCGGAGACGAGTTTGACGTTGATGTCGGCCGTCTCGTTGGCGGCCTTGAGATCGAAGATCAGCTGTTTGAGGTCCTCGATCGAGTAGATGTCGTGCAGCGGCGGCGGCGAGATCAGCCCCACGCCGGGCGTGGACTTGCGGACGTGGGCGATCATCTCGTTGACCTTCGAGCCGGGGAGGTGGCCGCCCTCGCCGGGCTTGGAGCCCTGGGCCATCTTGATCTGTAGTTCGTCGGCGTTCGAGAGGTACGTCGAAGTGACGCCGAACCGGCCGGAGGCGACCTGCTTGACGTTACACTCGCGTTCGGTGTTGAACCGCTCCGGCGGTTCGCCGCCCTCGCCCGAGTTGCTCTTGGCGCCGAGCCGGTTCATCGCGATCGAGTTGTTCTCGTGGGCCTCCGGCGAGAGCGAGCCAAGCGACATCGCGGCCGTCGAGAACCGCTGGACGATGTCCTTGATCGGCTCGACGTCCTCGACCGGGATCGGATCACGGTCGGAGTCGAACTCGAGGAGGCCACGCAGGGTCTGGAGGTTCTCCTGTTGGTCGTTGATCTTTGCAGCGAACTCCTGGTAGCGCTCGTAGTCGTTCGAGCGGACGGCCTGCTGGAGCGCGCCGACGGTGTCGGGGTTCCACTGGTGGTGGATGCCGCCCGAGCGGTGTTCGAACTCGCCGTGGCGGTCGAGGTCGGACTCCTCGCCGTCGTCGCCGAAGGCGGTCGCGTGGCGCTCGCGGAGGTCCTCCTCGATCTCGGCGAGGCCGATCCCCTCGGTACGGTTCTCGGTGCCCTCGAAGTACTCGGCCACGAGGTCCGAATCGAGGCCGACGGCCTCGAAGATCTGGGCGCCCTGGTAGCTCTCGACGGTCGAGATTCCCATCTTGGCCATGATCTTCAGGAGACCGTCCTCGACGGCGTTGACGTAGGCGTCGATGGCGACCTCGGTGTCGGCACCGTCGGGGCCGGCGGTGATGTCCTCGATGGTCTGGTAGGCCAGGTACGGGTTGACCGCGCCGGCACCGTAGCCGACCAGCGTCGCGAAGTGGTGGACGGTCCGCGGGTCGGCCGACTCGACGACGAGGCCCACGTGATTGCGCAGGCCGTTGCGCACGAGGTGGTGGTGGACGCCGCCGGTCGCCAGCAGGCTCGGGATCGCGACCCGGTCCTCATCGACGTTCCGATCCGAGAGGACGATGACGTCGTGGCCGCCGTTCTCGATCGCGTCGACGACGTCCTCGCGGACGCGCTCGACCGCGGCCTCGAGGTCCGCGCCGAGTTCGTCGCCCTCGGGCTCGTAGGTGATGTCGATCGTCGCGGACGTGATCCCGTTGGCCGAACAGTCACGGATCGACTCGAGTTCGGCGTCGGTCAGGATCGGCGAGTCCAGCACGAGTTGGCGGGCGTGTTCGGGCGATTCGTCTAACAGGTTGCGCTGGAAGCCCAGCCGCGACTCCATCGAGGTGACGAGTTCCTCGCGGATGTAATCAAGCGGCGGGTTCGTAACCTGTGCGAACAGCTGTTTGAAGTAGGAAAACAGCGGTCGGTTGAACTCGGTCAGCACCGACAGCGGCGTGTCGTCGCCCATCGAGCCGACGGGGTCTTTCCCCTTCTGGGTCATCGGCTCGATCAGGTTCTCGAGTTCGTCGTGCGTGTAACCGAACGCGGCCTGTTGGTCGCGCAGTGCCGAGATTTCCGTCTGTGGCGAACGATCGTTCGTGGTCCGAATGTCGTCCAGATGGACCTGCTCTTGGTCGACCCACTCGCCGTATCGGTCGTCGGTGAGGTCGTCGAAGACTTCCTCGTCGGGGATGACCCGCCCCTCCTCGGGATCGGCGAGGAAGAGCTGGCCGGGCTTGAGACGGCCACGTTCTTCGATTTTCCCGGGCTCGGTCTCGAGCGCGCCGGCCTCGCTGGCCATGATGAGCTGGTTGTCGGTCGTGACGTCGTACCGGCACGGGCGCAGTCCGTTACGGTCCAGCACCGCGCCGACGCGTTCGCCGTCGGTCGCCGCCACGAGCGCGGGACCGTCCCACGGTTCGACCAGCGACGCGTGGAAGTCGTACCAGTCCCTCCGATCGGGATCCATCGCGTCGTCGCCCCGCCAGGCCTCGGGAACGAGCATTCGCAGGGCGTGTGCGAGGTCGCGACCGTCCTGCATCAGCAGTTCGAGGGCGTTGTCGACGCTTGCGGTGTCGGACTGATCGGGATCGTCGATAATCGGCTTGACCGCCTCGAGATCGGAGAGGACGTCGCTCTCGATGTCGGTCTCGCGGGCCCGCATCCAGTTGATGTTGCCCTGAATGGTGTTGAACTCGCCGTTGTGGATGATGTTGCGGTACGGATGTGCGAGGTGCCACGCGCCGAGCGTGTTCGTCGAGAACCGCTCGTGGACCATCACGAACGTCGATTCCATCCGCTCGTCGGTGAGATCGGGGTAGTAGGCGGGGACCTGGACGCCCTTGAGCAGCCCCTTGTAGACGACAGTATCGGCATCCAGCGAAACGACGTAGAACCGCTCTTTGTTCTCGATGTCGGCGTCCTCGACGGCGTTTTCCAGCGCGCGTCGAGCGACGTAGAGCCGGCGGTCGAAGTCGTCCTCGGAGAGATCGTCCTCGGGTGCGACGACGACCTGGAAAACGTCGGGTTCCGAGTCGACGGCCGTCCGGCCGAGATCGTCGTTGTTCGTCGGGACGTCGCGCCACTCGAGGACCTCGAGATCGTAGGTGTCGAAGGTGTCGGCAGCGAGATCGCGGAGTTGCTCACGTGCCCGGTCGTCCTGCGGCAGAAAGAGCGAGCCGACGGCGTAGGTCTCGGGGAGATCGGTCTCGAGGACACTCTCGAAGAACGAATCGGGCGTCTGGAGCATGATGCCGGCACCGTCGCCGGTGTCTTTCTCCGCGCCGGTCGTCCCGCGGTGTTCGAGGTTTTCGAGCAGTTCGAGTCCGTCGGCGACGATGTCGTGGCCCCCATCCCCATCGAGATCCATGACGACACCGACGCCGCAGTTCGACCGTGCGTCCGCGGGGTCGGCGAGCCCCTGTGAACGCTCGGTGGATGACTCCATATGTGGCTGTGACATACACCCCCGTAGCGGGAACAGATATAAGAGGCTAATCCATTATGGCTAAGTGTATTATAAACACATATAGACCAATATAAGGTATATGTAAACACCTTAGTTTCGACTACCGGTGCCGATTATCGGACGGGAAAACACGCAGTCGTCGGAGCGACGATCGAAATCCCGACCCGGAAACGCGAGTTCCCGGTGACGGGACGAAATGTCAGAGGCACGTAGTGTTCACCCACCAGAGTGAACACCACATCCATTGGAACGGTATCCTCCCCTAAGCAATCTTGGGCTAAAGAATTAGGTGTGCGTGAAACAGTCACCCGTGAAAACGGTCCGTCACAACGGATACTGGCGTCCCGGGGGGTGAGATGGATGCCGTCGCTGGAGTATGCCAGCTAGCTTACGAACCGCACCGTCATACGTGGGTCCCCACGAAACTGCGCCCGATCTCGAGCAGACGTCGAGTCCGTACAGCGGTGAAAAACGGAGATCGGCCGGGAGCGGTCAGTACGACTTCGCGAAGTAAGCGATCTCGTCGGCGGGATCGCCACAGACACCACACTCGTCGTGGTCGGGTTCGGGTACCTCACCGCCCGACGACCCGCCCTCGTCCTCGAGGGGTTGCATGACGATCTCGGCGGCGATCTTCTCCTTGATAACCTCCTCGCAGGCCTCGTCGCCACACCACGGCGTCTTCACGTAGCCGCCGTGTTTCCCGATCGTCCCGAGGATCTCCTCGGGGCTGTGGGCCTCACGGACGTTGTCCTCGAGAGTCTCCGCGGCGGCCTCGTAGAGTTTGTCGTAGATTTCCTCGAGATGCTCGTCGACGGCGTCGACGATCCCGTCGCGGTCCTCGACGGTCTCCTCGTTGTCCGGACGGTGGACCAGCGTGGCCTCCTCGTCCTCGACCTCGTAGGGACCGATCTCCAGTCGGAGTGGCACGCCGTTGAGTTCGTGTTCGTTGAACTTGAAGCCGGGATTGCGCTCGTCCCGGTCGTCGAGTTCGACGCGGAAGCCGGCGTCCTCGAGGTCGTCGGCGATCCCCTCCGAGTACTCGAGGACCTCCTCCTTGGTGTCTTCCTGCCAGATCGGGACGATGACGACCTGCGTGGGCGCGACCGTCGGCGGCAGCACCAGCCCCTGATCGTCGGAGTGGGTCATGATGAGCGCCCCGAGCGCGCGCCAGGAGAGCCCCCACGAGGTGGTGTAGGCCGTCTGTTCCTCCTCGTCCTCGTCGACGAAGGAGATGTCGAAGGCCTCGGCGAAGCTCTGGCCGAGGTTGTGGCTGGTCGCGCCCTGGACGGACTTCCCGTCGGGCATCAGCGCCTCGACGGTCGTCGTGGTGTCCGCGCCGGGGAACTTGTCGTGTTCGGGCTTCTTGCCCCGCAGGACCGGGATCGCCAGCACGTCCTCGTAGACCCGCTCGTACTGGCCGAGACGGGTCCAGACCTCCTCCCATGCGCCTTCGTTGCTCGCGTGGGCGGTGTGGCCCTCCTGCCACATGAACTCCTTCGTGCGGAAGAACGGCTTCGTCTCCGTCGCCTCCCACCGGACGACCGAACACCACTGGTTGAGCCGCATCGGGAGGTCGCGGTGGCTGCGCGTCCAGTCAGCCATAAACGGCGCGATGATCGACTCGCTCGTCGGTCGTACGGCGAGTCGTTCCTCGAGTTCCTCGTGGCCACCTTGAGTGACCCACGCGACCTCGGGGTCGAACCCTTCGACGATGTCTTTCTCCCGCTCGAGGAAGCTCTCGGGGATGAACATCGGGAAGTAGACGTTGTCGACGCCGGTCTCCTTGAACCAGCCGTCGAGCGAGTCCTGAATCGCCTCCCAGAGGGCGTAGCCGCGGGGCTTGGTGACGATAAAGCCGCCCATCGGTGCGTAGTCCGCGAGGTCGGCCTTCTGGACGACCTCGGCGTACCACTCGCCGGGCTTGTGCGATTTCGACTCGGTGATGCCGAGTTCCTGACTCTCGTCGCTCATTAGTACGACATGCAGTCAGCGCGGGCTTAAACCATGCGAAGAGCAACGCCCGCTCGCAGCCGCTGTTCGGGTCCGCGTACCGGAGGTGTTTTGTACCGATAGCCACTCGGTGGGAGTAGGCGGCACGGTCGGCCGGCCCCTTTCAGCCGTCGCGGTTTCCGTGGCGGTTCCGCTGTCCGACCTACACCGTCTCTCTAACACTCTCGAGCGTCAGCTATAGTAGCCGCTGAAAGTCATTGCACACCTGATCGTCCGACAGCGTTGCGATCAGTGTGTGAATCGTTTCAGCGACTACTATATCGTACCTGCACCCACCACCGAACCGGTACCGGCGGGACCGCGGGCGACTCGAGCAGTCACGTCCGCCGACAGCAATCGGAGCGAAACACTCGGAAACCCTTGCTTCGTTTCATCCGGTTCTCACAGGTTTATGGACGCGACCGTCTTATAGGGGATCGACATGAAAGCAATCGAGGTCGACTCTTATGGCGACAGTGACGAACTATCGGTCGTCGACGTCCCGACACCCGAGCCCGGCGCGGGCGAGGTACGAATCGAAATCAAGGCCGCGGGCATCAACTTCGCGGACATCATGCAGCGACGGGGCCACTACCCGGACGGACCCGAAGCCCCCTACGTTCCCGGCATGGAGGCCGCGGGAACGGTCGACGCGGTCGGCGAGGGCGTCGACGATCTCTCGGTCGGCGACCGCGTCGTCGGTATGCTCGACACCGGTGGCTACGCCGAGTACGTCACCGCCCCAGCGGCCATGCTCTTTCCGGTCCCCGAGGCGATGAGCTTCGACGAGGCCGCCGGCTTCCCCGTCCAGTTCCTCACCGCTCACGCGAGTCTGTTCGAGTGGGGCGGTCTCGAGACGGACGAATCCGTCCTGATTCAGGCCGCCGCGGGCGGGGTCGGCACGGCCGCCGTCCAGCTGGCGTCGAACCACGGCGCGGAGGTCTTCGGCACCGCGAGTACACAGGAGAAACTCGACCTCGCGGCCGAGCTGGGCTGTGATCACCCGATCAACTACACCGAGACGGACTTCCGCGAGGTCGTCGAGGCCGAGACCGACGGCGAGGGCGTCGACCTCGTCTTAGAGAGCGTCGGCGACGACGTCTTCGATCGTAGCCTCGACGCGATGAGCCACTTCGGACGCATGGTCACCTACGGCGTGGCCAGCGGCGTTCCCGCAGAAGTGAGCAACCAGCGGCTGCTCTTCGAGAACAAGACGGTCAAGGGATTCCACCTCGGGCAGGCCACCATGCACGACCCGGACCGGGTGATGAAAGCGGTCCCCGAACTCACCGAAGGGTTCGCGAGCGGCGATCTCGAGGTTATTCTGGGCGAATCGTTCGCGCTCGAGGACGCCGCCGAGGCCCATCAGTACATCGAGGACCGGAAGAGTTCCGGGAAAATCGTGCTGAACCCCTGAAAACGGGCTTCGACGCGGCCGAAGCCTTAGAGTCGGGTCTTCAGAGAACGAGAAGCGAACCGATGTTGGATCACCGTCATCTCGTCCGACGACGGACCGCAACCGAAACCGGTACTGTTCCATTTTTCGGATATCGGCGACAGCGAAGTCTTCTTCGCGAGTGATTCGGCCGCGGCTGACGGGAAACAGTCATTCGATTTCGTGAACCTGGAATCCGTATTCTTGGAGAGTCGTGGTCGCTCCGTCTACAGCGTTCTCGATCTCTTGGAACCAATCCGTCGTTTCCACGTTGGGATTGATAGAATACGCTTCCTCGTACCAGTCTCGGATGCAACTATAGGTCGCCTCGACGAGAGCAGCGCGATCAACGAGCTGGGGCGAGTCATCTCGGATCTCTCGCGGTACCCCATCGATGTGGAAATACACGCCGACCGCGTCGTTCTCTGGGACAGGTGTGAACTCGAGTTCTCCCATATCGAATTCTGCAGTGCATTCTTTGTTTTCAAGAACTGCAGCCACACATCGGAGACAATCAGAGAACACTTCGTTCGGAAGGCTCGCGTCGTGCCAGACCCGGTCTTCTCCACCCTCGATTCCACCCGGGTGTATTCGTAGGGAGGTCGACGGCATCCGTGCCTTCTCGAGACATTCCGCTGCCGGAGGTTTGAACTCCAGCTCTATGTCACTATATTTGCCTTCCATGGTTTCACCCTGCTGTCTCCAGCCACCGTCATTTTCACCGATGTACTTCCAGACTGCTGGACCCTTTTTCGGATAGGCAGCTAGATGTTACCGTTTCTGATTATGACTTCACTCCTTTGGTGAGCTGTGATTTAGTCGTCTATCGGTTACGAGCGTTGTTCGTAGATGGCTTCGATGCGTTCGATGTCCGCACGAAGTCCCTGGTATGCGCTTTGTTCGGCGAGAGCTGGATTCACGGAGAGAGCGAACGCTTCGAATTCAGTCACAGCCTCGAGCAGTCCCATGAGGAATGGACGAGTACGAACTGTCGCGGTTGGCTCGTACGATTCTCGTGCGTCCGGTGAGCGAGCAGTCGCTTGAGAATAACAGACTGAAATCGTGATAGCCGACTCCTCTCGTGGTTCGAGAACGATATACACCGGCCCGTTACCCGTCCGAACGATTACACGATCGCCCTCGAGGATGTCCGGGACCGACTGGAGCAGTCCGCCGAAGAAGCTGACGAGATATTCCTTCATCCCCTCAGTATCTGTGCCACCGATCAACGCTCGGTCACCTGCGTAGGTAGCGTCAACCCATCCGAGCGGGTCCTCGGAACCGGCTTCTAACTGCTCTCTGAGTTCGCTGTCGTACCGGACGACGAGTTCGAAGGTATCCATGATGTGAGTCATCTCAGTAGTCGACAGAGTATCCCGCCATTCTTGCTGATCACGAATCCAGACGTGAACAGCCGGACCGTCTTCGGGGAACGCTGTTTCGATCGTTCCGTTAGCGTTCACCCGGACGGTTATTTCGCTCACGCTACCTCGTCCACGGACAACCGATGCTCCGTTATTCGCGACCCTCGAGCGACACACCCCACTCGAGGTCGTGATCGGTGAACTCGGCCTCGTCTAACGGTTCGCCGCCCTCGAACCGGAACTCGCCGGCCACGGTTTTCCCCGCGAGGACGCCGGGTAGCCAGAGGGAGTCGTCGTCCCACATCCGGTCGTAGGGCACGTCGTCGACGGAGACCCACTCGGGGTACGCCTCCTCGGAGGCGGTCGGCTCGCCGGCGAACGACCGGGTGCGGTAGACGTGACAGCGCGTGTGGCCCTCGCCGTCGAGCAGGAAGGTGAGTTCGCCGGCCTTCTCGAGGGCACGAACCTCGAGGCCGACCTCTTCCTCGGTTTCGCGGACCGCGCACTCGCGGGGGGTCTCGCCGGGTTCGCACTTGCCGCCGGGGCCGTTGTACCAGCCCTCGCCCAGGCCACGGCGTTTCTCGATGAGGAGGACCTCGTCGGCGTCGCCAGCCTCGCGGAGCGGAAAACACAGCGTCGCCTCGATCATACGCGGGGATTCGCTCGGAGCGTGAAAAGGGTGTACGCTCGCTTCGAGAGGACGCTCGGGTTACGGATAGATCTCAACGAGAGGAATCGAAAAGGCTGCTCTGCTATCGTGGCAACAGGGAGTGGCCACACCCTCCCCAGCCGATTCGCTCGGACTCCGTCCTCGCTCATCCCTCGCGCGGCTTCGAACGACGGTTCGCCGTCGGCTCACCGTCGCTCAGCACGCGCCACCGCAGGACACCGACGGGAACGAGCCGACGGCTCACCCGTCGGCGTGGGCGAAGACGAACTCCCGGACCAGTTTCGCCGCGAGTGCGGCCGCCTGCCCGTCGTCGCGGTCGTTGACCTCGACCACGTCGAACCCGCCGGCGTGGGGGGCGACTGCCCGAACGACGTCGCGGAGTTCGCGGGGCTCGAGCCCGAACGGTTCTTTCGTGCCCGTCCCCGGCGCGTAGCCGGGATCGGCGGCGTCGATGTCGACGCTCAGGTAGACCTCGCGGTCCTCGAGTCGGCCGTCGGGCGTCCAGTCGCCCACGTCCTCGGGCGGGATGACGGTCACGTCGTCGTCGGCTGCTCGGTCCCACTCGCCCTCGCTGCCCGTGCGGACGCCGAGCAGGATGACCGCCTCGACCGAGTCGACGTCCTCGAGGATCCGCCGGGTGACGGCGGCATGTGAGAACCGCTCGCCGTCGTAGGCGTCGTACAGATCGAGGTGGGCGTCACAACAGACGACCACCTCGGGTTCGACGGCGCGGACGCCCGCGAGCGAGACGGTGTGTTCGCCGCCCAGCGTCAGCGGGACGGCGTCGTTCCAGACGGCCTCGCGGAGCGTACTCGTGAGGTACTCGAGATAGGCTTCAACGTCGTTCCACGCGCGAACGTCGCCGCGATCGACGACGCCCAGGTCGGAGAAGTGTTGGTCCGTCCGGTGATCGTAATCGTCGAACGGTTCGGCAAACGAACGGATCCGGTCGGGACCGAATCTGGTCCCCGGCTGAAAGGTCGTCGTGGCGTCCAGGGGCGCACCGACGACCACGAAGTTCGTGACTCCACGGTCGGCAGCGTCCGCCGCGTCGGTCACCTCGCCGTCGTCGGCCGCCCCGGGAAACATCAGACGATCTTTCGCTGGTCTTCCATCTCGAGGTACTCGATGTTCTCGTCGGGGGAGACATCGATGTCCTCGGGGACCCGCATCGTGATCGTCTCGTACGTTTCGAGGTCCATGACCTGCATGTCCGAGCCGTCGACGGAGACGACCTGCCCGTTCTTGCGCTCGATGATCGGGACCCAGATCTTCGCGTCGACGGGCTGGGAGAGCGAGCGTTTCTTACCGTCGAAGACGCCCTCGGCCTCGACGCGGGCCTTGGCGCTGCCGTGTTTGCCCGGCTTGGCCGTCGAGTAGGCGTTGATCTTACACGGTGTGTCCTCGATCATGACGTAGCTGCCTTCCTGGAGATCGCGAACTTCGGTCTGCTGTTTCGCCATGTCCCGGCGTAATCAATCGACGTGCATAAACCGTTTGGAATGGCCGCTGGCGTGCGTTCGATGTGCTAACAGGGCCGGTCGGGTTCGTCGCGAACGGCCGTTCCGCCCGACAGTGGGTCAGGAGCCGACGGCCAGTATCGGCATGGAACCGCCGGCCGTATCGCGGCCCGGGCGGTGTCTCGCTGGCTGCCGGAACCGCATCTATTTTTGAGGAGGATCAGAAACCGAACGAGTGTCCGGGTGAAAAACTCACATCCAGGCTGGACCGCACGCTCACATCCATCCAGTCCAACCCGGACATCTTCGATTGCGGTCACACGAGTAAAGTGTTGCTGGCCGACCAGTTGGGGACTCGAGCGTCGATCGATCCAGCGCCCGCTCAGCCGTCGAACGCTTGGCCGAACCCGACGGCATCGGTCGCGGGCTCGAGCGGGCTCGCCGGCAGTCCGTCCGCGACCCCGGGGTCGTTGTACGCCCGCGGCGCGATGTCGTTGGGTCCGTCGGGATAGCCGACCGCGGCCAGCGTCTGGAGCTGAGCGCGACCGACCCCGAGTTCGAACTGGCCGCCGCCGTAACACCTGATGTCGCGGTCGTCGCAGTAGCGCAACGTCTCGCACAGCGACTCGAGCGAGCCGAAGCGCGAGGGTTTGATGTTGAGCCAGTCGGGCTCCCAGGGCAGCGCCTCGACGTCCGCGACGCCGTGGATCGGCGCGTCCCACGAGACCCGCGCTCGGACCTCGGGATCGTCGAACAGCGGTCTCGTCTCGTCGGTCAGGTCGGGGTCCTCGATGACGGCCTCGGGGAACGACTCGAGGACGCGTTCGTACAGTTCGGGATCGGCCGGCACGTCGACGTCGGTCCCCTCGTAGTGGCCCTTCAGGTCGAGGATGCGGACGGCGTCGGTCCCGACCGTCTCGTCGATCGCGTCGACGAGGCCCGCGTCCCACTCGGGGGTCGGATCGAGCTTGAACTCGAGGTCCGGGATCCGATCGCGCAGTCCCGCGAGCCGGTCGGCCGTCGGCAGATCGCCCAGCCGGGTGCTGGCGACGAACCGGACGGGATCGAGGCTGCGATCGAGAACGCTCCCGAGGTCGGTCTCGGCCTGCCGGAGTGCGAGGTCCAGTGCAGCGCTCTCGAGTCCCCAGCGCCGGTAGTTGCGGAAGACCTCCCGATCGGGCGCGCCGCCGGGGAACAGGTCGAGGTCGTCGAGCCGGTCGGCAAAGGAGTCGAACGTGTACTCGCCGGTGAGATCCGGCAGCCCGGTCTCGGCCAGCCGGTCGTGATCGGCGGTCTCGTAGGTGACGTCCTCGCCGCGTCCCGTGATCGTCCCGTCCCCGTCCGGCGTGGGCCCTGACAGCGAGATCACCGTCGTTACCCGGGTGAAATCGCTCGTGGTCTCGCGCTCGAGGCGGGCAGTCGAAACGTCGTCGATCGACAATGAGAGGTCGGCGATCCGATCGTACTCCATACTGACCCGACGACAGCGAGCCCCAAGAGCGTTTGCGGTCCCGCTACTCGTTGCCGCGGCGCTGGCGGAGGTTCTGGCGGGTAAACTGCGGTCGGGCACCGATCCCCTTGGCCGAGCGGAACGACCGGTAGAGCTGGATCAGCACGATGATCGAGAAGACCGCCGCGACGACCGAGGCCCGCGGGGCCTCGAGGGCGTATAAGACGCCCATCGAGAACAGCGACATCGTCAGGAGCATGCCGTAGACGAGCCGCTTGGCGAGGTTCTCGAAGACGTTCGACTCGTCCTCGACGCCGATCCGGACGTAGAGGTCGTCGCGATCGAGCCGGTCGAGGGCCCGCTCGGCCTTGGGGGTGATCCGGGTCAGGGATTGGCCGGTCCGACGGAGTTGGTCGCCCGTCTCGTCGATGTACTGTCGGATGGACTCCTCGCGGTAGCCCTGTTCAGTCAGGTAGTCGGTCGCGACGGAGATGAAATCGAAGTCCTCGTCTAAGGTCACGCAGACGCCCTCGACGACGGTCGCGACCCGGAGGACGAGCGCGAGGTTCTTCGGGAGCCGCAGCGGGAACTCGTAGATCGAGTCCTCGACCTGCCCGACGATCTGGTTGACCCGGTACTGCTCGACGTCCTCGCCGCGGGCGTCCTGGATGGCGATCTCCATGACTTCGGCCATCACGCCCCGATCGGCCTCGGGCGAGAGCGTCCCGATCTCGACCAGGGCGTCGAGGATGCCGTCGATATCCTGGTTGGCGACGGCGATATAGAAGTCGACGATCTTCTCCTGAACGAACGGATCGACCCGACCCGACATCCCGAAGTCGTAGAAGACGATCCGCCCGTCGTCGGTCACCGCGAGGTTTCCGGGGTGGGGATCGGCGTGAAAGACCCCGTCGTCCATGATCATCTGCAGGTAGGATCGCTCCAGATTCTCCGCGATCCGCGTCCGGTCGATCCCCCTGCGCTCGAGTTCGTCGATGTCGTTGATCTTCGTCCCCTCGACGTACTCCATGGTCAGCACGCGGGGGCCGGAGTGGCTCCCGATCACGTCGGGGATGAGAAAGCGGTCGTCGTCCGCGAAGTTGCCGCGGATCTCGGTGAGCATCTCGGCCTCGCGCTCGTAGTCCATCTCCTCGCGGATCGTCTTCGAGAACTCCTCGGCTAAGTTCTCCAGCGAGAACGACCGGGCGTCGTCGACGAAATACAGCAGGATCGGTAAGGACCACTTGATCACCCGCAGGTCCGCCCGAACGAGCGACTCGATGTTCGGTCGCCGGATCTTCACTGCCACGTCGTGGCCGTCGCCACTGCCACTGCGCCCCCGTGCGCGCTCGCTCTCGGGGTCGAGCCGCGCGCGGTAGACCTGTCCCAGACTCGCGCCGCTGATCGGTTCGGTGTCGAACTCGGCGAAGCGCTCGTCGACCGGCCCGAGTTCGTCCTCGAGGACGGTTTTCGCTTCGTCCCAGCCGGCCGGTGGCACGTCGTCTTGCAGCGACGCGAGGACGTCGACGTACGACGGCGGGAGGATGTCGGGCCGGGTCGAGAGCAACTGCCCCAGTTTGATGAACGTCGGCCCAAGCGTCAACAGCGACTCGAGCAACACCTCGGCCCGGTGGCGATGGGTCTCGGGATCGACTTGCCGCCGGCGACCGAACAGCAGGAAGCGCCGCCGGTCACGGGCGTAGGCCAGCAACAGCGGGAGGAACTGCCAAGCGACGATGACGAACCGCTTGTATGCACGGAGGGAAGCCAGCCTCTGTCACCCCGTTTGGGCGTCTTCGTCGACGACATCGATCGTCGTCTCCTCGCCGGCCCCGCGTTTCGGGAGCGTCAACTCGAGGACGCCCCGGTCGACCGTCGCCTCGCCGCCGGCGTCGGAGGCGTCGTCGGGCAGCGGGAGGTCCACCTCGAGAAACAGCGACCGGTTCTCCTCGAGATAGCGGTAGTCGCCGGCGGGGTCTTTCTCCCGTTGGGCGTCGATGGAGACCCGACCGTCCTCGATCGCGACCTCGAGCGACTCGGCGGAGACTCCCGGGACGTCGAGGACGAGGAGGTAGGCCTCCTCGCTCTCGAGCAGATCGAAGAAGACGTCGTCGGAGAGATCCCGCAACGCGTCGCGGAGCGCTGACATAGATACCGGTTTGAACGCCGATACGAAAAAGGCCGCGGTCGCGGCGATCCGTCGCCTCCGCGAATGTGCGCCGATACGCTCCGGGGACGAGTTGCACCGATGTCTCTCACGGCGGGAGACAGTCACGATTCGGACGATGACGGAGAATCGCCGGCGGTGGCGCGCGCTGTCGGCCGACCGAGCGCTAGCGAGGACGGCCGAGAACATTGCGCGAGGGATGAGTGAGCGACTGAAAGGAGCGAACGAATCGGCTGGGGAGGGCGAGGAAATCCCTGTTGCCACGATAGCAGGATGCTTCTCTCTCCAGTCGACTATCTATTCTTCAAACAGCGAGAGAATCCCGCCGTTCACGGCGGGCGTGAATCGCGTCACTCGACTACTCAGTCCACCGTCGTCGACCGGTCCGAAACCCCCACGCTTAGTACGCACCGAATCGTACGTATTCCCAAGGGTTACGTCTGCTTTCGGCACTTGCGCGGAAGTACGAGACGCGCTGAAACCAACGTCCTGGGTTTTCCGGGGCGAAGGTTCCCACGGTCGGATGGACCACGGTTCATCGGATGCGGGGTTCGCGTCGTTCGCGAGCACGGTAAACCGACCCACTGGGCGGCTAAGTGTGACCGAACCGTCGATGCCGCGAGGCATGACCGCTTGGGTGAGAGACGCTCTGAGAAACCGAGCGTCGATGACACGCTTGCGGATGGGAGTACACGTGGCGGTGCCACAGGACGCTCCCGATCGAGGAACGAAACCCGTTCCACCGACCTCGGGAGAGACAGTCCTGAAACCTGCTCGGCAACAGCCCGGGTTTCCTCGTGCTGGGGAAGCCCCGTCGTTTACGACGGGGAGGACGTCACTGAACAGTCGTCGAGACGAGAGCGGGGGACTCTGACGCCAAATTCGACCTCGAGTCGGACGGAGAGACGACGGCTTCCCCCACGCTTTTGGCCTCCGACAACCCGATTCAGGGTATGGAAGGAGCCGACCGCGAGCGCACGGAGGCCGGGTTCAAGGTTCGAACGCCGGTCGACGAGGCGCGCCGGATTTTGCAGGAGGCGGTCGTGGGGGACGGCGAGGAGGGAGACGTACCCTGCGGAACCGAGACCGTCGATGTCGATCGCGCGGACGGCCGCGTCCTCGCTGCACCCGTCGAATCGGCCCGCAACGTCCCCCACTACGAACGGGCGGCGATGGACGGCTACGCCGTCCGGGCTGCCGACACCTTCGGGGCCAGCGAGCGCTCGCCGGAAGTGCTGCGGATCGCAGCCCCGGACGGCGAGGGCGACCACGCCACCGCCGACCGCATTGAGCCGGACACGGCCGCGCGGGTCCACACCGGCAGTGCGCTCCCCGAGGGGGCCGACGCCGTCGTCATGATCGAACGAGTCACGGAACGCGAGTCGGTCGGCGAACTCGAGGTCGAGGACGCCCTCGCGGAGGGGGAAAACGTCGCGCCGGTCGGCGAGGACGTCGAGGAGGGCCAGCACCTCTACGACGCGGGCCACCGGCTCCGGCCGTCGGACCTCGGCCTCCTTCGTTCGGCGGGCTACGGCAGCGTCGCGGTGGCCCAACAGCCCACGGTAGGCGTGGTGCCGACGGGTGAGGAACTCGTCGCAGGCGATCCCGGTCCCGGCGAAGTGATCGAGACCAACGGGCTGACCGTCTCGCGGCTGGCCCAGCGCTGGGGCGCGCGGGCGACCTACCGCGACGTAGTCACCGACGACCCCGAGTCGCTGCGCGTGGCGATCCAGCGCGATCTGACCAAAGACGTCGTCGTCACGACCGGCGGCTCGAGCGTCGGCGAGCGCGACCTCCTGCCGGAGGTGATCGACGATCTCGGCGAGGTACTCGTCCACGGCGTCGGGCTCAAGCCCGGCCACCCGGTCTGTCTGGGGATCGTCCAGGACACCCCCGTCCTCGCGCTGCCGGGGTATCCTGTCGCCTGCATCGTCAACGCCGTCCAGTTCCTCCGGCCGGTGCTTCGCTGGCTCGAGGGGACCGAGCCCGACCCCCACCCGACGACGCGGGCCCGCCTCGAGCGCAAGATTCCGAGCGAACCCGGGACGCGGACGTTCGCGCGGGTACGGCTCGAGGAACGCGGGGGAGACGACTCCGGCCCCGACGAGCCCCACTACGAGGCGATCCCGACGCGAGCGAGCGGGTCGGGCGTCCTCTCGAGCGTCGCCTTGGCCGACGGCTGGGTGGTCGTCGACGACGACCGCGAGGGGATTCCGGCCGGCGAGACGGTCGCGGTCGAAGACTGGGAAGCGAACCCGTAGCGGTGTGGCGATCGGTCACTGCAGCGCGTGTCGAACCGCGTCCCCCAGCGCGTTGACGCGGGCGACGTGTTCGTACGAGCCGTCCCGGACCCCGTTGGTCACGTAGGCGAAGCCGACGTTCGCCTCGGGGTCAGCCCAGCCGACGCTGCTGCCCAGCCCCGCATGGCCGAAGACGTGTTTCGGCGAGAGCGTGCCGTAGGGCGCGACCGTCGTCCCGCCCTTCCAGAAGCCGAGCGCAAACCGACCCTCGCGGCCGATCGTCCCGTCGGCCTCGGTCTCGGCCTGTACCTGCGTCATCCGCTTGACCGTCTCGGACTCGAGCAGTTGCGTCCCCTCGAGTTCGCCGCCGTTGGCCAGGCAGGCGTAAAAGCGAGCCATGTCGCCGGCGGTTCCGATCCCGTTGGCGGCAGGGATCACGGCGCGGTGGACCTCCTCCGAATTGAAGGGGGCCGCGACCTCGGCGTTCTTTCCGAGCCCCTCGTCGGGATCGCGACAGCGGTCGAACGGCTCGAAGCCGACCAGCGTCGCGACGTCGTCGTCCTCGTCGTCGCGCAGGCCGATCCCGGTGTCGGCCAGTCCGAGCGGGTCGAAGACGCGCGCTTCGGCGGCTTCCTCGATCGGCGTTCCCGATACCCGACGGACGAGTTCGCCGACCAGCCAGCCGAACGTCAGCGCGTGATAGGCCGGCGTTTCGCCGGGCGTGAAGTTCGGCTCCATCGCCTCGAGTTTCTCGACGACGGCGTCCCAGTCGCCCCAGAGGTCGGGCCGGTCGTCGATCTCGCCGCGGTTGAGTCCCGACGTGTGACTGAGTACCTGCCGGACGGTGATTTCGGCCTTTTCGGTCCCCTCGTCGGCGAACTCGGACCAGTGGTCGACGACCCGGTCGTCGTAGGCGAGTTCCCCTTCCTCGACCAGCGAGTGCAGCGTCACCGCCGCGTAGGGCTTCGTACTCGAGAAGAGAACGTGTCGCGTCTCGCGGGTCTCCTCGGGGCCGTCAGGCGCTTCGACGCCGCCGGCGAGATCGATCACCGGTTCGCCGTCGACGTAGACGGCGAGTTGGGCCCCGTGATGGAGGCCGGCCTCGAGATGGCGGTCGAAGAGATCGGCGATACGCTCGCGGTCCTGCTCGGAGAGCCGTGACATGGCACGGTACTCTCCGGGCGGACGTTTAATCGTTGTCGTATGAGAACATATCGCGGGCATTCGTCCGCGGGTCGACCGACGTTTTTAGCCGCGGCGCGCGAATGGCCGGTATGAACCGCAAGGAGTTCCGCGATCTCGCCACCCCCGACGAAGCGCGGGCGGCGATCGACTCGCTATCCCTCGAGGGCGGCGTCGAACGCGTCGCGCTCGAAGACGCCCGCGGCCGGGTTCTCGTGGCGCGACTCGATGCCGAACTCGACGTCCCCGGCTTCGACCGGGCGAGTCTGGATGGTTACGCGCTCCGAGCCCGCGATACGTTCGGCGCGGACGAGGCCGACCCCGCCCGCCTCGAGATCGTCGGCGAGGTCCACGCCGGCGCGAAACCGGACGTGGCGCTCGAGGAGGGCCAAGCGGCCGAAATCTCGACCGGTGCGGTGATGCCCGACGGGGCCGACGCGATGGTCCCAGTGGAACGGACCGACACGGAGGCAGACGGGAACGAAGTCCTAATCCGCACCTCGGTCGCGCCCGGCGACAACGTCATGTTCGCCGGCGCGGACGTGGCCGCCGGCGAGCGCGCGCTCGGGCCCGGGACGACGATCACGCCGCGAGACATCGGCCTGCTGTCAGCGCTGGGCATCGACGAGGTCCCGGTTCGGGCGAAACCAACGGTCGGCATCGTCTCGACCGGCGACGAACTCGTGCGGCCGGGCGACCCCCTCGAGAGCGACCGGGGCGAGATCTACGACGTCAACAGCTACACGATCGCCGCGGGGGTCGAGGATTCGGGCGGCCAGGCGGTCCTCTATCCGCACGCCGGCGACGAGCAAGCGGAGATGGAGGAGATCCTGCGGACCGCGGCCGACGAGTGCGACCTCGTCCTCTCCTCGGGGTCGACCAGCGCGAGCGCGGTCGACGTCATCTACCGGGTCATCGAGGAGCAGGGCGAGTTGCTACTCCACGGCGTGAGCATCAAGCCGGGAAAGCCGATGCTGATCGGGCGGTTGGACGACTCCGCCTACGTCGGCCTTCCGGGCTATCCCGTCTCCGCGATGATGGTTTTCCGGACCTTCGTCGCGCCGGCGATCCGCGAGGCCGCCGGCGTGCCGGAACCCGCCGCCGCGACCGTTTCGGGGCGGCTGGCGCGGCAGGAACGCTACGAAGAGGGTCGTCATCGACTCATGCCGGTCGGTCTGGTCGAGAGCGGTGACGGCGAGACCCTCGTCTACCCCGTCGACAAGGGCAGCGGCGCGACCACCAGCCTCGCCGACGCCGACGGCCTCGTCGAGGTCGGCCCCGAGACCGACTACCTCGAGAAAGGCGAACCCGTCACAGTCACGCTGTTCTCGCCGGACGTCCGGCCGCCGACGCTGTTCGCCGTCGGCGAGGACGATCCGACGTTCTCGCGGCTTCTCGACGGCCTCGAGAACCCCCGCTATCTCTCGGTGGGCAGCCGCCCTGGCCTGCGGCGGCTCCGGGACGGCGTCCCCGACGCGGCCGTCGTCGCGGGCCCCGTCGAACCCGAGTTCGAAGCGGTCGAACTCGGCCGCTGGAAGCGCGAGTGGGGGCTGGTCGTCCCCGCCGGCAACCCCGCCGAACTCGAGGGGCTGGCCGATCTGGTCGATCGCGACCTGCGCTTTATCAATCGGACGACCGACTCCGGGCTGCGCTCGAGCCTCGGCGCTTCCGTGGCCGATCTCGCCGACGAACGGGGCGTCGACCGCCACGACATCGTCGACGCCATCGACGGCTTCGATCTGGGACTGCGCGCCCACGAGAGCCCCGCCCGGAAGGTCATCGCGGGCGATGCCGACGCCGGGCTGGGCCTGCGCGAGACCGCCGACCGGCTCGATCTCGGGTTCGTTCCGATCGGCGAGCAGCCAGTGCGGGCGCTGGCGAACCCCGATCGGACCGAGAAGGCGGGGGTTCGAGAACTCGAGGCGGCGCTTTCGGACGTGTCGTCGGCGTAGCGATAGCAGCGGGTGCTTTCGGTCAGTTTCTGGCCGCTCGAGAGCCATCGGCGTAGCCGTCGCGGTGAGGAACGGATCGCCCTAAACCGGTCACCCGGAGTACGGTGGCGCGCGCTGGCGGCCGACCGAGTGCTAACGAGGGCGGCCGGTGACACTGCGCGAGGGATGAGCGAGCGAGTCCTGCGAGCGAGCGAATCGGCTGGGGAGGGTGTGGCCCCTCCGTGTTGCCACGATAGCAGCAAAGACAGTCCACGTCCGCTCGAGCTACCGATACCACTCGAGTCGTCGTTCCTCGAGCCGGCCGTTTTTGACCGCTCGCTCCCTACGGACGACCATGCGAACCGTTACGACGCTGCCCTCGGCCACCGAAATCGTCGCCGCGCTCGGCCGCGAGCCGGTCGGCGTCTCCCACGAGTGCGATTACCCGCCGGGGGCCGCGGACGCCCCCGCAATCACTCGCTCGAGAATCGACGTCGACGAGTCGGCCTCGAGCGGCGAGATCGATCAACAGGTCCTCGAGACCGCCGACACCGAGGCCGGCGTCTACGACGTCGACGTGGAAACGCTCGACGCCCTCGAGCCCGACGCCATCGTCACGCAGGGGATGTGTGACGTCTGTGCGGTCGACGAAGCGGTGATCGAAGACGCCGTCGACCGCATCGATGCGAGCCCCGAGATCGTCCCGACCGACCCCCACAGCGTCGGCGACGTGCTGGACGACATCGAACGGATCGGCGCGGCGATCGACCGCCGGCAGCGGGCTCGAGAGTTGCGGGCCGACCTCGAGGCCCGGCTCGAGGCGGTCCGGGAGCGGACCGCCGACCTCGATCCCGCGGACCGCCCGCGGGTGGCGATCCTCGACTGGACCGACCCCGTCATGGTCGCGGGCCACTGGACCGCGGAACTCGTCGAGTGGGCCGGCGGCGAGTACGGGCTGGCCGACCCCGGCGAGCGTTCGCGCCCCCGGGAGTGGGACGACATCTGCGCGTACGACCCCGAAGTCCTGATCGCCGCGCCCTGCGGGTTCGGGCTCGAGCAAACCGCGCGGAACGCGACGGACCTCACCGAGCGCGAGGGCTGGGCGGAGCTGACGGCGGTCCGGGAGGGACGGGTCTGGGCGATGGACGGCGATCACTACCTCAACCGACCCGGCCCGCGGCTGGTCGACACCCTCGAGGCGCTGGCACCGATCGTCCACCCCGGGCGATTCGACGGCCCCGACCCGGAGGTCGCGGTGCCGTTCGACGACCTCGAGGGGGTCACACCGGCGGGCGAGCGCGAGTCCGCCGAAACCGAGTCCCGTGCCGAAGTCGACTCGGGACCGTGATCGTCCTACCGACTGGGATCCGGGAGACGATCCTCGAGCGCGCCCGCGACGGAACGCCTGAGGAGATCTGTGGCGTCCTCGGCGGCGAGTACGACCCCGACGGGCGGAGCCGCGTGGCGTCGCAGTACCCGGCCGGGAACGTCGCCGACGATCCGCGGACCAGATACGAGATCGATCCGGAGCAACAGCTGCGGCTTTTCGACCGGCTCGAGGACCGCGGCGAGGCGATCGTCGGCTTCTATCACTCTCATCCCCGCGGGCCGGCGCGGCCGAGTGCGACCGACGCCGCGAACGCGACCTGGCCCGATCGGTCGTACGTGATCGTCTCGCTCGAGCCCCTCGAGATCGGGTCGTGGCGCTGGCGGACGGGGGGCGACGGAGCCGACGCTCCCGGCGATCGGTTCGAGCGAGAGCAAGTCGTCGTCGAGTGACCCGGTCCGTCTGCGGGGTCAGTCGTCCTCGAGTTCGTCAGCCCGCTCTCGGGCCTCGGCCGCCCGCTCGCGGAACTCCTCGATCCGCTGGCTCAGCTTCTTCCCGGCGGTGTAGGCGAACTCGTCGGGCATCATCCCGTAGTCGATCTCGAGGGTGATCATCGTGTCACAGCCCTCGACGATTTCGGGGGCCCAGCTGCCCTGTGCCAGTTTCGACTCGTCGGTGACGATCGCCTCGCTGTCCTCGACGTCGATAAAGGCCGAGACGATGTTCCAGATGTTCGGATTGCTCGAGCTGACCTCGTCGAACAGGCCCTCGAGACGCGACCCTTTGATATCCTCGTCGCGCAGTTCTTCGAGGAGGTCCTCGAGAGCGTCGGCGATCTCCTCGTCGCGGGCGGCCCGCTCGCGGAGGTCGGCGGGCGAGTCGTCGGTGTCGTCGCGCGTCATCGCTGTCCCCCCGTCTCGTCGGTGGCGGCGATCATGGACGATGGTATCGGCTTCGGCACCGTAAACGTACGCTTCCGTTCTGAGATCGTGTCGTGGAGTCGGTGCTTCAAGCGAAAATTCGACTGAACATTCCGCTCTCGGTACAGACGACAACAGCAGGGAGCGCGCTGCTATCGTGGCAACACGGAGCGGCCACACCCTCTCCAACCGATTCACTCGCTCCCTTCAGTCGCTCGCTCATCCACTGGAAGATGCGGAGCATCTTCCAAGCAGTCGCTCGTTTCACTCGCGACGACCCCGCACGAGGTTATCGGCCGCTCTCGCTAGCGCTCGATCGGCAGACAGCGCGCGCCACCGCACGTTCTGAAGAACCAAAGCTACGAGGCGTTCTCGAGGACGCCGCTCACCCACAGCCGGTTCGGATCCGCCGTCTCGTCCATCCACTCGATCAGTCGCTCGCGCATTTCCCTTCGGGCGTTCGCGTAGTCGGGGTGATCGATCAGGTTTTGTAGTTCGGCGGGATCGGCCTCGAGGTCGTACAGTTCGTCGATATCGGGGCCGTTGTAGACGTATTTGTACGCCGCCGTCCGGACCATCCGCTGGCTGTAGAGGCCGAACTCGTCGCCGTGGTACTGGGCGAACGTCGAGTCGGGCCACTCGAGGTCGGCGGGCGGCTCGCCCCCGTTCTCGAGCAGCGGGACCAGGCTCCGCGAGTCGAAGCTCTCGGGAACGGGTACCTCGGCGATCTCGAGGAACGTCGCCGCGAGGTCGTGGAGGTGGACCGGCGTCTCGCAGGTCTCGCCGTCGGTGACGGCGGGCCAGCGGATCTGCAGCGGGATCCGATAGGTATCGTCGTACATCAGCGGCCCCTTGTTGAACTGGCGGTGGCTCCCGGCGAAGTCCCCGTGATCGGAGGCGTGGACGACGACGGTCTCGTCGGCCAGTCCGTGGTCGTCGAGGGCCCCGAGGACCCGCTCGAGTTGGTGATCGATCATCGTGAGAAACCCCCAGTACTTCGCGAGCGCCTCGGCCCACAGCTCCCAGTCGAAGTCCGCAACGCCGCGGTAGGCGAGGTAGTTCTCGTGGACGCGCGGTTTCCCGTCGTAGGTCTCCGCGTAGCTGTCGGGTGGCTCGATGTCGGCGGGATCGTACATCGAGGCGTAGGGTTCCGGGACGACGTAGGGGTGGTGGGGCCCGTAGAAATCCGTTCGGTGGAAGAACGGGCCGTCCCGGTCGCCGTCGGCGTGGGACTCGATCGCGTCGATCGTCCGCTCGGCGAGGAAGTACGCACGCGTCTCCTCGACGTCGATGGGGGACTTCGCGGCGACGAACGTCCCGTTTTCGCCGTCTCTTGGATCCTCGCCGGTGTAGATCGCCTCCTCGAGTGCGACCTCGCCGACGGGCGTGCCACGCTCCCTGCGGTACTCGCGAAACGCCTCGTCGATGTCGTCGTGGTGCGTGTCGCTCCCGCCGAGATACGAGAAGCCGAAGTCGGCCGGCGTCCGCTCGCGACCGACGTGCCACTTGCCCGTGTAGGTCAGGTCGTAGCCGGCCGCGACGAGTTCCTCCGAGAACGTCGGCAACTCGTCGGGGAGATCCTCCCGGATTGCGTCGGGCTCGTGGCAGTTGTTCAACATCCCGTGGCCGTGGGGGAACTGCCCCGTCAGCAGCGACGCACGAGCGCTCGAGCAGATGCTGATCGGGGTGACCGCCTGCTGGAAGCGGACCCCTTCGCTCGAGAGCGAGTCGATCGCCTCGGTCTCGACCGGCGGTCCGTCGGGCGCGCTGGCGTCGTATCGCTCCTGATCGGTGAGGACGAACAGGACGTTCGGGCGGGAGTCGGAGTCGGCCATCGACCGTCGTACACCCCGGTCGCAGTTAATGGTGGGACCTGCGGCGGCTCTCGGCGACTCGCGCGGCTGCCGTTATAAGACGCAACCGCGTGAACCCCACCGCTCATTGGGCTGCCCTTCGAGGGACCGCACGTGCCGAGCGCGTACTGCGACGAGTGCGGGTGGGAGTATCGGACCGACGGGGCGGACGTGGAACTCAGCCGGGCGATGATCGACCACTTCGTCGAGACCGGTCACTCGCCGGTCGAGCGCCGCGACGCGGACAATCGCCCCGAAAACGACGGTGATAGTCGGGGAGCCAAAGCACAGTCGGCAGGGCGGCCGGAGTCGGGAACGGAAGCACAGCGGCCGAACCGCGAGTGAGTCAGGCGAGGTCCTCGAACGTCGGTCGCTCGCGGTCGCCGGGGAACTCGTCGACGGGGACCTGCGTCTGGTCACCCGATTCCATATCCTTGATCGTCACCTCGTCGTTCTCGAGGTCCTGTTCGCCGACGATGACGACCGTCTCGGCGTTGATCGAGTCGGCGTAGTCCAGTTGCGCGCCGAACGACCGGCCCGCGATGTCCGTCTCGACGACGTGGCCACGATCGCGCAGTTCGCCGACGATCCGGGCCGCTTCGGCGCGCGTGTCTCCGATCTGGAGGACGTAGTAGTCGGTCGTCACGTCTTCTTCGGGCCAGACGCCGGCCCGTTGGCAGAGCAACGCGAGCGTCGCGTGGCCCGGCGCGACGCCGACCGCCGGCGTCGGCTGGCCGCCGAAGCTCTCGATGAGGTCGTCGTAGCGCCCGCCCCCGAAGATCGACCGCGACACCTCGCCCGCGGAGTCGAAACACTCGAAGACGACGCCCGTGTAGTAGTCCAGTCCGCGGGCCGTCTCGAGCGAGATCGTACAGTACTCCCGGGCACCGAAGTCCTCGGCCGCGTCCAGTACGTTCTGTAGGTTCTCGACCGCTGCGGTCACACGCTCGGTCCCCGCGAACTCCTCGACTTCCTCGAGGTCGCCGGCCGCGATGAGGTCGCCGAACTCGGCCGCCTGATCCGCCGACAGGCCTGCGTCGATCAGCAAGTCGTGGTACTCGGCCCGCGAGAGCTTGTCCGATTTATCGACCGCGCGGATCGCCGCCTCGGTGTCGACGTCGGCCTCGTAGCTCTCGAGGACACCCCCGAGGATGTCCCGATGCGAGATGCGGAACTCGAAGTGGTCGCCGGTCAGTCCCAGTCCGGTCAGGGCGTCGGCGGCCCACGCGAGGATCTCGGCGTCGGCCGTCGGCTCCGACGAGCCGAAGATGTCGACGTTGGTCTGGTAGAACTCACGGTAGCGGCCCTGCTGGACCTGCTCGTAGCGCCAGAACGGCCGCGTAGAGACCCACTTGATCGGCTTCGAGAGCTCCTGCTGTTTCGCGACGACCATCCGGGCGACGGTCGGCGTCAGCTCCGGCGTCAGCGTGACGTGGCGACCGCTCTGATCCTCGAAGGCGTAGAGTTCGTCGACGATGTCGTCGCCGCTCTTGTCCGTCCACATCTCTGCGCGTTCCAGCGCCGGGGTCCCGATCTCGCGAAAGCCGTACTCGCGGGCAGTGTCCTCCAGCACGTCGATGGCCTCCCGTCTGGCGGCCATCTCGCCGGGGTAGAAGTCACGAAAGCCCTTGATCCGGTCGTACATGGATATCCGTTCGGGGACGCCGAACTTCTATCCTTTCGTTCCGCTCCCGCGGCGCTCGCGGTCGCCACCCGTTTGCGTCGGCGCTGCTTCCCTTCGTTCCACCAGTCCCGTTCCGAGCCCATCCCGTCGATCGATGTCGACCTGCACCCGACACCGACTGTGCAACGCGTCGCCGACGCCCACGGCTGGCAGGTGACGATTACCGAAAGCGAGGCCGGCGGGGCCCGGTTCGAGTTCGCGCGCGGCGGGTAGGGACCGGAGCGACACCGTCGTCAGCGGACGTTCGTCACGTACGTCTGATCGTGATCGGGGAAGTAGTCCGCGATCGCCGCCCGCCCCTCCTCCTCGGCGATGAGCGCCCGGAGTTCCGCCTCGTAGTCGGCCCGATCGATCTCCTCGCTCGGACCGACCGTCACGTCCAGTCGGTCGTCGACGAGCCGGTCGACGGCCGAGCGACCGAAGCCCGACAGCGGGGCGATGTAATCGATGTCGTGGCGATCCTCGAGGCTCTGGGCCTGTGCCCGCGAGACGGTCGGCACGCGGTCGTCCCGGCGGGTGCCGTCGGCGATGGCGTCGAACTCCCGTGTCGCCAGTCGCTCCAAGGCATGCTGGTGGACGTGCTGGATGCCGTTTCGCGGGAACCCGTCCTCGCGGATGCGATCGACGGCCTCGCTGGCGACGTCGGGATCACACTCGAGGCGTTCGAAGGCAAAGCCCGCGGACTCGGCCGTCTCGCGGGCGTGTTGCCAGTCGTCGCTGATCCCGAAGTGGGCCGTCAGTAGCGTCACGTCGTAGAACTCCTCGAGCAAGAGTGCGGCCAGCGTCGAGTCCTTGCCGCCGCTGTAGAGCAGTCCGAGCTCCATCACCGGCGCTGGATGTCGAAGCTCTGGGAGTCGGGTTTCAGCTCCTTGAGGAGCTGTTTCATCTTGTCGTCGTCGATCTTCCCCTGAATGCGGCCGCTACGGGCGAGGCTGATGACCTGGCGCTCGACCTGTTCGCCGAACTGGGGCTTGCTCATCTTGACGGTGTTGAGCCGCTTGCGGGCGTCGTCGGTCAGGTGCTGGCGCAACACGGCCTTCTTCTGGGCTTCGGCCTGCTGCTGGGCCGCCTCCTGACCGCCCTCGCCCTGTTGGGCCTCGGCCCGGTCCTGTAGCTGCTCCATTTTCTTCTGTCGGAGCTCCTCGAGTTTCTCCTCGTCTGGTGAGCCACTCATGGTTATATCGTACTTGTCCGGCGGGCGGGAAAATGATTACGGGAAGCCAAGGAGAAAGCCCCGCCTTTCAGGGCGGGGATGAATCCGACAATATCCTACACAAACCACCGTTCGACGGCACGGTAGGATATTCCACGCCGCGTAATCCATACTTTCAAGTAGATTTATCAACATAGGTTACGTATGGCGAAACAGGTCGTCACCCGCACCTACACTGCTTTCATCAGGAACCAGTCCCGGGTGTCCGACGACCTCGATTCGCTCGGGTTCGCCGCGTCCAAACTCTGGAATGTCGGACGGTGGACAATCAGTCGTGTCTGGGATGAACTCGACTACATTCCAGAACACGACGAACTCACCGCGTACCTCAAGTCGCACGAACGCTATGATGACCTACATTCTCAGTCAAGTCAGCGCGTTCTTCAAGAACTCGCTGAGGCGTTCAACGGCTGGTACAGCAAACGACGCAACGGGGACACGAGAGCGAACCCGCCCGGATACCGCAAACACGGCGACGAACACCCACGAAGCACGGTCACATTCAAGAACAAAGGCTTCAAACTCGACACCCAGTACAACCGCGTCCGACTCAGCAAAGGCTCAAACCTCAAGGAATACTGGTCAGACTTCATCCTCTGCGAGTACCAGACCCGCCCCGATATTGACCTCTCCACGGTGGAGAGCGTTCAACAAGTCAGGGCCGTTTGGACAGGGGATGAATGGGAACTGCACTTCGTGTGCAAAGTCGAAGTTGAAGTGGCCGAGTCACCCGGTGAGAAGACCGTAGGGGTTGACCTCGGAATCAACAACTTCGCCGCACTAGCCTACGAGGACGGTCACAGCGAACTGTATCCGCTGAACTGTCTGAAGCAGGACAACTACTACTTCAGTAAGCGCATCGCTCGTTGTGACGACTCGAATTCCGAGCAGGCCACGCGGCTAAACCAGAAGAAGTCTCGGCGGCGCACCCACTACTTCCACGCCCTCTCGAAACACATCGTGCAGCGATGTGTTGAGGGGGGTGTTGGAACGATTGTGGTAGGCGACCTCTCTGGCATCCGCGAGGACGAAGAGAACGGCGAGTCGAAAAACTGGGGGAAACACGGCAACCTCGACTTGCACTCGTGGGCGTTCGACCGGTTCACCGACCTCCTCGAATACAAGGCCGAGATGGAAGGAATCTCAGTTGAGGATGTATCCGAGCGGGGTACGTCGAAGTCGTGTTCGTGCTGTAGTCGGGAACGCAAGGCTAACCGTGTTGAACGTGGGTTGTACGTGTGCGATGAGTGCGGTTTGGTGGCGAACGCTGATGTGAACGGTGCTGAGAACATTCGGCAGAAAGTATCTCCGAGTCCCGTCACGGATGGCGGTGATAGGAGTAACGGCTGGTTGGCACAGCCATCGACGTTCCTGTTTGACAAGGAAATTGGTGCGTTCGCACCTCAAGAACGGGTCACGTCGTAGACCGTAATATTCCAACGTGGGAATCCTCGCCCTTCACGGCGGGGAGGATGTCAAGGACGACGGAAGCGTCGCTCTGGGCGGCGAAATCGATGCGAGAACAGTGCGACGGGTACCGCGATCAGGCGTAGCGCTCGAGTTCCGGGCGGTCGAGTTCCTCGAGGACCTCGTCGGCGGTCTCGTCGAGCAGACTCCGGCCGTCGGCGGTGATACGACGGCCCTCACCCTCGGCGGTCTCGACGAGGTCTTCCTCCTCGAGCTGCTGGAGGATGGTCCGGATGAGGTTCTTCGAGCCGTCGGTTCGCTTCGCGGGCGCGACCTGATAGCGGTTCGAGCCGCCCTTCGCGCCGCCGTACTCCGTCGAGAGTCGCTCGACGCCGACCGGGCCGCGGTCGGCGACCTTGCGCAGGAGGCTGGCCGCGCGGGTGGCCCAGAAGTCGTCCTGCTCGGGCGGCAGTTCGTTGGCGACGCCGCTCTTGGCGAATTTGCCCCAGTCCGGTTCCTCGAGTCGGTCCGCGAGATCGTCGGCGAGCGCCTCGATGAGGTCGTCCGCCGGAACGTCGTACATCGTAGCCATTGGCGTGTGATTTCCGTCCGCGGCATTTAAGACCATCGTATCGTGCCGATCCGGCCGGCCCGGACCGCTTTTCGCCCTCGAGTCGAAACGGGGGGTATGGACGAACGCGCCGCCCTCCGACTGCTCGAGGGGGAACTCGCGGCGGCCGGCGACGACGCGGCCGTCGTCGACGGACTGGTCGTGACGACGGACATGCTGCACGATCGAACCGACTTTCCGGACGGCACGACCCGGTATACCGCCGGCTGGCGCGCTATCGGCGCGTCGCTGTCGGACGTCGCCGCGATGGGTGCCGAGGCGACGGCCGCGGTCGCAGCCTACGCCGCACCGACCTTCGAACGGGACGAACTGCTCGCCTTCGTTCGTGGCGCGAGCGAAATCTGCGACCACGTCGACGCCGAATACGTCGGCGGCGACCTCGACGGCCACGACGAGTTCACGACGGCGACGACCGCGATCGGCCGCGCCGACGATCCCGTCCGCCGGTCGGGGGCCCGCCCCGGCGACCGCGTCTGCGTGACCGGCACCCTCGGCCGCAGCGCAGCCGCGCTCGAGTTGTTCGATCGGGGCCACACCGAGCGGGCGAACGAACTGTTTCGGTTTCGCCCACGGATCGCGGCCGGTCGAGCCCTCGCCCCGCACGCGAGCGCGATGATGGACTCGAGCGATGGGCTGGCCCGCTCGCTGCATCAACTGGCCGAAGCGAGCGATTGCGGCTTCGAGATCGAGTCGGCGGCGGTCCCGATCGACGACGCCGTCCACGAGGTCGCAAACGGTGACGCCGACGCGCTCGAGCGCGCGACGACCTTCGGCGAGGACTTCGAACTCGTCGCGACCGTACCCGAGGAGTCGCTGTCGGTGGTCCGTTCGGCAACCGACGTTTCGCTGTCGGTCCTCGGAACGGTTCGGGAGCGCGACCACGGGATCAGTATGGACGGCGAACGGCTGGCGGACCGGGGTTACACGCACGGGTAGGCGCCGGCGACTGGCGGCAGCGGCTCAGCCGATGACCATCACCGGAACCGGCATGAAACAGAGCAAGCCGAGCCCGAACGTGACGACGCCGAGGACGGTCCGGCCGGTACCGAGGCGGTCGTCCCGGATCGGCGTCGCTGCCCCCGCCGACGCGAACACCGTCGTCAGCAGCCCCCAGATGATCCAGACCGAGACTGCGTTCACCGTGTACTCCTGGACGTAGTAGAGATAGCCAGCAAGAACGAACAGCGCGCCGGGGACGAGCGCGGCCACGGTGTCGTGGAACTCGCCGGTCATCGCCCGCAAAATGTGGCCGCCGTCGAGTTGGCCGACCGGGATCAGGTTCAGAAACGTGACGAACATCCCGACCCACGCGCCGATGACAACTGGGTTCACGCCCGTCGTCGGGTCGTCGCGATACAGCGGCTGGTCGAACGCCGCCGCGAGCAACTCGAGCAGCGGGGGGTACCCGAGTTCGATCCGGACGGCGTCGGGGTTCTGGAGCAGCGCCGGATCGACGGTCACGGGCGGCAGGTGGAGCCCGATCACGCTCACGACGACCGTCGCGACCAGCCCCGCGAGCGGCCCGGCGACGCCGATATCGAACAGCGCCTTCCGGTCGGGCATCCGGCCTTTCATCCTGATGACTGCGCCCATCGTCCCGATGAGCGTCGGGATCGGAATGAAGTAGGGCAGCGAGGCCTCGACCCGGTGGTACCGACTCATGACGTAATGGCCCATCTCGTGAACCATGAGAACGCCGAGGATCGCCAGCGAGAACGGCCACGCGTGGAGGAGATCGGTCGGGTTCGCGAACGGGTCGAGCGCCGGATACCACCACCACGAGCCGACGAACAGCGTTGAGGCGACCGTCGCCAGCAACAGCACGACGTTCGTCCAGGGGATCCCGTCGATGCCGCGGGTCGCCGGCTCGGCGACGAGAACGTACTCGCCGTGGCGGCGTTCGAACTCGAGGTCGTAGCCCCGGTCGTTGAACGTCGGCCAGAGGTCGCGCATGACCCGCTCGGGGTGGGTCAGCGGGTCGCCGTAATACACTATCTGATCGTCCTCGCGCCGGACTTCGTAGACTGCAAACACCGACTCGATCCGATCGATCGGCGGTCCGTCCGCGGGGGAACGGCCGTTACGTTCCGTGCCGTCGAAGCCGGACCGGTCGCCGTCGTCCATCATCCGTGGTTCGACTTGGGGCCGTATAAAACGACTGTCGTCGGCAGCCGAGTCCGTTTCTCGTGGGTTGGACGCGGCTATCGGCGAGCGGATAGGGATATGGCTGTCGGCGGGAAAACGAGTACGAACCGCGTCGTCGGTAAACGCGTCAACGTGTTCGGAACGTCGTGCCGGATAGCGTCGGTGACGCGTCGGCACGCGGGAGCGGACTGCGGGGACGGGCGGACCGGTCGAGCGTCGGTACGGCGTTACGCGGGAGCGACACGCCACGTCGTCGCGCTCGTGTACGACCACTTCTCGATCTCGAGGTCGCTGACCGAGTCGGAGAGCTTGACCATCAACGCGCCGATCTCTTTGGGCGACATCCCGACGTCGTCCGCGATGAACTTGCCTTTGAAGTACAGCTCGCCGTCTTCGGCACGTTCGCGCAGGTAGCGTTTCAGGCGGCGTTCCTTGCTTTCCGTGGAGGGTTGGGCTGTCGTACTCATCGACGATTCTCCCTTGTGGCGGCGACCCGTTATAAAGAAGGGTTGGTTAGCCCCGTTTCGATTGTGTTCAGCTATCCGGAGGGTAATAGACGTTTTATGTTCGGTAATAGAACTATTATCGAACCGCTCATATCCCGTTAGACGTTTTAAAACCGACTCTAACATATTATCTTCGGCTCGATAGACATGGGGAGTTCAATGTCGTCTTTCCCGACCGTTTCGCCCGTTCAGCCCGGTCGGTGAACGACGGGAACGATCACGATCGCTCGTGGACCCAGAACTCGTCCTCGACCGTGACCTCCTTCTTGAACAGCGGGACTTCGTCTTTCAACCGGTTGATCCCGTCCTCGACGGTCCGGAACGCCTCCCCGCGGTGACCGGCCAGCACGACGACGAACACGATGTCCTCGCCGTCCTCGACGATCCCGGTTCGGTGGTAGAGTTCGACCGCGAAGACGCCGTCCCGCGACTCGAGGTCGGCCTCGAGGGCGGCCAAGCGCTCGTCGGCGACGCCCTCGTACTTCTCGAACTCGAGGTACTGCGTGCGCGCGTCGTCCGCACTGTCTTTCGCTCGGACGCGGCCGGTAAACGTCGCGATCGCACCCGCACGGTCGGCCGCCGGCGACGCCTTGACTCGGGCGACCAGCGACTCGAGGGTGCGGTGGGGCTCGGCCGCCTCGAGGTCGTCGACCAGCGCCGCGAGGTCGAGGCCGGCGGGCCCCTCGACGGTCGCCAGCACCTCGCCGGCGGCCTCGCGGTCGGACCCGTCGCCGCCGACGAGAATCGACGGATACTGTAGCGAGGGGACGCCGACGACGACCGCGTACTCGCAGTCGGTCGCCAGCCGGTCGAGGGCGTCGCGGACGCCCATCCCCGTCCCCGAAGCGGTCCAGTCGCCGTCGACACCGAGATCGTAGGTGACGTCGCCGCCGCGCGTCGCCGACTCGCGCACCTGCGTCCCGTCGGCGATCGTCGCGTCGTATCTGACGACCCCGACCCGCCCCCGCTCGGAGAGCCGGTCGACGACCCGATCGACGACCGCCTCGAGCGCGTCGCCGTCGGCTCCCGCGTCGCGAACACCGAGTACGTGCATGGCTAGACTGTGGGTAGGTCGGGGTTTGTAGCTGTCGACGAAAGCCCCGCGGCCGGGGGTCGTCGCGGTCGGGACACGGTGCCTCGAGCCGTCGAACGCTGGTCCGGAATTTTGGGTCTCGGTCGCGAACGATTCGTATGGCGCTCCGAATCGGCGTCACCGGTGACGTCATGCTCGGGCGGCTCGTCGACGAGCGCCAGCGGAACCGCCCGGTCGATGCCGTCTGGGGGACCGTCCTCGAGCGGCTCCGCGGACTGGACGGGCTGGTGTGCAACCTCGAGTGCGTCCTCTCGACGCGGGGTCGGGAGTGGCAGCGAACTCACCGTCCGTTTCACTTTCGGGCCGACCCCAACTGGGCGGTCCCGGCGCTCGAGCGCGCGGGCGTCGACGCCTGTGCGCTGGCGAACAACCACGTCCTCGACTACGGGGAGACCGGGTTACGGGACACCCTCGCCGCGCTCGACGACGCCGGGATCGCCCGCACGGGTGCGGGTGAGACGCTCGACGAAGCGCTCGAGCCGGCGGTACTGACGATTCCCGACTCCGAGGCAAGCGACGGGGGCAACGACGGGCTCGACCTCGCGGTCGTCTCGTTTACCGACAACACGCCCGAATACGCCGCCGACGCGGACTCGCCGGGAACGGCCCGGATCGAGATCGACGTCGACGATCCGGAGACGCGACGGCTCGTCCGGGACGCCCTCGAGCGCGCACGTGAACGTGATCCCGATGTACTGGTGGCCTCGCTACACTGGGGGCCGAACATGGTGACGGAACCGCCGGACTCTTTCAGGGACTTCGGTCACTGGCTCGTCGAGAACGGCGTCGATCTCGTCCACGGTCACAGTGCCCACGTCTTGCAGGGGATCGAGGTCTACGAGGGGGCCCCGATCTGCTACGATACGGGTGATTTCGTGGACGACTACAGGATCGACGAGGAGTTGCACAACGACCGCAGTTTCCTGTTCGTTCTGCGTGCGACGCCCGAGGGTGGGGTTCGCGACCTCCGGTTGTATCCCACCGAAATCGACGGCTGTGCGGTCCACGAGGCGAGCCCGGACGCGGCCGCGTGGGCCCGAGATCGGATACGCGAACTGTCCGACCCGTTCGGGACCGAGTTCGAGCGCGAAGGCGACGGACTCGTCCTGTCGCTCGAGCGGTGAGTCGCGGCGGCGACTGGCTCGAGCGGTGTGTCACCACGCCGTCCGGGCAGTTGACAACCCTTAAGATAGCAACTCCGCTACACCGGGGTAGTATGAAAGTGGTCGTCTCCATCGGCGGGAGCGTACTCGTCCCCGAGCCGGGCGCGGATCGGGTGGCCGAGCACGCCGCCGTCATCGAGGATCTCATCAGCGAAGGCTGTCGGATCGGGGCCGTCGTCGGGGGTGGCGGCGTCGCCCGCGAATACATCGGAGCCGCTCGCGACCTCGGGGCCAACGAGATCGAACTCGACCAGCTCGGGATCGACGTTACCCGACTCAATGCACGGCTGCTCATCGCCGCGCTCAGCGAGGAGTCGGTGACAGCACCCGCGCTGGACTACGAGGAGGCAAGCGAGGCGCTGCGCCGGGACGACATCTGCATCATGGGCGGAGTGGCGCCGGCCCAGACGACCGACGCGGTCGGGGCCGCCCTCGCGGAGTACATCGACGCCGATCTGCTGATCTACGCCACGAGCGTCCCCGGCGTCTACAGCGCCGACCCCAACGAGGACGACGACGCGACCAAGCACGACCGGCTCTCGGCGACGGAGCTGGTCGACGCCATCGCCGGCCTCGAGATGAACGCCGGTGCCTCCGCGCCCGTAGACCTGCTGGCGGCGAAGATCATCGAGCGCTCGGGGATGCGGACGATCGTCCTCGACGGCACCGATCCAGACCGGATCGCCCGCGCCGTTCGGGACGGCGATCACGAGGGGACCGACATCGTCCCCGACGGTGCCGGCGCGGAACCGACCTACTGGGCGGCCGACGAGCAATGAGTGCCGACGGCGACGCCGACGAGGAGACCGGCGACGCGGCGGCGTCTGACGCGATCAGTCCCTACACGCTCCAGAGCGAGGAGGCAAGCGAGACGCGCCACGCGTTCTGGGCCGACACGGTCGCGGACCGCATCGAAGCGCGCGATCCCGACGAGCCGATCGTCGTCAAGGGCGGCATCTCACCGTCCGGCGTTCCTCATCTGGGCAACGTCAACGAGATCATGCGGGGCTACTTCGTCGCCGAGGTGCTTCGGGACCGCGGCCACGAGGTCCGACAGGTCTTCACCGCCGACGACCGCGACCCGCTCCGGGGGCTGCCCCGGACCCTCTGTGACCTCGAAGGCAACCTCGTCGATCTCGGCGAGGTCGACGCCGGTGCGCTCGGCCGGAACCTCGGCGCGCCCTACACCGATATCCCGGACCCCTTCGGCTGCTGTGACTCCTACGGCGACCACTTCGCGACGATCATCCAAGACAGCGCCGACGCACTCGACGTCCCGATCGAACTGGTCTCGAACACCGAGCTGTACGAGTCCGGCGAGTTCGAGGCCGTGACCCGGTTCGTCCTCGAACACCGCGAGCGGGCTCGAGAAGTCCTCTCGACGTACCAGGACAAAGTCGACGCGGACGGCGACTACGTCCCCTTCAACCCGATCTGCGAGGCGTGTGGCAAAGTCACCGAGACGGTGACGAGCGTCGATCTGGCCGGTGACGAGCCGACCGTCGACTACCGCTGTACCGACATGGAGGCCGGCGACCAGACGATCGACGGCTGCGGCCACGAGGGTACCGCCACGCTGCGGGAGGGGAAGCTCCCGTGGCGCTTCGAGTGGCCCGGCCAGTGGCAGCTGCTGGGCGTCGACTTCGAGCCCTTCGGAAAGGACCACGCCGAAGGCTCGTGGCCGAGTGGCCAAGACGTCGCCCGCAACGTCCTCGAAATCGAGCCCCCTGTGCCGATGGTCTACGAGTGGTTTACCCTCGACGGCGAGCCCTTCTCCTCCTCGGCCGGCAACGTCATTCTCGTCTCGGACGTCCTGGAACTGCTCGAGCCGGAAGTCCTGCGGTACTTCTTCGTGAAGGATCCCGTGAAGGCACGCGACTTCAGCATCGAACACCTCGACCAGCTGGTCGACGAGTTCGACCGGCTCGAGGCGATCTACTTCGACGAGATCGAGGCCGACGAGGACGAGCGGGCATTCGCCGAGCGGGTCTACCCCTTCATTGTCGAAGAGCCCCGCGAGGAGCGAATCCGGCTGCCCTACACCTTCGCCGCGGTACTCGGGATGTTCGACGATCCCGACCTGCGCGAGGACGTCGCTCGCAAAGAAGGCCACATTCCCGACGATGCGCCCGAGTGGGCCGTCGAGGAAGCCCTGGATCGGGTCGAGCAGGCCCGCAACTGGGCACGGCGTACCGGCAACGAGTTCGACTACGAACTCAAACGGACGGCGATCCCGGACCACGACTTCGACGCGGCGACCGAGGACGCGCTGGCGGAGTTGGCCGACTTCATCGAAGCGGGCCACGAGCCCGACGAGATCCAGGGCGAGATCTACGAGACCGCAAAGCGCCACGACGTCGATGTCGGCGACTTCTTCGCGGCGGGCTACCGGCTGTTCTTCGACGAGGACCAGGGGCCGAAGCTCGGTCCGTTCCTCGCGAAGGTCGACCGGGAGTTCGTCGTCGCGCGGCTCCGGCGGGAGCGCTAGGACAGACAAAAGCCATTTGAGAACGCCCGCCCGAGATAGTACCGATGGATCACGGTTCCCTCGGTTTCGTCTCGCCCCCTGCAATATACGGCTCCGAACTCCTCACGTGGGTCCTGATCGGTCTCCTCTGCTACTGGGCCGCGATCGTCGGCCTGCGAAACGCGGGCCGGCTGCCGGACTACGTCGGCACGCAGGGACCGATCCTCACCCTCCATACCAAACGCGGTCGTGCCCTCCTCGACCGCCTCGCTCGCCCCAAACGGTTCTGGCGGGCGTGGTCGAACCTCGGCGTCGGCATCGCGCTGGTCGTGATGATCGGGATGTTCGTGTTCCTCCTACAGGCGGCGATCACCGCACTCTCGACGCCGGAGATGGCGACATCCGCCGTTCGACAGCCGCGAAACGTCCTCGTGATTCCCGGCGTCAACGACTTCCTCCCGCTGTCTGCCACGCCCGGGATCGTCTTCGGGCTGCTCGTCGGCCTCGTCGTCCACGAGGGCGGCCACGGGCTGCTCTGTCGCGTCGAGGACATCGACATCGACTCGATGGGGATCGCGATGCTTGCCGTCCTGCCGGTCGGCGCGTTCGTCGAGCCGGATCAGGAGAGCAGCAAGTCTGCCTCCCGCGGCGGCCAGACCCGGATGTTCGCCGCCGGCGTCACGAACAACTTCGCGATCACGCTGCTTGCTTTCGCCCTGCTTTTCGGCCCCGTCGTCGGCTCGATCGGCGTCGCCTCCGGGGCCGCCGTCGGCGGCGTCGCACCCGACTCCCCCGCCGCCGACGCCGGGATCGAACCCAACGACCGCATCACGGCGATCAACGGCACCGCCGTCGAGGGCAACGACGACCTCGCGGACCGCCTCGAGGCGACAAGCGGCGAGCAGATCGCGATCGAACTCAACGGCGAGGAGACGGAGACCGTCGACCGATCCCTGCTCGTGACCGCGGCGATCGACGACGGCCCGACCGGCCTATCGACCGGCGACGAGATCCGCGCCGTCGACGGGCAAACGATCGCGACCGAACGCGGCTTCTTCGACGCCGTCGGCGAGAACGAGCGCGTGAACCTGACGATCGATCCCGCCGACGGCGGCGACCGCGTCGAGCGCGAGGTGACCGTCGGAGCCGCCGTCTCGGTCGTCGAAGACGAACCCCTCGAGGCCGAGACCGGGCCGACCGACGAGACGATGGTCATCACCCGGTTCGACGGCGAACGGGTCCACAGCTACGCGGAGTTGGCCGACCTGCTCGAGGACACTGAGCCCGGACAGGAGGTCGCGGTCGCGGGCTACATCGGCGACGAACGGGGAAGCTACGAGGTGACCCTCGACGAGCATCCGCGATCCGACAGCGGGTTCCTCGGCATTCAGCCGTACCAGGGAACGTCCGGCGTGGCGGTCAGCGACATCGGGGTCCAGCTCTATCCCGCCGACGAGTACCTGGGGCTGCTCGGCGGCGATGGCGACACGCGGTTCGGACCGATTACCGACACGTTCCTCGGGAAGGTGGGGCTGGCAATCCTACTGCCGGTGATGGGCGTCAGCGGCGCGCTGCCGTTCAACTTCGCCGGCTTCACCGGCGGGATTCAGAACTTCTACGAGGCACAGGGGCTCCTGGGCGCGTTCGGCGACGGGACCGTCTTCCTGCTGGCGAATCTGCTGTTCTGGACCGGCTGGATCAACCTCCAGCTTGGCTTTTTCAACTGCATTCCGGCGTTCCCGCTGGACGGTGGCCACATCCTCCGGACGAGTACCGAGGCGATCATCTCGCGGCTCCCGATCGAGGCGACCCGTGGGATGGTCCGGGTCGTGACGACGACGGTCGGCGTGACGATGCTCGTGAGCTTCCTCCTGTTGCTGTTCGGGCCGCAGTTGGTCTCGGGGTAGCGAACGACCGTCAGGCCCGCGACGTCACTCCTCGTACTCGACGCCGTGGCGCTCGTAGAACTCCTCGGGCGTCGCCTCGAGGCGTTCGAAATCGGTATCGAAGTAGTGTTCGTAGTGGCGGACGACCTGTTCGACGACCCAGCGGCTGAACGCCTCGTCGAAGTGCCACTCGCCCTCCATTGGGGGGATGTCGAACCGATCGTCCGTCGAGAAGGCGGCATAGACGTGGAAAAAGCCAAGAATGACGTCCGCGAAGTCACGGGCCTTCTCCGCGCCCGTTTCGCGCCGCTCCTCGAGTTCCGCCCGGCCCTCGGCGGTCAGTTCGAAGTACTTTCGGTCGGGTTCGTCCTCGCGTTCGATGCGCTCGGCCCAGCCCTTGTCCTCGAACTTATAGAGGATGGGGTAGACCGAGCCGTAGGATGGCTCCCAGTGACCGCCGCTGATCTCACAGATCTCCTTCAAGATCTCGTATCCGTACCGTGGTTTCTCCGCGAGAAGCTCGAGGACGAGATAGGCGATGAGTCCTTTCGGCGGGCCACTTTTCCGCATGTGTCTCGGGGATAAAACGGACGGCGCTAAAGGGTTTCGGTCACGCCGAGTTCCGACGGTGCAGGTTCGGTACCGGTTGATCTGGCGGCGACGGTCGGGGCCGAAACTGTCAACCGAAATCCGGTCCTTCTTGAGCGCCCGGTTCCAACCCGCAACTATGGAACGACGGCGACCACCGCAGACCGAAGAAGGCTGGTACGTTCTCCACGATTTCCGGTCGATCGACTGGGACGCCTGGCGAGCCGCCCCGGAGCGGCGACGCGAACGGGCCATCGAGGAAGGCATCGACTACCTCGAGGCCAGCGAGGCCGTCGACGACGCCGACGAGGGCGATTCGGCGACGTTCGCCGTCCTCGGCCACAAGGCCGACCTGCTCGTCCTCCACCTCCGACCCACCCTCGGCGACATCGACGCGCTCGAGCGGCAGTTCGAACACACTGCGCTCGCGGAGTTCACCGAGCGAGCCGACTCCTACGTGTCGGTCACGGAGGTCTCGGGCTACATGTCCGAGGACTACTTCGACGAGGACAGCGAGGTCGAAGACGCCGGCCTCGAGCGCTACATCGAGTCCCGGCTCAAACCCGAGATTCCCGACAGCGAGTTCCTCAGTTTCTACCCGATGAGCAAGCGCCGCGGGCCGGACCACAACTGGTACGAACTGCCCTTCGACGAGCGGGCGGACTACCTCGCGAACCACGGCGAGATCGGCAAGGACTACGCCGGCCGCGTCACCCAGATCATCACCGGTAGCGTCGGGCTCGACGACTTCGAGTGGGGCGTGACCCTGTTCGGTGACGACCCGACCGACGTCAAGGAACTGCTCTACGAGATGCGCTTCGATCCCTCGAGTTCCCGCTTCGCCGAGTTCGGGCGGTTCCTCTCGGCACGGCGGTTCCCACCGGCGGACCTCGGGGCCTTCCTCGCCGGCGACCGCGTGCCGGCCGAGGGCGAGACGTCCCACCCTCACGCCAGCGGTGACGCCCAGGGACACCACGGCGGCTCCGACGGACATCATCACGGCGACGAGTCGGGATCGGGCCACGGCGACGAGAGCGGCGGCGTCCGCGATGAACTCGAGGACGAGGGCATCTACGCGGGCCAGCCCCACGGCGAGGACGTCCACGCAGTCGTCCTCTACTCGGCGGCCGACCCCGACGAGCTGTTCGCGGAGGTCGACGGCTACCGGGAGAACTTCGACCACTACGACACCCACGTGAAGACGGCGGTCTACGAGCCCCAGGATACGGACAGCGAAACCGCCGTCGTCAGCCTCTGGGACACCGAACGGGCCGCGAACACGGCCGCCGGGTTCCTCGCCGAGTTACCCGATGTCGTCCGACAGGCCGGTGACGACGAGGACGACTCGTGGGGGACGATGGGGATGTTCTACACCGTCAAACCGGACCACCGCGGGGACTTCGTCGAAACCTTCGACGACGTCGGTGGCATCCTCGCCGACATGGACGGCCACCGCAAGACCGACCTGCTGGTCAACCGCGAGGACGAAAACGACATGTTCATCGCCAGCCGCTGGGACTCCCGGGACGACGCCATGACGTTCTTCCGGAGCGACGCCTTCTCCGAGACCGTCGAGTTCGGGCGGGACGTCCTCGCGGACCGGCCGCGACACGTCTTCCTGGCCTGAGACGGACCCCAGTCGTCTCCGCCAGAACGGCCCGTCATAGGTGTGGGACAGTCTCACCGGTACCGACACGGGTTGATCGGTCCCGTTCATAAGGCGGATCGATGAGTACGACGCAGGAGTCGTTGCCACGACGAACATGGGAGCAGTATCGCTCGATTCCGATCATCTACCGTATTGCGGTCGCGTTCGTCCTCGGGACCGCACTCGGGGCCATCGCCGGCGAACGCGCTGCCGTTCTCAGCCCGCTTGGCGATCTCTTCTTGCGGCTGCTCGAGATGCTGATCATCCCGTTGATCGTCTTTACGCTGCTTGGCGGGATGCGCAAGCTGACGCCGTCGAAACTCGGGAAGGTCGGCGGGCTGACCGTCGCACTCTATGCCGCGACGACGACGATCGCGGCCCTGATCGGGCTCGCAGTCGCGAACCTGTTCGATCCCGGAACGGCCGTGGAGTTCACCGGTGGCGAGGCCCAGCAGGCCGAACCGCCGTCGGTCTCCGAGGTCGTCCTCGGTATCGTCCCCGAGAATCCGCTGGCCGCGATGGTCAACGGCGAGATTCTGGCGACGATCTTCGTCGTCGTCGTCTTCGGGTTGGCGTTGACGATCGTCCGCGAGTCGACGACAGAAGAGCCGATCGCGGACGCGATCGACGGCTTCTTCGCGTTTATCGACGCCGGTACGCAGGCGCTGTTCACGATCGTCTGGGGCGTCATGGAGTACGGCGTCGTCGGCGTCTTCGCGCTCATGGCCGCCGCGATCGGGACCGAAGGCCTGGGCGCGATCGTGCAACTGGGCGCGCTCGTCGGCGTCATCGCGATCGGCATCGCGATCCACATGACCGTCACCTACCTGGGCGTGATGACCGTCGGTATCCTCGGTCAGTCGCCGCTTTCGTTTCTCAACGGCGCGAAAGACGCGATGGTGACGGCCTTTACGATCCGTTCCTCGAGCGGGACGCTGCCGGTGACGATCACCGACGCGGAAACGAACCTGCGCATCGACGAGTCGGTCTACGGCTTCGGCCTCCCACTCGGGGCGACGATCAACATGGACGGGGCGGCGATCAGACAGGCCGTCACGGTGGTCTTCGCCGCGAACATGGTCGGCGTGTCGCTCGGTCTCGGCGATCAGTTGATCGTCCTCGCGACCGTGATCCTGATCAGTATCGGCACCGCCGGGGTCCCCGGGGCCGGGCTCATCATGCTGACCGTCATTCTGAACGCCGTTGGACTCCCCCTCGAGATCGTCGGCTTCGTCGCGGGCGTCGACCCGATCCTCGGCCGGATCGCGACGACGAACAACGTCACCGGCGACCTCGCGGTCGCGTCGGTCGTCGGCAAGTGGACCGACGGGATCGATCTCACGGAGGGTGTCTGGGCCGACGGCTCGCAAGCCAGTGGCGACGGTGAGGACAGCGTCGCAGCCGGTGACTGATCAGGGACTCGAGTCCGCCGACTCGTCGTAGAAGAAGTAGGCGGCGATCCCGGCCAGACCGAACGCGAGCGTCACGAAGGGCCACTTGCCGGGGTCGCGCCCGGTCAGATAGCCGTGGGCGGTCACGAAGATCGCGAAGCCGACGTGAGCGACCAGCGTCGCCGCGAGAAACGCCTGTGGTTCCATTACCGGGTACTTCGACGCGGCGGTCAAAGCCGTTACGAAGCAACAGGAACGGCCACGTCAAGGGCGGTACCGTGGCCGGGAGGGCAGGCCGCCGCCCGATACCGACCGCGAGTGAGTGTCGACGGCACGAACGAGCGGGCCGACGACTGATGTGAGCGAGGACTGGAAGGACGAGCGAACGGAAAGAGGAGTGTTTTTGATCGAAATTTTACCGAGGGACATCGCGAGCGAGGCGCTGTTCGCCTCGCTCGCGATAGACCGCAGCGTAAAATTTCGTTAGTCGAAATCGTGATCCGGGTCGTCCTCGACTTTCCGCTTCATCGAGTCGCGTCGTGCCTTGGCGTCACGGCCGGTCGCCTCGAGCAGGAAGTCGTTCTTGATGTCGACGGCGTCGGCCGCGGCCTCGAGTTCGTCGGGGCCGAGTTCGGTGGGGTCGCGCTCGTTGAACTCGACGCCGAGTTTGTCCTTCTTGCCGGAGTACTCGACGGCACCGACGACGATCTTCTCGAAGACCGGGTTGTCCGGCTCGTCGATGAGGTAGAGGTCGCTGCCCTTGTACTCCTCGGTGCCGGTGATCGGGCCGAAGTAGTCCTCGACCGTCGATTCCATATCCGGAATGCGCTCCTCGAGATATTCACCGCGACGCATCTTGTACTCCTTCATGGATTGGGAGAAACACGGCGGCGCGTTTACCTCTTTTCATAGCCAACGATTCGATCCGCTGACCTGTCAGGGATCGCTCGAACGGCGGTATCACGGACACGAGACCCGTGACTGTCGCGGTTGCACCGGGAAATCGGGATACCGGTCGTATCAACGCCGCTCGCGTTCGCTGAGATATCCCTTCCGGCAGTCGGGACAGATGTCGCCGGCCCGCAACGAGCCCCGATCGCCGGCGGCGACGAACTCACACCGGGGGCAGTAGAACTCGGTCGGCACGTCCTCGCCGGGACCGCTGTCGCCCTCGGCGGGCGTCGGGACCGACTCGGCTCGCTCGATGCCGGTCCCCGGTTCCGACGCGACGTCGGCAGCAGCCTCGGTCGTGTCCTGCGTCGGCGGCTCGGCAGTCACGGAGCGGGCGTCGGCAGGGGCCTCGGCGGCGTCAGCACCGCCGACGGGGTCGTCCGGCTCGTCGTCGAGGAGGACGGCGTCGTCCTCGATCGCGGCCGGATCGACCTCGGCACCGGCGTCGGCCGCGTCGTCGGCACCTACAGGGCCGTCGTCGGGCCAGTCGGTCGGTTCGTTCGTCTCGTCCGCCGGCGGACCGACGTCGTCGGAGTCGGGCCACTCGCCGCGTTCGCGGTCACGGTCGGGATCGGCGGCCGGCTCGTCGTCGTCCTCGAGGATCTCGCCGTCGTCGGTGACCGGATTGCCGTTCTCGTCGGTCGGGAGATCGATCTCGTCGTCGACTCCGGCCGGGTCGGGCTCGGCCGCCTCGAGGTCAGGGGCGGCCGGGTCGGCCGCAGTCGGGCCGGCGTCGTCCGTGTCGGCCGGATCGGCGGTTGCGGGGCCGGCGGCCGCCGTCGCGGGTTCGTCGGCATCGATGAACTCGGCGTCCTCCTCGCCGTCGATCGGGTCGGAGTCGGACGCGAGTGCTGGTTCGGGCGGTTCGGTATCGGGCTCGGCGGGGGGCGAGTCGGCGTCCGTCCCGGCGGAGAGGCTCGTTACTTCGGTGTTCTCGCTGATGACGTTGCGCTCGCCACAGCGGGCACACTCCTCGTACTCCTGGACGGTTACGACGACCTCGCTGCCCCGTTCTTCGCGCTCGCGTTCGACCTCGGCCTCGCCGAAGTCGTGTCCGAGCAGCGAACATCGCAGGACCATTGTCCCACCGTACCGACCGGTCCCATAAAAAACGTACTGGTGAACTACCCTACTCGCTCATGGCTGCCGCTGTTCGCTCCTTGAGGGGAAGGCTTCCTGCTTCCACGACGCGCTTTGCAGATACAGGCGTATCCACAGGGAGCGCAGTCTCCACAGGCGTTGATTCGGAGTGTCCCACTCCTACTTTTTCGAGGCCGCGAGAAAGAATGTTCCACGCCGCGTTCGCGTCCCTGTCCGCCTCGAAACCGCAGGCAGGACAGGAATGTTTACGAACCCACAACGGCTTTCCCGTCGAGACGCCGCACGACGCGCACTCCTTGGTCGTCCCTCTCGGGTTAACCGCTACGAAGTGCGTTCCTTCGTGTTTGCACTTATATTCGAGCAACGAGAAGAACATTCGCCACGCGGCGGAGGCTGTGTTGCGGCTGTTCGACGGCGATTCCATCATCCCTTTCACGTTCAGGTCTTCAACGGCTATGAGGTCGTACTCCCGTGCGTAGTAGTTCGAGAGTTTGTGCAAGAAGTCACGGCGCTTTCGTCGCAGATCGGCGTGACACTCCGCGACCCGCCGCCGTTGTTTCTCCCAGTTGTTCGACCCGTGTTGCTTTTGCGAGAGTTTCCGTTGCTCACGTTCCAAGCGGTCACGCTCATCGGAGAGGTTGAGGGACCCGACCGCCATGCCGTCGGTGTCGTGGGCATACTTGAGAATTCCCACGTCGATCCCGACGCACTCTTCGGGATTCTCGGGCGGTTCGGGTGGCTCACAGTCCATTTCGACACCGAACGTGGCAAACCACTCGCCCGTCGGTTCCTTCTTGATTGTGACCTGCTTGAGTGTCGCGTCGTCGGGGATGGATCGGTGGAGTTTGATAGGAATGTCCGCGAGTTTCGAGAGTGACAGCACAGCCTGACCACCCTTCTTGTCGAGTTTGAAGCCAGACTGACTGTACGTGAAACTGCGAAACTCCCGTGGAGGCTTCCACTTGAGTTGACCGACGCCGTAGCCGTTCTCCTTGAGTTTGGAGAGTCCTTTGAGGTTGTCGAACAGGCGTTCCACGACGGTTTGGAGAACCTTCGAGTACACGTCTGAGAGGCCGTCCCACCATTTCTTGAGATCGGGAACCTCCGACCGCAGGGTGGTCATGGACGGCAGTTCGCCGTGGTTCTCTTGGTACTCGTTGAGGCGGTATAGCGTGTGGTTATACAGTTGCCTACAAATGTCTCGGTGGCGGTCCAACTCCTTACGGTGGGCATCGGACGGCTTGAGATGGTACTTGTAGGCGTAGTACATGGCGTTACTCGCGTTGGTTCTCGACGTACTGTTTCAGCATATCCAGCGACACTTGCTCCGTCGAGATGAGGCAGTACGAGTCGTCCCAGAACGAGTCTCGCCACAGTTCGGTTTTCAGTTCGTCCGCGTACTCGTTGCGGATACGGCAGGCGATCGCACCTTTGACCGTGTTGATGAACTTCACGAGGTCTGTGATTGGTTTCGCTCGGAACAGGATGTGTGCGTGGTCGTCTTCGCCGTCGAGGTTCGTCAGTTCGACGCTGTAGTTGTCCGTGAACCCGCTGATGACCTCGTGGATAAATTGGGTTCGCTCCTCGGTTAGCACTCCGCGCCGATACTTCGTGGTGAGTATCGGGTGGTAGCGTAGGGAATACGTCAAGTGCGCTCCCAAGTCGAGGTCATAGCTCATTGGGTCCAGTTAATACTATATAATATCCTACTGAAAAATATTTCGGCTGCGTGGGCCTGTGGGCCTGCTACCGAATCGTGTATGAAAACCGTGCGGCGTTGACGAGACGCTTCGCGTCTCGTTCGCGCACGAGAGCTTCGCTCTCGTGAACGCTGTATCCCCTCCCTGCTCGCGCCTTCTTTCGGTTGGCGCACGCTGAGGAAGGGGATTTAGCGCCTACTTTGAGCTAAGCGAGTTTTTCGGTCGTGACAGCGGTCTGAATTCCGGCCGACTGGCAGGCGGATCGGACCGTGGGCTCGAGGAGGCGGGTTCGGCGGCGGCGTTCGTCGCTGTCGGAACGACAAACGTCAAATCCCGGGTCGTCGAATAGACACACGGATGAGAGCAAAGCGGGAGTACCGGAACCGGGAGAGGACGGAGGTGGCGGTACTCGACGCCTTGGTCGACCGCGCCGAGGACGGAATGACGGTCTTCGAACTCCGGGCGGCCGTCGAGGTCGACATCGACGAACTCGAGGACGCCCTGGCGACGCTCAAAGAGGACGACCTGATCGCTGTCGACTCGGGCTCGGAGACGGTGATCAAACCCGCCGACCGCGTCGTCCCCGACGAGCCGACCGACGAGGACGACGACGAGTCGTTCGGCGAGTGGCTTCGCGACCGGCTGCCTTTTTGAATCGAAACGCCTGATACGGTCAGGCTCCAGGGAGTATCCATGAGCGTCATCGAGTCCATCCACGAGGATCACGGGGCCACGTTCGGGGAGCGCGCCGACCGGACGATCGTCGACCACTTCGGGCGTCCCGAACGAACCCATCGCGCGGTCCGCAACGGCGTCGGACTGTTCGAACCGGCCTACGGCGTGATCGTCGTGGACGGCGACGATCGCGTCGAGTACGTCGACAACGTGGTCTCGAACCGGGTCCCCGCCGAGGACGGCGAGGGCTGTTACGCGCTCGTCCTCGACCCGCAGGGCGGGATCGAGGTCGAACTCTACGTCTACAACGCGGGCGAGCGGCTGCTGCTTTTCACCCAGCCCGAGGCCGCCGAACCGCTGGCCGAGGAGTGGTCGGAGAAAGTGTTCATTCAGGACGTCGACATCCGGGTTGCGACCGACGAGTACGGAATCTTTGGCATCCACGGCCCGCAAGCGACCGAGAAGATCGCCAGCGTTCTCAACGGGGCCGCCTCGCCCGACCGCCCGCTTTCGTTCGTCCGCGGGACGATGGGCGACGAGGGCGTCACGGTCGTCCGAACCGACGCGCTGACCGGCGAGGAGAGTTTCGACGTGATCTGTGCGGCCGACGACGCCGAAGCGGTCTACGACACGCTGCTCAACCACGGCCTCAACGCCGCCCCCTTCGGCTACCGGACCTTCGAGAGCCTCGCGCTCGAGGCCGGGACCCCCCTGTTCCATACCGAACTCGAGGGGGAGCTGCCGAACGTCCTCGGCCTCCGCAACGGTCTGGACTTCGAGAAGGGCTGTTACGTCGGTCAAGAGGTCGTCTCCCGCGTCGAGAACCGCGGTCAGCCGAGTCGACGGCTCGTGGGGCTGACGCTCGAGGGCGAGGCCGTCCCCGAAGGCGGCGCGGCCGTCTTCGACGGCGACGCCTCGGTCGGCGAGGTGACCCGCGCGGGCGAAAGCCCGATGCTCGAGGAGATTATCGCGCTCGCCGTCGTCGACTACGGCCTCGAGAGTGACGAGCTGACGGTTCGCGTCGACGGCGAGGAGGTCGCCGCGACCCGGACCGAACTGCCGTTCGTCGAGGGCTCGAATCGGTCGGCTCGGCTCCCCGAGTACCAGTAGGCGGGACGACGGATCCCGCGTTCGGAGCCACTGTTATATACCGCGGACTCGAGGAACGACGCATGTCCGGAGACGCCCTCGATCGGGACCTTTTCGACCGGGAGCCGGACGATCGGATCCGCGTCCTCGACGCGGACGGAACCGTCGTCGCACCCGAACTCGAGCCGGCCCTCGAGGCCGAGACGCTGCGGTCGATGTACCGGGACATGCGGTTTTCCCGCCGGTTCGACGAACGGATGATCAGCCTCCAGCGGCAGGGACGGCTGGGGACCTACTCCTCGCTGGCCGGCCAGGAGGGGTCCCAGATCGGGGCGACCTACGCGCTGGCCGACGACGACATGCTCTCCTTTCAGTACCGGGAACACGGGGCGCTGGTCGTGCGGGGTCTGCCATGGGAGTACCTGCTGTACTGGATGGGCTACGAGGACGGCAACGCCGCGCTGGCCGAGATCGACGTCTTCCCATTGAACATCTCGATCGCCGCCCACCTGCCCCACATCGTGGGCTGGTCGTGGGCCGCGAAGCTGAACGGTGATGACCGGGTTGGCGTCGCTCACTTCGGGGACGGTTCGACCTCCGAGGGGGACTTCCACGAGGCGCTGAACTTCGCCGGTGTCGTCGACACGCCGACGGTCTTTTTCTGTAACAACAACCAGTGGGCGATTTCGGTCCCGCGGGAGCGCCAGACCGCGAGCGCGACCATCGCACAGAAGGCGACGGCCTACGGCTTCGCGGGCGTCCAGGTCGACGGCATGGACCCGCTCGCGACCTACGTCGTCACGAAGGCCGCCCGGGAAAAAGCCCTCGAGTCCGGCGACGAGCGGCGACGCCCGACGCTGATCGAAGCGGTCCAGTACCGCTACGGCGCGCACACGACGGCCGACGATCCCGATGTCTACCGCGACGAGTCGGAGATCGAGGAGTGGCGTGAGAAGGATCCGATCGACCGGTTCGAAGCCTACCTGCGGGACGCGGGCGTCCTCGACGACGACCGGATCGAGGCGATCGAGAGCGAGATCGAGGAGACGCTGGCCACGCTGGTCGACCGCGCCGAAGACGTGGCGGGCGATCCCGGCGAGATGTTCGAGTACGCCTACGCGGAGCCGACGCCGCGACTCGAGGCCCAGCGCGAGTACCTCGCCGACCTGCGGGACCGCCACGGCGACGACGCGTTACTCGAGGACGAGTGAGGATAAAGGCCGCAGTGGGACAGGCCAAGGGCTACCCGAGCGTCGTCGCAACCCCCAGTCGATATGGGACTCGAGCAGCCGTCCCGGGAGGCGAGTTGGGAGGGCACGGTGCCGAACGCGGTCGACGGGCGGGTCGTCGGACTGGTCGTCGTGACGGCTGGCCTCGCGGCGTCGATCAACGTTCCCTACGGCGGCCTCGCGATGGCGGCCGCGGCGTTCGCGATCGTGACCGGCCTCGGCCTCGCCTGTCACCTGCTCGGCGAACGAAAGCTCCGCCGGATCACCGACGACCTGGTCGAGCGGTGGGTCGCTGCCGGCGGCGAGATCGAGGGCGTTACCCGCGCCGCGACGGGAACGAGGACCGAGTGGCGCGTTCACACTCCCGAGGGCGACATCGTCATCGGCGGAGTCGCGCTGGTGCCGATCGCCCGCCTCTCCGTGGAGTGGCGGGGCATCGCCGACACGATGGCCGCCAGCGAGGCCGAGGAACGGATCGACAGCCTCGCCGAGAGTCTCTACAGGGAGATCTTCGAACTCGGGTCCGCGAGCCAGCGGTCGTAGCGCGATCCCGTACGACCGCTCGAGGGGGCGCCGGCCGGGTTTTCAGTCGAACAGTTCCTCGTGGCGCTGGGCCAGGTTCGTGTACTCGCCCGACGAGTAGTCGTCGAGGATCGCCGCCGCGTCGATCCCGGTCTCCTCGAGCGGCGTGATCTCCGCGGGGACACCGCGGACGAACGAGTCCGGCGGGATCGTGTACTCGTCGGGGACGACGGTGCCGGCGGCGACGATGCTGCCGGTGCCGATCGTCACGCCGGTGTTTATCGTCGCGTTGAACCCGATCAGCGATCGCGTCTCGACGGACGTCTCGTTGAGGACGGCCCCGTGACCGACCATGACTTCGCTCGCGAGTCGCGAGGCGTGGATCGTCGCGTTGTCCCCGACGTGCGTTTCCCGGCCGATCCGGACGGGACCAACGTCGCCACGTAGCACGACGCCGGGCCAGACGCTCGCGTCCGCCGCAACCTCGACGTCGCCGACGAGGGTCGCCTCGCTGCTGACGCGGGCCGTGTCGTCGATCGTCGGCCGGTCGTCCTCGAACGCGTAGGTCCTGCTGTCGACCATGTGTAATAGTATCACTATCGCACCCATAATACCGAATCACGATCACCGTGACAGTCGTCGATGCGTTGTCGACGGGACTCGAGCGGCGGAGCGAGCGTCCGGGACCCGCTCGAGCGACGGGCAAGCGAGCCGAAACGGAGGCGGATCCGCGGCCACGCCTGCGGCGGGGACCCGGTCAGGACTCGATTTTCTCGACGATCTCTCGAGCCTGGTCTTTCGCTTTGTCCTCGCCGACGTGTTTGTCGATCAGGACGCTGGTGACCGCCCAGTCGTCTTCGCCTTCGATCTTTCCAGTTCTGACCTCGCTGCCTTCGGAGACCGATTCCGCCGGCTGTGTCGCCCAATCGGGTGTCCTGATTTCGTCGTACCGGTCGGGATCACGGAACCGAACGTGAATGTACTCGTCCGCCGTTTCGACCTCGGTGATCGCCGGCGCGTCAGCCATACTCGGCGCTCCGTCGCCACCGTGCCTACGTATTGCCCCTGAATGTGCGCCGTAAAGACCGCGCGATCGGCGCGTCCCTCGGTCGGCCGGCATCGACGTGGTCCGTCGCAGGAACGCGGATCGTCGGTCTCGCACCGGCATAGTCGAGATTACACGCGCGACGCCGAGATGCTCATACTCGAGTCACGACCGCGAGCGAGGCTGCTGACCGACGCGGAGAAGAAAAGGCCGGACCGATCGGCGGCGTTCAGAACGTCTCGAGGTAGCGGTCGAGTTCCCAGTCGGAGACGTCGACGAGGTAGTCCTCGAACTCCTGTCGCTTCGCTTCGACGAACTTGGGTGCGACGTGGTCGCCCAGCGCGTTGTAGATGGCCTCGTCCTCCTCGAGGGCGTCGACGGCCTCGCCGAGGTTCGAGGGCAGCGTATCGATGCCGTACTCCTCGCGTTTTGCCTCGTCGAACTCGTAGATGTTCTCGCGGACCGGGTCGGGACAGTCGAGGTCGTTCTCGATGCCGTCGAGGCCGGCGTGGATCATGACGGCGAGCGCGAGATAGGGGTTACAGGACGGGTCGGGCGAGCGCAGTTCGACGCGCGAGGCCGCCGGCGTTCGGGCCGCCGGTTTGCGGATCAGGGCAGAGCGGTTGCGGTCCGACCAGGCGACGTAGACCGGTGCCTCGTAGCCGGGCACCAGGCGCTTGTAGCTGTTGACGGTCGGGTTCGCGATCGCCGTAATCGCCGGCGCGTGTTCGAGAATCCCGGCGGTGAAGGCGTGGGCCTCGTCGCTCAGGTTGAACTCGTCGTCCTCATCGTGGAAGGCGTTCTCGCCGTCCTCGGTGAACAACGAGAGGTGGGTGTGCATCCCCGAGCCGTTGATGCGCGGGATCGGCTTGGGCATGAACGTCGCGTGCAGGTCGTGCTGGGCGGCGATCGCACGAACGACGGTCCGGAAGGTGCCGACGTTGTCGGCCGTCGCGAGCGCGTCGTCGTAGGTGAAGTTGATCTCGTGTTGCCCCTCGGCGACCTCGTGGTGGCTGGCCTCGACCTCGAAGCCCATCTCCTCGAGCCCGTAGATAATGTCGCGGCGGACGTCGCTGGCGAGGTCCTTCGGTGCGAGGTCGAAGTAGCCGCCGGCGTCGTTCGTCTTGGTCGTGGCGCGGCCGTCCTCGTCCTCCTCGAACAGGAAGAACTCCGGTTCGGGCGCGGCGTTGACCATGTAGCCCATCTCCTCGGCGCGGTCGAGTGCGTTCTTGAGAACGCGGCGCGGATCGCCCTCGAAGGGTTCGCCCGTGGTCGTGTCGTAGACGTCACAGATCATTCGGGCGGCGGCGCTGTCGTCCTTCTGGCGCCATGGGAGGATCGCGAACGTCTCGGGATCGGGCTTGAGTCGCATGTCCGACTCCTGAATGCGAACGAAGCCTTCGATAGAAGAACCGTCGAAGTAGATCCCCTCGGAGAAGGCCTTCTCGGCCTGGCGGGCCGGCACGGAGACGTTCTTGACCGTGCCCAGAATGTCGGTAAACTGTAGTCGGAGGAAGTCGACGTCTTGCTCCTCGATCTCGTCCAATACCGCTTGTTCGGTTTCAGAGAGGTTTCCGCTTGTCATCTTTCTCGTCGTATCCTCGTAACCAGTATACTAAAGCACTACCGTTCCGTGCAAATCTTCGCTCTCCCTCTCGAAACTGCATATTCGTAAATTTCTAAAGGGCACAGTGAGTGGGTGTACCTGATGACGTACGAAAATCTCGATGCAAAACTAGTGAATGCACTTCTCGGCGACGGCCGGGCGAGCCTGCGAAGCCTCGCGGAGGAACTCGACGTGTCCGTGACCACCGTCTCGAACCACCTCTCCGATCTCGAGGAGCAAGGCGTGATCGAGGGCTACACCCCGCGGGTGGATTACGACGCGGTCGGCTACGACGTGACCGCCGTAATCCAACTGCAGGTCGAGGGGAACGCCCTCCCGGACGTCACCGACACGCTGCGCGACCATCGCCAGATGACCAGCGTCTACGAGGTCACCGGCGACTACGACGTGATCGCCATCGGCAAGTTCGAGGACACCGACGGGATGAACGACCAGATCAAGCAACTGCTGACCGATCCCGATATCAAGGCCTCGAACACGAGCGTCGTTCTCAACGCCGTGAGCGAGAACGAACAGTTCGAACTCGAGGTCGAGGACGAGGAGTAATCGGACGGGTCTTTTTGAACACTCCACAACCGGGGCAGTGGCGACACTAAACGACGGGTAAGATCGGCGAGTGAACGGTTCGAAGAACCCGAACGACGCCTTTACCGCGAGCGAACGCAGTGAGCGAGCGGGCCGACGACTGATGTGGAGACCCGCGTAGCGGGTCGGAACGGAAGGAGGAGTGTTTTTATACTAAATTTTGCCGAGAGCGCGGCTTCGCCGCGCTCGCAGAGCAAAATTTAGTCTCACATCATGCCGCCCATGCCGCCCATGCCGCCGGCACCGCCGGGGCCACCCTCTTCGTCGTCGCCCTTGTCGGTGGAGAGGTCGCCGGCGGAGATGATGTCGTCGATCTTGAGAACGAGGTTCGCGGCCTCTGCGGCGGAGGTCACGGCCTGTTCCTTGGCGTGGGCCGGTTCGACGACACCGGCCTCGAAGGTGTCCTCGACGTCGCCCGAGAAGACGTTCAGGCCGGCCGTGATCTGGCCGTCGTCGTGGGCCGCACGCAGGTCGACGAGCGTGTCGATCGAGTCCAGTCCCGCGTTCCCGGCGAGGACGCGCGGGACGAGTTCGAGCGAGTCGGCGAAGGCCTCGACGGCCAGCTGTTCGCGACCGGAGACGGAGTCGGCGTAGTCGCGCAGACGGCCGGCGAGTTCGACCTCGATGGCACCGCCGCCCGCGAGGACGCGGCCGTCGGAGACGGTCTGTGCGACGACGTCGAGCGCGTCGTTGACGCCGCGCTCGAGTTCGTCGACGACGTGGTCGGTCGAGCCACGCAGCAGGAGGGTAACGCCGTGGGCGTCCTCGCCCTCGACGTAGAACAGTTCGTCTTCCTCGTCGCGGGTGACGTCGCCGAAGCCGAGGTCCTCCTCGGTCGCGCTCTCGAGGTCGGAGACGATCGCCGCGCCGACGACTTCCTGGAGGAACTCGAGGTCGGACTTCTTGGCGCGTCGCACCGCGAGGATGCCTTCCTTGGCGAGGTAGTGCTGGGCGAGGTCGTCGATGCCTTTCTGGCAGAAGACGACGTCAGCGCCGAGGTCGGCGATTTTGTCGACTTTCTCCTGCAGCTGTTTCTCCTCGCGGTCGAGGAACTTCTGGAGTTGGTCGGGGTCGGTGACCGAGACCTCGGTGTCGACGTCGGTCTCCTCGACTTCGATCGCCTCGTCGAGCAGGAGGATGTCGGCGTCCTCGACCGAGTTGGGCATGTTGTCGTGGACGGGGTCCTTGTCGACGATGCCGCCCTCGAGGAGGTCGGACTCGCCGGCGCTGCGACCCGTCTGGGTCTCAATGTTGAGGAACTCGAGGTCGACGACGTTGTCGCCGTTCTCGTCCTCGACGGTGACCTGCCGGATGGCCTCGACGATGAGTTCGGCGAGATACTCCTTGTTGACCTCGGTGCCCTTGCCGGTCATCGAGGTCTCGGCGGTCTTTCGGAGGAGTTCCTCGTCGCTCGTGTCGATATCGGTCGCGATGTCGTCGATCTCCTGGCGGGCCTGCTCGGAAGCGAGGTGGAAGCCCTTGATGATCGCCGTCGGGTGGATGTCCTGCTCGAGGAGGTCCTCGGCGTTCTTGAGGAGTTCGCCGGCGATCGCGACGGCGGTCGTGGTGCCGTCGCCGGCCTCGTCTTCCTGCGTTTCGGCGACCTCGATGATCATCTCGGCCGTCGGGTTGTCGATGTCCATCTCCTTGAGGATGGTGACGCCGTCGTTGGTGATCGTCACCGATCCCATGGAGTCGACGAGCATCTTGTCCATGCCCTTCGGACCGAGTGTGGATCGAACGGCTTCAGCGACCGCACGGGCGGCGCTGATGTTGTAATCCTGCGCGTCCTTGTCCTTGACGCGCTGGGAGTCCTCGCTCATTACGATCATCGGCTGCCCCTGCTGCATTCGCTGACTCATAGTCACTCGATCGATTGATTGTGATTCTACATAAAGCTTTCTCAATCGTCGCAGTCGGCCGTACCAGTCCGGCGGCCGATTTGCCGACGAAAACCGCCACAGTGTACGGGATTGACGACCGATTTCGCCGATCGGATCGGCTCGTGAATAGTTCCCAGCCGGGGGCCGGCACGGTGCTTTTATATTAGATAGTGTGTGGCGACGGGATCCTCGTTCGGACCAGCCGATGCCACCCCTCACGACGACGTCGAAAATCCGTCTCACGACCCTCGTTTGGGACCGACGACCGAACCGCTGACCCACCGGTCCGGAAAGCCGTGGTTTTACGGCCGAAACGATGCCCGACCCGGCGTCGGTTGGCGAATAAATACTGACTCAGCATCGAGTCAACACAACGGAAGGGTTATGCCGGTAGTCACGTATTACCACTCGAGCATGGACGACTCCCCGTCCGTACCCGAATCGTTCGACGATCCCCGAATCACCCCCCAGTTCTACCGCCGGCTGTCCGGACCGGACGGCGACCTCGTACTCGTCGGTGTCGTCCACGACCACCCCGCGAGCATCGCGCGCGTCGAGCGGGTCCTCGAGCGAATCGAGCCCGAGACGGTCGCCCTCGAGTTACCGGCCATCGCCGTCCCGCTGTATCGCGTCTACGCTCGCGACCGCGCCGACGACGCGGCGTCGCCGCGGTTCGGCGGTGAGATGAGCGCCGCGATTCGGGCCGCACCCGAGGCCGATCCCGTCGGGATCGACGCGCCGAACTGGTCGTTTCTCAGACTGCTCGTCCGGCGGCTGGTCGCCGACCGCGTCTCGGCCGGGACCGCCCGGCGCGTCCTCGCGAGCGTCGGCGGCGCGACCCGCGAGGCACTCGCCTGTCGGGTCGCCGCGACGCTGACTCACGCGACCTCGATGACGGTCGTCCCCGGCACGAAGGCCGAATACGACTGCGACCGCGACGACCCGCCGGAGCGACAGGCCGACCACGAGCGTGCCCACGTGGCCGGCGTGCAGGCGCTACTGGGCGGCGTCGATACCGACGGAACGGCGCTGTCCTATCGCGATGACACGCGCGAGCAGTGTATGATCGATCGCCTCGAGGATCTCCGGGCCGAGTCGGGCGACGTCGTCGCCGTCGTCGGCGTCGATCACCTCGAGCGGCTCGCGACCGACCTCTCGAGCTGACGAAGAAACGGTTGTTTTCAGCGCCGGATCGGCGGTTCGATCAGGATCTCACCGTCGCCCCTGACCGTGACGTGATAGCCATCGACGACGAACGAGAGCGCGCCGCCGGTCCGGGGACTGCCGTTGTGACGCGGTCGGAAGAGCCTGTCCAGCGCGGTGGGGTCGACGGTATCGTACAGCGCGACGCGGCCGTCGGTGACGTCGACGCCCATGCAGTCGGCCAGCGCGTGGATCACGGTCGTGCTGAGCGTCGCCGGGCCGGCGGGATCGTGCGAGACGCGATACAGGGGCGGAGAGCGAGACCGGGCGGCGGCGGAAGCGTAATCGTTCATTGCGGTTCGTCTGCGTCCAGTCCTCACTTGAGAACCAAAAGCGTAATCGTTTATTACTGCACTAATCTGGAAGAGTGACGGAGGAACAGTAGTTAGAACTCGAGAGTATCCACGAACTAGAAACGAAGTGTGCAGTCGAGTTGCGACGGGGCACCGAACGGCGACAGTGAGTGCCGATGCCGGATCGTCGAACGGGTCCCGGATCGATCCGCGTTCGAGAAGGGCACCAGTCCGTGCCGGCGTTTATCGGCGCAGTGCGGACACGCAGTTCCAGCAGTACGTAAACGCCTGATCGCCCTCGTTGGGCGCACCGCAGTGGGGACAGCGGGTCGGTTCGCCGTCGACCACCGCCCGGTCGTCGAGGACCGGCTCGGCGTCGTCGGACGCGTGCGGGTACCGGTCGGAACCCGGCGAGGAACGGACGCTCGCGCGGTTCGGATCGGCCAGCGACGGCGTCCGCTCACCGTCGCCGTCGTCGCGCCGGGCGTAGAGATAGTACAGTAACAGGTGTAACAGGGCAAACAGCGCGATGTATCCGATGAGCCAGCCCCACAGCTCCATCACTGTGACATATGTTCTCGAGGCACTTGGCTATTCCCCGCCGTCCGAATCGAAGACAGTTCGAGAAACGGGACCTACTCGGGTGGCTGAAGGTCCCGGCCGAACTCGTCGAAGACCTCGAGGTCGTCCGGGACATCGTACTCGATCCGCCGTTGTGCCTGACGGTTCGTGCCGGCCTCGTCGACGGGCGTGGCGACGTCCTCCCAGCCGGGCTTGATCTTGACGCTCGTGGCGGGCATCCCGATCGCGATGTGGTGGGCGGGGACGTCGTTCTGGACGATGCCGCGCGCGCCGACGATGGCGTTCTCGCCGACCTTGCAGCCGGCCCGGACCATCGCGTCGTAGGTGAGCCGAACGTCGTCCTCGACGATGGTGTGGTAGTTGCGGACCTCGGTCTGGTCGACGACGTCGTGGTCGTGGCTGTAGACGTGGACGCCGTCGGAGATCGAGACGCGGTCGCCGATGGTGAGTTTCCCGCGGTCGTCCAGGTGGACGTCGTCGTGGACGACCGTGTTGTCCCCGATCGTGATGTTGTGGCCGTAGGTGAAGGTGATACCCTTGAAGAACCGGCAGTTGTCGCCACACTCCTCGAAGAGGTGGTCCGCGAGCATCCGCCGGAATCGCAGCGCGAACTCGACGTTGTCCGCGATCGGGAGGCTGTCGAACTGCCGCCAGAGCCACTGGAGGTGCTTCGAGCGGCGGAACCGCTCCTCGTCCTTCTCGGCGTAGTACTCGCTCTCGAGCGTGGTGTTGCAGGGATCGTAGCTCTGCAGGCGGACGCGTTCGGCCGCCGACACCGACTCGCCGCGCTGCCAGCGCTCGTAGGCCTGGCGGTCGCCCGAGAGGTCGATCAGGACGTCTTCGACGACCGAGCAGGTGTCCTCGTCGCTCGCAAGCCGTCGATCGACCTCGTCGATGAACTCGCGCATCCCCGATTCGGCCTCGTCGGGGAGCGACACGTACCGCTTTGTCATACCCCGAAGTATTGCCCGCCGAGTTGATAGGGGTTCGGTTGTCCGGTCCCGGTTGCCGGACCCACTGGCACGCGTGTCACCGCGATTCGTTCTCGGCCTGCCAGCTAGCGAGCAACAGGACGGGGATCGCGAGCGCGACGACGACCAAGACGACGCCGACGACGACGCCGCTGATCGTCAGCCGATCGGTCGCGAACTCGAGGGAGCGACCGGCAAGCAGTCCGATCGGAAGCAGTGCGAGGACGACCCCGAACAGGATCAGTCGGGGATTGCGGCTGCGAGCGGCGGCCATACCGTAGCTGCCGGCCGCGGGCAAATAACGATTCGCCTCGCCGACGCGGTCCCGCCCGAACCCGTTCGGACGGCCGCTCGAGCGTTCCGTTCACCATAAGTTCCCCCACTACGAAGGGGTCGATATGCAACACAGCGAACTGGGCGACTCCGGCGTCGAGGTCAGCGAGGTCGGCTTCGGTGCGTGGGTCGTCGGGACCGACTGGTGGGGCGACCGCTCCGCGGACGACGCCATCGAGATGGTCCAGTACGCCGTCGATCAGGGGATCACCTACTTCGACACGGGCGACGTCTACGGCCACGGTGACAGCGAAAAACTGCTCGGCGAGGCACTGGCCGAGGTCCGCGACGAGGTCACCGTCGCCACCAAGGTCGGCTACGACTTTTACAACAACCCACAGGCCGGCCACGGGGAACTCCCCAAGGAGATGGATCCGGAGTACCTTCGGGACGCCGTCGAGGGGAGCCTCGAGCGGCTCGACATGGACTCCGTCGATGTCCTCCAACTCCACAATGCCGACGTCGACGAGATCACGCCCGACGTCCTCGAGCTACTGGACGAACTCGAGGAGGAGGGGCTGATCGACGCGACCGGCCTCGCGCTCGGCCCCTCGATCGGCTGGCTCGCCGAGGGCGACCTCGCTATCGAGGAGGAGTTCGACTCCGTCCAACTGGTCTGGAACGTCCTCGAGCAGGAGGTCGGGAACCACTTCCTCGAGACGATCGAGCGGACGGGGTCGTCGACTAGCCTCATCCCCCGGGTGCCACACTCCTCGGGGATCCTCAACGAGCAGGTCACGCCCGACACCGAACTCGGCGAGGGCGACCATCGGGGCTTCCGCCCCGACGAGTGGTACGAGACCGGCTGGGAGAAACTCGAGCAGCTGCGCTTCCTCGAGCGCGCGGAGCCACGGTCCGCGGACGGCTCGAGCGAGCAGAGTTCGCGAGAGCGAGACGGCGAACGCACGATGGGCCAGGCCGCGATCGCGTGGCTGCTTTCCCACGACCCCGTCGCGACCGTGACGCCGACGTTCCGTACGAAAGGCGACATCGACGAGTGGGCGGCCGCAAGCGACGTACCCAAGCTCACCGACGAGGAGATGACCCGCGTCGACGAACGCTACGCGAACGACTTCGACATCGACCGCGACGACGGGATGGACGCGCTGCGGTCGTCGGTCGACGGGGCAGACATCGAGTCGGCCGGGCTGGACAAGCTCGCCGCCGACTGATCGGGCACAACGGCGTTTTTCGAACCCAGACCGGCACGTTCAGGCCGGCATCCGGAGCGCGTACAGGATCGCGAGCAGCCCCGAGAGCTGGCTCGCTTGACTGCAGACCGCAAGCAGCGTCTCCGAGAGGAACGGGAGTATCGCGTAGAGGATCACGAGTAGGAACGGGACCGCGAGCGCGAACAGGAACCCGACGGCGATCACCAGCATCGGCCGGCTGTCGTTTCGCCGGTAGCCCCGATAGGCCTGATACGCGATGAACAGCCCGATGACCGCGCTCAGGATATCGGTCGCCTGCACGAACGTGGCGACCCACTCGGCGGGCGAGGCCTCCCAGAGCTGCAGCGGGAGCGAGCGCACGTCAGATCCCCTCTATCAGGTCCGTGAACCGGTCGGCCATGTCCTCGCGGCGCTCGATACGGAGGGTCAGTTCGCCGCCCTCGAGATCGACCGTGATCCGCTCGAGGTTCGTCGAGTAGACGGTCCGATGGTGGCCGCCGTCGGGATCGGGCTTGGTCCGCTCGACGAGGAGACCGCACTCCCGGAGGTCCTCGAGCCGTCGATACACCGTCGGTTGGGACGCGTCACAGTGAGTACTCAGAGTGGTGGCTGACATGGGTTCCTGGCTCGTTTGGGTGAGGATCGTGCGCACTGTCGGGTCCTCCAGCAGGGTCCCGACCGTCTCGACGTCCGGCTCCTCACTCACGGTACTGACCTGTACCGAGAACGAACATAAAGGGATTTTCACGACTGCAGCCGCTGCAGTCGTGCGAGGCAGGCTTTCCGTACGGCCCCCGTCCGTGAGCATACGATGTCATCGACCCGAACTACCGGACGGCTCGAGCGGTTCCGTGATCGATTCCGCCGCGTCGCGACGCGGCTGGCGACGCTGTGTGCGAGTCCCGCCGGCGGCCGGCTCCGGCCGACCGCGGCCGGCGGGCTCCTCGTCGTCCTCGCGAGCGTCGCGGTGAGCCTCGCGTCCGCGCCGATCCTCGGAGACAGTGTTCGGATCCGCTGGTCGGTCGGGACGTACTACGGCCCGGAATACGCGCCGACGGTTCTCGCGCTGACCGCCGCGTCCGGCCTCGTGGCGGCCGCCTATCTCGGACTGCGGGCGCTCGGGACGGCCCTCGAGGGCACCGAGGCGTTCGATCGCCGGCGCGGGTACTACGAACTGTGTGTGCTGACGGTCCTCCTGACCCTCGTCCTCGGCCAGATCGCGTTCGTTACGGCGAACGTCCTGTAGCGGCTCGAGTCGACCGATCGGGCAGTGTCTCGAGTACGGGTACCGAACACCGCCGAACGGTCGAATCCGAACTCCTGCGATCGGCCGTCGGGCCGTGATCGTGGGGATCGGCGGACCCACGTATATACGACCCTCTATATCTGGGTCGTCTCCCTATCGGGGATGGAGCCGAAGGTCTAGTCGTCGAGGACACCACCCACCATGACACCGTACGAATTCACCTGCCCCGACTGTCGCCAGGAGATGGCGGTGACCGAGCCCGTGCGAGAGGCGACGTTGGCCAACGGCTGTCCCGTCTGTGGCCGGCCCGTCGCCGACGATCACTTCACACCGGTCGCCGGCAGCACCGAACGCGCGGATCCGGCATAGATCGCTCACCGATGCGACGACCCGCGTCTCGAGCCCCGTTCCTATCTCACCGACCCGGTCCCGGCCCCGTCACGGTGGTTACGGGTACTCGCCCGAAGCCGGCCGTCGAATAGCTCCCGATCGGTAGCCGCTCGTCACCGCGTCCCGACTCGAGTCTCACGGGGTGGCAAACGTACACGTAAGCCGTAGTATTAATGTAGCAGACTCACAGACGGCTGTGCATGTTTCACAGTGCGGTGAGAGCCGAATGAGTTTGCAGCGTGTTCTGGAACGAGTCGGATCGGTGACGAGCAAGTATTTCGTCGTCTGGGTGCTGGTCGTCTCCCCGCTCGCGCTCTACTCCCCCGAGACGTTCACCCCGATCGCACCCTACATCACACCGCTGCTGGGCATCATCATGCTCGGGATGGGGTTGACGCTGACCCCCGCGGACTTCCGTCGCATCCTCGAGCGGCCGCGGGACGTCTTCATCGGCGCGATGAGCCAATGGCTCCTGATGCCGACGATCGCCTACGTCCTCGTCGTCGCGCTTGGGTTGCCGGAGGAGATCGGTCTCGGCCTGATACTCGTCGGCGCGGCCCCGGGCGGGACCGCCTCGAACGTGATGACCTATCTCGGGCGCGGCGACGTCGCGCTCTCGGTGTCGATCACGTCGGTGACGACGATCGCCGCGCCGCTCGTGATGCCGGCGTGGATCGTCCTGTTGGCCGGCGAGTCGATCACCGTCACGTTCATCGATATGGCGACGTCGATCGTGCAAGTCGTTTTGCTCCCGGTCGTCGGGGGCCTGGTGCTGCGCTACGTCCTCGACGAGTACGCGCCGGCGCTCGCACAGGCCGGACTCTCTATCTTCCCGGCGATCAGCGTGATCGCCATCGTCGCCATCGTGGCGGCGGTCGTCGGCCTCAACGTCGAGACGATCCTCGGCGCGAGCGCACTGGTCTTCCTCGCGGTCGTGTTGCACAACGGCCTCGGGCTCGGGGCCGGCTACGCGGTCGGTCACGCGGCCAATATGGCGGAGGATCGAGCGCGAGCGTGTGCGTTCGAGGTCGGCCTCCAGAACAGCGGCCTGGCCGTCGCGCTCGCGACGGCCCACTTCAGCGCGGGTGCCGCACTGATCCCGGCGCTCTTTAGCGTCTGGCACAACGTCTCCGGCCCGGCGCTTGCGACGCTGTTTACCTACCTCGACGGAGACGCGCCGGTCGGGGACGAGGAACCGGTCGCTGCCGACTGATACGGATTGCTGTACCGATTTCCCGACACAACCGCCGTCAGGTCGCGGTTGCGCCGGCAATGACTGACAGGAAACCGTCTGAAGCCGCCGAGATTCGTCCGCGATCCGACCGAGAAATTCCCTTAAGGTCCTTGAATTGCATCCATGACAGATTTTTATAGTGGCACGGTATGCTATGCTGTATCATGGGCGACGTCACGTACGTCCGGAAGGCGTGTGCCTACATCACGCGCGGCTCGAGCGAGCTACTGGTCTTCGAGGGGCCGGGCCACGACGGGCTCCAGATTCCCAAAGGCACCCTCGAGCCGGGAGAATCCCCGCAGGAAGCGCTGTTCAGGGAAGTCCGTGAGGAGAGCGGACTGGGAACGCTGAACGGCGCGCAGCATCTGACGACCGACGTCTGGACCCGACGCGAGGAACCGCCGAAGCGCTACGTTCGGCACTTCTTCCACGCCACGGTCTACGAACCGCGAGATCGGTGGACCCACACCGTCACCGACGGCGGCGGTGAACACGGCTCGGAGTTCGAGTTCCGCTGGGTCCGGCCGGCGACGGCGGGGGAGTTCGCGCTCGATCTCGACGAGTACGTCGATCTGCTCCCGGTCGCCGCGGGGGCCGAACCGGCCTCGAGCGCCTCGGACTGATCGCCGGTCGCGGATCGCGTTCCGGGCGGACGCTCCCAGTCGCGCCGCTCTCGAGCGCGAGCGCACCGAAAACGCGGACCCTATTTCGAGAGCGCTCGTTCGACGGCTTCCGCCACGTCCATCGCCTTTGCGGCGAGATCCTCGGCGACGAGTCCGTCGTCGACGGCCGCCTCGAGGTCGTCCGCGTCGACGATCTCGACGGTCCCGTCACGCTGCCGGATCACGTCGACGTAGAGGTCGACGTACCGCGCGGTATCCGGAAAGAGTTCGACCGGCGTACAGACGTTGACGTAGGTCCCTTTCGGCGTGCCGTCGGCCGCCTTGTAGGTCGTCGGATACCACCACCGACCCTCGCGGAACTTCGTCACGGCCACGTCGCCCGACTCCTTGGGCACCCCGAGCGCGTCGTAACTGCCGCCGCCGCTCATCGACCGCTCGAGGGTGAGCTTGCCCTCGGGGTCCCAGTCGGTGACCTCGCCGCGACCTAACGAGATGAGCCGGCCATCGGGTTTGCCGTGGCCGATCTCGAGGCGGTCGCCGTTCGTCGGGCCGAACTGGCGGGCGACCGCGGCGAAGGGGAAGGCGTCGTCGTCGGTCGTATCGGCACCCAGCGAGCCACAGACCGCCTCCGCGAAGTCGACCGCGGCGCTGGCGGCCCGATCGGCGGCCTTCGACCGGTGATGGCCCGGCATCGTCGTCTCGACCCGCCGGCGGACGCCGTCCAGTTCGAATCGGGTCTCGCGGCCGAACCAACACCACTCGGTCCGCCGGGGTGTGGCGAGCAGTCCCGGCTCGCCGGGCTCGGCCGGCGCGTCGGCGAGCGCATCCTCGAGCGCCCGGGCCCGGCTCGCGGCGTCCTCGAGGGCAGCCCCCATCGCCTCGAGGTCGGCGTCGGCCGCGGCGTGTTGCCAGCGCAGTCCCCACCCCTCGGGGATCTCGACCGAGAGCAGGTCGGTCATGCCGACCAGTTCCTCGGCGCGCTCGCCGCGCAGCGCCGCCGAGACGCCGCTGCGATCCTGCGAGAGCGTACAGAGCCCGCCAGCGACCTCGAGAGTCGGTTCCACGAGCGGGCGGTCGTCGTCCCACGGCGGCGCAGGCTCGCTGACCTGCACGCGATAGCGGTCGCCCGCGTCGACGTAGCCGTCGACGGCGTCGTACGCGAGATAGCCCCGCCGGCCCTCGCCCAGATCGACGACCGCGCCGCCTCCGCCGCCGGCCTCGAGGACCTCGGCGTCGAAGACCGCGCCGCGGGGGATCTCGTCGTCCCAGCGGAAGGCGTCGATGGCTAGCCCTTCGAGGGCCGTCGCGACCGTCTCGACCGCGTCGGGGTCGCCGGAAATCTCGACGCCCTGCCGATCGCGGGTCGTCTCGACCGTCGCGTCGGCCGGCGCGGCGTCGAACGACTGGTCGAAGCGCTCCCGAATCGGCTCGGAGGCCTGCACGACCTCGCAGTCGGCCTCGCTCAGCAGTTGCGTGACGGCCGTCGTGTAGATGCCGCGGACTCGAGCCGTCGTCATCGCAGCCTGTCGCGGTCGGCGGCGAACCGCACCCGGTCGTTGATCGTCGGGCCGAGGGAGAGTTCGACCGAGCCGTCCTCGAGGAGCCGCCCCCCTTCGACGTAGACGCCCCAGGTCTCGAACCGGAGCCAGCCCCGCATCTCGTCGCCGTGGGTCGTGATGTCGGCGTAATCGACCGCGTGTTCCGGATACGCCGAACTCGAGTGGGCCATGTCCATATCGGAGTAGACGGTGTCGTGATCGTCGAAGAACGCCTCGAGCGCCGCCGCGTCGTCCGCGACGGCCTCGACGACCGCCTCGGAGGCGGCCCGGAGGTCGTCGGTCTCGAGGCCGACGTCCCGGAGCGCCCGCTGGGTTCGCTGGTCGAAGTGCATGGGCGTCGGTTCGGACGGGAGGCCTTTGTGGATTCCGAGTCCGAGCGATCGGCGTTTTCGGGACCCGGCACGTCGGACTGGCCAGGACAGGTCATCGTTCTGACGACGGGGAGAGACAATGCTGGCAGGGGTTCCGATCGAGGCAACCGACCGATACCTGATCGTTCGTACACCCTTCCCCCATCCATTAGTAATTATTTGTAGTGAATTTTCATCCGGGAAGAATGATACACCATCACTGGAAAATAAATATCCGAGCGCGACGGACCCAGACCGTATGTTCAGGATCGATGATTTTATTGTGTAAGTATTGCCAGGGTGGGTATGGCGATCACACTCAGGCAGCTCTACGATCGATATCGATCCGTTCCGATCATCTACCGCATCGGCGTCGCGTTCGTCCTCGGCTCGCTCGTCGGCCTGACGGTCGGCGAACCGGCAACGCGGCTCGAGCCGCTCGGTGATCTCTTCGTCCGACTGCTCCAGATGATCGTGATTCCGATCATCGTCTTCACGCTGCTTATGGGTGCCAGACGGCTCTCGCCGTCGAACCTCGGGAAGATCGGCGGGCAGGTCGTCGCGCTGTATCTGGTCACGACCGCGATCGCGATCGGTATCGGGCTGTTCGTCGCGAACCTGATCAATCCCGGGACCGGGCTCGAGGTGGCCGACGCGACTGTCGAGACCAAAGAGGCCCCCGACATCGTCGAGGTGTTCATGAACATCGTGCCGACGAACCCGGTCGGAGCGATGGCCGCGGGCGACGTTCTCCCGACGATTTTCTTCACGATCGTGTTCGGGCTCGCGCTGGCCTATCTGCAAGACGAGTACGACGTCAACTCGGCCGTTCACGAGGGTGCCGAAACGGTGTTCGAACTCGCGGAAACCGGCGCGGAAGCGATGTTCAAGATCGTCTGGGGCGTCATGGAGTACGGCGTGATCGGCGTCTTCGCCCTGATGGCGACGACGTTCGGGAACGCCGGGGTCGACGCGATCGCACCGTTTGCGAAACTCATCGGCGCGCTCGCGATCGCGGTCGGCCTCCACATCGGCGTCACCTACCTGCTGATCATCCAGTGGGGACTGCTCCGGGAATCACCGCTGGATTTCCTCCGGGGCAGCAAGGAAGCGATGGTAACCGCGCTCTCGATCCGCTCCTCGAGCGGAACGCTGCCGGTCACGATGAACGACGCCGACGAGAACTTCGGCGTCGACGAGGAGGTCTACAGCTTCTCGCTACCGCTGGGCGCGACGATCAACATGGACGGGACGGCGATGTATCAGGGCGTCGCGGCAGTCTTCGCCGCTAACATGGTCGGCCAGACCCTGACCATCGGCGAACAGTTCACCGTCGTCGCGACGGCCCTCCTCGCGAGCGTCGGTACTGCCGGCGTCCCCGGGAGCGGCCTGATCATGCTCACCATGGTCCTCACGCAACTCGGCCTCCCGCTCGAGGTCGTCGGCATGGTCGCGGGCGTCGATCCGATCCTCGACCGCCTGCGGACGATGAACAACGTGACCGGCGACTTGGCAGTCACGACGCTCGTCGCCGGCTGGAACGACAAGATCGACCGCGCGGCCACCGTCTGGTCGGAGACGGACGTCCCGGACTCGACGCCGGGCACGACCGACGACTGAGACGGCCGTCGGGACACTGGACGACGGAACGCCGCCGGTTGCCGAACCTATACCCGGCCGGCAGCCATACCGTCGCTCATGCAACGCAGGCGAGACCCGGTCGAACGCGCCGAGGAGCGGTCCGGAGACGGGTCACTCGACCTCTACGATGTCTCGACGTGGAACCCGCGATCCGTCCCGGATCTGATCGCGTATACACTCTACAACGCGGTCAGCTACGGGTTTCGGGCGATCGTGTTGCTAACCGCGATCGTGATCACTCTCTCCTTGCTCGTCTCGCCGGCCGCGCTCGTCGTCGAGGACCCGTATCTCGCGGGCTTTTTCGCGCTTTCGCTCGTCCCCGCGGGACTGCTCGCGGCGTATATCTGGTACGCCGATATCACGACGGCGGAACCGCTACGGCTGCTCGTCGCGACCTTTCTGCTGGCGATCCTGTTCGCGACGTTCGCCGCAGTCGTAAACTCAGTGACGCGGCCGCTGTTCGGCGTCGGGGCCGTCGGGAGCCTCCTCTTTTTTTACCTGATCGTCGGCCCCGTCGAGGAGACGGTCAAGCTGCTCGCCGTAAAGGTCTTCGCCTACCGGAGCAGCAGTTTCGACGCCGTGATCGACGGCGCGGTCTACGGTGCCGTGGCGGGACTCGGCTTCGCGGCCATCGAGAACGCGATCTACATCGGCCGGGTCGTCGGCGAGGCGGAACCCGAAGCCAGCCTCCTCGCGACGGCGGGCGGGATCGCGACCGTCCGGGCGCTGGCCGGCCCCGGCCACGTCATCTACTCGGCGATCGCGGGCTACTACCTCGGGCTGGCGAAGTTCAACCGCGAGTACGCCGGTCCGATCGTCCTCAAAGGGCTGCTCGTCGCCGCGTTCGTCCACGGCACGTACAACGTGACCGTCGGCATCGTGCCCGGGCAGGTGGCCAGCGCGCTCCCGATCGGCTACGGGGTCGCCTTCGTCGGCTACGTCGTGTGCTACGATCTGGCGGTCGGCTACTACCTCTACCGAAAGCTCGCACGCTACCGCCGGACCTACCAGACCGTCACGAGCGACGGCGTCGGCGACTCGCGGCCGGAACTGACCGAGTTCGACCCGCCCCAGCGCTGACCGGGCTGGGGCGGGGCGACGAGAACCGTCTCGAGAGCCCCGCTCAGTCGAACCGCGCTTCCAGCAGCCGTTCGACGTACTTCGCGAGGACGTCGACCTCGAGGTGGACGGGATCGCCGGGCTCCTTCTCGGCGAGCGTCGTCAGGTCGTAGGTCGTCGGGATGATCGCGACGGTGACCCGGCCGCGTTCCTCGTCCAGGTCCGCGACGGTCAGGCTGATGCCATCGAGCGTGATCGACCCCTTCTCGACGACGTATCGGTCGAAAGCCGCCGGGAGGTCGAACTCGAAGAACCAGTCCTCTTCGACGGATTCGATATCGGTGACGGTGGCGACCGCGTCGACGTGCCCCTGGACGACGTGGCCGTCGAACCGGCCGTCGGCCGGCATCGCCCGCTCGAGGTTGACCGTCTCGCCGGTCGCGAGGTCGCCCAGATAGGTCCGCTCGACCGTCTCGGTCGCGAGGAAGACCTCGAACCACTCGCGCTCGCGGAACTCTTCGACGGTGAGACACGCGCCGCTGACGCTGATGCTCTGGCCGTGTTCGAGCCCCGTCGCGACCTCGTCGGCACCGATCCGGAGCCGGAGGCCGTCGTCGGTGTGTTCTCGTGCGACGATCTTGCCGGTCTCCTCGACGATCCCCGTGAACATAGCCGCAACTGACGGGCGACGCGTCAAAGCCGTTCCGGGTCCGGCTCGAAGGCGTCGTCGGCGGAAACGGTCCGGACCCCGGTGAACTCGAAGCGCGCGCCGCCGGCCGCGCTTTCGGTCACGTCGATCCCCCAGTCGTGGGCCCGTGCGATCTCGCGGACGATGTTCAGCCCCAGCCCCGTCCCGTTCTCGCCGGTCGTCCACCCCGGCTCGAGGACGCGGTCGCGGTCGGCGAGCGGGATGCCCGGCCCGTCGTCGGCCACGGCGAACCCCCCTTCCGAGAGCGCGACCGTGACCGTGACGTCCGGACCGCCGTGTTCCACCGCGTTGCGAAAGAGGTTCTCGAACAGGTTGCGGATCCGACTCGAGTCGGCATAGAGGAGGCCGTCGGATTCGACCCGCAGTGTCGCATCGGCGGTCGCCACGCAGTCCCAGCAGTCGGCGACGATCGTATCGAACTCGAGCGGTTCCGCGTCGTCGACCTCGTACCCGTCCCGGACCATCGTCAACACGTCGTCGACGATCCCTTCCATCCGGTCGAGGACGGCTGCGATCTCGTCGCCATGGGTGGCTACGGCACCGGTCCGCTCGCCCTCGAGCAGTCCCTGGGCGACGTTGAGCGGGTTCCGGAGGTCGTGGGCTACGACGCTCGCGAACTCGTCCAACCGCTCGTTCTGGCGCTCGAGATCCCGCTCGTAGGACAGTCGGTTGAGTGCGATCTCGGCGTTGACCGACAGCACCGAGGCGAGTTCCTCGTCGGACGGATCGAACGTCCCCACCGCGGGATCGACGACGCTGATCACGCCGTGGTCGCCCATCGGGTGGTACATCGCGGATCGCGCGTCGCCGCGGTCGTACCCGTCCTCGAGGGTCCGAACGTCGTCGAACCGGAGCGACTCGCCGCTGTCGTAGACGCGACTGACCGGAGCCGACCCGTCGATCGGGTACATCGGACGGTCGCCCATCTCCGTTTCGGCCCCGTCGGTCACAGCGGCCGGCCGCAATCGGTCGTCGTCGGCGAGCCGGACCACGTTGTACTCGTAACCGAGGATCGTCCGCGCGGCATCGGCGACGAGGGCGGCGATCTCCTCGCGACCGTCGGCGGCGATCAGCTGCCGCGTCGCCGAATGGAGCGTTCGAAGCTGTCGCTGGTACTCTTTCCGGTCGGTCACGTCGCGGAAGACGCCGGCGATCAATCGGCGGTCGTACAGGTCGAAGACGTGAGCGTTGATCTCGACGGGGATCCGCTCGCCACCGCTGGTCTCGACGTGGATGTCGGCACCATCCGGAAACGCATGTAAGATCGATCGATCGGAACGGGGGCCGGCGACGTATTCTTCGAAGAGCGCCCGATAGCGGTCGGCCTCCCTGGACGGGTGGAGGACGGTCTGTGGCCGCCCCACGAGGTCACAGGGCTCGTACCCGAGCAAATCACCGGCCCGTTCGTTCACTTCGACGATATCGCCCGTCGCCGCGTCCGCGACGACGACAGCGTCCGGGACTGCCTCGAGGATCGTCTGGTACTTCGCGCGGAGCGTTTCCCGGTCGCGAACGTCCCGGACGGCGGCCATGACCTCGCATCGGCCGCCGCTCTCGATCGGGCTCAGGCTGATGTCGATGGGAATCTCTGAGCCGTCCTTCCGCCGGCCCGAGAGGTCCAGTCCGGCACCCATCGGGCGGGTCTCGGGATCGGCGATGTAGGCGTCGCGTTTGGCGACGTGGCCCGCTCGAGCGGCCTCGGGAACGAGGGTCTCGATCGGTTCGCCGACGAGTTCGGACGGATCGTAGCCGAACAGATCGGTGACGCGGCCGTTCGCGTAGGTGATACGTCCGTCGCGGTCGGCGACGACGATCGCGTCGGGCGAGGCTTCACAGATGGCTTCGTATCGCTGTCGCGGGTCCTGATCCATGGGTGGCGGTCGGTTTCGGAGCCGATACCGAAACCACGATTCCCGACAGGTTTCAATCTTTTAGTAAATTATCCGAACGTCCAACGGCAAACGAAACGCCCGACGAGAGACGGCCACGGCGATCGGTCAGCGTGCCTCGTCGCCGTGTTTTTACCGGTCGCCGCCCTACCGCGTATCGATGGCCGGTATCATCGAGACGATCAAGTTCGCGGGCACGCTCGTTCTCGCCTTGCCCGCGGCCCTCGCCGGACTCGAGTTGTTGTTACTTCGCGGCCAGACGGGGTTCGGCGTTGCGTTGCTCGGACTCGCCGTCGGCCTCGTGATCGTCCAGCACTGGCTAACGATGCCGACCGACATTCCAGAGCTACTGGCCGAGCGGGTCATGGGGACGATCGCAAAAGAGCCCGACTCAGAGGGCGACGACGAGCCGTAGGCCCGGGCTCGGCCGCCCGGGCGAGCGTCGACGCAAGCCACTGCTCCCGTTGACCTACAGTAGCGACGCGGGCGACAGCGACTGAGACGGCGTGGCGAGCCACTCGGGCCGCTCGCCCTCGTCGGTGACCGCCAGCACGTCGGCGATCCGGATCCGACTCCCCGGACCGACCGCTCCGGCCACGTCGAGTCGGACCACGGCGCCGGGACCGACCTCGTCGCCGCCCGCGAGAGGACGCTCGCGGGGCTCGAGTCCCACGCCGGCGACCTCGGTCGCGACCGTCTGCTCGGTATCGAACCCGAACGACCGGACTTCGGCCTCGAGGTCGGCTTCGACGGCGGTCACCGACTCCGGGCCGGCGGTCAGCATCGACCGCGCCGAGCGAAACGACTGCGTGACGGCGACGTGGACCCGACGTTCCCGGCCACCGTCGCCGTCGACGACCAGCGTCCGAACGAGGCCGCCGTAGTAGCCGGTCCGATCGCGGGGCGCGGTCGCGATGACGATCGGCTCGCCGGGTCGGAGCGGTTCGTCGGGGTCGCGACTCGAGTCCGGATCGACTGCGGTATTGCCGGCCGGAAACCCGCCCGCACCGACGATCGCCTCGTCGATGGCGGTCCGCAGGTGGGTGGCCGTCAGCGGTTCGGGGTCGGCTCCGTCGCCGCCGTTCTCGCCCGCTGCGAGCCGGCCGTCGACGACCGCCGACTCGGCCAGCAGCGACGCCGCCTGCCGAATCCCGGCCGCGGCCGCCCGCTGGGCGGCGGCGATGCGCTCGCGCTCGCCGGCCGTTTTCGTCGCTCGCGCCCGCTCGAGGGCGTCCGTCGAGGCGAGGTCGAACCCCGCCCGTTCGAGATAGAGCGCGGCGTCGTGTGGGACTCGCGGCGGCGTCAGGATCGTTCCCTCGAACCCCCGATCGACGAGGGTCGACGCCAGCCGCTCAGCGGGGTGGCCGCCGCCCTCGGCGCTCGAGCGGACGAGCCACTCGTCGGCGGTGCCGTCGTAGGCCACGGCCGTCGTGTCGGCCGGCCGGTCGCAGGCGTAGCGAATCCCGGGATCGCGGTCGACGCCGGCGTGAACGAACGCGGCGCTGTCGCGGTCGGCGAGGGCAGTCGAGAGGACGTCGGCCGCGTGGCGCCGGCGCTCGCGGCCGAGTTCCGTGCCGTCGTCGAACCCGGGCCTGTCCGTCGCGCCGTCGGCGTTCCCACCGGTCACGGCGCTTCGGCTTCGGCCTCGAGATCGTCGGCCTCGGCGTCGGGATCGGGCTGTTGGGCCTGCTCGACGAGTTCCTCGAGAGTCATGTCGGTCAGCTCGTTCTCGAGGAGGACGTCGACCGGCAGCGTCGGCGCGCCGTCGACCAGGTTCTCGAGGAGGACGAGTCGCTCGCGGGCCCGCGACATGCCGACGTAGAAGACGCGGCGTTCGTTGTCGGTCAGCACGGGCACGGGCGAGGTGGTCTTGGTGAACTCCTCGCAGCCGGGGATGTCGGTGGGGTCGTCGACGGTGGCGACCATCTGCTCGACGACCTTCTCGGTGAGGTCGGTGCCGACGAAGACGTGGTCGGCCTCGCGGCCCTTCGCGGAGTGGATCGTCCCGACGCGGACGCGGTCGGTGTCCATCCCCTGGTACTCGCCGATGGCGAAGTACGAACGGACGCTTTTCTTCTGGAAGTTGGTAACCTTCCGGAGCATGTCGGCCGCCGAGCCGGGGCCGGGCATGAACGGCGCGTGGTCCTCGACGACATCGGCGGGGATCATGAGGTCCTCGAGATCGTCGATACCCGCTTCTTCCTGTCGATCGTCGATCTCGTCGAAGAGGTCGTCGCGTTCCGCGGTACCGAAGGCCGACTCCTGGAGCATGTCGGCGAGCCGGCGGGCCTGCAGGCCGGTGACGTCCTCGCCGGCGTCGATGGCCTCGACCGCCCGGACGTACTGGGTGAGTCGGTCGGTCCACATCCGCTGGTCGGTCAGCGAGGTAAAGGGGACCCCTTCGGTGATGAACTCATCGATGAATTGGAACATCTGGTAGCGGGCCCGGAACAGGACCATGATGGTACCGTCGCCCTCGACGAGGGTTCGGCGGACGTTCCGGACGACGTCGAGCATCGAGGCGTTGGTACGGGCCTCGACGGCACCGCCTTCCTTGCGGGGCTTGAGGTCCTTGTCCTGTCGGGTCTCGATGTGACGGATCTCCTTGTTGACCGCGTTGAGGACGTTCGAGGGCAACCGATAGGAGTTCGGCAGAATGATGTCCTCGTCGACTTCTTCCTCGAGCAAGAGCGCGGGGTCGGCACCCTGCCAGGAGTAAACGACCTGGTCGTCGTCGCCGGCGATCAGGACCTGCTCCATGTGTGGTTTCCACTCCTCGTAGACGTCGTACTGCAGGGTCGTGATGTCCTGGAACTCGTCGATGACGAGGTAGTCGACGTTCGGGAGCAGGGAGCGCTGTTTGACCCGCTCTAACATGTCCGCGAAGCCGATCTTACCCTCTTCGCCCTTGTAGGAGCGCCAGCCACGGATCGCCTCGGGAACGTCGATCCGGTCGTCGTCGCTGGGCCAGGTCGGGGTGTACTTGTTACCCTCCTGAGCGTTCGGGTCGATTTCGGGCGGGAGCCGGACCTCCTCGTCGTCCCACTGGAAGGGGACGTCGTACCAGTCCGAGACGTCGCGGCTGGTCCGCTGGAGCCACTGGCTCGTCGCGATGACCTTGTTCCCGATCGTCGTCGAACGGGCGGTGCGTCGCCCCGCGCCGGAGTACTCGTCCTCGTACTCGATGCCGTACTGCTCGCAGAACCCCTCCTTGTCGGATTCGCCGATGACGTCGCTCCGGGAGAGATCGAGCAGTTCGTAAGCTTTCGCGTGCATCGTACAGACGTTGCCCTGCAGCGCACGCGGACTCTCGTCGAGGCGCTCGGCTAACCGCTCGCGAACCTCTTGGGCCGCCGCTCGCGTATACGAGACGACCAGAATATCCCGAAAAGTGACCCCGTCCTGCTCGAGGATCTCCTCGACGTGGTCCAGCAAGGCGGTCGTCTTCCCGCTTCCCGGACCGCCGAACAGGCGGGTAACCGTCGTGTCCGTCGTAGTCATTGTAGCTGTACAGGAGCGCGACACCCATAAGTGACGTGGGTTTTCGGCGACAGAAGCCGACGACGACGCGACGATCAGGGATCGCGGGGGGAGCGGGCGTCTCGAACCTCGGCACCGTCGCGTATCTTGTCCTGACAGTCCGGACAGACGCGGGGATCCTCAACGCCGCGGGGCGTAAACACCCGGGCGTACGTCTCCGTGACGAACGCACCGCAGTTCTGGCATTCCGGCATAGTTCTCCTCAATACGCTATCATCTGTAACCCATTATAATTGTGTCGAATACGCACTGATAAAAACACTACACGGAACGCGAATTTATCGACGGGACGGTCGCAACGGGCTCGAGTCAGCGGTCGACCCTACGGCGTCGGCTCCCACCCACAGACGCTACAGGAGTTGGCGGACGTCTCGTGAAGGCCGCCGCAGTCGGGACACTGCTTCTTGTTATACTCCTGCTCCCACCCTACTCGTTCGACCGAGTGACCGCGGTCGGACAGGAATTGGTCGATGACGTCGTCACCGGCGTCATTGGGTGAGGTTGCCATATCCATGTGAACACAACCCACAGTATTAAATCGAATGGTGGCTGCTAATCCTGCCTCCTTCGCGATCCCACACGTCGGCCCCGCGGCCACGGAACCGACCGCGACCGACTCGGCCAGCCGTCGCCCCCTCTCGAGTCGACCCGCGGACTTTTCTCGCTCTCGAGCCTACGACGACGTATGAGCGACCTGCGTCTGGACGCGACCCAACTCGATCGCTACTCGAGACACGTGATCATGGACGAGATCGGTCCGGAGGGCCAACAGCGGCTGCTCGAGGGGTCGGTGCTGATCGTCGGCGCGGGCGGGCTGGGATCGCCGGCGATCCAGTATCTCGCGGCCGCCGGCGTCGGCCGGTTGGGGATCGTCGACGACGACGTCGTCGAGCGCTCGAACCTGCAACGCCAGATCGTCCACGGCGACGACGACGTGGGGCGACCGAAGGTCGACAGCGCGGCCGACTACGTCGCGGCGCTGAATCCCGATATCACCGTCGAGACCCACGAGACTCGCGTCACGGCCGACACCGTCGCGGACCTCGTTGCCGACTACGACATCGTGTTAGACGCCAGCGACAACTTCGCTACCCGGTACCTGCTGAACGACCACTGCGTCCTCACCGAAACGCCGCTGTTTCACGGCGCGATCTACCGCTTCGAGGGCCAGCTCACCTCCTTCACGAACGAACGCGGCGGCGACGAGCCGCGGCCGTGTTACCGGTGTATCTTCCCCGAAGCCCCCGAACCCGGTACCGTCCCCGACTGCGCGACGACCGGCGTCCTCGGCGTCCTCCCCGGAACCGTCGGCTGCATTCAGGCCACCGAGGTCGTCAAATACCTGCTCGGGAAAGGCGACCTGCTCGAGGGACGGCTCCTGCTGTACGACGCGATGGACATGAGCTTCGAGGAGGTGCCCGTGCAGCCGAACCCGGCCTGTCCGGTCTGTGGCGACGACCCCGAGATCGAGTCGGTCTCGGACGTGGCCTACGAGGGGACCTGCGAGATTTCGGCCGACTGAGTTCTGACGGCCATTCAACGTACTCCTCGAGTCGGCATGCAGTCCGGTCGCAAAGGTGAAACCGGCTCCACCGTCACCCGCTCGAGGCGGTGCGGCCGAGTCTCGATCGGACGACGGCGGGCAGTCGCAACGTGCCGGCGACGGCGAGACAGGAGGCGAACGCGGTGGTCCCGAGCTTGCCGCCCGCCCCGGACAGGGACGGCGCGACCGCGAAGTAGACGAGGCCACAGAGGCAGCCGGCGGCGGCGACCTGTCCGGTGGTCGCCAGCCGCTCGTCGCCCGACATCCCGACGAACGAGGCACAGAAGGCGACCACGGCCAGCGTCGACCCGAGCGACGGAAAGAGCGGGGGGAACGCGATGCCGGCGACGAGCCCGACCGCGGCAGAGGCGACGACGGAGCTGGCCCCACCGCGGGTCCGGAGCGCGACGGTCGCGACCGCCGCGACGCCGGCGACGAGGACGACTGCCGGGGCGAGGCGCGGCTCGAGCGCGCTGGCGGCGGCGTAGTCAACGTCGAGCAGGGCAACCGTCGTGATGCAGCCAAAGAGCGCGATCGTCCCGTACTTGCCGCCGAAGCCGTCGAACGAGCCGGCCGTCGCGACGAACGCGAGCCCGGCGATCACGCCCGCGACCGCGACCGGCTCGAGGGAGGGAAACACCGCCGGCGAGGCCATTCCGACGAACGTCCCGCAGTAGGCCGGGCCGTCGATCCGGGGGAGGCCAACCCCGACGAGCAACCCGACCGCGGCGGCGGCCACGACCGGGCCGAGGCCAGCGCGAACGCTCAGGACGTACGTGACGACCGCTGCGGCTGCGACCGCGAGCGCGTTGACGGCGTCCGCTCGAGCGAGCCCGCTCCCCTCGAGTCTCGAGAGTCGCCGTCGCTCCGTCGCGGCGACGACGGTCCCGGCGAGCCCGACGCCGAGCGGCACCCAGACCGCTCCGGCGTGGAGGTCGGGCGGCGCACGGACGGCACCGAGGAGCAACGCGGCCGGCGTCACGAGCAGCGCGAGGTAGCCGGCGAGTCGAATCGGACCGTACACACTCCCACTCTCCCGAGGGGGTCCGAGAGGGTTACGATTCGGAGAATCGGGAGCCGGCTGTCGGGTCGCGGGCACGGCGATCGGTCGGTCCGGCCTCGCGGACAGGTCTCAACTCCGCAATAGCCCGCCGTCGATGGGGACTTCGGCCCCGTTGACGAAACTCGCCCGCGGGCTCGAAAGGAAGGCGACGACGTCGCCGAGTTCCCGCGGGTCGCCGATGCGATCCGCCGGGATGTCGTCGGCCATCGCCGCCAGCCCCTCCTCGTAGTCGTCGTAGGTGCCGCGCTCGACGCCGGCCTCGATGAGTTCCTCGATCCGGGGCGTCTCGATCGTCCCCGGCAGGACGGCATTGGCCCGGATCTCGGGCGCGAACTCCCGCGAAATCGTCTTGACGAGGCCGATCACGCCCCGGCGGACCGAGTTCGAGAGCAGGAGGCCGTCCGCGACCTCCCGGACGGTCCGGGAGGTGATGCAGGTGATCGATCCGTACTCGGACTCGAGCAGGGGCTCGTAGGCCTCCTCGAGCGTCCAGACGACGCTCATCACGAGCAGGTCGTAGGCCTGGTACCAATCCTGTTCGTCGGTCTCGCGGAAGGTCGTACTCGGCGGGCCGCCCGAAGAGGTAACGAGGTGATCGAGCCCGCCGAAGGCGTCGACCGTCTCGCCCACGAGCCGGGAGACGTCATCGGGGTCCGTGAGATCGGTCTGGACGGCGAGGACGTCGCCCGTTCCCGCCGCTTCGAGGTCCTCGCGGGCCGCGTCGAGTCGCTCGGCGTCGCGGCCACAGATCGCCACGTTCGCACCCTCCTCGGCGAGTGCCTGCGCGCTCGCGAAGCCGAGGCCGCTCGAGGAGGCTGTCACCAGCGCCGAATTGCCGTCGAGGTCGAAGTCCATACCCGACGACACGGGAGCGGCCTACAAATGGGTCGGGGAGCCGGCAGCTATAGTAGCCGCTGAAACGATTCACACACTGATCGCAACGCCGTCGTTCGATCAGGTGTGCAATGACTGTCAGTGGCTACTATAGCAACGCCGTCACTCCTGATGGCGAACGCGGACCATCCCCTCCGACGTGACGCCGACGATCAGCGGCGTCGAGATCTGCCGACCCGAAACGGCCGAGCCCGCGGCGTCGCTGACGATCTTCATCAGGTCCGGCGCAGTGTGGTCGACCTTGACGCCGGCCTCGTCGCAGGCGTCGTAGACCATCTGGGGAACGTCGTAGAGGTCCGTCCCGGCGGCGACGCGAACCCGGACCGGTGCCCGAAGCGCCTCCGCGAACGCGACCGTCTCGCGGGCCTTCTCGACGTTCTCGCGGGCGCTCGATTCGATCGAGGAGACGTTCGCCCGCGAGGTTCCGAGTTCCGCGGCGATGTCGGCCTGCGAGACGCCCCGCTCGCGCAACGCGAGTACCTGTGCCTGCCGATAGGTCAACACGCTGGTCTCGGGGTCGAAGCCGATCTCCGCGAGGAGGTCCTCGACGTCGTCGATCACGGCGATCCCCTCCCGCGGGAGCCGCAGGCTCGCGTGGACATACGGTGAACTAATCGGCGGTGGGATCAAAGCTTCCACGGTCCCAGCGCGGGGTCACGGAACGAGGGAAGAACGAGCGGAGACTCAGTCGGCTGACTGGCCGGCCGCGACGCGGTCGTCGTCGGTCGGCGTCCCGGTGACGGCACTGTGGGCCTGGCGGGCCAGCGAGCGGACGAACCGGAGGACGTTCGCGGGGCCGTCGCGGGGACCGGGCGAGCGATAGCAGACGATCAGCGACCACATCGTCGCGACGCCCAGCGAGCCGAACGCGGAGAAGCGCATCCCCATCGTCGCGTAGGTCACCGCGTAGATCGTCCCGATGGTCATCGAGGGGACGCTCGAGCCGAGCGGAACGTTCGCCGTCACGTCCCGAACCGTGGGCGCGAGAAAGACGATCGAGAGGATGCTACCGGCGAGGAACACGAGGTCTTGCCACATCATACGCATTCCTAACTCGGTGTCGAGTAAATACTTCTCGGTATTGCAGCGGCGACCGTACGGGGAAAACAGGGACAGCAAACCGTCTCAGTACTCGAGGTCCCAGCGCTCCGCATCGGCCGCTGCGAGGCGTTCGCTCACGCCGTCGGCGAGTCGGTACTCCCCGCCCTCGCGGACGACGGTTCCCGCCCGTTCTACGTGTTCCAGATGCGCGTAGGACTCGCCGGGGCCATGGAGGATGTGGATCCCCTCGAGGTCGCCGAACAGGTCGGCGCTGACCGTCCAGGCGTCGCAGGGCCCCTTCCGGTCGAGGGCGTCGAGGACCCGCCAGGAGCGCTCCTCGTGGTGATCGATGATATGCCGAGCGCGGTCGGCGGGGTCGTCGATCGGATCGCGATGGCCCGGCCACGCGCGGTCGTAATCCGCGTCGACGATCCCCTGCAGCGCCCGGAGGTAGCGCTCGAGCGGCCGGTCGACGCGGACGTCCGCGCCGCCGACGTTCGGGGTATAGACCGGCAGCAAGGCGTCGCCGGAGAAGACCTCGTGGCCGCCCTCGAGGTCGGCCTCGAACATGCTGAGCCCGGCCGCGTGGCCGGAGGTGTGGACCGCCGTGAGTTCGGTGCCGTTAATCGAGAACGTGTCCCCGTCCTCGAACGCCGTGACGGTCGGCGTCTCGACCGTCGTCTCGCCGTCGGCCATCCGCTCGAGCAATACCTCCTGTCGGTCCTCGGGCATCCCCCACTCCTCGAAGTACCCCCGCTGGCGGTCGTACATCGCGTCCCAGGCGTCCTCGTCGCCCTCGACCAGCGCCGCGTCGTTCTCGTGAACGTATACGTCGGCCCCGCTCTCGGCCTGAATCTCGCCGGCCAGCCCGCAGTGATCGTGGTGCCAGTGAGTCAGGAAGATCCGGTCGATGTCGGAAAAGGCGAGCCCGCGGTCGGCAAGCGCCGCCTCGAGTTGTTCGCGCGTGGTCGCCATCCAGTCGCCGGTGTCGATCAGGGCCGTTTCGGGGCCGTCCGCGAAGAGGTACGCGTTGTTGTCGCCTTCGAACGCCGAGTTCGATAACGAGATGCGTTCCATGGGGTCATATCGCACGGGGCCGAGAAAACGTTATCTGAAGCGGCACATCGGAAGGCCGGGGCTCAGCTATCGTCTCAGCCGCGGCAAAACCGCCGCCTCGGATCGACTGTCCACTCGCGGGGCTTACGAGCCCCAGAAGTTGTCGCGGCTGCCGAGTCGCTCGCGCTCGGGACCGCCGTCGGCGTCGTCGGCTGCGGCTTCGTCGGCAGCATCGCCGTCAGCGGCATCGCCATCAGTGGACGCGTCGTCGTCCACGTCGTCCTCGTCGGGTTCCATCGGCAGCAACTCGAGTTCCTCCGCACGGGCGTGGTTGCTGTGAACGCGGGTGATCTCGACGCGAGCGCGAGCCTCCGGCAGGACGCCGTCAACCATGACGATGAAGCCGTCCTCGGTCCGCCCGACACCGGCACCGCTTTCGTGCATGTCGACGACGTCGATGACGACTTCCTGGCCCGCCTTGACCGGCTGGGTCTTGAGGTCCTCTATCGGCTGATTGTAGTGGTTACACCACTCCTTGCCACCCCGGTCACCGTAGTGTTGACACCCCATCCCCGAGATCCGTTCGGAGAACTCCGGGCAGTCGTCGGCGAGTGGACAGTCTGCCATGCACGCCACTACCAGCGGTGGCGTTAAACCGTTTCCGTCTCGTGGATCGACGGCGGGGCGAAACGTTGGAAGTAAAGAGCGGGGGGCGAGGCTGCACCACTAACAGTCACCGACGGAAAGTGAAAACATGGTAACGAAACGACGCCTGGGTGACGTGCGGTTTCGAAAAGGTTTACGGTATGGACGTAGCAGTGACAAACGATGAAAATTCTCGTAACGGTCAAAGAGGTGGCGACCGTCGAAGACGAGTTCGAAATCGAGGGAACTGAAATCGCACAGCAGTACCTCGGTGCCGACTTGAACGAGTGGGACGACTACGCGATCGAGGAGGCCGTCCAGCTCCAGGAGGACGGAATCGCCGACGAGGTCGTGACGGTCACGATCGGGCCGGAAGACTGCGAACAGACCATCCGACAGGCGCTCGCGAAGGGCGCCGACCGCGCCGTCCGCGTCTGGGACGACGCGCTGGAAGACGTCGACCTGCTCGACGTCAACGCCAAGACGGAGATTCTGAGCGCCGTCATCGAGGAAGAGGACCCCGACCTCGTCCTCTCGGGCGTCCAGGCCGGCGACGACAGCTTCGCCGCGACCGGCGTCTCCGTCGCCGAGAACATCGGCTTCCAGTGGGGTGCCGTCGTCAACCACCTCGAACACGATCTCGACGACGGGATCGCCTCCGTGCGGCGCGAACTCGAGGGCGGCGTCGAGGAGCTGACCGACATCGAACTCCCCGCGGTGCTGACGATCCAGACCGGGATCAACGAGCCCCGCTACGCCAGCCTCCGTGGCATCCGACAGGCACAGCAGAAACCGATGGACGTCAAGGCACTCGCCGACATCGGCGTCGACGAGAGCACGATCGAGACCGAACTCGAGCTGACGGACATGTACGAGCCCGAGAGCGAGAGCGACGTGACGACCTGGGAGGGAAGCGCCGACGAGACCGCCTCGGAGCTGGGTGAACTGCTCCGCGACAAGGGGGTGGCACAATGACGGACGTCCTCGCAGTCGCGGACCACCGCCGCGGCGAACTGCGCGACGTCAGCTACGAGATCATCACCGCCGGTCGCCAGCTCGCCGACGAGACCGGTGGCGACCTCCACCTCGCGGTCATCAGCGGCACCGTCGACGAGTTCGCCGACAAGCTCAACCGCGAGGGCGTCGACGCCATCCACACCGTTTCCCACGGTGAGGAGTTCAACCACGACGTCTACTCGCAGGCGATCACGCAGCTCTACGACGACCTCGCACCCCAGTTCGTCGTGACGCCCAACAGCGTCAACGGGCTCGACTACGCGCCGGCCATCGCCAACGAACTCGACCTGCCGATCGTTACCGACACGGTCGATCTCGAGACCGACGGCGAGACCCTGATCGCGACCCGCGAGATGTACGGCGGGAAAGTCGAGACCACCAACGAACTCGAGGGCGACGCGATCGTCACGATCCGCGGCGCCGAGTGGCCCGCCGCCGAGGGCACCGGCGACGCCGCCATCGAAGCGTTCGACGCCGACATCGACGAGGACGCGATCGGCTCCACCGTGAGCGGCTTCGAGGAAGTCGGCGGCGGCGACGTCGACATCAGCGAGGCCGACCTGCTGGTCTCGATCGGCCGCGGGATCGAGGAAGAGGAGAACCTCGACCTCATCCGCGATCTGGCCGACGCGCTCGGCGCGACGCTGTCCTCCTCGCGACCGATCGTCGACAACGGCTGGCTGCCCAAGAACCGTCAGGTCGGCCAGTCCGGGAAGGTCGTCACCCCCGACGTCTACATCGCCATCGGGATCTCCGGCGCGGTCCAGCACGTCGCCGGTATGAAGGGCTCCGATACGATCGTCGCGATCAACACGGACCCCAACGCGCCGATCATGGACATCGCCGACTACGCGATCGTCGACGACCTCTTCGACGTCGTCCCCGAACTCATCGAAGAGTTCGAAGGCTGAGCAGGCGTCAACCACGGTTTAGTTGATTTTTTGCGAGTGGGCGGAACACGCTGAACGGCTCTAACGGAGACTGTAGACTTTACCGGGGCAAGAAGTAGTACCGCGAGCGAACGCAGTGAGCGAGCGGCTTTTTTGGTCGAGATTTTTTGCGCGAGTGGTGAGCGAAGCGAACCCGAGCGGAAAAAAGGTCGGTACAAAAGGTCGTTGGTGATCCGTTAGCTACTTTTTCATCCCATCCTAAGCGCGGGTGATGGAACTGCTGGAGCGGCGACGGGCGCTGATCGAGGAGCGTCTCGTCGAGGTCGTCGAGGGGCTCGAGCCCGAGACGCTCAGCGATGAGGTCCGCCACGTCGCGCTCTCCGGGGGGAAGCGCGTTCGACCGATGGTGACCCTGCTGGCCTGCGAGACGGTCGGCGGGCGGGCCGAGGACGCGGTCGAGTTCGGCGTCGGAATCGAACTCGTCCACACGGCCTCGCTGGTCGTCGACGACATCATCGATCGATCGGAACTCCGACGCGGGACGACCAGTGCGTGGGCCGAGTTCGGCCACGGACCGGCGATCATCACGAGTGACGGCCTGCTCGGGGAGGCGTTCGCACTGTTTTCGGCGGATCCCGACGCCACTCGCGTCGTCGCCGATGCGATGGTCGAACTCGGCGTCGGCGAGGCGACCGAACTCTCGGCCCAGCCGGAAAACGAGGACGAGTACATGACGCTGGCCCGCCGCAAGACCGGCGCACTCTTTCGGGCTGCAGCCGAACTCGGCGCGATCGCCGCCGACTCCGATCCCGTCACCGTCGAGGCGCTCGGCGAGTACGCCGAACGCGTCGGGGTCGCCTTCCAGATCAGAGACGACGTGTTAGACGCCGTCGCCGACCCCGAGGAACTCGGCAAGCCGACCGGCCACGACGCCGCTTTGGAGCGGCCGTCGGTCGTCCAGGTGACCGACCTCACGCCCGAAGCAGCCAATGCCCGCGCCCGGACAGAGGCCGACCGGGCGATCGATGCCCTCGAACGGGTCGAGGTCGCCGATCCGGAGGCCCGAGAGTATCTGCTCGAGCTGGCGGAGTTCGTCGTCGAGCGCGAGCGGTAAGGCGGTCAGACTCGCTCCGCGCCTCGCCTGTCTTCCTCCCGCTCTGAGTCCGAAAAGCGCGATTCCGCGACGGCGAAGGTGAGCGTACTGACGATTCCCAGCAGCGTCCCTGCCGTCAGCGCCGTCGCGAGGAAGGTGAGTTCGACCCGGTCGAGGAAGAAGGCACTCACCGCGTGGAGAACGACGGCGATCGAGAGGACGTAGAAGGGGGCGTTAAGGTAGCGCCACTCGAGCGAGCCGGCGATGTACTCGTCGGTGATCTGGCCGAGGCTGGTCGTCAGCCCCGCGACGGCGAACCAGCGGATCGAGCCGTTGAGAAGCGCGGCCAGCATGACCGGGACCCCGAGGTCGCCGGCGGTCGATTCCCGGACCGCCTCGAGGGTGTCGAGTCCGTTGACGCCCCCGAGGACGAACAGGGCGGCGGCGACGACGTAGGCGAGCAGGGTCGTCCGGCCGGCGTACAGCGACCGGCGGGCGCGTTCGACGCTCGCGTCGAGGCGATCGCCCAGCCCCAGCCCCCGCGAGATGAGATAGAGCCCGAGCAGGGCGGAGGTCGTCCCGAGGACGAACCCCGGCATGTCGAGGACGGAGCCGAACAGGGCGAGGGGGTAGATCAACAGGAGGATACCAAGCGGAATGAGGACCGTCCCGCGGGTCTCGGGGTCGTCCAGCACTTGCTTGATCGTGTAGTACATCGACTCGAGGTTCTGTGCCTGCCGGACGACGACGCGGCGGACGCCGTCGATCGGGACTCGCGAGCGGATGATCGGAATGACGGACTCGTCCTGTGCGCCGTCGGTGACGACCAAGGCGGTGACGTCTTCCCCGGTCGAGAGGCTCGCGAGAACGGTGTCGACCTCGTCCCCGACCTCGCGGTTGGCGCTGACGTCGCCCTCGTCGTTGCCGGTGACGACGGCGACCTCGACGCTCTCGTCGCGGTCGGCCAGATCGTCGTAGACGTGTAACCCCTGAAAGATTACGTTGACGTCCGAGTCCTCCGGGTCCGCGGTCGCGAGAGCGACGGCCGCCTCCTCGACGGGCTCGCGACCGATAACCGGCGTCGAAAAGCCGGTCTTGCGCCCGAGGTCATCGTCGAGGTCGACACAGAGGACCAGCAGCATCAGTCGGACGTTCGAGGGCGGGGTATTTCCATCTTCTGGGGACGGAAGAATACGCTCGAGGGGCTCGAGGGCGGACGGGTGTCGTGGTCCGCGACTCCGCTCGAGGATCGGCGACCGACGCCCGTCGACCACCGACCCTACGTCGATCGGGCCGATGTCGTCCCGCCGGTCGGCACGGTGATGTCCCGGAACTCGAACCGCGCACCGCCGTCGTCGCCGTCGCACGCGGCGACGGTCCAGCCGTGGGCCTCGGCGATCCCCTCGACGATCGCCAGTCCGAACCCGGTCCCCTCCGCCGCGGTCGTGTGGCCGAACTCGAACAACGACTCGCGATCGGCCGGCAGCCCCGGTCCCGTATCCTCGACGTAGAAGCCGTCGGGACGGTCGCCGCTGCCGGCGGACCGGGACTCTCGCTCGAGCGGGCCGACGGTGACTGTCAGCCGATCGGCGTCGTCGCCGCCGTGTTCGACGGCGTCCTGACGAGGGCGGGAGTCAGGGCTCGTCGAGCCGTGTTCGACAGCGTTTCGAAAGAGGTTCTCGAGCAGCGATCGAACACGGGTCTCGTCGCCGTACAGCATCGGATCGGTTTCGATCTCGAGGCGGGCATCACCGGTGTCGACGGTCGCCCAGGCCGCTTGGGCCGTGTCAGCGAGCGAAAACCGCTCCTCGTCACCGATCGCTTTTCCCTGTCGGGCCAGCTGGAGGAGTCCGTCGATGAGTTCCTCGATCCGGGCGAGCGACCGCTGTAGTTTCTCGACGTGGCGGTCGTCGGCCCCTTCCGCGATGAAATCGAGGTGCCCCTGCGCGACGTTCAGTGGGTTCCGCAGGTCGTGGCTAACGAGGCTCGCGAACTCCGACAACCGTTCGTTCTGGCGCTCGAGTTCGCGTCGGTAGCGTCGCCGGCGCGTGACGTCCCGAATCGCGTGTACCGTTCCGGTGAACTCCCCGTTCTCGAGCGGCAGGAGTCTGGTGTGGACGTCGTGGATTCGTTCCTCACCGTCCGGCGACTGAAACCGAACCTGATACTTCGCCCGCTCGCGGTCGGCCGTCGAGGAGAGCAGGTCACGGACTTCCTCGACGTACTTGGTCGTCACCTGCCCGTCGTAGTAGCCGCGATCGATGAGATCCGGGAACGGCGTTCCGATCAGTTCCGTCCGTCCCTCGACGAAAGGGTCGGCGAACTCGTCGTTACACCAGTTGATGACGGCGTCAGCGTCGAGGGTAAACAGCGCGGTCGGCACGAGTTCGAGGATTCGATCGTTCTCGACGAGGGCCCGGTATCGCTCGAGTTGCCGTTCGCTCTCGCGGCGGGCCCGTTCGGCGCGGCGTTTCGCGACGGCGTTCTCGATCCGGTTTGCAAGCACGGTGTACTGGGCGGTTCCCGACCCCTTCCGGAGGTAGTCGGTAACGCCGGCCGAGATCGCCTCGCTCGCGATCTCGTCGGGAGCTGTGCCAGTAAAGAGAACGAACGGGATCGCCGGATCGCGCTCCCGTATCGCCGCGAACAGCTCGAGGCCATCCATCCCCGGCAGCTCGTAGTCACTGACGACGCAGTCGATCGGTCGGTCGGCCCCGTCGCTCGCGCCGTCGAAGACCGCCAGCGCGTCGCGACCGTTCGCCGCGGTCGTCACGTCGATCTGGTCGGTCCGTCGCTCGAGAACGGTGGCGGTCAGCTCGCGCAGTTGGGGGTCGTCATCGACAGAGAGAACGCGGATCCCCGGAGACATTGGTTACGTTACGTACAGTCTCATCGCATAATAATATATGGCTGTGTGGTGCCACGACACATGGGTCGGCGGTTTCGCACGGCTTTTGAGGCTCGGGAGGGTACGTACCCTCGAATGATCTCGAAGGGCTGTGAGCAGTGCGCGAAAGGCGGCAAGATGGTGCTGTTCGTCTACGGTTACTGCGACCAGCGCGACTGCTTTTACTGCCCGCTCGGCGAAAATCGGAAAAACGTCACCGACATCTACGCCAACGAGCGACTCGTCGAAAGCGACGAGGACGTCCTGACCGAGGCCCACCGCATGGATGCGCTGGGCACCTCGATCACCGGCGGCGAACCCCAAGAGGCCTTGGGCCGGACCTGTCACTATCTCGAACTGCTGAAAGACGAGTTCGGCGAGGACCACCACACTCACCTCTACACCGGCATCACCGGCGGCCGCGAGAACATGCGCCGCCTCTCGGAGGCCGGACTCGACGAGATCCGGTTCCACCCACCCTACGAACAGTGGGGCAATCTCCACGGCACCGAGTGGGAGGAAATCCTCTACATCGCCCGCGAAGAGGGGCTGACCCCCGCGTTCGAAATCCCCGGTATCCGCCCCGAGGAGGAGTTCCTCGAACTCATCGACGAGGGCGCGGCCGAGTTCTGTAACGTCAACGAGTTCGAGATGAGCGACGGGAACTACCGCCGGATGCAGGAACAGGGGTACGAACTCAAGGAAGACCACATGAGCGCCGTCGACGGCGACCGCGAGGAGATCCTCGACGTGATGGGCGACCACGAGAAGGTCTACTTCTGTACCTCCGTGTTCAAAGACGCCGCCCAACACCGCCGCCGCCTGAAACGCATGGCCCGCAACATCCGCCGCGAGTTCGACGACGTCACCGACGACGGGACGCTCGTCTACGGCAAGACGTACGCCGACCCCGACCGCTTCGAGGCACTGGGTGTCCCCGAGGAGTTCTACACCGTCAAGAGCGACCACGTCGAGGTCGCCTGGTGGCTTCTCGAGGAGATGATCGAGGAGGGTGACCTCGAGGACGGTGAAATCGTCGAGCAGTATCCGACCTACGACGGACAGGTCGTCGAACGGACGCCACTAGCGTAAGGGCCGCGAGCGAAGCGAGCGGTCTTTTTGGTGCAGATTTTTCGAGGAGTGGTGAGCATCGCGAACCCGACGAGAAAAAGGTGCGCGCAGATCGTTGAGCAGTATCCGACCTATGACGGACAGGTCGTCGAACGGATGCCACTAGCGTAAGGACCGCGAGGCTGCGCAGTTCGGAACGGGCGAAGCGAGTGAGGGCCAGGAACGAGTGGCCCGCGAGCGAGCGGCCGTCTTGATGCAGGTTTTTGCATGAGATAAGGATCGTTTCGCATCGTTCAACACCACGGGACCGCCGACTCGGAACCGTACTGACGCGTCGGTCGTCGAATGAGTCACCGACGCTTATCGGGGCTGTAATAATGGTCTCCCCGTCGGAAGCGGGAGCCACGATGGAACTTCGAAACGTCGCCGTCGTCGCGGTTGCGCTGCTCGTGGCCCTCTCGGGATGCAGCGCCCTCGGGGGATCGCAAGCGGAGCCGTCGAACGACACCGAGACGGACACGAACGGCATAGCAGACGATGAATCCGAGCCCCCCGGCGATGACGTCGAGTCGAGCGGAAGCGAGAACGAAACGGACCCGGACGGCGGAGACGATACCGGGGACACAGACACCACCGCAGAGTGGTCTCCGCCGGAAGAACCGAACCGACCCCTCGAGGACAAACGCGAGGACCGAATCGAGAGCGTCGAGTTCGTCGACAAAGAGCCGGCGGAGAACGGGGACGGCTACTCGAACTTCAACCTCGAGGTCGTCGCCAACACCAGCATGGAGAACGTCGATCCACCGGAACACGGTGACGTAGAGGGCGAGCCGTACTTCTTCGTCAAGATCAACGAGGACGAACAGAAGCTCGTCGAGCGGACGGGCGAGGTTCGGATGGAAGAAAACGGCACGTTCCACATCGAGGTTCGCCCGGCCGGACTCGAGGAGTTCGACTCGGGGTCGCTAACCGTCGAAGTCTTCCTGATGGATGAGGACAAGGACTGGGACGATATCTACGACGCCGTCGGCAAGGACGTTCAGTTCAATCCGGAGACGGGCGACGGCGACTCGAGTTCGACCGACGGTGACTCGGAATCGGGCGAGAACTACTCGGTAGCCGTGCGGTAGCCGCGGATCGGCTACTTCGGGCCGAACGATCAGTCGACTTCGGTCGGATCGACGCCCGGCAGCGTGATGAGATTCTCCCGGCCGATACGGAGTTTCTCGATCTCGTCGTCGTCGTCCATCTGCGAGAGCAGTTGCGACACCTTGGCGTTGGACCAGCCGGTCTCCGAAACGATCGAGGCCTGTTTCATCCGGCCGCCGTTTTGCTTGAGCATTCGAAGGACACGCTCCTCGTCGCTCAGCAGTTCCGGATCGACCGCGTCCCCGACCGGTTCCTCGAACTCGAGACTGGTTCCAGCGTCGCGATCGTCGTCGGTACCGGTACCGGCCGAAGGGGCCGAATCAGTCGGGTTCCGGCCTGTCGACCCCGGGCCATCGGACTCGGCTGCTTCGGTACCGTTCCCGTCGCTGGCAGTACTGGTGCCGATCCCGACCGCTTCGATCGATGGCAATCTATCGGTCGGAACTGACAGGCTGGTCCGGCCGTCCCGCCGTACCACGAGGTATCCACCACCGATGAACCCGATTACGAGGAGGCCGCCAATCAGCCACCCCCACATCGGTACGATCGAATCACTGGTTTGGATAAACACGATCTCGAGTTCAGTCTCATCAAACTCGTAAGAACCGTCCCAGGAGAGTTGCGTCGGCGTCTCGAGGGCGTACTGTGGTGGTGTTTCGACGACGAGGCGCTGTCCATCGTACAGTTGAAGCCAGACTCCGCCCTCCGTTCGGAACGCGTCGCCGAAGTGAATCCGATCGCCGTCGACAGTGGCGAAGTTGGTCCAAGTGAATGAGTAGGAAATGACACCGATTTTGACATCGTCTGTCGCCGTGTCGTCACGCACGGCAGTGTCGTTTGGCGACTCGATGACCGTCGGATCGTCCCACTGAGGCTCCTCGATTGACATTTCACGTCCGGTCTCCTGTTCAGCAGTTCGACGGAAACCTTCGAATACGTCGAGATCGTATCCGACGTTACGCTGGTTATTCGTGACTTCCGTGGCGTACTCTCGAAACACCGTCTCGTCGCTCTCGTTCGTTATGAGAAAGCGACTCTCGATCGTCCACCTGACATCGCCGTTGTCGCGAACGGTAAGTCGAAATACCTGCCGAGTAGCGGGTCGCTCGAGTGGCTCTGCCGATTGGGCAGTGACGGCCGACGGTGGTGAACCAGCCGTTCGGAATCGGGAGTCGGCCACGCGATAGTCAGTTGGCGACCGTTCTATCGTCGTTGGGGACCGATCACCGATCGTATCGGCCCGCTCCGACGCCGGTGTCGAAGCGGACATAGCCGGTGTCACGGCCACCGCCCCCAGAAGAGTCGTGATGAGGAGGATTGTGAGGGCGACTGTGACGGCGGTGGATACCCGCATGCGTACCATCGGGTGGTCGCCCGGGGGAAAAAACCCTTTCCATCGAAAATAAAACGTTACTACCGGTCCTAAAGCGTTTCCGAGCCGGAGAACATCTCTGATAGGGGCGGTAAAACGTCGGTAGCACGAATTCAATCCGGTATTCGATTGAACTGAAGTGCGACCAGTTTTTGTATCAGGGGAACGTACGGTCGCTCGATGAACCGCGCGATTCCGTCCCTCCTCGCAGTACTTCTGGTTCTATCGCTGCTGGCGATTCCAGCGATGGCAACCCCTACAACGGGAGCGAACGACGCTACCGAGACCCTCCACCAGGAGAGTTTACTGCGCAGTAATAGCATGGTTCCACAGACAGTCAATAATACGACGAACCGCCTCTCACTCGATGAAACGTCCAGAAGCGAGTACGCCGACTACGGCTCCGACCTCGGTGCAGCGCTCGCGAGTGCGGACGACGAAATTCGGGTCGATCACGCCCAATACACGACCGTGGATCAGGGGTTCGACGATGCGACCGCGGCCGAACGACGAGAACTGCTCCAAAACGGCTACGAGCGGTTGGTAGCGCAATCGAAGGCACTCGAAGAACGTGAGCGACGCGCCGTCCGTGCCCACGCCAGCAACGAACTATCGAGCGCACAGTTACTGCAGGTCTTGCTTCGAAATCACCGGGAAGCAGCAGTTCTCTCCGAGGCGTTCGCCGAACTCAATGAGCGATCGGAGCAGGTTCAGGATTTCTCACTCTCGGTCAGTGACGAGCGGGACAAGCTCGAGATGCACCGAACGAAAATTCGCTCTCAACTCGACTCGGCATACAGGTACGGCGACTCCGTCAACGGCAACGTAATTCTCATCGAGACGTCACAGAACGGATTCGTTCTCTCCCTACTCGGGGACAGTTACGTCCGCGAAGCGGTCCGCTTCGATAACCGGAACGCGTCACAGTCGACACAGTTCGAGGACATTCTGGATGCATACGATCATGCCCGCGGACTGTACCCCTGGGCGTACGAAACGGTCCAGTCCCCATCGTTCAATGAATACACAACGGTAAAGCTGTACAAGATAAACAATAACCACGATCAAGGGGATCTCGAGGCATACCTCGACGGTGGGACGGGTGATATTTATCGAGAAGTTCAGATTCTTGATCGGACTTCGTTACCCAACAAAAACAACACAACTGCAGTCAAAAACGGACTCAAACTCTCGATCATGGAAACGAAAGCGAACGGGCCAGCTACCGTCGTGGTGAATGATTCGGAAACAGGCGATCCCGTTTCCGCGACGATTACCATCGACGGCTTCGCGGTCGGAACGACCGACGATGACGGCGGTCTCTGGTATGTGCCGCCCGGAGACGAATACGAACTGCGAGCGGAAACAGCGGACGGAGCTAGTGCTTCCGTCATACTCTCGAGTTCCTAACCACGAATCGCGATCCGGGACTCGAGAGTGGCTGCTCTTTTCCCGGTTGGCCGACAGACCATCGATACGTGGTCAAGCATTTATAGGACAAGCCGCAGCCAGAAGGTGTCGTGACCGAGGAGACGGATCGAACCGCGACTGTCGACACACGGGCCGTGAGTCCAGTTATTGGCGTACTCGCACTGGTTGCACTCACCGTCTGTCTGGCAGCCGTCGTCGCAGTCGGTGTTGGCACGTGGTCGCTCGAGGACGCTAGCGCGACGGCGACGTTCGAACTTTCGGCTGACGGAGACCGCTCCGCGATCGCGATCACCCACGTCACAGGGGATGCCATCGACGTCGAGACGCTGTCAGTAACGATTGCCGTAAACGGGACGGCGATTGCCGAACAACCGCCGATTCCGTTCGTCGGTGCAAGCGGATTCGACGGCGCGCCCGACGGTCCGTTCAACGCCAAAAGCGATTCGGAGTGGACAGCGGGGGAGCGCGCTGGCGTTGCGCTCGCGTCGACCAACAGTCCAACGCTTGCAGCAGGCGATTCGGTTACGGTCACGCTCGCGACGGACGGAAAGCGGATCGCGACCCTCGAGACGACGGCGACCTGAATCGGGAACGGGCTACTCGGGCGCGCGACCGATCGTCGTGATCGCGACGTCGGGTTCGTAGGACGGCCCCATGAAGGCGTGTTTCACGTCCTCGAAGCCGGCAGCCTTGAACATCCGGTCGGCCTCGTACTCGTCGTAAAAGAGCATGATCGAGTCGGCAAGCAGCTGGCTGACGACGTTGTCGGGATAGTTCGGGCCGACGACCAGTACCTGCCCGCCGGGTTTGAGGACGCGGCGGAACTCCCGGAGCGCGAGGATCGGGTTCGGCCAGTACTCGATCGAGCCCGACGACCAGACGACGTCGAACGTGTCCGTCGCGAATGGGAGCCGTTCGGCGTCGCCGCGGTGGAAGTGGACCGGCGGCCCGCGTTTGCCGAACTTCTCGTAGGCCTGTTCGAGTTGGTGTTCGCTCTGGTCGAGCGCGTAGACCTCGTCGACGTGTTCGAGCAGTCCCTCGGTGGCGAACCCGGTGCCACAGCCGACGTCGAGTACCGTCATGTCCGCTTCTAACTCGAGCAGGGACAGGGCCTCGGTGCGCATCTCTTCGGTCCAGACGAACGGATTGACCTGGTCGTAGACCCGCGAGAGGTACTTATAGAACAGTCGAGCGCGGGCCTTGTTCTCGAGAAGTCCCATTAGGAGCGAGTTTCGGTCGGATCGGCATATGTCTGCCGTTCCCGGGGGCTCGCGGCTGGAACGTAAGCCGTCATTATCCGCGATCGGTCCGGTTCCCGCTGAGGGACTTTCGCAACTACCATATACGCGCTCTGGCAAACGTCCGGTTGCTTAGAGTATGCCGAGGCCAGAGGTTCTCGAACGAATTAAGTCGGCGGAAGAGGAGGCCGACGAGATCGTCGCATTGGCAGAGAACGACCGCGACGAGCGAATAGCCGAGGCCCGGGAACGTGCCGAGGAGATTCGCACGGAAGCGGAACAGGAGGCCCAGGAGTTGCGGGAGCGCCGCCTGGAGGAAGCTCGCGAGGAGATCGATGCGGAATGTGAGCAGGTCCTCGAAGAAGGCGAACAGGAGCGCGAGGAACTCGCCGAGCGCGCCCGGGAGCGGGTCGACGAAGTGACCGACCACGTCGTCGAACTGTTCCAGGAGGACGTCCATGCTCAGACCTGAGCAGATGAGCAAGGTCTCGATGACCGGATCCAGAGCCGTCATGGCTCCGGTCATCGAGACGATCCACGAGCTGAACCTGGTCCATCTCTCGGACTACGACGGCTCGTGGGAGGGGTTCGATAACGGCAACCCCATCGAAGGGGCCGATCAGGCGTCGGAAAAGCTCGTGACCGTCCGAGCCCTCGAAAACACCCTCGAGCTGTCGGCCGACGAGGCCGAGCCGGGGCGACTCGAGACAGGCTGGGAGGATCGACTCGAGGAGATCCGCACGCGGGTCAACGAACTCGACGACCAACGCGGTGAGGTCACCGACGAACTGCGACAGGTTAACGAGAAGATCGACCGCGTCGCGCCCTTCGCGGAACTCGGGATCGACCTCGACCTGCTGTCGGGGTACGAGTCGGTCGACGTGGCCGTCGTCGAAGGTCCCGTCGGTGCGATCGAGGACGCCATCGCGGCGTCCGACGACGTGCGAGCGTTCGAGACGTTCACCGGCGGAGACGTCGTGGCGATCGTCGCCGCGCCGACCGAGGACGCCGACGACGCGCCGATCGACGACGCCCTGGTCGGCGTCGACGTTACGCGCCACTCGGTGCCCGAGACCGAACAGAGTCCGGAGGCGTACGTCGCCGACCTCGAGGACGAGAAGGCGGACCTCGAGAGCAGACGCGAGGAGATCGACGCGGAACTCGCGGAGATCAAGCGGGAGGAAGCCGGCTTCCTCCTGCGGGTCGAAGAGGAGCTGACGGTCGAGGTCCAGCAAGCGGAAGCGCCGCTGCAGTTCGCAACGACCGATCGCGCCTTCATCGCGGAGGGCTGGATCCCGACCGACGAGTACGACCGACTCGTCGCCGCGCTGGACGACGCCGTCGGCGACAGCGTCGAGATCGAAGAACTCGAGCGGGCGGACTACGACCGCCACGGGGCACACTCGCATACGGAGGACGTACAGGAGGGTGCGCCGTCGGCAGCGGACGAAGACGACGAGGCGGCCGCCGACGCGGACGATCAGCAACAGAAGGCGGTCACCGACGGTGGCTCGACGGTCACGATGGGCGACGAGCCGCCGACGGTCCAGAACAATCCGGGCGTGGCCAAGCCGTTCGAACTGCTCGTACAGGCAGTCAACCGACCGAAATACAGCGAGCTGGATCCGACGATCTTCCTGTTCCTGACGTTCCCGGCGTTCTTCGGGTTCATGATCGGGGACGTCGGCTACGGGATCATGTACGTCGCCATCGGCGCGTACATGGCCACGCAGTTCGATAGCAAGGGAGTCACCAGTCTCGGCGGCGTCGCCATCTGGGCAGGGCTGTTCACGATCCTCTTCGGGATCATCTACGGCGAGATATTCGGCCTGCACATCCTCGGCGAGGTCATCTGGCACGACGTGTTCCACTCGGAACTCCTGCCGCTGAACAAGGGCCTCGAGCCGGCCGCGAGTGACTTCGCGCTCGGCTGGATGGTCGTGAGCGTGCTGGCCGGGATCGTCCACCTGAACATCGGGTACATCCTGGACTTCTACGAGAATCTCAGCCACGGATTCAAGGACGCTCTCTTCCACAGCGGCTCCTGGATCCTGATGATCAACGGGATCTGGATCTGGATCTTCTCGGCCCAGGCAGAGGGCTCGAAGCCCGACTTCCTGTTCGAGACGTTCGCCAGCGACGGCCCGTTCCCGATCGGCTTTACCGGGTTCCCGGAGTGGGGACTCGTCACGATTCCGGGGATCGACTTCCTGCTGACGGCCCCGTTCCTGATCTTCCTGATCGGGCTCGTCATGCTCATCGTGAGCGAACCGGTCGAAGCAGTCGAATCGCTCGACGTCGTCGTTAACGTGTTCTCCTACACCCGGATGGGCGCAGTGTTGCTCGCGAAGGCCGGCATGGCCTTCGTGGTCAACCTGCTGTTCTTCGGGGCCTACGAGGACCCCGACGGCGAGTTCCACTTCCTTCGGAATCACGAACCGAGCTACGTCGCCGAACACTACGGCGAGGGTGCAGACGTCATCTTCAACGGGCTCATGCACTCGGGGACCGCGGCCCTGCTCGGTGGACTTGTTATTCTCGTACTCGGACACATCGTTGTGTTAGTGCTTGGCGTGACAAGCGCCGGCTTACAGGCTGTGCGCCTCGAGTACGTCGAATTCTTTAACAAGTTTTATGAAGGCGGTGGGGAGAACTACGAACCGTTCGGAACCGATCGAAATCACACAGAGGACCTATAAACAATGCTTGACATCGCACTTCAAAGCGGAGACGCAGCAGTCGAAGCAGCGCCCACGCTCAACGACGCCGGTGCCGCGGCGATCGCCGTCGGTCTCGCCGCGCTCGCAGCAGGATACGCCGAGCGCGGTATCGGCGCGGCCGCAGTCGGTGCCATCGCCGAAGACGACGACATGTTCGTCCCGGGCCTGATCATGACCGTCCTTCCGGAGACGCTCGTGATCCTGGCGCTGGTCGTCGTCTTCATCGTCGGATAACCACACCCCCTTCTCTCACAATGAGTTTGGACACAGTCGTCAAAGACATTCGAGAAGAGGCCAACGCGCGTGCGGAGGACATCCGCAGTGAGGGCGAGACGCGCGCAGAGGAGATCGAATCGGCGGCCGAGGCCGACGCCGAGGAGATCCGCGCCGATGCGGAGGCCGAGGTCGACCGCGAGATCGACCAGCTCCGCGAACAGCGCCTCTCCAGTGCGAAGCTGGAGGCGAAACAGAAGCGTCTGGAGGCCCGCCGCGATGTCCTCGGAGAGGTCCGCGAGGCCGTCGAGGACGAACTCACCACCCTCGAGGGGGACACCCGCGAGGACCTCACTCGTGACCTGCTCGAGGCCGCGAGCGAGGAGTTCGACGAGGGCAACGACGTCAACGTCTACGGTCGAAGCGACGACGCGGAGCTGCTCGAGTCGATCGTCGCGGACTACGACGGCTACGAGTACGCCGGCGAAGTCGACTGTCTCGGCGGCGTCGTCGTCGAGAGCGACCAGTCCCGGGTCCGAGTCAACAACACGTTCGACTCGGTCCTGGAAGACGTCTGGGAAGACAACCTCCAGGGGATCAGCAACCGACTCTTCGAGCAATGAGCGCAGGTGCCTCGAATCCGGAATACGTGAACGCTCGCGTTCGGTCGCGCCGAGCCTCGCTGTTCTCGGACGAAGACTACCGCAAGCTGATCCGGATGGGGCCGAGCGAGATCGCGCGGTTCATGGAGGAGACCGAGTACGAACGCGAGATCAACGAACTCGGCGCGCGGTTCTCGGGCGTCGACCTGATCGAGTACGCGCTGAACCGCAACCTCGCGAAGCACTTCGAAGACCTGATCGACTGGGCCGACGGTCGCCTCTACGACCTCATCGCCCGCTACCTGCGGAAGTTCGACGTCTGGAACCTGAAGACGATCATCCGCGGGATTTACACCGATACCGCCCCCGATGACATCCGGACCGACCTCATCCGAGCCGGCGAACTCGAGGAGCGGACGATCGATCGGCTCCTCGAGACCGACGACATCGAGGACGCGATCGAAGTGCTGTACGGGACGATCTACTACGAGCCGCTGACCGTCGCCTACGAGGAGTTCGAGGAGACCGGCGCGCTCGTCCCCCTCGAGAACGCCCTCGACCGGGAGTTCTACGAGAACCTGCTGGCGGACGTCTCGGGCGGCCCGGGCAACGAGCCACAGGAGGGCCCGGAAGCGAAATACATCGAGTTCCTGCAGGCCGAGATCGACTTCCGGAACGCCCGGAACGCGCTACGGCTCGCCCGCAGTGGGGCCGATCTCGATCCCGCGACCTACTACATCGACGGCGGCGTCCTGTTCGACGAGTCGGAGCTGAGCCGACTGGTCGGCGATTACGACGCACTGGTCGATCACATCGCCGAGAACCGCCGCTACGGGGACCGCCTCTCCGAGGCGCTCGGTCGGCTCCGCGATGCTGACAGCCTTATCCAGTTCGAACACGCACTAGACGCTGCGTTGCTCGAGTACGCCGATACGCTCTCGAGCATCTATCCGGCCTCGGTGTCGGCCGTGTTGTCGTACATCCTCGCGAAGGAACGGGAGGTCGAGAACATCCGCGCGATCGCGCGTGGTCGCGAGGTCGGACTCGACGAGAACGAGATCGAAGAGGAGCTGGTGATCCTATGAGCCAGGAGATCGCAGTCGTCGGCAGCCCGGAGTTCACGACCGGCTTCCGCCTCGCTGGCGTCCGCCGGTTCGAGAACGTCCCGGACGACGAGAAAGACGAGCGACTCGACGACGCTGCAACGGCAGCCCTCGAGGACGAGGGCGTCGGCATCGTCGTCATGCACGACGACGACCTCGAGTACCTGTCGCGCAACGTACGCCAGGAAGTCGAGACGAGCGTCGAACCGGTCGTCGTCACCATCGGCAGCGGCACCGGTGGCGGCGGGCTGCGCGACCAGATCAAGCGTGCGATCGGTATCGACCTGATGGACGAGGACGAAGACAGCTAAACTATGAGCCAGGCAGAACAAACCGAGACCGTCGACGAAGACGGTGTAATCGAAAGCGTGAGCGGTCCCGTCGTGACCGCCACGGACCTCGACGCCCGGATGAACGACGTCGTCTACGTCGGCGACGAAGGACTGATGGGCGAGGTCATCGAGATCGAAGGGAACCTGACCACGATTCAGGTCTACGAGGAAACCTCCGGCGTCGGCCCGGGCGAACCCGTCGAGAACACGGGCGAGCCCCTGAGCGTCGACCTCGGACCCGGCATGATGGACTCCATCTACGACGGCGTCCAGCGTCCGCTGGACGTCCTCGAGGACAAGATGGGGACCGCGTTCCTCGACCGCGGGGTCGACGCCCCCGGTATCGACCTCGAGAAGGAGTGGGAGTTCGAACCCACCGTCGAGGAGGGCGACGCGGTCGAGCCCGGCGACGTCGTCGGCGTTGTCGAAGAGACGGTCACCATCGACCACAAGGTCATGGTGCCGCCGGACTACGAGGGCGGCGAAGTCACGTCGGTCGAGAGCGGCGAGTTCACGGTCGAGGAGACCGTCGTCGAACTCGACAACGGCGAAGAGATCCAGATGCACCAGGAGTGGCCGGTTCGTGAAGCCCGGCCCGCCGGTGAGAAGGAGACGCCGACCGAGCCGCTGGTGACCGGCCAGCGCGTCCAGGACGGCCTGTTCCCGCTCGCGAAAGGCGGGACCGCGGCGATTCCGGGCCCCTTCGGCTCCGGGAAGACCGTCACCCAGCAGCAACTCGCCAAGTGGTCCGACGCGGACATCGTCGTCTACATCGGCTGTGGCGAGCGCGGCAACGAGATGACCGAGGTCATCGAGGACTTCCCGGAACTGCCGGACCCACAGACCGGGAACCCGCTGATGGCCCGGACCTGCCTCATCGCCAACACGTCGAATATGCCAGTCGCAGCCCGTGAGTCCTGTATCTACACGGGGATCACGATCGCGGAGTACTACCGCGACATGGGCTACGACGTCGCACTGATGGCCGACTCCACCTCCCGGTGGGCAGAGGCCATGCGGGAGATCTCGAGCCGACTCGAGGAAATGCCCGGCGAAGAGGGCTATCCCGCGTATCTGGCGGCCGCGCTCTCGGAGTTCTACGAGCGTGCCGGCAAGTTCCAGCTGATGAACGGCGGCGAGGGATCGATCTCGGTCGTCGGGGCAGTCTCGCCGCCGGGCGGTGACTTCTCCGAGCCGGTCACCCAGAACACGCTGCGTATCGTCAAGACGTTCTGGGCGCTGGACGCCGACCTCGCGGAGCGTCGGCACTTCCCCTCGATCAACTGGAACGAGTCCTACTCGCTGTACAAGGACCAGCTCGACCCGTGGTGGACGGACAACGTCGCCGGCGACTGGGCGGAAACCCGCCAGTGGGCCGTCGACGTCTTAGACGAGGAAGACGAGCTCCAGGAGATCGTCCAGCTCGTCGGCAAGGACGCGCTGCCGGAGGACCAGCAGCTCACGCTCGAGGTCGCTCGCTACCTGCGTGAGGCGTGGCTCCAGCAGAACGCCCTGCACGACGTCGACACCTACTGCGAACCCGAGAAGACTTACCGGATGCTCGGCGCGATCCAGACGTTCAACGACGAGGCCTTCGAGGCACTCGACGCCGGCGTGCCGCCGGAAGAGATCACGGACGTCGACGCCGCGCCGAAGCTCAACCGGATGGGCACGGCCGAGGAGTGGGAGGAGTTCATCGACGAGATCGAGAACGACCTCAAAGAACAACTACGAGCACTGTACTAACGATGAAAGAGTACCAGACTATCACGGAAATCAGCGGTCCGCTGGTGTTCGCCGAGGTCGACGAGCCCGTCGGGTACGACGAGATCGTCGAGATCGAGACCGAGGACGGACGGACGCTGCGCGGCCAGGTGCTGGAATCGAGCGAGGGTATCGTCTCGATCCAGGTGTTCGAAGGGACGGGCGGGATCGACCGCAACGCCTCCGTTCGCTTCCTGGGCGAGACGATGAAGATGCCCGTCACCGAGGACCTCCTCGGGCGGGTGCTGGACGGTTCCGGGAACCCGATCGACGGCGGTCCAGAAATCGTCCCCGATAAGCGACAGGACATCGTCGGCAAGGCGATCAACCCATACTCCCGGGAGTACCCCGAGGAGTTCATCCAGACCGGCGTCTCCGCCATCGACGGCATGAACACGCTGGTCCGAGGTCAGAAGCTGCCGATCTTCTCCGGGTCGGGGCTGCCCCACAACGAACTCGCCCTGCAGATCGCCCGTCAGGCGACGGTGCCCGAGGAAGACGAAGAAGGCGAGGGCTCGGAATTCGCCGTCATCTTCGGCGCGATGGGGATCACCCAGGAAGAGGCAAACGAGTTCATGGACGACTTCGAGCGCACCGGCGCGCTCGAGCGGTCGGTCGTCTTCATGAACCTCGCGGACGACCCGGCAGTCGAGCGCCAGGTCACCCCGCGACTCGCCTTGACCACGGCCGAGTATCTGGCCTTCGAGAAGGACTACCACGTGCTGGTCATCCTGACGGACATGACCAACTACTGTGAGGCACTGCGCGAGATCGGTGCCGCACGTGAGGAGGTCCCGGGCCGTCGTGGCTACCCCGGCTACATGTACACCGACCTGGCACAGCTCTACGAGCGCGCCGGTCGAATCGAGGGCAAAGAGGGCTCGGTCACGCAGATCCCGATCCTGACGATGCCCGGCGACGACGACACGCACCCGATTCCGGACCTGACCGGCTACATTACCGAGGGCCAGATCATGATGGATCGGGACTTAAACAGTCAGGGCATCGAACCGCCGGTCAACGTCCTCCCCAGCCTCTCGCGGCTGATGGACGACGGGATCGGCGAGGGCCTGACCCGCGAAGACCATGGCGACGTCTCCGACCAGATGTACGCCGCCTACGCGGAGGGTGAGGACCTGCGCGACCTCGTGAACATCGTCGGTCGCGAGGCACTGTCCGAGCGTGACAACAAGTTCCTCGACTTCGCCGACCGCTTCGAGGCGGAGTTCGTCCAGCAGGGGTACGACACCAACCGCTCGATCGACGACACCCTCGAACTCGGCTGGGACCTCCTCTCGGACCTCCCGAAGGAGGAACTCAACCGGATCGACGAGGACCTCATCGCGGAACACTACCGCGAAGACGAATCGGCCGAAGCCGTGCAGGCCGACTGACGACCACCTGCGTTTCACCGCCGCCTCCGTTTCTTCGACTCGAGCCACCGGGGAGTCGCTGGTACTCGAGCAATACACCAGTTTCCGCGCACGCGGGCGACACGCTCGAACAGGCAACGGAACAGACAAGGCCGTCGTCGGCGCGTCGCGCCCCCGCAGCCGTGGCCGCCACAGGGGCCGTGAATCGCGCCGGTCAGCCCCAACGGCGGGACCGATTCGACGGTCGACCTCGAGCGGGCGAAACCGATTCCGATCAGTCAGATTCCTTGACTATCACTGCGTGCAACAGGGGGAAAGGATCGTATGGATCGTCGGTAAAGCGTGTTATGTATGCACAAACCACTGCTCGTTCCGGAGTTCCTCGACCGGGCGCGGACCCATTACGGCGACGACGAGGCCGTCGTGGCGACGACGGGCGAACGGTTCACCTACGACGACCTCGGCGAGCGCGCCGATCGGTTTGCGGCGGCGCTGCAAGCACGGGGGATCGAGAAGGGCGACCGCGTGGCCGTGCTGGATCCGAACACCCACTACCACCTCGAGGCGGCGTACGGAAGCATGCAGATCGGGGCGGTTCACACGCCGCTGAACTATCGGCTCACGCCCGATGACTTCGAGTACATCCTCTCGGACGCGGGCGTGGATGCGATCTACGCCGACTACGAGTACGCCGACAGAATCGAGGCGATCCGCGATGACGTGCCGACGGAGACGTTCGTCACGAACGATGCGGCTGCCGTGGAAGGCGACTGGGAGGATTTCGATACGCTTCTCGAGGACGCCGGCCCCGGGTACGACCGGCCGGAGATGAGCGAGGACGAGATCATCACGATCAACTACACGTCGGGGACGACGGGGGATCCGAAGGGGGTCTGCCGAACGCATCGCTGCGAGACGATCCACGCCTACTTGCTGGTCGGCCACCAGGAGATCACCGACGACGACACCTATCTGTGGACGCTGCCGATGTTCCACGCGAACGGCTGGGGCCATATCTTCGCGGTAACGGGCATCGGCGCGACCCACGTCTGTACGCGCGGGGTCGACGCCGCGGAGATCTTCGAGACGGTCCGAGCCGAGGACGTCTCCTACATGTGCGGCGCGCCGACGGTGTTGAACATGCTGATCGATTACTATCGGGACCACGAACCCGAGACGACCGGCGACACCGACGTCCGGCTCGCGACCGCCGGCTCGGCTCCGCCGGAGGCGACAATCCGGACCGTCGAGGACGAGTTCGGCTGGTACCTGAAACACGTCTACGGCGCGACCGAGACGGGGCCGCTGATCACCACCTCCGACGCGCGCCGCCACTTCGAGGCAGACAGCGACGACCGGTTCCGGATCAAGAAACGCCAGGGACTGGCCTATCTGGGCACCGAGATCCGCGTCGTCGACGAGGACGGCGCGGACGTTCCCCGGGACGACGAGACGCTCGGCGAAGTCGTCGTCCGGGGTAACCAGATCATGGAGAAGTACTGGAACAAGCCCGAGGCGACCGAGGAGGCCTTCACTGACCGCGTCGAGGGCTACTACCACACCGGTGACCTCGCGACCGTCGACGAGAACGGCATGATCGCGATTCAGGACCGCAAGAAGGACATCATCATCTCGGGTGGGGAGAACATCTCGAGCATCGAGCTCGAGGACACGCTGTTCGATCACGAGGCGGTCGCGGATGCGGCGGTAATCCCGGCGCCGAGCGACGAGTGGGGTGAGACGCCGAAGGCCTTCGTCGTGCCGTCGAACGGCGATCCGACCGATCCGCCCGTGTCGGCTGAAGAACTGACCGCGTTCACCCGCGAGCAGCTCGCGGGCTATAAAGCCGTCCGCCGGATCGAGTACGTCAACGAGTTGCCGACGACCGCGACCGGCAAGGTCCAGAAGTACGAACTCCGCCAGGAGGAGTGGGACGACGAAGAGCGGATGGTCGGACAGGGATAACCGGGTCGGTAGTCAGGTACGGATCGAACCCGACCGTTTCGTGTCGCTACGGCCCATTATATAGGTCAGTGTTATGAACATAGCAACGGATTAGTAGTTTTTGGCGGATTCTCGGGTATGTCCGACCCGACAGGGACGACACGACGCGCAGTACTTTCGACTGGGGCCGCCGCCGGGACCGCCGCGGTCGCCGGTTGTCTGAGCGACCTCACCGGCGGGGGAAGTGGCGAAACCTACACCGTCGGCTACGGCGAGTACGAAACCGAGGTCGACTCCTCGGCGTTTCCCGACGAACTGCAGATCTACTGCGTCCAGACCGGCTGGTCGAACTGGGGGGCCGTCATGGAGGCGTTCGAAGACGAGTACGACCTCCCGCTGTACGACGCACAGGGCTCCTCCGGCGAGGCCCTCGAGGACATGCGGGCCAACGCTCGGAACCCGACCCACTCGGCGTACAACGGCGGCTACTCGTTCGGTCTCGAGGCGATGAACGACGAACTGACGGCCGACTACAAGCCGGCCAACTGGGACGTCGTTCCCGACGATCTGAAGACCGACAACGGACACGTGACCGCGACCCGGCAGATGACGACCGCGGTGACCTATCGGGCCGACATCTACGAGGAGCGGGGACTGGATGCCCCCGAAACGTGGGAGGACCTGAAACACCCCGACATCGCGCAGGATCTTGCCTTCACGCCGCCCCACACCGCCAACGGACAGGCCTCCGCGCTGTCGGTCAACCGGGCCTACGGTGGCGGTCTGGATAACCTCGATCCGGTCATCGAGTACCACGAGGCGATCGCCGACCACGGTGCGGACTTCCGGCGCAACGTCGAGGGGCCGATGACCAGCGGCGAGATCTCGACCGTCGTCGAGTACGACTACACCGGCCTCAATCTCAAGTACAACAACGACGAGTTCGACGAAGATCAGATCGAGGTCGCGGTCCTCGAGGGGCCAGACAGCGAGCCGGGCGCGATGAACGTCCCCTACGGCTACGCCCTCCTGCGGAACGCGCCCAACCCCGAGGCGGCGAAGCTGTTCATGGACTACGTCCTGACAGAGGAGTGCCAGTCGCTGTTCTTCGACGCCTACGTCCGCCCGATCCGGGCGAACGAACTCGACCAGCCCGACGAGTTCCCCGACCAGTCGTCCTACGAGGCGGCCGGATTCACCGTCGATCAGCAGAGCCTCGTCGAGAAGCAAGCCGACATTCAGGAGGAACTCGTCGACCGAACCCCGCTGCAGGGAGCCCAGTGATCGCGGATGTCGGTCCGGAAATCGGCGACGGCGTCGGTCCGTCGAATCGCGACGCTCGCGTCGACGACCGCCCGTCCGACGACCGAACGCGAGCGCGAGCGCCGGCGGATCGTAGTCCTCTGTCTCCCCTTCTTCGCGCTGGCGATCGTGGCGGGGTTCGTCCCGCTGGCGATGCTCGTCCGAATCAGCCTCGCGGAGGACACGATCTGGATGGAGGGCTGGTCGCTCGAGGCCTGGGAGACGCTCGCGACGACCCCGGCGTACCGGCGGGTCGCCTGGAACACGCTGTGGTTCGTCGGGCTGGCGACGGGAGTCAGCGTCGCGCTCGGCGTCGCCGTCGCACACGCCCTCGAGAAGTACGACCTGCCCGCGGAGCGGATCGTCGTCGCGGCGGTGTCGTTCCCCATCGCGCTGCCGGGGATCGTCGTCGCCTACCTCATCACGGTCCTGCTCGGCCGACAGGGGCTGGTAACGAACGCGATCGCGGTCGCGACGGGCCAGGGGGCGCACGGGCTCGCGAGCGCGACCGCGATCACCGGCCTCTTCCTCGGCTACGTCTACTCACTGCTGCCACGGGCGACGATGGTGCTTCGTGGCACCTACGCCGAGGTCAACGAACAGGCCGAGGAGGCGGCCCGTGCGCTGGGTGCCAGCCGTTGGGAGACGTTCTATCACGTGACGCTCCCCGAGATCAGGCCGGGCATCGCCGCCGCCGCGATCCTCACCTTCCGCTCCGGCCTCGCGATCTTCGGGACGGTACTCATCCTCCAGAGCCACCAGGTGGTCACGCTGCAAATACACAACGAGATCAGCGTCGGCTCGTACGCCCCCGACGTGGCAGCCGCGATCGGGCTCGTCTACGTGGTCTTCATCGTCGCGTTCACGTTCGTCGGGCTGCGGTTCGTCGACGACGACGCGGTGGAGGTCTGAGATGACCGGGAACACGTCACCGCGAGCCGACGACGGCTCGACTGCGGCCGAGAACGCGGACGCCGCATTGACGACTCGTCCCGACGGCGGCTCGGTAACGGCGTCAGGGAACCGCCGGTGGTCGCGGTCCGGCAGGGCCTTCTCGACGCTGCTCGGTCGGCCGATCGTCGCCGGCGTCGTCGCCGTCGTGACCGCGTTCCTGACGGTTCCGGTACTCGTCGCGTTCGTCTCCTCGTTCGCGGAGAGCGGCAGCGGCGTCCTGCCCACGGGGTTCGTCACGTTCGATCACTGGCGGAAGGTACTCGGGTTCGGCGAATACGGCGTCCGAAAGAACGCGATTCCGGGGCTGACGTACAGCCTCCTGATCGCGACCGGGGGGATGGTGTTGAACGTAGTGATCGGCGTCCCGGTCGCGTACGCGCTCGCCCGATACGATTTCTACGCACGGGACTGGGTCAACACGTTCGCGATCTTGCCGCTCGTCCCGGGGCTGATCCTGGGAATCGCCTTCGTCCAGACCTACCCCCAGCACGGCCGATCCGCACTCGGACTGCTGGCCGGCTACTGTCTGCTCAAATCACCGTACATGGTGTTGACCGTCCAGAGTTCGTTCCAGTCGATGGACCTCGTTCGCCTCGAGGAGAGCGCCCGATCGCTCGGCGCTTCGTGGCCACGGACGTTCCTGACGGTCGTCGTCCCGCACGCGAAACGTGGAATCATCGCCGGCGCGATCATCACCTGGACGCTCGCGGCCGCGGAGTTCAACTTCACACACATGGTCGCCAGCGGCAGCCCCGACCCGTTCGCGATGTTTCTCTACGATAACATCGCGAACAACGCCCTCTACCTCCAGTCGGCCGCGGCAGTGTCGGTGTACTTCCTGATCGTCGCCGGCGCGATCATCAGTCTGCAACTGCTCGGCAAACGGGGGTTCTCGACCGCACACCAATGAGACACGCTACGAACGGAGTACGGCGTCGAATCGCTCGCACACCGATCGACCGGAGCGCGCTCGAGGGAGGTGAGCAACCGTGAGCGACGTCACCCTCGAGTCGCTGACCAAGACCTACGGCGACGAGGTGGCCGTCGACGGGATCGACCTGACGATCCGGGACGGCGAAATCCTCGGGGTCGTCGGTCCCTCCGGTTGCGGGAAGACGACCACGTTGCGGACCATCGCCGGCTTCGAGACGCCGACCCACGGCCGGGTGCTGTTCGACGGGGTCGACGTGACACACGTCCCGCCGGAAGAGCGCAACGTCGGCCTGGTCTTCCAGTCGTATGCCCTGTTCGACACCATGACCGTCCGCGAGAACGTCGCGTTCGGGCCGAAGATGCAGGGGGTCCCGAAAGCCAAGCGCCGCGAGCGGGCCGACGACCTGCTCGCCATGCTCGACATCGCCGAACTGGCCGACCGGCGGCCGACAACGCTGTCGGGCGGCCAGCAACAGCGGGTCGGCCTCGCGCGGGCGCTCGCGATCGAACCCCACGTCCTGCTTCTCGACGAACCGATGACGGGGCTGGACGCCGAACTCAAGACCCGGCTGCGCGAGGAGATCGGCGACCTGCTTGCCGACCTCGAGGTGACCGCCCTCTACGTCACCCACGACCAGGAAGAGGCGATGGCGATGTGCGATCGGATCGCGGTGCTGGCGGACGGCACGCTCGAGCAGGTCGGCTCGCCCGCGGAGATCTACCGCCGGCCCGCCAACCCCTTCGTCGCGAACTTCGTCGGGAGTTCGACCCTCCTCGAGGGCGTCGCCGAGAACGGCCACGTCGATCTGGGCTTTACCGAACTGCCCGTGGCGGCCGAGACGGACGGCTCGGTGCGGGTCGCGGCCCGGCCCGCCGCCTTCGAACTCGGCGAGGGATCGCTCGAGGCCGACGTGACGGACGTGACCTACCTCGGAGACCGGACCCAGCTGACGGCGACGCTGCCCGACGACACGACGGTGACGCTACACGCCGACGGGATCGACGGCTACCGGGTGGGCGACTCGGTCCCGCTCTCGATCGACGAGCAGCGGGTCCACCTGCTCGAGTAGGGATGTCGTCGGTTCGGGTCGGCTCCTAGCGCGTGAAGCGGCGTCACCGGTCGTCGTGACGGGTTCCGAATCCCCGCGAGCCGTCGTCCCGTTCGTCGCGATCCGAGCGGGTACTCCCGTGGCGGTCGTCGGCCAGACGATCCGGCTCCCCCGCCGAACGCGACGGCTCGCGGCCGCCGCGCTCTTTCGCGATCCGTTCGGCCTCGCGTCGATCCACGACGGTCGGGTCCGACGTTTCCCGACTGATCGCCAGCCACAGCACCAGCGGGATCGCGAGGGAGACTACCAACAGGATCACGACGGTAACGGCCATGGTTCGGTCGATACTCGAGGGGGCGAACACAAAAGATTTGTTGGAAAAGATGAAAGAACCCGCTATGCGAGACGACGAGCGCGGCTGTCCGAAGTGCGGTCACACCGAAACGGAAATCGACGAGATCTCGACGACCGGCGGCGGGCTCTCCAAGATGCTCGACATCCAGAATCGGCGGTTTCACGTCGTGAGCTGTACAAGTTGTGGCTACTCGGAACTCTACAAGGGCCAGTCGTCCGGCGATATGATCGATCTGTTCCTCGGCTGAGACGGCGGTTGCGGCGTCACGCCGTCGACACCGTCGCTCACGGAAAACTGTAAACAGTTATCCGACTGGGGGCGTTACCCCTCGACAAGATGGCCAACGACGTCAAGCCCACCCGCAAGAACTTGATGGCGATCGAGGATCGCATCGAGCTCTCCGAGCGGGGTCACGGCACGCTCGAGAAGAAACGCGACGGGCTGATCATGGAGTTCATGGACATTCTGGACAAGGCCCAGGACGTCCGCGGCGACCTCGCACAGGACTACGAGGACGCCCAGAAGAAGATCAACATGGCCCGGGCGATGGAAGGCGACGTCGCAGTCCGCGGTGCCGCGGCGGCGCTGCAGGAACACCCCGAGATCACCACCGAATCGAAGAACATCATGGGCGTCGTCGTCCCCCAGATCGAGTCCTCGAAGGTCACCAAGAGCCTCGATCAGCGCGGCTACGGGATCATGGGGACCTCTGCCCGCATCGACGAGGCCGCCGAGGCCTACGAGGACCTCTTAGAGAGCATCATCCTCGCCGCCGAGGTCGAGACGGCGATGAAGAAGATGCTCCGCGAGATCGAGACCACCAAGCGCCGCGTCAACGCCCTCGAGTTCAAGCTCCTGCCCGAACTCTACGAGAACCAGGAGTACATCGAGCAGAAACTCGAGGAACAGGAACGCGAGGAGACGTTCCGCCTGAAGAAGATCAAGGAGAAGAAAGAAGCCGAGGAAGCCGCCGAACGGGAGGCCGAAGCGGCCGCCGAAGCCGAGGCCGAAGCGGACGACGAACTCGAGCAGGCAACCGCGGACGACTGACTCCGCCGGGCCGTCGCGTTTGCAGCCCTCTCTTCCCTGACCGATGAACTGTCCCGAGTGTGACACGCCGACGCTTTCGATGGCCGTCCCCGCCGAGTACCGCGACTATGTTCCCGAGACGGCCGCAACCGTTGCCGTTTGTCCACGCTGTCTGACGCTCGAACCGATCGACGACGGAGCCGCGGCGGCCGCGGGCAACGACACCGACGTCTCGCGGATCAGCGACGCGTTCCCGACCGATCCCGAGGGCGCCGTCCCGCTGGTGCTTGCGATCGGGCTGTGTTCCTCGCTCGCGACGAACCGCGCTGCCATCGAGGAACTCCTCGAGTCGGTCGAACGGGCCGGGACGGACCCGCTGCTCGTCTTCGATCGCCTCGTCGCGGACCCATCGGTCGAGCCCACGATCGATCTCGAGCGGCGTTGCCACCAGCTCGAGGAACTGCTGTACTGACGGCGGCGAAAACGGGCGCGTGCGGATCGACTGACTACTTCCCGGTCGGCGTGACGTTGTTGCTGACGGCCTGTTTGACCTGCAAGGCAGCGCTTGCGGCCAGTCCGCGGGCGACCTCGTCGCGTTCGTCCGCGGTGATGGCCTCCTCGGCGGCGGCCGCGTCCTCTAGATCGGGCGTGAAGCCGGCGGAGACGGCGTGGCCGACCGGCGGGCGAACGGCGACGGTGACCTGCGGGCCGCTCATCCCGCTCGAGATATCCGAATCGACGACGTATTCGTTGGGAAGAAACTCCCGCGTGCGGGCGGCGATCCGCGAGACGTCGCGGTGGAGGAGCCGCTTTTGCGCGTTCGAGAGGTCCGGAACGTCCGCCGCGGCTCGCTGCCCAGCCCCAGTCTCGCCCGGTAGCCCTGCGTACGGCGTGTTTCCGTTCATGAGAAGTGTGTGCCAGTAGCAACGAGCCGACCGGTCAAAAGGGTTCGCTTTGGGACAATCCCGTGGGGCTGGTGTCGCGGTTCCCGGCTACCTACGGGAGTGTCCCGGCACCGACTGACAGTCCGGACTAGATGATCGGCTCGCTGTCACCGTACACGGCGAGGACGACCGCCGTCGTGTGCTGGCCCGAGTCGGCCTGCCGACTCTCGACGGTCACCCGCGGGTCGGCAAACGACCAGTCGCGAAGCTCCTGCCCTGCGGCCAGTCCTTCCCGGACCCCCCGCTCGACGTCTTCGCGATCCATCTCGCCGGCGGTCTCGTAGAACAGTCCCGGGCCGTCGTCGGCGGACTGGGCCCACGCGAGCGCCGCACTCACGCGGCCGGGGCCGGCGGTCGTAGCGCGTGCTTCGACGACGGTCAGGCGCTCGCCGGCGGGGCCGAGATCGGGTGCGGTGCCGACGGCCTCGACCTCGGCATCGGCCGGGATCACCGAGGAGACCGAGACGAGGTTGTAGTTCTCGATGCCGGCCTCGGCCAGCGCCGCGTCGTAAGAAGCCATCGCCGTGGGCGCCGACGCGGCACCCCAGACGACTCGGATCGTACTCATACCCGAATTCGGGGACGGGCGGCGTAAGGGCTTGCGATCCGGACCCGAGCGGAAACGGACCGGTTCTGTGGCCACGAGCGGAGCCCGAAGAACCGAGGACTCCGCGAGTCGGGGGAGGGCAGGCGGTTTACTGACACTCACCGCGAGCGAGGACACAGGCCGAGCGAGCGGGCCGACGACTGACTCGAAGTGAGCAATGCGAACGGAGAGGAAGGAGGAGTGCTTTTAATCGAATTTTTGCCGCGGGCGCGGCTTCGCCGCGCCCGCAGAGCAAAACTTCGCGCTTATTGGTAGAAGTAGCCGGCCGAGGAGACCACGTCGCTCGAGTCGTCTTCCTCGATCTTCTCTAAGGCCTCGGTGAAGTCCTGATGGGAGACCTCGTCGCGGTCGTTGCGGATGGCGAACATGCCGGCCTCGGTAGCGAGACTTTCGATATCGGCTCCGGAGTAGCCGTCGGTGTCGGCCGCCAGCGCGGCGAAGTCGACGTCGTCGGAGACGTTCATGGTCCGCGTGTGGATCTCGAGGATCTGTTCGCGGCCCTCGGCGTCGGGCTCGGGGACCTCGATCAGGCGGTCGAACCGGCCGGGACGAAGGATGGCGCGGTCGAGCATGTCGAAGCGGTTGGTCGCGGCGATGATGCGGACCTCACCGCGGGCCTCGAAGCCGTCCATCTCGCTGAGTAGTTGCATCATCGTCCGCTGGACTTCGGCGTCGCCGGAGGTCTTCGATTCGGTGCGACGCGTGGCGATGGCGTCGATCTCGTCGATGAAGATGATGGCGGGCTGGCGTTCACGGGCCATCTCGAAGAGGTCGCGGACGAGCCGCGAGCCCTCGCCGATGAACTTCCGGACGAGTTCCGAGCCGGCCATCTTGATGAAAGTGGCGTCGGTCTCGTTGGCGACGGCCTTCGCGAGCATCGTCTTGCCCGTCCCCGGCGGGCCGTACAGTAGCACGCCGCTTGGCGGATCGATCCCGACCTCGTCGAAGAGTTCGGGCTCGGCGAGCGGCTGCTCGACGGCTTCCCGGACCTCACGGACCTGTTCGTCGATGCCGCCGATGTCCGTGTATGCGACCGCCGGCTTCTCGGTGATCTCCATCGACTGGGCGCGGGCGTCGGTCTCGGCGTTGAGGATAGTCTGGATCGCGAAGGAATCGTTGACCGCGACGCGGTCGCCGGGCTCGAGGTCGTCGACGAGTCGGGAAGAGACCTCGGTCAGCACCTCCTGGTTGTTGCCGTGTTGCTTGACGATGACTTCCTCGTCGTCGAGGACGTCCTCGACGGTGGCGATATACAGCGAGGAGCTTTTCAGCGTCTCGTTTTCGCGTTCGACGCGGTCGACTTTCTCCCGCAGGCGCTCGCGGCGGTCCTCGGCGTCGTCGAGCTGGTCGGACAGTTGCTCGTTGACGTCGACGAGGTCCTCGTAGTGTCCCCGAAGCGCCTCGAGCCGTTCGTCGTCAGGGAGATCCGAGTCGATATCGCGGTGAGGTCGGTCGGGAATAGACGGGCTTCGAGACATCCTGATGTACGCCGATAGGATTTCGACGGTAAATGTGCCTTTGGGTCCCGGAGGGTTTTCTGACGCGACTGGGAAACAGAACCCGCAGTTTGACGGTTTCGGCCCGAGCAGCCTCCGGCGTGAGAAGCGGTGATCGCGCATGGACCGCTGGAAGTCATGTCCGGAACAACCGCAACCGTCCCGCGGGTCGCCGGGAAACCGGTAGAAGGGATCGTCTCAGTCGAGCAGCGATTCGAACTCCTCGAGGCGCTGGCCGTAGGTCTCGAGGGCGCGATCGATCGGGGCCGAGGAACTCATATCGACGCCGGCGATCCGCAGGAGGTCGAGGGGGTACTCCCGGGAGCCGTGCCGGAGGAACTCGAGGTAGTCCTCGGCGGCGGATTGGCCGTTCTCGAGAACGTCGTCGACGATCGCCAGCGCCGCCGAGATGCCGGTGGCGTACTGGTAGACGTAGAAGGCCCGATAGAAGTGGGGGATTCGCATCCACTCGCGGGCGATCCGGTCGTCGATCGTAGCGGGCGCGTAGTAGTCTTCTTTCAGCCCGCGGTAGAGGTCGTCCAGCCGGTCCGCGGTCAGGGGCTCGCCCGCCTCCTCGAGGCGGTGGGTCTCGTGTTCGAACTCGGCGAAGAGGGTCTGCCGATAGAGGGTCGAGCGAACCCGCTCTAAGAACTCGTTCAGGACGTGCTTGCGGAACTCGGGATCGTCGACGGTTTCCAGCAGGTGGTTGGTCAACAGGGCCTCGTTGACCGTACTGGCGACCTCGGCCACGAAGATCTCGTAGCTCGAGTAGATGTAGGGCTGTTCGTCCTTCGTGAGTTCCGAGTGCATCGAGTGGCCGAGTTCGTGGGCCAGCGTGTACATCGAGGCGATGTCCTGCTGGTAGTTCAGGAGGATGAACGGCTGGGTGTCGTAGGTGCCGCCGGAGTAGGCACCCGACTGTTTGCCCTCGTTCTCGTAGACGTCGATCCACTGGGAGTCGAGGCCGTCCGCGACGCGGGACTGGTACTCCTCACCGAGCGGCGCGAGCGCGTCGACGACGTACTCGGTGGCCTGGTCGTACTCGAGGTCGGGGCCCTCGTCGCCGGTCAGCGGCATGTAGAGGTCCCACATCTGCAGGTCGTCGACGCCGAGCGCCCGCTCTTTGAGTTCGGCGTGGTGGTGGAGCTTGTCGAGGTTGTCGTGGACGGTATCGACGAGCGTGTCGTAGACCTCGACGGGGACGTTCGGCCCGTCGAGGGCGGCCTCGCGGGCGGTGTCGTAGTTGCGCGCTCGAGCGGTCTTGACGTCGGCCTTGACGCTGTTCTTGTAGCTGGCCGCAACGGTGTTGCGAACCGACTCCCACTCGTCGAAGTAGCCCTCGTAGACCCGTTTGCGAAAGTCGCGGTCGGGCCGTTTGAGCAGGTTCGTGAAGTTGCTCTGGGTGATCTCGACGGCCTCGCCCTCGGGATCCTCGACGGTCGGGAACGCCATGTCCGCGTTCGAGAGCATGTTGTAGACCTCGCCGGTCGCCCCGGTCACCTCGCTCAGGTCGGCCAACAGCGCCTCGACCTCGGCCGAGCGCGTGTGGGGTTTCATCCGGAGAACGTCGTCGACGTAGTGGTCGTAGGTCTCGAGGGACGGTTCCTCGTCGACCAGCTCGTCGAAGGCCTCGCGAGTCAGGTCCTGGAGTTCGGGTTCGATAAAGGAGGCGGCGGACTGGGCGTCGGCCGCCAGCGACTGGGCACGGGCGGTCAGGGCCTGGTACTGCTGGTTCGTCGTGTCCTCGTCGCGGCGCATCCGGGCGTAGGCGGCGACCGTCGACACCTCGCGCATGATCTCGTCGCGTAACTCGAGGGTCTCGAGGAGGGTCTCGGCGTCGTCGGTGACCTGTCCCTCGTAAGCCTCGAGGTCGTCGACGCGCTCGGCGACGGCCTCGTAGGCCGCCTCCCAGTCGTCGTCGGTCGCGTAGATGCTCTCGAGGTCCCACGTATACTGCTCGTCGACCTCCGAGCGTTCGGGTACGGAACTCATAGCCACGCGTTCGAAGCGGTGGCGGTAAAGCGTGTCGGACCCCTTCAGGGTACGGGAAGCCGGGATCAACCCGATCCTGTCCGCCGAGCGTTCGCGGCGGGTGCCCCGACCGGAAGAACGAACGGCTTTTCACTCTCATTTCCCGAATCGCCAGTATGAACCGGCTCCTCGAGTCGTTAGACGACGCGCCGATCATCGACAAGGACGGGTACGAGTACCTCGTCCATCCGATCAGCAACGGGGTCCCACAGCTCGATCCCGCCCTGTTGCGGGAGGTCGTCGTCGAAGTGATGCGAACCGCGGACCTCGACGTGGACAAGATCGTCGCGCCGGAGGCGATGGGCATCCACCTCGCGACCGCACTCTCCCTGCAGGCCGACGTGCCGTTGGTCGTCATCCGAAAGCGGGCCTATGGGCTCGACGGCGAGGTCTCCCTGCATCAGGAGACGGGCTACTCGGAGTCGGAGATGTACATCAACGACGTCGAGGCGGGCGATCGCGTCCTGATCGTCGACGACATGCTCTCGACCGGCGGCACGCTGGCGGCCATCTGCACCGCGCTGGACGATATCGGTGCCGACATCGTCGACATCGTGGTCGTCCTTCGAAAGGTCGGCGACTCCGCGCTCGACGACACGAAGTTCGATGCGACGAGCCTCCTCGACATCACCGTCGAGGACGGTGAGGTAACGGTTCACTGATCGCCCCCGTTGGTTCCCGTTGTTGTCCTACAAGAGTAGTGGGTAGCGGCGGCTCCCCGTCGCCGCTCCCCGAAACATATGCACGATTGTGGTCATAGTCGGCCCCAATCGACCGCTCGATAAGCGCATATACGAGATTTTTTGTACATCGATTCGCTACGGGGTGGGTATAGTATGTCGAACGGAACTGACGGGGGCATTCGGATCGAATACGGCGTCGACGAAAAACCGCCGTTACCGAAGTCCATCCTGCTGGGCTTGCAACACGTCGCGGTCATGATCGTGCCGGCGACGGCAGTGGCGTACGTCGTCGCAAACGGGGTCGGTGCCGAAGCCGACGCGGCCTACCTCGTCCAGATGGTCCTGCTGTTTTCCGGACTGGCAACGATGGTCCAGGCCTACACCGTCGGCCCGGTCGGTGCGCGGCTGCCGATCGTCATGGGATCGAGTTTTACCTTCGTCGGCGCGACGATCGATATCGGCGCTAGCTTCGGACTGTCCGCCGTCTTCGGTGCGATCCTCGTGACCGGCTTCGTCGTCGAGGGCCTGATCGGCTGGCAGTTCAAACGTATCAAACCGTTCTTCCCGCCGTTGGTGACCGGCCTCGTCGTCGTCATCATCGGCCTCTATCTCGTGCCGGTCGCGATGGACTACGCCGCCGGCGGGGTCGGCGCGTCGGACTTCGGTGCCTTGCACCACATCGGACTCGCCGCGCTCGTGCTGGCGATCGCCGTCGGTCTCAACATGTTCACGCGCGGCGTCACGCGACTGTTGTCCGTGCTGTTTGCGATCTTCGTCGGCTACGTGACCGCCATCGCTCTCACGTTCGCGACCGGGCTCGAACTCGTCGACTTCTCGGACGTCGGGAGCGCCGCGTGGATCGCGCTCCCGTCGCCGACGCGCTTTGGCTTCGAGTTCGAGCCGATCGCGATCGCCACCTTCGCCGTCCTCTTTCTCGTCTCCTCGATGGAGACCGTCGGCGACATGTCCGGCGTCACGGCCGCCGAGGGGCGCAATCCGACGAACGAGGAGTTCCGCGGCGGGCTGTTCAACGACGGCCTGTTGAGTTCGATCGGCGCCGTCTTCAGTGCGTTCCCGATCACGTCGTTCTCCCAGAACGTCGGCATCGTCAACTTCACCGGTGTGATGAGCCGTCACGTCGTCGGCATCGGCGGCGTCTTCCTCGCCGTCCTCGGACTGAGTCCCAAAGTCGGCGCTGCCGTCACGACGATCCCCAGCGCGGTCTTCGGCGGCGCCGTCCTGCTGATGGCCGGGATGGTCGCCGCCAGCGGGTTCCGACTGGTCGTCACGCACGTCGACCTCGATCGTCGGAACACGGTCATCGTCGCCGTCTCGCTCGGTCTCGGACTCGGCGTCGCGACGACGCCCGAGGCACTGTCGGGACTCCCGAGCGGCGCGGAACTGTTCTTCGGACAGTCGGTCATCGTGACCGCACTGTCGGCGCTGGTCCTCAACACGTTCGTCCCCGGCGCGGCGAGTCCGCTGTTCGACGCCCCAGCGACCGACTCGGAGCCGGCTTCGGAGGCCATAGACGCCGAACCCGCCGGCTCCGTGGACGACTGAGCCACGCGCCGGTCTCGACGGCGTGCTTGCGGCGATCGGGGACGGATCGAAGGCAGGCGGGCGACGAACCCGACCGACATCAGAGCGGATTCGATCGCGTGACTGTCAGATCTGCGAACTACTTTTGACGGATCGGTCCCGAAACGGGAACGATGCGACCGATCTCACGCCGCGGGGTACTCGGAACGTGCGGGGCGGCTCTCGCGTTCGGGGCCGGCTGTCTCGGGGACGGAACGGACGACGAAGCGAACGGGGACGGCAACGGATCGGCGGCCGAAAGCGGGACGTGGCCGTCGTTTCGCGGCGGCCCGTCCAACGCGGCGGTCGCCGACGTGGACGGGTTCGACGAGGAGCCGGCGGAACGCTGGACGGTCGACCTGCCGACCGCCCCTGGAACGGCCGCGATCGCCGACGGCACGGCCTACCTCGCGGCCGGCTCGAGGCTGTCCGCGATCGATCTCTCGAACGGCGACGAGCGCTGGACGGTCGCCCTCGAGGGGGCCCGAACCGGATCGCCGGCCATCGCCGAGGACGCCGTGGTCTGTCCCGACGCCGAGGGGCTACTCGTCGTCGACCACGAGGGGAACGACCGGCGTCACGTCCCGTACGACGGTGCGACGACTGCTCGGCTGACCGCACAGCAACAGGCCGGGCCGTCAGTACCGTCATCACCGACCGTAGTCGACGGCACGGCGTACGTTGGGACGCCGGCCGGCGACCTCGTCGCGATCGGGCTCGCGGACGGCGCGGTGACGTGGCGCTCGCCGGCGACCGACGGCTGGGCGTCGCTAGCACGGCAGCGCCAGACGGCCGGCGGGGTCACTTCCCCGGCCGTCGCCGACGGCCGCGTCGTCGTCGGAACGGAAGCCGGGATTGCCGCGTTCGACGCCGCCGACGGCTCGAGCGAGTGGACCCACGACACAGAGCGTGCGGTCCGGTCCGCGCCGGCGGTGGTCGACGGAGCCGTCTACGTCGGGGGAGCGACGCCGGTCGCGCTGGCAGCCGAAAGCGGCCAGCTCCAGTGGGGCGGCAAGGGGGCTGCGTCGCTGTCCCTGCAAGGCACCGGGGAGAGCGTTCGCCGACAGGAACTCCCGCCGATGGCCCCCTCAGTGGCTGTCGGCGACGAACGGGTCGTGCGTCATGACTCCGACGAGCGACTGGTCGCGCTGGATCGGAGCGATGGGAGCGAGCGGTGGGGAGCCCCGCTCGAGGAAGTCGAGTCGCTCTCGCGATCGGTCGGCAGCGCCGGGACGGCCCAGTACGCGCCGAGTTGGTCGTCACCGGTCATCGCGGGCGATGCGGTCGTCGTCGGAACCACGGCGGGCGTCGTCGCCGTCTCGCTGGCCGACGGGACGGGGCTGTGGCGGCTCCCGACCGACAGTCGCGTGGTCGCATCGCCGGCGGTCGCGGACGGCGCGATCGTCGTCGGTGACGGGAGCGGGACGGTCCGGGCGCTCGAGGCCTAACTCTCGGCATCGACCGCCGTCCGAACGACGCGGGCGAGCCCGAGCGTGGCGAGATAGGTACCGACGAGGACCAGCAAGACGAACAGGACGACGCCGAGCGCGGACGCGCCGATCTCCGGATGGGTCCGCAGCGGCGCGGTCAGCCGCGTCCCGAAGAAGATCACGAGCGCGCCCGCGGCGACGCGGATCGACGCGCGCCAGTAGGTTCCGTACTCTTCCGGCGAGAGTTCCATGCGCCGAGATGTGCGTTCGGGGGCCAAAAGCACTGGTACGCAGGCTGCGACGAGCAGGGCCACGTGGCCGCCGGTCACCGCATTCCGTCAGTGAGCTGTCCGGCGACCCGCGCGCCCGTTCGCCGGTCGATACGGCGGCGATCGAACACCGAACGAGCGCTCTGGGCCGCCTCATCGTCGATCTCGAACTCGAGGTCGGGATATCGAACGTCGGTCAGGACGAGCGGCTCCGGCGGGGCGGGTGCGATCCCCTCGTGGCCGGGCAGCGGCTCGGGCTCGAGGACGCGGTCGATCTTCTCGCGGGGGGCGTCGCCGGTCCCGACGGCGCGGGCGAGCGAGACGAGCCGACGGACGAGTTCGCGGGAGAACCCGCCCGCGGCGACCGTGAGGACGAGGTAGTCGCCGTCCCGCTCGGCTGCGAGGGCCAGCGAGCGCTCGGTGTTGTGATCGTCCGGCGTCAGATTGCGAACGTCGTGTGTCCCGGACAGCGCCTCGCAGGCCGCGTGGAACCGATCGTCGTCGACGGCGGGCGCGCCGTCCGTTTCGGTGAGCGGCGCGTACAGGTGGTAGGTGTAGGCCCGTCGGGTTGCGTGGTGGGTCGCGTGAAAGTCCGGGGGCGCGTCGGCCGCCGCCCACGCCCGGATGTCGGCCGGGAGACGGCCGTTCAACGCCCGCGGCGCGAGCCAGTCGGGGGCCTCGAGCGCGATCGTCTGGGCGAGCGCGGAGACGCCCGCGTCGGTCCGCCCGGCCGCGGCGTAGCCCGCCGGTTTGTCGGCGTCGGGCTCGAGGACCGAGAGGTCGCGGAGGGCGTCGAAGATGGCGTCCTCGACGGTCGGCACGTCGGGCTGGGGCTGACGCTGAAACCCGTGATAGTCGGTCCCGTCGTAGGCGATCCGGAACGCGCGGCGAGCCATCAGGTCGACCCAGCGCGGCCAGGGAGTTATAGCGTTCGCTGCGGCCGCGTGAGCCGATCCGCTCGAGCGCCAGTTACGAGTCGTCCGGATCGAACCGGTCGTGGTCCGGCTCGTGGACGTCGAACTCGTCGGCTCCCGATTCGCCGATATCGGAGTCATCGATGTCGAACGCGTCGGTCTCGAGGGGAGCGCCCGCGGCACTGACGGCACCGTCCTGAATCTCGATAGTGACGCCGTCATCGCCGTCGGCCATGCCGAGCAGTTGCCCGGTCGCCGACTCCACTTCCCGATTGACCGACCAGACGAACCGCAACACCGACTCGAGTTCGGTGCCGGCCTCGCCGACGCCGCGGCGATGGGAAAGATCGCCCAGACTCCGCGCGCCTTCGGGGTGGAGATACTGGATCGGGTGGTCGGTCGGCACCTCCCGTAAGTCGACGTCGAACGACCAGAGGTACGGCAGGGCCTGCAGGGCGTACCCCTGCGGTTTCGGCGCGCGGCGGCCGGCGGCGGTCATGGCGACGTTGATCGCCAGCGGTTCCGCATCGGTGTCGAAGTAGACGCCCGGAGCGCCGGGGATGGAGAGTCGCATACTCGAGGGAGGGGGCCGGGGACGGGTGAGTTCCCACCCGGCACTCACAGCCCGGTTTTATACGGGTCGCGGGCGGCTCCGGTCGCCGGCGTTCGGTCAGTGGAAGGTGTCGGCGAACTTGTCCCGGCGGTTGATGTCGAGTTCGCTGATGCTCGAGCCCTCACGGCTCGCGGCGAAGCGGATCGCTTGCGCGACCTCCTCGGGTTCGCTGACCTCGCCTTCCTCGAACCGCTCGGCGAAGCTCTCGCCGTCGGCCGCCCCGAACTCCGAGCGGACCTCGGCGGGGTTGACGATCGAGATGCCGACGCCGTCGTCGCCGACCTGGGCTGCGAGGCTCTTGGCGAAGCCCCGAACCCACCACTTCGTGGCCGCGTAGACCGGATTGGACGGCCGCGGATGTCGGCCGGCGAAGCTGGCGACGAAAACGAGGTGGCCCTCACGCTCACGGAGGTGCGGCAACGCCGCTCGAGACGCGTAGAAGACGCCGTCGACGTTGGTCTCCTGCATCGTCTCGTATGCCTCGGTCGTCATCGATTCGACGTCGCTGCCCCGGGCCAGTCCCGCGTTGTTCACCAGCACGTCGATCCCGCCGAATCGGTCGACGGCGGCCGCGAGGAGCGCGTCGACGGCGCTCTCCTCGCGGACATCCGTCGGTACGGCGAGGGCTTCGACGCCGTGGTCAGCCTCGAGATCGGCCGCGAGGTCGGACAGGCGGTCCTCGCTGCGGGCCGCGAGGACGACGTTCGCACCGCCGTCGGCGAGTTCGTGACAGGTCGCCGCGCCGATACCGGAACTCGCACCGGTGACGATGGCCGTCTTCGACTCGAGTGTCGCTGACATCGTCCGACGGCTAGACGGGCAGCGACCTAAAATCGAGGGTCGCGGATCGTGAGGGCACGAATCGCCGGGAGCGGAGTCCGGCCGAAGAGGGTCAGTATTCCTCGAGATCGTACAGCTCGCCGTACTTCGACTCGACGTACTCGAGGAAGTAGTCGGCGGTCAGGCCCTCGCCGGTGGCCCGCTCGATCAGGTCGGGCGTGACGTATCGCTTGCCGTGCTGATGGACGTTCTCGCGGAGCCAGCCGTTGAGGTCGTCGAACTCGCCCTCGCGGATCTCGTCGTCGAAGGGGCCGCGATCGGCCTCGGCGGCGGCGTATAGCTGGGCCGCGAGTACCGAGCCCAGCGAGTACGTCGAGAAGTAGCCGAAGTCGCCGTGAGACCAGTGGATGTCCTGCAGACAGCCCTCCGCGTCCGTCTCCGGCCGGACGCCGAGGTACTCCTCGTACTTGTCGTTCCAGACCTGCGGGACCTCCGCGACCTCAAGGTCGCCCCGGATCAGATCCCGCTCGATCTCGAAGCGGATCACGATGTGGAGGTGGTAGGTGAGTTCGTCCGCCTCGACCCGGATGAGGTTGTCGTCGTGGACCTGATTGGCCGACTCGTAGGCCTCCTCGGGGGTCACGTCCGCGAGTTCGGGGAACCGCTCGCGGGCGATCGGCAGGAAGTGGTCCCAGAAGGGCCGCGAGCGGCCGACGTGGTTCTCCCAGAGACGCGACTGGGACTCGTGGACCGAGAGGTCCCGCGCTTCGCCAAGCGGCGTGCCGTAGCCGTCGTCGGGCAGCCCCTGCGTGTAGTTGGCGTGGCCGAACTCGTGGATGGTCGAGGTGATCGAGCCCAGCAGATCGTCTTCCTCGAAGCGGGTCGTCACGCGGGCGTCGAACTGCGTGCCCGAGGAGAACGGATGCGGCGCGGTGTCGAGCCGCCCGCGGTCCCAGTCGTAGCCCAGCGAGTCCAGCACGTCCCGGGCGAGCGCCTCCTGATCGTCGTCGTCGAACTGCCCGGCAAAAGCGTCAGTCGTCAGCTCGGCGTCGCTCTCCTGAACGGCGTCGATCAGCGGGACGAGCGTCTCGCGCAGCCGCTCTAAGACGCGTTCGGCCGTCTCGAGGTCGATGTAGGGCTCGTAGTCCGCGAAGAGAACGGCGTAGGGATCGGCGTCGGGATCGATGTGATTCGCGTACTCGCGTTTGAGATCGACCAGTTGCTCGAGGGTGGGCGCGAACTGCTCGAAGTCGTCTTCCTCCTTGGCCCGTTTCCACGTGGGATGGGCGTTCGACGCCGTCGCAGAGATCTCCTCGACGAGGTCCTGTGGGACGCTGGTCTCGCGGTCGTACCGGCGGCGGATCTCGCGGACGACCGCGGCCCGCTCGTCCGCCAGGGCCGTCTCCTCTAACTCCGCGAGCAAGTCACCGGTCTCGTCGGCGGTCAGGAGTTCGTGACTGAGCGAGGACAGCGTCGAGAGTTGCTGTGCCCGGGCCGGGGTGCCCTCGTCGGGCATTACGACTTCCTGGTCCCACCGGAGGACGCCGGCCGCGTTCCCGACGTTCGAAATCCGCTGGACTCGCGTTTCGAACTGCTCGTAGGTGTCGGCCTCGCTCGCGTCGGCCTGATCGGTCGCCATGGGCGTACCGTTCGACCGGAATCGGTATCAACGTCGGGGTTCCGGACAGCGCGACCCACCCACGAACCACCCGTCAGGGTGTGGGACAACCCGAGGTGTCGGGTCTCGAGACGGTACGTACTCGGTATCGATGCCGCCGTCAGTGGCTCGCGGGCCCGCATCGGGGAACGGATGCGAACGCTGCGGAACGTGCAAGCAGCGAACTGTTCCGCCGATCTGACGTACGTCGTGACACCATGGCCCTCGCTTCGCCAATCGCGGCAGCCGTCGTGTTCGTCGTGAGTCTGCTGATCGGCGCCCTCGGCATCTACGCCGGGGCGCGGGTCATCGTCGGCCGCGGGGACTACGACCACGCCATCGTCACCGCGTTGATCGGCGCGATCGTCTGGGCGATCGTCGGCTTCGTCGTCGGCTGGATCCCCCTTCTCGGCCCGCTGCTGGCGCTGGTCGCCTACGTCGGCGTCATCAACTGGCGGTATCCCGGCGACTGGACCGCCGCGGCGATGATCGGCCTCGTCGCCTGGGTCACCGTCCTGCTCGTCCTCTATGCCCTCGCCGCGCTCGGGGTCACCGGCTTCGAAGCGGTCGGGGTCCCGGGGCTCTGAGTCGCGGGCGCACTGCAAACCACCGGTCACTCCCCCGGCCACTGCTCCGCCACCTGCCGGTAGGTCTCCCGACACCGCTCGAGAACGTCGATCGAGACGCTCTCGTCGTCGGTGTGAGCCTCGCCGGGCTCGGAGGGCCCGTAGATCACGCATTCCGTCCCGGCCTCGGCGAGCCAGCCCGCGTCCGTCGCGTGGGGCTTCGTCACGAGTTCTGGCTCGCCGGCCTGCGCGGCGTCGGCGGCCGCACGCACCGCGTCGGCGAAGGCCCGGTCCTCGCAGCGCATCGGCGGCAGGTCCTGGTCGACCGCCCACTCGACCCCCTCGAGGTCGGCGACCCGCTCGAGGGCGGCACGCTCGCCGGGGACCGTCCGCTCGTCGACGGTGACCGTACAGCGGGCGGGAACGACGTTCATCGCCGACCCGCCCTCGATCTCCGTGACGGTGAGCCGTCCCTCGAGGGTCTCGCCCGCGACGTCGACGGCGGGGACCGCGAGGTCGCGGACTCGATCGACGGCGGCGGTGGCCCGATAGATGGCGTTCTCGCCGGCGTCGGCCTCGCTGGCGTGGGCGGCGGTGCCGCGGGCGGTAATCGTACTCCCGCGCCGGCCCTTGTGGGCGACCGCCACGTCGGTGACGTCGGCGCCGGAGTAGTTCGTCGAGCCCTCGCCGACCACGGCGTAGTCGGGGGCGAACCCGTCGTCGATCGCGTATCGGACACCGACGCCGCCGACCTCCTCGCCGACGAAACTCACGAAGACGAGTTCCCCGGCCGGGTCGGCCTCGCGGAAAGCCAGCAGGGCGGCCGCGAGTGCCCCCTTCATGTCCGCCGTACCGCGGCCGTAGAGCCGGCCGTCGCGCTCTTCGACGACGTACTCGCCCGTGCCGTGGCCGGCTCCGGCGGCGTTCGAGGCCGACTCAACGACCTGCGACTCGGCCGGTTCCACGACGTCGTGGTGGCCCACCAGCGCCAGCGTCTCCGCACCCGTTCCCGTTCGGGCGATGACGTTCCCGGCCTCGTCTCGAGTCACGGCCGCGTCGGTTTCCGTGCGGAGCCAGTCCTCGAGGAAGTCGCCGGCGGCGGTCGCGTCCTCGTGGCTCGGGATCGCGGCGAGGTCGCGGGTCAGTTCGACGAGCGTCATGGCCGATCCGTCGACGGCGTCGCTGTTCAGTGCATCGGAACCGGCGGGCGAGTCAGTCGGGCGTTAGTCCATCCGCTCGTAGACCGGTTGCTCCGGCTCGGCCTCCTCGTCGGTGAGCCGGGCGACCGACTGCTGTACCTCACGCAGGCTGGCGGTCTGTTGCTGGCTCGCCGCCGCGACCGATTCCGCGGCGCTGGCGACCTTATCAGCCGACTGCGAGAGATCCGCGAGCGTCTCGGCCGTCGTCTCGACCCCGTGGGCCTGCTGGTCGGCCGCGCTCGCGACGTCTTCCATGCCGGTGGCCGTCGATTCGGCCGCATCGTGGATCTCCTCGAGCGAGTCGATCGTCTCCCGAACGCGATCGGTCCCGGTATCGACGCGAGCGACGGTTTCCTCCGTCGTCGCAACCGTCGCCGCCGCGTCCTCGCGGACGGCTTCGACGGCGTCTTCGATCTCCGCGAGGTCGTCTTTCGTCTGCTCGGCGAACGACCGCACTTCCCCCGCAATGACGCCCATGGTCTCGCTGGCCTGGTCGCCCGACCGGGAGGACTCGATCTTGGCGTTGGCCGCCAGCACCGTCGTTCGCTCGGCGAGGTCGTCGAGCCGATCGACGATCTCGTCGATCTGGTCGGTCCGGGCCGCGAGCCCGTCGACCGCCTCGGCGACGCGGTCGGTCGCGTCCTCGATGGCCTCGAGTTCGTCCAACGCGTCGTCGGCCGCCTCGACGCCCTCGGCCGCGAGGCGCTCGGTCCGGTCGCTCTCCTCGCTGACCTCGTCGGCGACGCTTGCGACCTCCTCGACGGCGGCGCTGACCTCGTCGAGTTCGCGGGCGGCCTGCGTGATGCCCGCGGCCTGGGACTCCGTGTGGTCGCTGATCGCTTCGGCGCGTTTCGAAACGGCTTCGCTGGCATCGTACAGCTCTCCGAGTGGCGTCTGCACGTCCGTTTCGACCTCCTCGGCGAGGCGCTTCCGGCGCTCGATCGACTCCTCGAGGCGCTGTGCGTAGGAGTCGACGTACGTGTCGGTCGCGACCTGCATATCGAGGTTGATGATCCGCAACAGCGAGAGGACGTCCATCATGCCCTCGTCGATGGCATCCCTGACGGCCCGCTCGAACGACTCCTCGAGGCCGTCGTCATTGTCCCCATCCTCGCCGCCCAGTCCGAGTGCGCCGACGAACCGGCCGAGGCCGCCCCCGTCCTGTTCGGCCTCGCGCTCGGCGGCCCACTCCTCGATGGCGTCGACGACCTGTGCCTGGACGCGCTCGTTCATCCGCGACAGGAGGAGATCGTAGTAGACACCGTACTGCCCCACGTAGTGTTTCAGGGGCATATCGAGCATCTCGTGGAGCTTGCCGATCCGGGTCCGGTTCTCGAAGTACGACTGATCGTAGTCGCCGGTCGCCAGCGAGACGAGATACGCCTGCTGGGTCCGTTTGAGCGCGTCGATCCCCTTCGGCGAGCGGTCGACGATCCCCCGGGTCTGCTCGTACTCGAGGACGTTGTCGTAGAAGTCGTCGGCGATCGTCTCCGAATTGGCCCGCAAGAGCGGCTCGAGGTCGGCCAGCCGGCGCTCGTCGGCCTCGTCGAACCCGATGAACTCCTTGCGCCACGCGATTTCGTCTTCGTCGAGCCCGATCCGATCGATGAGGTCGTCGACGTCGAGAAAGCCGTTGAGTCCACCCTGGCCGAACGTCTCCTGCGGTTGCATGGCGGAAACGTGTTCGGTCGGTTCATTAAGTTCCGTGAGTGTTCCCGCGGAATAGGAATTGGACGCGAGTTCCGAAGAGAGCGTGGGGAACGGGATCGAACGGCACGGAGCCGCTGTGAACACCCTTATAGGCGTACGTCGACCAGTTTACGTATGAACGTCGTGCCGGATACGAGCGTGGTCATCGACGGCCGCGTCTCGGCGACAATCGAAGACGGGCAGTTCGAGGGAGCGACGATCTGTGTCCCCGAGGCAGTCGTCGCGGAACTCGAGGCGCAGGCAAACGACGGGATCGACAGCGGCTGGGACGGTCTCGAGGAACTCCAGCGGCTGGCCGACCTCGCCGACGACGGCGTCGTCGACCTCGAGTACGTCGGCGAGCGGCCCAACGCCATCGAGCGGGGCCACGCCTCCGAGGGTGAGATCGACGCCCTCATCCGGGACCTCGCGGAGGAGCTGGAGGCGACCTTCGTCACTAGCGACGTCGTCCAGGCCGAGGTCGCACAGGCCAAAGGGCTCGACGTCGAACACGTCTCCCCCGAGGTACGGGAAGTCGGGACGCTCGCCGTCGAGGAGTTCTTCGACGAGCAGACGATGAGCGTCCACCTCAAGACCGACACCGTCCCCAAAGCAAAGCGGGGCGAACTCGGCGCGATGGTCTACGAGCCGATCGCCGACGAACCCACCGACGAGGCGACGATGGACGAGTACGCCCGCGAGGTCGTCGACGGTGCCAAGGAGTCCCCGGACGGCTTCATCGAACTCTCCGAACCGGGCATGAAGATCGTCCAGTTCCGCGACTACCGGATCGCGATCGGCCGACCCCCCTTCTCGGACGGCATCGAGATCACCGCCGTCCGGCCGATCGCCCAGACCGACATCGAGGACTACGAACACGCCGACGAACTCAAAGAACGACTGCTCGAGCGCCAGCGCGGCGTCCTGATCTCGGGGGCACCCGGGGCGGGGAAGTCGACGTTCGCGCAGGCGGTCGCCCGCTACATCGCGGATCACGACTACTCGGTCAAGACCATGGAGAAGCCGCGTGACCTGCAGGTCGGCCCCGACATCACCCAGTACACGGAACTGGGCGGCGAGATGGCAAAGACCGCTGACGCCCTGCTGATGGTCCGACCGGACTACACGATCTACGACGAGGTCCGCAAGACCGACGACTTCGAGGTCTTTGCGGACATGCGCCTGGCCGGCGTCGGCATGCTCGGCGTCGTCCACGCGACGCGACCGATCGACGCCCTCCAGCGCCTGGTCGGCCGGGTCGAACTCGGGATGATCCCGCAGGTCGTCGACACCGTCGTCTACATCGAGGCCGGCGAGGTCGAGACGGTCTACGACGTCAGAACCGAGGTCAAAGTCCCCGCCGGCCTCACGGAAGAGGACCTCGCGCGGCCGGTCATTCAGGTCACGAACTTCCGGACCGGCGAGCCCGAGTACGAGATCTACACCTTCAACCGCCAGGTCGTCACCGTCCCGCTGAACGACGAGGACGGCGGTCCCGGCACCGAGTCCGGCGTCGACCGGATCGCCAAACAGGAGATCGAACGGGAGATCCGCTCGATCGCGCGGGGCTACGTCGACGTCGAACTCAAGAGCCAGGACAAGGCCGTCGTCTACGTCGAGGAGGACGACATCTCGAGCGTCATCGGCAAGGGCGGCGGTCGGATCACCGACGTCGAGAACCGGCTGGGGATCGACATCGACGTCCGGACCCACGACGAGAACCCCAACTACGGCGCAGGCGGCGGTGGCGGCGGTGCCAGCGCCAACGGCGGCGGTGGCGGCTCCCAGGCCGGCCAGATGGTACAGCCGGAGATCACCTCCCGGCACATCGTCATCCCGGTCGACGGCAACCACGGCGAAACCGTCGAGATTCAGGCCGGCGGCGAGTACCTCTTTACAGCGACGGTGAGCCGCGGCGGCGAGATTCAGGTCTCGAGAGGGAGCGGGATCGCCGAGGAACTCGAGCGGGCGATCGACCGGAAGGATCCAGTGACGGTCGTTCCCTCGTAGGGAACCGAACGTGAACGAGCGGAGCGAGTGAGCGGCTTTTGGGTCTAGATTTTTTCGCGAGCGACCGGCGTCTCGACTCAGGGTGACCAGATCCCCGCTTCTCGATCGAGCAGCGCGACCACGACGACGTGGGGAAGCGTCAGCACGGCGATCGCGACTAGATAGACCGCGAGGACGTCGGGGACGGTTGCGGGCGTCCGGGGGACGGCGAACCAGATACCGACGAGGACGCCCAGCGCGGCGACGGTCAGCGGCGTCGCGTCCCTGGCGAAACACCGGAAGGCGGTCCGGGTCGCTCCGCGCTCGAGGGCCGCGCTGGCGACGGGATCAACGAGCATCGTTCTGAGGACGTGCCGGAGCGAGTGCCAGAAACAGAAATAGAGCCCGATGGCGAGGATCGGCGGGACAGTGGCGAAGAAGCCGACGAGGCCGATCGTCTCCGCGGCGTCGACGAGCCACGGCCGCCGCTCGCCGGGGCTCGTTCGGCGGACCCCGAGGGCGAGCGAGAGTGCAATCAGGGATCCGAATCCGACCGCCACGGCCGCCCGAACCGGCGGTTCGAAGAGGGGCTCGAGCGCGGTCGCCGCGCCGGGGTCGAACAGTCCGACGATCGTCTCGACGACGAACGCGTACTGCGCCGGAAAGGCGACCAGCGGGACGAGCATCGGGAGACCGCCCCTGACGAGGAGGGCAAGCAGTCGACTGGCCCGCGTCTCGAGGTGGTCGGCACCGAGGAACTCGAGAAGCACATAGACGTCACCCTGCCCCCAGTGGACGAGCGTGACGAGGAGAAACAGGACGAACGCGGCGACGGGCGCGAGAACCCAGACGAGGGCGTAGGCGGATCCGAAGAGCAGGTAGAGGACGCCGATGGACGCGAGCGATCGCGGCGTTACCGGGTTGTCTCGAGCCCGCGGTACCACGAGGTGGTCGACGGCACCGTGGGGGAGTCCGAGAACGAGGACGCTGAGTGCCAGTGGCACGTACTGATAGACGAGCGGTGGCGGCCCGAACGCGACCGTCGCTACGGCAGCGACGGCAAGCGACGAACCGAAACCGAGGGTCAGCCGAGCGGCTCGCGATCGGCTTTCGGCGCTCGCTCGCAGGTCGGTGCGCCGATCGATCGCGTCACCGGTCATCGGAATTCGTCGGAAGCCGCGGTGATGCGCTCGGCCACGCCGAAGCGGCGCCGATTCGATCGAGGAGCCAGACGTACATGGTGATCCCCTGGACGACGAAGAGGTTGGTCACGAGGAAAAACAGCGCCTCCTCGATCGGGAGCCCGAGGAGTGCGTACCCGGTAGTGTGGGTATCGGAAATGACCCAGACGCCGAGTTCGATCGCGATCCGGTCGACGACCCAGAGGTACAGCGTCGGGACGGCGATCGCGACCAGCAGCGACCGGCGAACGTCCCACAGGTACGTCAGCCCGAACCCCCACTGGATGGCGAGGACCGGCCCGGCCCAGAGGAGCAGCCAGCCCAGGTAGTACGTCGCGGTGGTGTCGAGAAGTGCCCAGCCGATAACGGCGATCGCCAGCCCGCCAGCGACGCCGAGCAGCCGGTGTATGCGAGGAATCGCCAGCGATCGATCGGCGCTCGGTCGTACCTGAAACAGCCAGAGCGCCGTCAGTATCGGCTGAAGAACGAAAAAGAGGTACTCCTCGATCGGCGTATACCAGACGGTCGCGAGGACGGCACCGTCCCCGTACCACCAGACGCCGGCGGGGATGAGGCGGTTCGTAAACGGTGTCGTATAGACGACAGCGAGGGCGATCATGATCACGAGACCCGAGAGGGGGCGAACGCCCCACCAGGCGCGATCACGCCGAACCGCGAGCCATCCCAGAATCAGGATTGGCGGTAGCAGCAAGGTGAGGTGGATTCCGAAGTACGTAAGCGGGGAGATCATGGGCGTATCGGCGGTCTCTGTCAGTGACCAGCGGGAGCCGGGACCGCCGTGACCGACATTACGGACGGGAGCGGAATACTGCCGCGTCCATACTGGTTAGGGTCGATCGGCCGTCGTCGTACCCGCGGCCGCATAGCTCCGCTCGAGGGCGTCGTCCGGCGGGAACTCGCGTTCGAACCGGCAAACGAAACCGACCGCGGGTCGGCCACGAGACAGCCCCGCGAAGCCGACCATTAGGCGTCGATGCTGTGTTCTCAGGCCGGTGCGGCCGTCGGCGTAACGACCCGCTCGAGGACGGAGCGGCTCCGGAGCAGGACCACGCCGAATCCGACCTTCGCCGAGAGGTCGAGTACCATGAACGCGGCGGTCTCCCAGTACAGCGGGAGGATGCCGAACGTCCCCTCCGTACCGAGGATCCAGACCACCGGGTAGAGGAGCCACAGCACGATGACCAGGTTGCGCAGCCGACCGAACAGCGACGCGACTTCGGGGGACTGACCGCGCGCGTCCTTAGAGAGCGTTCCGACGAGGACGTACAGCAGGGCGAGCAGGGCGCCGGTGCTGATGCCCCACCAGGCGATCCGGGTGCCCGGGGTGGCGGCGAACGCCGCGATCATGCCGGTCCCGATCATGAACACGTCGAGTCCGATCAGCGTCGCGATCGTGTTTCGGTTCGCCCCTGCCAGCAGTCCGAGGTCGAGCAGCAGCAACGGCGTCGTGAACAGCCAGTCGGCGTAGCGCGCCCAGTAGATCGTGAGCGCCTCGTCGCCGACTACGACTTCGGTGACGCCGAAGCCGGTCGCCATCGCGAAGTACATCGCAGCGGCGATGGTCGTAATGAAGGTCGTAATGATGTAGAACTCCTGCATCTTCCGGTCGCGAACGCCACGTCCGCGCCCGACGAAGTACAGGGTTCCGAGGGTCATTCCGATCGTGCCGATCCACAACCAAATGGATTCTGGGCCAACTGTTGCGGCCATGGTGATTGCTATGAAGGGACAATACATACCGCTTGAGCCTAACGAAAATAACACCCATCGTAGCGTGTATGTCAAGAAATTCGACGTGGGGAGTGAAACCGCAGCGTATTTTGGGGTGTTCTGTGTCCGATCGCATACCCCGAGCCCGAAACACCCGCCACAACCGATGACTTCGCCTGATCCGAACGATCCGATCGCGGACGCACTCCTCGGTGAATCAACGTACGAACGACTCAGAGTCGAGCGATACGCGCTGATCAAGCGCCGAATTCCGCAAAAGCTCGTCTATCAGAGCGGCCTGCTGTTTGCGATCGCACTCGTCGTTCCGATCGTCGCCACCTATCCGTCGTCGGTACAAGCGACGTTTCCGGGCGGCGACCCGTTATGGTCGTCGCCGCTGGTCCTCTGGGTCGGTGTCTACGCCGGCGGCATCGAATTGGGGACTGCAGCCTGTCTCGTCGCGGTAGCGATCGCACGTCGGCGGTACGAACACTCACTCTCGGAGTCGCAGGTACATGCGCTGCTAAACGTCGAGGACGTGGCCTCGATGTTCGGACTGGCAACTGGCGGCTTCGCGATCCTGATCACGGTTGGGTTCTTCCTGCTCGGCCACGCCGGCGCCGAGACCGTCAGCGCGGTCGTCGAATCCGCGCCGCGAAACCCCTACGGACAGACCGGCATCTCGGTCCCCGTAATCGTCGTCGGTGCCGCGGCGGCGATCAGTTCCTGTGTCGTCTACGCCGTCGGTCGATATCTCTCCTCGTAGGAAGCGACGACCCTCCCGACCGGTGACCATCGGTCCGGTCGAGTGGGAGACTACGATCGGACGAAACGGAGACGCCTGCGTGGGGAAAGTGGACACATGATCAGCCGATTCCCCAGATGCCAGACCATGTGCATCGACGGCACGGACATTGTAACTAGGTGTTTAAGGATTAGATTCATATAGAAGACAATCGTCTGCATTCGGTGTGAACAACGGAGTGATTCCAACGGATGAGTGCAGATAGGACGACGTTCGTCTATTCGGGAATCGAGCGATCGAACGGGCCGTTTCTGACGGATCACCGGTCGCTCGAGGCGATGCACGAGCGGATCGTCGCGGACATCGAGACGAGAGTCGACGAGGCGGATGCAAGCGGCGTCGTCGTGGCGATGAGCGGCGGGATCGATTCGACGGTAACGACGGCACTAGCGGTCGAAGCCGTCGGGGCCGAGAACGTTCTCGGACTGGGACTGCCCTGTCACAAGACCGAGGCGACACACGTCAGTGATGCCCGTACCCTCGCGGAGGGGATGGGCATCGAGTTCGAGGAGATCCAGTTACGGCCGCTGCTCGAGGCCTTCGAGGAAACGGTCGCGGGCGGACTCGGGACCGCCGACGAGGGGGACGACGATCGGCCCCACGATATTGGCAACGCCGTCGCGCGGCTACGGATGGTCACCGCCTACTACGCCGCGAACTGCCAGTCGCGGCTCGTGATCGGGACCGCGAACCGCTCGGAGCGGCTGCTGGGCTATTTCACCAAATACGGCGACGGCGCCGCCGACAGCTATCCGCTCGGCGACTGCTACAAGACGGAGGTTCGCGCGCTCGCGAAACACCTCGGCCTTCCCCGCCGGATCGTCAGCAAGGAGCCGACGGCGGGCTTTTGGGCCACCCAGACCGACGCCGGCGAACTCGGAGCAGGCTACGACGTCATCGATCCCCTGCTCGTCCGGCTGATCGACGAGGGTCGTCCGCTCGAGGAGGCAATGAAGGGGTTGCGGATCGACCGCGAGACCGCGGCCGACATCGCGTCGCTGTACGTCGCCACCGATCACAAGCGGGCGACGCCGCCGACGCCGGGACTCGCCGGTCGCGGTGACGACCGCTCGGCGGGCTGATCGCGCTCGGCGGTGACACAGTCCGCTGCGGTTCAGCGCTCGTCGTCGGTGCTGTACAGATCCGGATTCCGCCACCAGAACAGCCCCCACGAGAGCAGGAAACCGGCACCCATCGCGAGGACGTCGAGCAGGAACGGCGGCAGCCCCCGATCGACCAGCGCCACGAGGACGATCGCCGACCCGATCGCGGCCCCCGTGACGACGTAGAGGACATCGCCGACGATCCGCGCCCGCGAGTGTCGCCAGTAGCCTTGCCGATCCTCGTCGTACCAGACGCCGACGTAGATCAACACCGGCGACATGGTCGTGATGACCGTGATCGATCGGTACGCCTCGGGGAAGACGGTCGGCACTAACACGACGAGATTGAGTAGGTTGGCGACCAGCGCCGCGAGAAACAGGCCGATCAACAGCCAGCCCCAGCGTGGGAGCCGCTCTTTGTCCATATCGGGGACGGTCACGGCTGGAAAATAAGACTGCCGTTTGACCGATTACTCCGCGCAGCAGGCGTCCTTTTTCGGGGACTCCTCGACGCCGTTACCGTCGGCGGCGACCGGTTCCTCGAGCCGATAGAGGCTCTGACGGGCGTCAGCGAAGTAGATGTCCTCGTCGACGATCCCGATCTCCTCGAGGCGCTCGAGCGCGTACCGTACCGTCCGGGCCGAGAGCATCGATTCCTCGACGATCTGTTTCTGCGTCAGCGGCCCGTCGTACTCGAGAACCTTGAAGACGAGTTTCGCGCTCGGTGGCAAGTCTTCGATCTCCTCCCCGTCGGTCTCTGCCATATTACGATTCGAAAGGCCCCAGCAGTATAAAAGTTGAGCCTTACCCTGGATCGAACCGCGATAGGATTCTATATATATCGCCGAGTAAAGTGCCTCGTGAGTCGCTACAGCGGATGATATGCGTGTCGTCACCGGTCGATCGAAACGCGTCAAAAAAGACGTGAATCAACGGGACGAGACGTTACCCCTCGCCGATCATTCGGTCCTCGTCGGCCCACTCCTGCTGGCGGAGTTCGTACTTCTGGGTCTTGCCAGTCGCAGTCTTGGGGAGTTCCTTGACGTACTCGACCCGGCGAACGACCTTGTAGCCCGCGAGTTGCTCGCGGGTGAACGCGGTCAGTTCTTCAGCCGAGACCGGCGGATCGGTCGGATCGCCGTTCGACGGCACGACGAAGGCCTTCGGCGTCTCGCCCCACTCGTCGCTCGGCGCCGGAATGACGGCCGCGTCCGCGACCGCCTCGTGATCGAACAGCGTGTCCTCGAGCTCGATGCTCGAGATGTTCTCCCCACCCGAGATGATGATGTCTTTCTTCCGATCGCGGAGTGCGATCATGCCGTTCTCGTCGATCGTGGCGAGGTCACCGGTGTGGTAGTAGCCCTCGACGCGATCGTTGAAGGCTTCCTCTGTCGCCTCGGGCTTGTTCCAGTAGCGGTCCATGATCTGGTTGCCCCGGACGACGACCTCGCCCAGCGTCTGATCGTCGCGGGGGACGTCGTTTCCATCCTCGTCGACGACGCGGACGTCGGTCCCGAGGACGCCCATGCCCTGCCGTTTCTTGATCTCGAAGCGGTTCCCATCGTCGATCAGCCGCTTCGCGTCGGAGATGGTGATCAGCGGTCCCGTCTCGGTCGCTCCGTAGAGGTGCTTGAGATACCAGCCGAAGCGGTCCTCGACGGCACGGATCGTCGCTTCCGGCGGTGCCGAGCCCGCGGTCGTGACCCGGACCGGATTCGCCCCCGTCATCTCGGGTTCGCCCTCGGTCTCGTAGTAATCGATCAACTGATTGAGTACCGCCGGGGCCGCACAGAGCAGGGAGACGTCCTCATCACGGATCGACGACACGACGTCGTCGGCGTTGACCCCGCGCGTACAGACGTGGGTCGCGCCCATCCCGGTCACCGCGTAAATGTGGCCCCACCCGTTGACGTGGAACATCGGCAGCGTCCACAGGTAGGTGTCGTCGTCGGTGATCTCGTGATAGATCGACATCAGGTAAGCGTGGATCGTCTCCGTCCGATGGGTGCGACAGACCCCCTTCGGATCCCCCGTCGTCCCCGACGTGTAGTTGATCGTAATGACCTCGTCTTCGGCCATCTCGGGGCGGTCATACTCCGGAGCCGTATCCTCGAGGACGGCGTCGAAGCTCTCCCAGTCGCCCTCGACGGCATCAGTGTCGTTCGTGATGAACGTCTCGGTCGGCACGTCGTCGCGGATCGCCTCGATCCTGTCGGCGTACTCGTAGTCGGCATAAATGGCGTCGACGCCCGCGTCCGAGAGGATGTACTCGTAGTCGTCGGGCTCGAGTCGGTAGTTCAGCGGCGTATGCACGGCACCGATCCCCATCGCGCCGTGGGCCGCCTCGAGGTGGTAGTGGGTATTCGGATCCAGCACGGCCACGCGGTCGCCCTTCTCGATCCCCCGTTCCTGCAGCGCCGCCGCGAAGCGATCGACTCGGTCGCCGAACTCGGCGTAGGTAAACCGTTCGCCGTCCGCCCCGACGATCGCCTCCTCGTCCCCGTAATGGGAACGGGCCTGCTCGAGAAAGTCCGTGACAATGAGTGGCGTTTCCATACGGATCAAATTTTGCAGAACGGTCATATATGGATTTCGTTTATGATCAATCGGGAGGGATTCGGTTCAGATACAGAATCGGTGTCGGACCGAAAACGTTCGGTCGTATGCAAACGGTAGCCAGCTCGATGCGACGGCCCGATAAGCACAGCGACACCGTCACGACGAAACCGTGGGATCCTCAGAGCTGTTCCCAGACCTCTTCGTCGTCCTCGAACCCGTCGGGGTCGTCGGGTGCGGCGAACTCGTTGCTCGTGTCGAGTTCCGACAGATCCTGCGTGGGGAGGTCGCCGTCGCCGTCGATGACGGCCGGACTCGCCTCCAGGTCCATCTCCGGCCACGCAGTCTCCTCCCAGAGCCCGCGGTCGCTGTAGTAGTAGACCACGCCGTCGTTGACCACCGCGAACAGTCCGCGCTGGGTGTCGTGAACGACGCGCTCGTTCGTGTCGATCGCGACGTCGACGACGTCCTCGAGCGTATCGAGCGAGACGTGGTAGTCGCCGATCCACATCGGGATCGATCCCCGCGAGATCCACTCGGCGTACCGCCGTTCGTGAAGCGCCCGGCGGGCGGCTTCGATGTCGCCCGACGAGCGGCGCACGACCAGTGCCGCGCCGGCGAGCGACAGCGTCCCCAGCAGCGACAGGCCGCCGATCATCGCCGGACTGCGGGACGTGGTCGTCCGCTCGGTCCCGCTGCGGTAGCGGTGTGGCGTCGACTCCGACAGCTCGCCCTCGAGCCAGTAGGCTTCGTCGGTGATCGTCATCGGGGCAGTGGTCGTGAGCGTCCCCTGATGGGTTCCGGTATCGTACTCGGTGCGAAGCACTACGGCCAGTTCGACCGATCCGATCCCGCCGAGTTCGCGCTCGAGTTGGCGCTGTTGTCGGCGGTAGGATTCGACGTCGATCGTCGCGTTCGACGTGGCGACGCCGTTCTCGACCGACGGCGACTCGCGCAACACCGTCGTCGTCTCGTTCCAGAACGGCGAGCCGTCACGGGTCGCCTGGAAGCGCAGTCCCAGTTCGTGTGTCACGTCCCCCGACTCGACGGGGGCCCCGCCGGTCTCGTTTCGTAGTCGGGTTTCGGCCTCGAGCGTCAGCTCCGGTGTCGCGTTCAGCAGGTAGACGGCACTGTCCGAGAGCCGCTGGCCCTCCGTCCACAGCGTCCCGCTCTCGGTGACGACGGCGCTGGTACTCCCGTCGGTCGTCACGCGTTCCTCGGTGTACTGTGGGGCGGTCGTCGTGTCCGGATTAGCGACGGCCCACCCCGTCGCGGCGATCGACAGCACGCCGACCGCGATCAGTGCGATCACGATGGTCCGACCGTGCTTGGCCAACAGCAACTCGAGACGCGGGTTATCGGTCATCCCTGTGTCCCCCGGTGTCCCGGCCGGCCAGTCGACCACTCGGCTCCGTACGAGCCGATCGGGGTCGAACTGGTCGGCCTTCGGGACAATACATGACTAAGTGAAAGAAACAGACCATTATAAGGATAGTGGCCTTTCCGTGGTATTTGCAACAACGAAACGTTATTTCCAATCACGGAACCATCGCCGAGCGCGACGCTTGAGACGGGTCGACAGCGGGACGTGACTCCCCGCAGACCGAACTCGGATGTCGTCGCTGCCGAACAGCAGCAGTACGATCGCGACCGCGATCCCGACGATGACGACGTTGACCGCCGCGATGGCCGCGAGCGGATGGAGGCCGTGGAGCCAGAGCAGTACCGATGGTGGCAACACGGCGAGATACCGGTACTCGCCGAGGTGACGCGTGTACTCGCCCGTCTGCTCGGGTGCCGACAGCGTTACCGTCGCCTCCCCGCTGTCACGAATCCCGATCGTCTGCGATCGCGGCTCGACGCCGATCCCGCCGCTCTCGGCCTCGTGAGCGACCACGATCGGCAGGTAGCCGGCGTTGTCGACCGTCCGGGTCAGTTCCGACGTTTCGCCGGGCGCGACGATCTGTGGATCGTCGGTGGGCGACTCGGAACTGATGAGACCGTACTCGGTGGTGCCCGACGGGACGACCATCGCCGCAGTCGCGAAGGTCACGAACACGAGCAAGACGAGGCCCAGCGCCGTCCAGAACGCGATCACGTTCTCCCGCGAGCGGGACCTGCTCGTCTCACGGCGGCCCGGCCCGAGCCGCTCGAGGAGGGTCCCGAACCCGAGCATCGCGACCCCGACCCCGACCAGCAAGGCACCGAGCCCGTTCGAGGAGCCGGTCGTCACGCCGAACACCGACGTGACCGTCTCGACGCCGCTCTGGACGGCGCTCTGGAATCCCATGATCGCGGTACCCAGATGCGGGATCGTCACGACCTTCCCGTTGACTTGCCAGGCTTCGGCGACGATCTGTCCCTCCGTGACGTGGGGTTCGCCGCCGTCCTGATCGGTAAAGGGGTTGGCGTCCCCTTTCGTGACGTACCCCACTTCGGTCTCGTCGACGACGCGGTGGGTCGTCAGCCCGCCGCCGTTGAGATCCCGCGCCTGGAAGACGACCACGTCCCCCTCCTCGACCGGGCCAGTCACGACGCTGGGCACGGCGACGAAGCCGTCGCCAGCGTCGATTTCCGGCTCCATACTGCCGGTCGCGACGTAGCCGAGCAGAATCGGCTGGCCCAGCAGCTGGCCGACCACCAGCAAGATTACGACCAGCGCGAGGAGGGCTCCGAGCCCCCGCGTGACGAGCGTCGAGTTTGTCATCGGTGAGTGACTGTCATCGGTAGCAGACGCCTCGATCCAAGTATATGTCCGGTGAAGTATAAAACTCGCGAGAGCTGCCGACTCGCTTCCGTGGCGACCCGAGTTCGCGACCTACCGGACGAACGACCAGCGCCGGTTCGCAGCGATCGCCAGGAACAGCAATCCGGCCGTCGCCGGCGGCGCGAGCGCCGCCGTCGTCATCGGCGACAGTTCGCGGTTCCGGATGTCGAACCCGGCCCGCTCCTCGACGGTTACCGTCCCCGCGTCGACGCCGCTGACCGCGATCGCGTAGGTTCCCGGCTCGTCGAACGACCGCCGGAAGGAGACCGTCCGCTCGCCGTTGGCCGGGATCGAAACGGTTCGGGTATCGACGACGATCCCGTCGACCGACAGCTCGAGCGTGCGCTCGAGCGACCTGTCGGAGGGGTTCCGGACCGTCGCCTGTACGTCGGTGGTCTCCCCGACGCTGATCGTGGCGTCGTCGATGGTGGCGCTCGAGACCTCGACCTGCGGGCCTGCGACGGTCACGGACTGGTACCCGACCCCCTCGATCCCGATCTCGTAGGTGCCGGGCCACTCCATCCGGCGCTCGAAGCTGACGGTCTGTTCCTCGCCCGACGAGAGCGCGACCGTCCGCCGATCGACGACGGTGCCGTCAACGACCAATCGGGCCGTCTCGGTTCCCCACCCGTCGCCGTCGTTTCGGTAGGTCGCGTTGACCGTGACCGTCTCGCCCGCCTCGACGGTCGTCGGCGAGACGGTGAGGCTCGAGCCGTCGATGTCGGACTCGGTTTCCTCGTCCTCGTACTGCGCGACGACCGTGAACGTCTCCGTCCCGCTGACCGCCTCGTGCGTGTCGACCGCGACGCCGATGCTGGTCCTCGAGCCCGCCGACGGTGTGAGCGGGCGCGATTCGCAGATCGTTGCGGTTGGGTCGCCGCCTCTGTAGAAGGTGAGGCCGGGAACATCGTTCTCGATCCAGAGCCGCTCGACATCGTCGACGATGACCGAAATCGTGAACACGTTATCCGCGCGGGTGATCGCACGGTCGTTGAGGGTCTCGAAGTCAACTTGAAGTTCGCCATCTTGAATTGAAGCGTATCGGCCGTCAGTCGATTCGAGAATTACGTCGTCACCGGCCGTATCTTCGCCTATCGTTATTGCTACAGTTGGGACTGCAAACAAGCAGATGATTGCAGCGACAGTAGGGTATTTGATAGACGGCATGAAAATATTAGTATATATTCCGCCGAACGGTCCTATGTGGAATTAGCTTTGAAGGTTACGGAGGGACTGAACGAACCAATGGTTGAACCCGTAGTGATGGTCATATCGTAAACTACGGTCTCGCCCTGTGAGAGAGTTTCATTAGTGCTGCTGCTGGTTGTATCTGCTGCACCTGATTCGAAATTACCATTTCCATTCACATCGTAACCACTATTTACAGAAAATGACATACTATCTAGTCCAGAAGTTGATGACAGGTCTGGATTCGGTGGGGAAATCGTAACTTCATCAGTTCCTTGGTTGGTGAGTGCTATAACCGCGTTGAATGTTGTCGTCGCATTAGAGTTTAACCCGTCAGAATTCCCAGGGCTATTGAGATTTATTTGGGCTTGATCTCCACTTCCCGCATATGAACTATCAACCTGAATTGCGAGTAACGCTGACGAATCACCCGCAGTAGTAACATTAACCGTTCGATCGGCACTAACACTGCTAAACGCGCCCGTTCCAAGCGCGGCTCCGCCGCCCGCGACAATCGTACCCAATCCGACTAACACGTTGCGTCGATTCATTCTCATGGTTATGGTTTCCGTTCCGCGCCCCAGCACCGCCCTGCGAGGGGTGCCGGAACGCAGTTCCTACTCCCATCGATGAACGTCACCCACTTTGTATTGAGTGACCAGAACCGGAGCAAGACCGCCAATACGTTGTTCAAGCCGATGCTGAACGCGACTGTCTGGTGCTTGAAGCCAACAGTCTCTCCCTGAACGCACCCTTGATCGGGTCCGCACCGAACTATTAATTACTAACCGATAACATGTGGTTCCACGGTACCGACTGATCAAAATCCGGATTGGGACACTGGCACACGTCGTCAAGATAATAATCAGATCGATATGTCTCGAAAGCTCATGAAATTCGGGGTGGTCCTCATCATCATCGGATCTCTCGTGTCCCTCGGGCCGATCTACGGTGTCGACTCGTTGCTCGCCGATCGAGTCACGCAAGTCGACGTCGCGGACGACGAACGGACGGCAATTCTTGGGCTCGAGGACGTCTATAGCGGCCCCAGAATCGAGTCGGGCGGCTGGTTCAGCGGCGACGTGAGCGCCGATGCGGTCCGGATAACGAACAACGCGAACGGCCCGTTCGACCTCGAGGCGACGGTAACTGGCGTCCGTTGGGACGGGAAACGCGATAGTCGAGTGCTGGCCATCGCGAACGGCGCTGATCTGGACGGCGGATTAGCGCCGAACGAGCAACGGACCGTCGAACTGGAGTGCAGCGGCGATGTTACCACGGGTTCTGCCACCGGGGACGTGTTACTTACCGTGTCCGCGACCGGCTCGGATGTCTCGGTACACCGGGAAGACTTCCTGATTTCGAACGTCGACTTCGACTGTGATGGAGACTCGACTCCCGGAGACGGCGATCCGGCGGACGATCCCACGCCGATCGGCGATACCGACCTCGAGCTTGTCGGTCAACCGTCGGCGTCACCGTCGAGTGGTATCGATACCGGCGAGAACTCGCGCGTGACGTTCGATCTCGAAAACACTGGCTCGGAATCAGTGACGGTGACCGGTATTTCGGTGGACGATCAAGGGAGTGACGCCACGATGATCTCTTACTGGGGCAGCGGCGACGAGGTCGTGATCGCGACGGCGAATCAGGGACGACTCAGCGTCGATGATAGCCTCTCCGTGGGCGAAACCGCCCCGCGATACGCGCTCGATGAGAACGCTGTCTTCGAGCAGGGAGAACGGGCATCGGTCACGCTCGAGCAGTTCCGGACCGATGGATGGCCAATTAACCCTCAGGCCGAGATGAGCGGTGAAACCGTGACTGTCATCCTCTACACGGAAGGACTCGATCCCAACGACCCCACTGCGGAGACGGCCGTCGAAGTCGAACTCCCGCTCGAGTGAGTCAAACGAACGAACAGCGATGGATTGGACGTTCTCTTCGGTCTCGCCGGGACTAATTGGAACGCATTACGCGTTCTCGCCGCAGTAAAGCCACCGCCTGACCCTTGCTTGTATCTCAAGCGGGCCTTGATAGGTCGATGATCAGTGTTGATAATTGAATAATCATATGTACTTTTATGATGAGAGTAGACTCTACGGAGCAATGGAGCGAAAAAACGCCGACAGTCAGGGGGGAAGGCAGTTAGCGGAGCGTGGTGCGAGTCCTCTACTGGGGATCGTTCTACTGTTCGCCATCGTGATGATCGGTGCGACGCTCGTGTTCGTCGTCGGATCGTCGATGTTCGATGCGATTCAACAACAGGCGTACTCGGAACAAAACGAGCAGACGATGCTGGAGTTCGACTCCGAACTGACGACGCTCGGGTTGCAGAACGACACGAAGGGTACGATCAATTTCGGCAAGCAGACGGACAACGAAATCGTGACTGACGGGAAACTGACGGTCACGGTTTCCGACGGCTATGCGAACGAAACGAGCAAACCAATCGAATTGCGCACCCTCGTCATGACCGACGAAAGCGGAAAGGAACTCGCGTATCAGGCCGGCGGCGTGTGGCGTCGCACCGACCAGGGATCGTCGGTCGTCTCCGCACCGAATCTCAGATACTACCACGAAACCGTCGACGGCCAACGGCGAGGGCGAGTCGGTATTACACCGGTGACGGTCGAAGGGAACGTCGGAAGCGGAGAACACACCGTGCAACAGACCGGATTGCAGCAGTTCGACTCGTTCGGCTCCAACGTCGAATACGTTAATTACGTGACTATAACGGTCGACGACACGTCGTACCACCACGGCTGGTACGACTTCTTGAAAGACGAGTTCAACGCGACCGACAGTGACGACGTGGCAGCCGATTGTAACAACCCGGAGAACGCCGAACGGAACATCATCTGTCACGAGGAGTCGGAAGAACAGGTCACCGTCGTCGCGGCGGTCGACGGGGAGACACCGCTCGCATCACTCGTCGGTATGCAGCCGACGGTATACGGCGGTCTATATCTCGAAGGAACGACGGACACCTTCGACTCGGAACTCACAGTGACTGGCTACGACGATCACACGACCGGCACCAACGAGACTGCGGATCTCTTCGTCGCAAACTACGAGACGTACGATCTGAAAAATCACGCCGACATCGATGGCATTCCAGTAGTTAACGGTACGCTCGGCTCGAGAGGGAATCCGGCTATTTCCACGATCGGATACGGAACGTCCGTTAACCCGGGCCCGAAAGGAGAACCGTTCGAAGAGGACAACGCGTACTGGCTGGACGCACACGAAAACGCGCTCGCGACTGAGTTATCGAGTTCGTACGGTGACATCAGCGAAATTGACGGGAAGATCGACAACATCCAGACGAAGTATCTCGACGGGAAATCAGCAGCTGGCGGAACAGTAGACGCGGGACTGTACGATGGGATCGACTCCTCGATCAATACACTCGACACCAGTGCTGGGAACGTGTACGTCGGCGTCGACAGTGATCTCGACTTGTCGAACGTCGACGTCCGCGGCGGCAACCGGACAAGCCTGTACGTCGATGGTGATGTCGATCTCTCGAACGTAGAGATACAGCCGAACGATCGCGCAGACGCGCTCTGGGTCTACGCCACGAGCGATTCCGAGGTGACGATCGACGGGGACTTCCAGGGCGTAGTCTACGCACCCGGAGCGGACATCGAGATCGAAAGCGGAACGACGGTCGATGGCGCTGTCGTCGCCGGCAATGACGCCGGGATCGAAGACAACGTACAGATCAACTTCGACCGTTCGTTGCGAACGGCAACGGTACTCTCGGACGACGATCAGAACCTGTTGTTCGAGTACGGCGATACGAGACCCCCGATCGACGCGACGTTCATCCTCGACCGGTCCGGATCGATGGGGCCGCACAACCTCGGCCGAAACACGTACACACCGACCAGCGAGGTGCGGATTGACGACGATAACTGGGAACCGATCCCCGTCAGTGACCCCTTCCGGAACGACCAGTCAGACCGAGACATCGAGGTCAGAAACACGACCACTGGAACCATCGAGCGAGTGGGATATCGAGAGACTGTCGACCCCGAAAACTGGCACGAGATCCGGGTCGTCGACCAACACTGCTATGGGATCTTCGGCTGTTTCGATCACGCTGATCTTGGACTGTACGACCATCCGGGCAACGATCCAGGCGGGGAACGGGCCAAGGCGACCAGGGACTTCATTCGTCTGATGAACGAGTCCAACGGCGACCGTGCGGGCGTCTACGATTTCAACAGGAACGGCCACACTCTCCACGAACTCGACGGTGACCTCGAGACGGCCGAAAAGAGCGTCGTTGGCAATGCGTACGGCGGAACCAATATGGCTGACGGACTGGAACAGGCTCTCGATGATTACGGTCCGAACCCCAGTGACGACCGACAGCGCGTCGCAGTGCTACTGAGCGACGGGAAGAACAGCCGGGAATCCTACAACGACGACATGGACGATCTCGTCGACGTGGCGAACGACCGCAATGTCACACTCTATACTGTCGGTCTTACCGGCCCGAGGAACAGTTCGATCCCGGAGGACGACCTCGAGGAGTGGGCGACCGACACTGGTGGCGAATATTACAGGGCCGAAAACGACGAGGACCTTCGAGAATTGTTCGTCACGATCGCCGAAGACGAGGTCAAGGTCGATTCGGACGCGCAGGTCGAAGTCGCCGTCACGAACAAACGGCCGACCTCGACGAGCGGGTATGCGATTAGCGTCTCCGAACGGACGGTCTTGATCGATAACTAATACTAGTCCTAACTGATCGGCAAGCAGGACGGCGTTTTCGGGAGCCGCGGACGACTGAGAAACAGATACGGCGGTTGATGATCCACAACACGGGGACGAGTTGCACTGATGGCAACAAGCGTTATAGTCAGCGAACCAGTTAGTTACACTGAACGGGAATGGCGACGACCAGCGACGGCAAGCCGACTACAGGGGGGCCGACGACGGACGAGTCGCGGTCTCAGCAGGGCGAGATTTTCGATTTGCTGAGCAACCAGCGACGCCGCTATACCCTCCACTACTGCAAGCGAGAGGACGGCCCCGTCACGCTGGGTGACCTCGCCGAACACGTTGCCGCCTGGGAACTCGAGAAAGAAGTCGAGGAGATCACCTCCGCCGAGCGAAAGCGGGTCTACACCTCATTACAACAGACCCACCTCCCCACGCTCGAGCGGGCCGACGTCATCGAGTTCGACGATCGAACGATCGAACTCACTGACGAGGCCGCCGAGTTGGACGTCTATCTGGATATCGTTCCCGGCGATTCGGTCCCGTGGGGGGTGTACTACCTGGGCCTGTCGGCGGTCGGTGCGATCGTCATGGCCGGACTGTGGCTCGAGGTCGTCCCGACGGAGCCGATCCCGGAACTGGGGTGGGCGACGCTGGTCTTTGTGCTGTTTGCCGTGTCGGCGGTCGTCCACGTGATACAGACCAGACGGATGCGACTCGGCGAACTGGAGCGGCCGCCCTGATCCATGAACGGCGTCCATCGGCTTGCGCTCGTCTGTCTGCTCGTCGGCGGCGTGTTGCTCGCCGGTCCCGCGTTCGGGTTCGCGACGGTCAGCTCCGAACGCGGCGTCACCGCGATGGTCGCGGGCGATCAGCAAAACGCCTACCTCGGTATCGAGGACAACACGGCGACGGAAAATCAGATCAGGCCGAACAGTCAGGTGGAGGTCCTCCGACTCCACGATAACGGCGTCGGAATCGACTCGACCGCGGATATCGAGGCCGAGATCGTCGAGTTTGCCGGCGAGCAAGACGACGGGTTCGACGTCTCCGTCGAGGAGGAAAACGGCAAATACCCGATTGTCGTCGAGTGTGCCGGCTCCGACGGCGGAACTGGGACGATGGTGTTCGACCTCGAGGCGACCGGGACGGCGACCGTCGACACCACGTGGAAGACGGAAAACGAAGTCGACGTCAACTGTGGCGGCAACGGCGGCGGCGGTCCGGGCGGGAGTCCCGGGCTGTCCGTCACGAGCGTCGCTCCACCGAACGGCGGGGTCGTGACCTTCGAACTGGAAAACACCGGGACGGACTTCCGGCTTCGCTCCGTCGCAGTCGATCACGCGAAGTCGACGGCGATCGACGGCGAGATGACGATCACGACGGCCGGGGAAACGCGGACGATCAGCGACAACCCCGAGTGGAGGACCGACGGCTCTCGAGTCGACATCGGCGGCAAATTCGAGATACTGAGTGGTGACACCGCGACCGTCGAGATCGATCGGTTCGACGCCGACATGAACGCGGAATCGTTTACAGTGACGTTCGTCGACGACCGCGGTAGCTCGGAGACGACGGAGACAGTGACGGTCGACGTGCCCTGTAACGCCGAGACGAACGACTGCAGCGGCACCGACGCCGACGCCGTCGTCTCCGATAGCGGGTACGCAAGCGACGATGTCAGTAGCGGCGGGAGCGTCTCGGCCGGCGATGGGAGTTACATCGATGGAAACGTCGACGCCGGAGACGACGTGACCGCCGGCAACGAGAGTACCATCGAGGGCGATGTCAGTGCCGGCGGCGACATCGCTGCGGGCGATGATAGTTACGTCAACGGCGATCTCGATGCGGGTGACGATGTCACGACCGGCGATGGAAACACCATCGCGGGCAACGTAAACGCCGACGGGGAGACGGCGCTCGGAAACGAGAGTTACGTCGACGGGGACATCGACGCTGGGGACGACGTCACGACCGGTGATGAAAGTACGATCGCGGGTGACGTCACAACCGACGGGGACGCGGTCTTCGGGACCGACGGCTACGTCGACGGCAACGTCAACGGGGACGACATCGTCATCGGGGAGGACACGACGATAGCGGGCAATATCGACGGCACCGGTAGCGTGACTACAGTTGCCGGCAGCTACATCGACGGCGACGTGACCGCCACCGAGACGGTCACGATCGCCGCGGGCGCGGAAGTCCACGGAGATATTCAGACCGACGGCGACGTGATCATCGGCGAGAACGCTTACGTTGATGGCAACATCGATGCTGGTGGAGAGATCACGATCAACGACGGCGCTCAGGTCATGGGTGACGTGACGACGAGTCAAACGCTCGTCCTCGACGGAGAGCCGTACATCGGTGGCGATCGATCATACGAGTCGTGTGACGGCTGTACGTGACCGAGACGCCCTATACTGATGCGAACCTCGAGCGGTAATTCGACCGGCCGCTGTGGGAACTAAACGGTCGTAAACGCTGTGAACGGTCTGGAAGGTAGACCGTGTTTTTATCGAACCCCTCGAGAGAGTCGACAAGCGACCGCGGGCAGCGACGTGGGTTCTGCCCGGGAAGCGACTCGAGGAGAGGGGGCAACCGAATGCGTCTGCAATCGATCAAACACGCTGGGGCCGTACTCGCCATCGTCGGCGCACTGGTAGTCGCCGGACCGTCGGCCGGCTTCAGTGTCCTCGAAGCCGACCGCGGCGTCGGCGTCCAGACCGTCGCGGACCCGGACGCATACCTCGGAATCGAAAGCGAAGGCGACGTGACCGGAACCGCGCTCAAAGCCGACAGCGGTCCGCTCCGGGTAGGTACGCTCACGAACAACGTCAACGAACCATTCACCGTACAGGACGTGACGATCGCATCGATCGGAGACGGTAGCGTCGACGATGGTATTCTGGCCGTCGCCTCGCCAAATACGGGCGATACGATTGACGTCGGAACGACGGCGAACGTCACCGTCGAATGCGCGGCGAAACAGACGGTCAACGAACGGGACGTCGTGGTTCGCGTCGACGGCGTCGAGGGATCGACCATCTCAGTCGCCGACCCGACGTTCAACGCGACCGTCGACATACAGTGTGGACAGGGGAAGTTCTCCGGTCAAGTGTCGTTCGCCGCGAGCAACGTCAGCAGCGACGGGACGACACAGACCGTCTCGTTCGATCCGACGGGACTGTCGAGCAAGGGCGAAGCGACGATCGACTTCTCCGACCCACAGGACAGCGGTGGTGTCAGTTATTCGAGCGTGACCGATGCCGACGTCACGGTACAGAGCGGGAAGGGGACCGCGTCGTTCGATCCGAACACCGCACAGCTCACCTATAGCAGCAAAAGCAACGAGAAAAACACGGTAACGATCGAGATTGCCAACCTCGAGGTCGACGGTCCGACCGGCGAGTCGTATCAGGTGACCTATGCCGATAGCGACGGGCGCGAGGACGGCGATATCTTTGAGATCACCTGATCGATCGTCCCGACGGACGTGAGTTCGGCCGACGAGGCGACAGCTCGCCGCCCGGCGTGGGCGTACACAATGCGAACGCCTTTTTAGCGCCGCCCTCGGAGTTCCCTGCATGTCGACCGAATCGATCAGCGACCGGCGCGAACACATTCGCTCGGTCAGCGTCACCGCGATGTCGGCGTTGCTGGGCGTCGGCGCGGCGCTTGCGTCTACTACCTGGGTCGGAACGACCGCCGAGGCCGCCCAGAACACGCAGGCGCTCGCGTTCGTCCTCGGCGCAATTTTGCTACAGTACGTCGTCATCAACGCCGCGGGGATCTACGGCGACGACGAGTTCGGGGCGAAACACTACCTCTTCGTCGCGTTCATGACCTTCTCGCTGTGGTTCGTGACGTGGGGAATCCTGCTGACGGCGGAGGTCACGGGCTAACATGGCCGACGACAGCATCGCCGTCGTAGACCTCGATCGGTGCCAGCCCGATCGGTGTGGCTACGAGTGCAAGAACTACTGCCCGCCCAACCGGACCGGGAAGGAGTGTATCACCCTGCGGGGCGAGGAGGCAGCGGAGGGCCAGCCCGAGCAGATCCACATCTCCGAGGAGATCTGTCTGGGCGAGAGCTGTGGCATCTGCGTCGAGAAGTGTCCGTTCGACGCCATCGAGATCATCAACCTCCCTCAGGAACTACAGGACGAGCCCGTCCATCGCTACGGCGAGAACGCTTTCTCGCTGTACGGTCTGCCAGCTCCACAGGAGGGACAGGTCACCGGCATTCTCGGCCCGAACGGGATCGGGAAGACGACCGCCGTCCGCATTCTGGCCGGCGAACTCGAGCCCAACCTCGGCCGCCACGAGGAGGAACCGGGGTGGGACGAGGTGCTGGAAGCCTACCGGGGGACCGAACTGCAGGACTACATCGCGGACGTCCGGGACGGCGACGTGACGATCTCGCGAAAGCCCCAGTACGTCGATCAGATCCCCGAGAGCTTCGACGGCAACACCCGCGAGCTGCTCGAGCGGACCGACGAGCGCGGTGCCCTCGACAAACTGGTCGAGCGCCTCGAGATCGGGCCGGTCATGGACCAGTCGATCGACGACCTCTCGGGCGGGGAACTCCAGCGGGTCGCCATCGCGGCGACGCTGGCACGGGACACTGACTTCTACTTCCTCGACGAGATCACGCCGTATCTGGACATCGGCCAGCGCGTGACTGCAGCGCGACTGATCCGGGAACTCGCCGAGGAGGAGGACAAGTCGATGCTGGTCATCGAACACGACCTCGCAATCTTGGACCTGCTGGCCGACACGCTCCACGTCGCCTACGGTGAACCCGGCGCGTACGGGGTCATCACCTCGCCGAAGTCCGTCCGCAACGGGATCAACGAGTACCTCTCGGGCTATCTCGACAACGAGAACATGCGGATCCGACCGAACCCGATCGAGTTCGAGGAACACGCACCACGGAGCGTGAGCCGTGCCGATACGCTCGTCGAGTATCCCGACCTCACCAAGAGCTACGGCGACGGCGAGTTCTCCCTCGAGGTCGAGGGCGGCACGATCCGGGAAAACGAAGTCCTGGGCGTCGTCGGTCCCAACGGGATCGGGAAGTCGACCTTCGCGAAACTGTTAACAGGGAACCTCGAGCCCGACGAAGGCGACGCCGACCTCGATCTGGACATCTCGTACAAGCCCCAGTACGTCACCATCGATCAGCACATGCGGGTCGACGCGTTCCTCTCGTCGATCACCGACCAGTTCGGCTCCTCGTACTGGAACACCGAGATCGCCCAGCCCCTACAGTTAGAGCGGATCATGGAGCAGAACCTCTCGGACCTCTCGGGCGGGGAGCGCCAGCGGGTCGCCATCGCGGCCTGTCTCTCCGATTCGGCCGACCTCTACCTGCTCGACGAACCCTCGGCCCACCTCGACGTCGAACAGCGGGTCCAGGCCACGAAGGCGATCCGGCGCTACGCCGAACAGCAGGACGCCACCGTGCTGGTCATCGACCACGACATCTACATGATGGACCTGCTCGCCGATCGGCTGATGGTTTTCGACGGCGAGCCCGCCGTCCAGGGCCGTGCCGGCCAGCCCCAGTCCATGCGCGACGGCATGAACGAGTTCCTCGCGAACCTCGAGGTCACGTTCCGCCGGGACGAGCGCACGTCCCGACCGCGGATCAACAAGCCCGAGTCCCAGCTGGACCGCCAGCAGAAAGACGACGGCGAGTACTACTACGCGCCCTGACGCCGGGATTCGAAGTTCGGCCTCGAGCCGGCTGCCGGCCAAAGTGTTTATACTCCAACTATTTTGGCGGAAAGCGTGTCGAACGGCTATGGACAGGGTCCGACTCTATCGGCTCTCGATCGCCGTTACCGGCGGTCTCCTCACGTCGGTCGCGTTGCTACTGCTCGCCAGACGCGGGAGCAGTACCATCGCTGGAGTACTGTTGGGCAGCGGTGTCGGACAGACGCTGGGGGTCGCAGCCGAGTCGCTCTCGACCGACGGCGTGGCCCCCGAACCCGGTCCCGTCCCGTTCTGGACGGCGATGGCGTTTACGGGCATCGGGCTCGTCGGTGCGGTCCTGTTCGTCCTGTCGTGAGAATGGGGAGCCGAGACCGGATATCGAGAAAACGGGGGCGCGAGTCGAGTCAACCCATCAGTCGCTGACAGCTGCCACAGAGGTTCTCCTCTTTGATGTCGACCTCGCGGACGGTCGGCGAGAAGTTCATCACACAGCGGTTGTTGTCGCAGTGCTCGAGGCCGTAGGTATGGCCGATCTCGTGGACGATCTCCTTGCGGACGCGGTCCTCGAAGATGTCGGCCGCGCTCTGATTCGAGAAGCCGCCGTCGCTCGAGGTCTGGAGCCGGTAGGTCGAAACGACGCTGCCGCTGCCATCGAGATAGGCGAGTCCGAAGACGTAGTTGCGCCGCCGGTAGAAGAGGTCGTGGGGGGTGATCGCGATGTTTTTCTCGCCGCGACCGACCCGTTCGGCGAGTTGGATGAAGGTCTCGGCGGAGTACTGGTTCCGGTCGGAGTCGTAGGCACCGTTGGGGACCGACTGCGAGTCGTTGATCGAGACGTCGCAGTCGTAGACCGATCGCAACGCGGCGGAGGCCGCCCGCTTGACCTCGGCGGGGACGCTGCCGACCGGCACGATATCGACGAGCATAGCAAGGGCTATGGCCGCGGGTGGCATAAACGTCCCGCCGTGGCCCACTCTCGCCGGAATCCCGACGCGTTGCTCGAGGTCCTCGCGGACTACGATCGCGTCGTCGAGATCGGAATCGGCCGCCGGACCGACCTGGCTCGAGCGCTGGCCGACCGCGGGGTCGCCGTCACCGCGACGGACGTCCACGAGCGCGACGTGCCGGCGGGCGTGGCGTTCGTTCGCGACGACATCGTCAATCCCGAGCCGTCCGTCTACGCCGACGCGGACGCGATCTACGCGCGGAACCTGCCGCCCGAACTGCATCGTCCGGCCCTCGAGGTCGCCCGGACCGCCGACGCCGATTTCCTGTTTACGACGCTGGGCGGCGACCCGTCTGCAGTGCCGGTCGAACGGAAAACGATCGAGACGGGGACGCTGTACGTCGCTCGAGTCCGTGGGGAGTAGGCGGCCAGTTCGTCGACCGTCTCGAGGCGAAGAATTATACGGTTACGGGACTGTTCGGCGGTCGTGAACCCGGAGACGGTTACGTACGTCCTCGCGGCAGTCGTCGCGGTCGCGATACTGGCGACAGTACTCCTCGGGATCGGGGCACTGGTTCGGCTTCTGCTCCGGCTGCTCGCAGCGCCGGGCGTCGTCGTCCACGAACTCGCCCACGAGACGGCCTGTCGGCTCGTCGGGGTGCCCGTCCTCGAGGTCGCGTACTTCAGACTCGGGAACCCGCCTGGGTACGTCCGCCACGGCCAGCCCGAGCGCTATCGGGAGTCGTTTGTCATCAGCGTCGCGCCGTTTCTCGTCAACAGCGCCGTCGCGTTCGGCCTGTTCGTCGGACTGGCGTCGATCGTCGCGGGGATCGACGCCGTCGGGAGCGCCCCGCGATCGACGCTGGCCGCCGGAGTGGTGCTTGGCTGGCTCGGCCTCGCGATCGGGACGCAGGCCTTTCCGAGTACCGGGGACGCGAGGACGCTCTGGAACCGCTCGCGGGCCGAGTGGCGACGGTCGCCGAGCGTCCTCGTTGGGGTGCCGATCGTCGCCGTGATCTACCTCGCGAACCTTCTCTCGAGGCTGTGGGCGGACGTCGCCTACGCCGTCGCCCTGTTCGTCGCGGCGGCGTGGAGCGTCGGGCTGGTCTGAAACCGGTCGCCTTTATCCCTGCCGGCCCGTCGGGACGGATATGAACGCAGACGCCGTCGTACTGGACATTGACGGGGTACTCGTCGACGTCGCCGACTCCTATCGCCGGGCGATCGTCGAGTCCGTCGAGGCGGTCTACGACCGGACGATCCGCAAGGCAGACATCCAGCGGTTCAAGGACGCGGGCGGGTTCAACAACGACTGGGAACTAACGTACGCCGCCGCGCTCTACGTCCTCGCGACCGAGGAGGGGTACGACGAGTCGCTCGAGACCTTCACCGACGGGATCGCTGCGAACGGCGGCGGCCTCGAGGCGGCCGAAAGCGTCGTTCGCGACGGGATCGGCGCGCGGGCCACCCAGCGCGTGACCGGCCGTTGGGACCGCGAGCGGCTGCGGGACGTCTTCCAACAGTTGTATCTCGGCGACGAACTCTACCGCGGGCTCGAGGGCGGCGAGCCCGATCTAGAGCGCGAGACGCCGGGTTTTATCCACGACGAGCCGGTGTTGCTCGAGCCCGGGACGCGCGATCGACTGCTCGCGTCGTGGGACGTGGGCGTGCTGACGGGGCGCCCGGCAGCCGAGGCCGAGATCGCCCTCGAGCGGGTTGGCCTCGACGACGCGGTGCCGCTCGAGCATCGCTTCACGATGGACGACTGGGAGGAAGGCAAACCGCATCCGCGCGCACTGACGACGTTGGCCGAGCGGTTCGACGCCGATTCGGTCGCGTTCGTCGGCGACACGCTGGACGACGTGCGGACGGCGGTCAACGCGAGCGACGCCGACCTGGACCGCGAGTACCACGGGATCGGCGTCCTCACCGGCGGGCTGACCGGCGACGAGGGCCGACGGAAGTACGAGGACGACGGTGCGGCGGCGGTCCTCGAGTCGGTCAACGACGTGCCGGCCCTGCTCGAGTCGTAGGCGGGAGACACTCGAGGCCGTCAGGACGCGTCGCCGGGAAACCGGACGAACGTCAGCGAGCAGTCCTCGAACGAGCGACCCAGTTCGATGAACGCCTCGGGCTCGACGGGTTTCTGAACGGAGGCGTTGGCGGGAGGGTCGGACGAGCGAGCGAGATCCTCCTCCGAGGGCGAACTCGTCAGCACGATCACGGGGATCGACCGCAGTTCGGGTTCGGACGTCAGTTCCGACGGGACATCTGGGACTGGACTACGCGCGTGGCTCGTCGAGCCGCCGGCAGGAATCGAACCGGTCGTCGGTCAGGTAGACGTCGCCGTCGCGGACGGCGACCGCGATTTCCTCGAGGGCGTCACCCCGGCAGGGACCGGCCGTACAGACACCGTCGTCACAGTCGAAGCGGGCGGCGTGTTCGTGACACACCAGTTGGTCGTCCCTGACGATCGCGCCAGGGCCGGGATCGAGTCGGACCTCGGGCTTGTGGGGACAGGAGTTGCGCCACGCGAGGACGTCGTCACCGCGTCGTCGGAGGATCAGTTCGGTCCCGCGACGGTCCCGGCGGGCCTCACAGCGAAGCGTGCCGTCGGTCGGGACGGCCGACAGCGGTGCGACGTAGCGCGGCTCGCGGTCGGGATCGGTCCCCGCCGGTTCCGCGCCGGCGTTGTCGCCGCCGCTTCCGTCCCCGTCGACGCTGAACCGGAACGTCGCGCCGTCGGTCGAAACGTCGCCCTCGTCGTCGTAAACTCGGACCGAGGTCGCGTCGTCGTCGTCCTCGAGCGTCACCCGGACGGGATCGGTCATACCTCTCTTTTTCGGCCGGCCTAAAAATGTCTTCCGGACGGACAACAGCGGGCGTGTTCGACTCCCGAAAACGCGCGATACCACTTTAGGGGTGCCCGGCGAAGCGGGCGTATGGACGACGAAGTCACCGTCGACGTCGAGGTCGAAGTCGAAGTGGATTCGAACGAACTCGAGATCGAGGTCGGCGACGAACGCGAGTTCGAGGGCGAACTCGAAGCCGACGGACTCTCGATCGAGGTCGAAGCGGAGATCGAAGTCGAAGGCGAAGGCGAGGAAACGACGGCCGACGAGGAAGAAGCGTCCGAAACGGACGAGGAACCCGAGGCGAGCAACGACGAAGAAGAATCCGAGGCGGACGGGGAAAGCGAAGAAGACTGATTCGGCCTCGTGGTCGCCGGCCCGTCGATCACTTCTCATTTTCGCGCGTGTCGAAAGAGGCTATGTGCTGGCCTCGGTATCACGAGCCATGAGCTGGACGGTCATGCCGGAGTTCGAGTCGTACGAGCGGGCCCGCGAATCGTTCTCGTGGGACCTCCCCGACGAGTACAACCCCGCCGTCGACTTCCTCCGGAAACACGAGGACACGAGTCAAACGGCGCTGCGGTACGAGACCCCCGAGGGCGGCCTCGAGACCTACTCCTTTGCGGACCTCGACGACCGGTCGGATCGGCTCGCCGCCGCGCTCGCCGACCTCGGCGTCGGGGCGGGCGATCGGGTCGGCGTCGTGATCCCGCAGAAACCGGGGAACCCGATCACGCACCTCGCGAACTGGAAACTCGGTGCGGTATCCGTGCCGCTGACGGTCCTGTTCGGACGCGACGCCTTACAGTACCGGCTCGCGGACAGCGAGGCGAAAGCGGTCGTCGTCGATCCGAGCGTCCGCGAGACCGTCGACGAGATCCGCGAGGAGTGTCCCCCCCTCGAGGCCGTGATCGAACTCGACGACGGCGACGCGGTACGGGGCGACGCCCACTCGTTCGAGGAGTTGATCGCAGCCCACGAGCCCGGGATCGACGTCTACAACGCGACGCCAGAGACACCGACGGCGATCATGTATACGAGCGGATCGACGGGGCCGCCGAAAGGCGTTCGACACAGCCACGCGCTCTGGCTCGGGCGGGCCGCCGCGGCCGCCAACTACTTCGACGGCGGACTGGCCGACGGCGAGGCCACGCTCTGGACGCCCGCCGACTGGGCGTGGGGCGCGGCACTGGGCGGCACGCTGTTCGCGGCCTGGCACCACGGCTGCTCGGTCGTCGGCTGGCCCCGCGACGAGTTCGATCCCGACGACGTCTACGACCTGCTCGAGCGCCACGACGTGACCGAGGCGTTCATGCCCCCGACGGCGCTCCGGTTGCTGATGGGCGTCGACGACCCCGAACGGCGGTACGATCTCTCGATCAGGACGTTCGCGTCGGCCGGCGAACCGCTCACCTCGGAGGTCGTCGACTGGGTCGCATCGACGTTCGACGACGTCGCGATCAACGAGTTCTACGGCCAGACCGAACTCAACCTCGTCGTCGGGAACGCGGCGCGGTGGTTCGATACCCGCCCCGGCAGCATGGGCAAGCCCCTACCCGGCTACGAGATCGCGGTGGTAGACCCCGAGACGGGCGAGCGCCTCGAGCGCGGCGAGGTCGGTGAACTCGCGGTGAAGCCGGCCGACCGGCGGGTCTTCTTCGACGAGTACCACGGCCTGCCGGAGAAGACGGCGAACAAGCGGACCGAAGACGTCCCCGCGAGCGGAGCGAGCGGGGAGTCGGAAGAGCAACGGTCTTCCGGAAGGTGGTTCCTGACCGACGACCTCGTCGAGCGCGACGAGGACGGCTACGTCTGGTTCCACTCGCGAGCCGACGACGTGATCCTTACCAGCGGCTACCGCGTCGGACCGACGGAGGTCGAGGACGCGGTCCTCGCCCACGAGGCCGTCGAACAGGCCGGTGTCGTCGGCGTCCCCGACGAGACCCGTGGCGAGGCGATCAAGGCCTTCGTCAAGCCGGCCGTCGACGACTACGACCCCGAGGGACTCCGCGCGGAGATCCGTGACCTGGTCCGGGACCGCCTCGCCGAGTACGAGTATCCGAAACACATCGAGTTCGTCGAGCGGCTACCGACGACGACGACCGGCAAGATCCGCCGCCGGTCCCTGCGCGAGGGCGACGGAGCCGACGAGTAACCCGTCGGGCGTGGGAATCGTCCGAACCGCTCGAGCGCGGTCGAACCCATCCGGCGCGGTGACAGTCACGGCCGGTTTTATTGTTGCCGAATGCCAACCACTGCGCATGTACCGCGTGTTGATGCCCGTCGATGCCAACGAGGACCGCGCAGTCGAACAGGCCGAGTACGTCGCGTCGCTGCCCGACGCGGCGGAGTCGGTCGAAGCGTACATTCTCTTCGTCTTCACCGAAAACAGCGAGAAGCTCCCGAAGGAATTCGAGAAGTTCAAGTCCGCCTCCCGGATCGGCTCGGTCCGGCGCGCGAAGGAGCGCCTCGAGGAGGCCGGCGTCGACGTGACCCTGATCGAGGACAGTGGCGACACGGAAGACGACATCCTCGAGGAGGCCGAGGGCTACGACGTCGATTCGATCGTTCTCGGCGGCCGGAAGCGCTCGCCCGTCGGAAAGGCGATCTTCGGCAGCACCACGCAGGGCGTGATCCTCAGGTCTGATCGGCCGGTCGTCGTCACCGGCGGCGGCGGGGAGTGACGTGACAGACCGTTCCCGCTCGTAGCGTCGGCTGTTTCTGCCGGCAGCCATCTTATCCGGATCGGCGTCGACTACCCAGTATGGAGATACGGGAGCCGGAACCGGACGAGAGCGAGCGGATCCGGGACGTGGTGGAGAGTTCGATGACGACCTCGTTCAGGCTCAGCCCGGGGCAGATCGACGGGATCACCGACGAGGAGTTCGCCGACGACGCCGTCAGCGAGCGACTCGAGGACGACGAGACCGTCCTCTACGTCGTCGAGACCGGCGCGGAGATCGAGGACCGAACCATCGCCGGCGTCGTCGAGGGCCGACTCGCGGACGAGTGGGGCGAGATCGACTGGCTGTTCGTCGATCCGGAACACCGCGGCAAGGGGATCGGGACGGAACTCTACGAGTCGATGACCGAGCGTCTCCGCGACCGCGGGGCCGACCACGTCCGCGTGACCGTCCTCGAGGAGAACACCGAGGGCCACGGGTTCGTCGAACGGTTCGGCCTCGAACACGACGGCGATCGGGAGGTCGAGGTCGCCGGCGAGTCGCTCGTCAAGTACGTCTATACCGAGCCGGACATCGACGTTTCCCTCCCGACGGAATCGCGTGCGGACGACGCGACAGTCACCGCCGACACCGCCGACGAGGACCTCCCCGGGACGGAGACAACCGACGGCGACCTGACCGCGACCGACGACGGGACGACGGTCTACATCGACCGCGACGGGGCCGAATCCGGCACCGCGGCGCCGTTTTTCCACACCTACGAGGACGAGGATCGAAAACAGCAGTACGGCTATTACTGTGCGAACTGCGGCTCGCTCGAGGTCTCGATGGACAACATGGAGCGGCTCGCCTGTCCCGACTGCGGGAACGACCACGCCGAGCGGTCCAAGGAGTCGTACGACGACTCGCGGCTCTAACCGTTCTTCGCGAAGATGCTGTCGGCCGTCGCCGCGCCGACGACGCTGAATACCGAGCCGACGCTGATGGCCTTGAACGTCGTCTGTGCGACTTCGCGGGTCGTCTTGGCGTCCTCGATGAAGGTATCGGGGGCGTCCAGTAAAAGCGCGAGTACGGTCACTGCGCCGAAGGAGACGATCATCAGCGAGATAAACCGCAACGGAATCCCGGCGACCTCCTGCTCGTCGTCGACGTCGCGGGTCGTGTCCGCGGTATACAGCGCGCCGTAGCCGATCCCGAACACCACGATCACGGTCCCGATCGCTTGGAAGAGGTTCATGCTCGCCGCGAGCGTCCAGACCTCCTCGGTGACCACGAACGGGCCGGCGAGCAGGAACCCCCCGACGATCTGCTGGGCCGAGTCCGCGAGCCGGAAGTCCCGCGGCCGGCGCGGCCGTCGAAGTTTCATAGCGATCGATTATAGCGGAGCGGTAAAACGCCCCTGTTTGTCGAGTGACAGCACCCGGCAGCGGAACCGTTCAGACGAACAGCAACAGCGCAGCGTACCCCGCCGCTCCGATAGCGAACGCCGGGAACCGACTCTCGCGGTCGGACGGCAGCTCCTCTTTGATCACATTGAGGACGATCCCGCCGGCCAGAAAGGGCACGAACACCGAGACGAGGAGATCGGTGTCCTCGAGGGCGTATCCGACAACGACGCCGACGAGAACCGCGGCCGACAGCACCCACCGGCCACGGTGCCGATAGGTCGGACCGTGGTGGTCCCGAAGGCCGTCGTCGGTGACGAGGAAATGCAGCGCCATCGCGACGAAGAAGGGAAAGAGCCCGTCGAGTTCGGGGTCCAGAAGCAGGGCCCCGACGATCGCGTTGTAGACGGCGAAAGAGCCCACGTGAATCCAGAACACCGCGGTCCCAGACGGGTCGCCGTCCGAACCGGGATCGAGGTTCGACCGCCGGGCGAACTGCTCGAGGCCGTAGAAGGCGACGAAGCCGATCAGGGCGATCAGGTAGCCAGCCGATTCGCCGGTCGCCGCCCCGCGGGCCCCGAGTGTCGTCGCGGCCGCGCCGATCTCGGGCAGGAGGTGGACGAACACGTACGCGACCGAGACGCCGCCGGCGAGGGAGAGCCACCGGCTCCGCGGGATCCGCCCGCCGACGCTCAGTCGGCCGGCGAACAGATGCACCAGCGCGAGGGCGACCGCGAGCGCGGGAGCGAGTGCCGCATCGGCGGGAAGCGGGCCGATCGAGGACACGCCACGAGGGTGTCACCACCTCCGGCCCCGTATGTCTATGGCCGGCCGGTTCAGTCGTCGGCGCTGTGGGGTTGGTCGTCGCCGGTCGACATCGCGTCGCCGACGGTCCCCGCGGTTCGGCGAACGAGGCTGCCGAGCGCCCGCCGACGGCGGACGAACAGCGCCGTCCCGAGAACGAGGTAAAGCCCGCTGTAGAGCAACAGGAGGTCGGTACTCGAGACCGGTAGCGTCACCAACTCACGGATGAGGGCGAACTCGAGCAGTACCTGCGAGAGAAACAGCGTCAACAGCGTGACCGCTTCTTTCACGGAGATCTCGAAGCGGATCAGCAGGGAGATCGCGAAGAACGATTGGGCGGCGGTCAGCCAGATCTCCGCGGACTGTTTGAAGTCGAACGCGAGGACGCCATAGCTGCCAAGCGCCAGCGAATGAACGACCACGAGGGTCCCGATCAGCAGCGTCCACTGGTTGAGCTTCGAGGAGATCAGGGCGTTGAAACCCGCCGTCGAGCGGGCCTTGTTGACGAGGTAGACGACGACGATCAGTTCCGGCGCTTCGGAGGCCAGCGGCGCGATCCACTGAATCATGAAAAAGGAGGGGATCCCGACGCTCTCACCGAGCGACTCGAGGCCGTGAGCGAAGGGTTCGACGGCGGTGAAGATCATCACGCCGGAGTAAGCAAACAGCAGGAGGACGGTCGCGATCCGGGCTGGCTTCGAGAAGCGCTGGAGATACGCCGGGACGCCGACGTGGTCCATGTCGGGTTCGACCTCGCCCCGAAGGATGACCGCGATGTAACAGACGTAGAGCCCGACCAGAAACAGCATGTCGAAAATATCGATCCCGCCATTGAGCGGGACGAGGAAGGCCCACAGGGTGGCGAGCAACAGGAAAACGATCTCGAGGCCGATCTCCCGGTCGAGGACGACGACGTCCGAGAGGAAGCCGTCGCGTCGCTCGACGGCGGGGTCGGTCGACGCGCCGCTCCGGTAGATCGTAAAGAGGGCGATGCCGGCCCAGCCGAGGCCGATGAGGATGCGGTTCGCGCCGGTCATATTGGCGACGGCCAGGTTGCCGGCTTCCATCCCGCGTTCGGTCCCGGCGAACACGCCCGCGTTCCAGGCATAGAGCGCGTCGACGGCGTACTCGGGTGCGACGGCCAACACGGCGAGGACGGCGATCGCGAACGCCTGTGGAACGTCTTTCTCGGCGGTTTCGGCGGCCCACGCGAGCAGGAACGCAGCACCGAGGACGGCAAGCCCTGTGAGGATCACCGTCGCGAGCGTCGAGAGCGTTCGGAGCGCAGCCGGTGCTTCGTACCCGACCCCGACCGTCGTCGCAACCCAGGGGAGGAGGTCGGTTGCCCCCACAACGGCGACCCAGGGGAGCGTGAGTGCGACCGCGACCGAAATCGCGCCGAGCGCTCGTCGGTTCATGGAAGTCGTCTAGGAACGCGTACCGATCCACCGGTGATACGTGGGACGGTGTGATGCCGGTGCTGCCTGCTATTGCTGTGGCGTCCGCTCCTCGTAGGGCTGGACGACGACGAACCCCTCGGATCCCGTAAACTCGAGTTGGTAGGTCTCGCCGGAGGACTGTCCGATCATATTCGAGAACGCCTTGTCGACGTGACTGCCCGGCGTCGTCCCGCTCCAGGCGACGGTCGCACTGGGGTCGGTCCTGACCGGCGGTCGCAAGACCAGGGGCTCCCCGTGGGTGGTGATCGCGACGGTCCCCGGCCCCTCGAGGAAGACGTTGGTCAACCCACCGGCCGAGAAGCCGGCGATGCTCTCGACGGTCCTGATCTCGTAGTCGACGCTCGGCTCGAACGCGAGGACGTCGTTGCCGTTGACCGAGATCGACTGACCGGCATCGAGTTCCAGCAGTTGGATCTTCTTCTCCTGATCGGCGAGATAGAGGTGGCCGGTGCCGGTCGCCTCCATGACCGGCGTCCCCTCCCCGGTTGCCTTCTCCTTGAGGAAGCCGGTAATGCCGCCCTCGGCCGAGGAGATCCCCTCGAAGGAGAGGTCCCCGTCGTAGGCAATCATCGAGCCCGCCTTGGCGATCACGGAGCCGTCGACGGCGACGTCGAGCAGCTTGTCGCTCTCGAGTTGGAAGGCCTCGCCGCCGGCTTTCGGTTCGTTCTCGGTGACGAATTCGTCGACATCCATAGTCACTCGAGGGTTCGGAGGGGACGGTAAAATAGTTACTCATCCATCAATTCCGTGCCGCGGGACGACCGTCGACGGCACTCGAGCGATCGGCTCAGCCGTCGGTTCGAACGAGGTCGGCGGCCCTCTCCGCGATCATCGTCGTCGGCGCGTCCGTGTTGCCGCTGGTGATCGTCGGCATCACCGACGCGTCGACGACGCGCAGTCCCTCGACCCCCCGTACCCGGAGCCGGTCGTCGACGACCGCCAGCTCGTCGTCGCCCATCTTGCAGGTGCCGACGGGGTGGTACAGCGTCTCGGCGGTCTCGCGAATGTACTCGATCAATGCCTCGTCGCTTTGGACGTCCGATCCCGGCAACACCTCTTCGCCGCGGTACGCGTCGAACGGCTCGGCCCGCAGGATCTCCCGGACCAGCTTGATCCCCTCGAGCAACACCTCGAGGTCGTCGCCCTCGGTCAGGTACTGTGGATCGATGGCCGGCTCGTCGAAGGGGTCGGCCGACCGGAGGGTGATCCGGCCGCGGCTGTCGGGACGCAGGCGAAGGGCACCGAGCGAGAAGCCGTGACCGTCGGGGTTGTCGAAGCCGTGTTCGACGAAGTACGACGGCCCGAAGTGAAACTGGATCTCGGGGCGGTCGGCGTCGTCGGTACCGGTCGCGAAGCCGCCGGCCTCCGCGACGTTCGAGGTCAACGGCCCCCGTTTCAGGAGGAAGAACTTCACGAGGTTCAGCAAGGAGTCCGCATCGGCGAGGCTGAGCGGCTTTTCGCACTCGTAGTTGACCCCGACCTGCAGATGGTCCTGCAGGTTCCGGCCCACACCCGGGCGGTCCGCGACGACGTCGATGTCGTGGCGCTCGAGGTGGTCGGCCGGGCCAACACCCGAGAGCATGAGCAACTGCGGCGAGTTGATCGCACCGGCCGCACAGATTACCTCCTCGCTCGCGTCGACCGTCGCGGGGCTGCCGTCGCCGTCGTCGCGGGCGTACTCGACGCCGACGGCCGTTTGGCCGTCGAACCGGATCCGCGTGACCCGTGCCCCCGTCACCGCGGTCAGGTTCGGCCGATCGAGGACGGGCTTCAGATAGGCGTCGGCGGCGCTGTGGCGGCGACCGTCCTCCTGGGTCACCTGATAGAAGCCGACTCCCTCCTGGTCGCCGGCGTTGAAGTCCTCGTTGTGGGACAGACCGACCGCCTGCCCCGCTTTCACGAAGGCCTCGCTGAGTTCGTTCGGCGACCGAATATCGTCGACGTGTCGCGGGCCGCCGACTCCGTGGGAGGCCGACGGACCGCGGGCGTTGTCCTCGGCCCGCTTGAAGTACGGCAACACGTCGTCGTAGCCCCACCCCTCGTTGCCCAGTTCCGCCCAGCGGTCGTAGTCCGCGGACTGACCCCGCACGTAGATCATCGCGTTGATCGAACTCGAGCCGCCGAGCGTCTTCCCGCGGGGCCAGTAGAGTTCCCGGTCGTGCAGTGCCGACTGGGGCTCGGTGTGGTAGTTCCAGTCGACGTCGGACTGAAAGAGGTCCGAAAACGCCACCGGGATCGAGATTTCGCGTTGCTCGTCGGGCTCGCCCGCCTCGAGAAGCAGTACCTCGTCGCCGTCGGCCGATAGCCGATTCGCGAGTACACAGCCCGCCGGTCCCGCGCCGACGATCACGTAGTCGTAGGTATCCCCGTTCCCCGTCATGGTACCACACACCATATAGCGGGACCGTAATAGTAGTATCCCCGAGCGGTCTGCGAGCGATCAGTAGCCGTCGGGCCGCTCCAAATAGATGGTGATTTGAAATATCGAACGATCCACTGACGAACCGATCGCCCGTCAGGCGAGATCGACCGATTCGTTGGCCTCGCCGGCTGGCACCGAAACCACGGAACGCCACCGACGAGCGGATCGATCCGTCGCGCCGTCGAACGTATCGGGATACATATTAGTACGGGCGGACACGTGGTGGCATCGATGGTCGTCTTTCCGCACGGCGAGGTTCCGCGCGCCGCGGTGATTCCGGTCGGCGATCCGTCGCCGGCGGCGTGTGAGACAGTCGCCGAGACGCTTCGCGAGACGTTCGAGATGCCGGCCCCGGTTCGAGCGCCGCTCGAGAAACCCCCTGAGGACGATTCGACAGACGGTAACGTGGGATCGTTCTTCGACGCGCTCGAGGCCGAAGCTGAGGGCCTCGACATCGCAATCGGCGTTACTGACAGCTACATCACGATGAGAAACGGGCAGTTCGGGTTGTTCGGCGTCGGCCTCGAGTTCGAGTCCCTCGGCATCGTCTCGACGGCCCGACTACTCGACGGCGGTTCCCTGACCGACCTCGAGCGCGAGCGGCTGGGGAAAGAGACGCTCTCGGTCGTCGGAACGACGGTGGGACTGCGGACGCACTTTCATGCGGACGACGACGGCCAACCGTGTGCCGTTGAACACGGCGCCGGCCTCGACGGGTTCGATGCAGCGCCGGCGACGTACTGTGACGAGTGTTGGACCGCGCTCACGGACGAGTCGACAGCGCCAGGCCCCGACGAGTGGGTCGTCCAACCACCCGGTACGAAGATCGAACGGAAATGGTGGGACCCGCTTTTGCTCCCGCTCGGACTCGTCTTCCTTGCAGTAATCAAGTTCGTCGAGCTAACGAGGCCGGTCGCCGATCGGATTCCCCGTCCCGGTCCCGGATGGGCTCGAGCCCTGCCGGAACCGGTCCACGAAATCTACCGGATCGCCAAGTTCTGGACGAACGTCGTCCTCTATCTCGGGGCGATCGTCGGCTGGCTGCTCATCGGGCTGTCCGTCGCCGACCGGATCCTCGGCGGGGAACTCTCCGATGCCGCCGCGGTTCTGCTCCTCGCGGTGGGCGCGATCCTCGGCGTCATCACGGTCTGGATCGTCAAAGGGATCTGCGCGGGGCTGTGGGTCGTCGCCAGCGAAGCGTGGGCCTGAGTCAGGCGCCGAGCAGGAACTGCGCGATGCCGGTCAGCCAGAGGAACACCGCGAGGCCGACGACGCACTCGAGGACGCCGAGCAAGACGCTCTTCGCCAAGACACGGCGGCGCTCGGCGAGCAGCGTCTCGGGTGATTTGTCGGAGATGACGCCGGCGCCGCCTTCGGGGACGGTCACGAGGACACCCTTCCCGTCGCCGCCCGCGCGGTCATCCGGCACCGCGCGGCCGTAGACGAACACGTCGTCGCCGGGTGCGAGATACTCGTAGGCGAACTCCCGGTCCCGTTCCAGTCCCTGTGCGGGCACGTCCTTTGCCTCGGCGAACGCCTCCAGATCGTCGGAAATGGCCTCGTGACTCGCTATCTCCGTCGACCACCGTCGATCGTCGGAGAGGTCGAGCCGAAACCCCGACGCGTCGACCCGGACGTGACCGTCGGCGTCGGCCGCATCGGCGTCGGGCTCGAGGAAGAACGACCGTGCGACCCGCTCGTCGACGTGTGGCGTCTCGAGTTTGTTGGTGTCGTCGACGGTCACGTCGTAGAAGAGGGCTCGATCCTGCCCGCCGAAGGGAACTCGCTCCGGACGTCCGTCGGCTCGAGCCGTCCCCACAAGTGCGGTCTCGCCGAACGCGACAGCCGAGAGCGACGAGACGGGCCGATCGAGGATCGCGGTCCGTTCCTCGTGGCGCTCGAAGCCGTCGCTGACGGTCTGGATCCCGACCAGCACGAGAAAGCCCGAGCCGAGAACCAGCCCGAGATAGAAGAAAATCGCGAGGATCACGGCTCGGTCGTCGGCGATCCGACGGCGAGGCGCTCGCCGACGTCGACGCCCTCGTGTGCGCCGCGGGAGGCGACGAACGGCTGCCGGCGGCCGAACCGGTGGTATCTGGCGAACAGCGATTCGGGAAACGTGTACAGCAACGCGTTGTACGTCGCGACGGCCTCGTTGTACTGCTCTCGGCGGTCCTCCAGCCGTTGCTCGAGGCGTCGGATCGAACGCGAGAGTTCCTCGAATCGGTCGTTCGACGCCAGTTCGGGGTACTCGTCCGAGAGCGCGTAGACTTCCTGGGTTGCGTCACGGAGTGAGACCGCGACCGCGGCAGCCTCCGCCGGCGACTGCGCCTCGATCGCACCCTCGCGGGCGTCGACGATACCCGCGAGTAGATCCCGCTCGTGGGAGACGTGTTCGTTCGTCAAGTCGACGAGTTGCTCGAGTTCTGCCCGTCGCCGCTCGAGCAGGACCTCGATGTCGGCCCACGTCTTCTCGCAGTTCTCGTGGGCCGTCATGAGCCGCGCCTGTGCGTGTCCGAGATACCGGACGACGCTGTAGGCGACGACGAGGAACCCGAATCCGACGACCACTACCCCGTACAGAGCCATGTGTTTTCCGACAATTATATTGCAGTAAAGTATACGTTTCGTCACCGTCGCGTGATTTGCGCCGACAGCAGGGACAGTGGCTATCGTAGTGTGCGAGACGGGAATCTGCGACCGATACGCATAGGCGACTCCGTTTCGACCCAGATATGTATTCGAAGCGAGAGGTTCAACGAAGAAGGGGAGTCGGAACCTCGTCTTCGTCCTCGGCTGGGGGAACCGGATCGACCACGAGAACGTCCGGTGGCTCGTCGACCGGCTCGTCGACGCCGACTATCGCGTCACCGTCTTCGAAATCCCGACGGTCGTCACCGACTTCGATGCGGAATGGGTGAAACCGATCGACGACTACGTGCGCGGCCTCGAGTCGTTCCGGCTGCTGAGCCACAGCACCGGCGGGCTCATCGCGGAGTTCCTCGCGGGAGCCGACCGGCGTGTCTACCTGAGCCCGTGGGGGGCTTTCACGGGGATATGCGGAATCCGATCGTCTCGCTCGCCATGCGGCTCCCGCTGTCGCGGTCGATCCTCCCGAACGGCGGGGCCGACCGGGAGATGCTGGGGGGCGCTGGCGACCGACCGGCAACTCGCGGACACGCCGAGTCGGGTCGCCCCGACGTTCCTCCGGGAGGCGAAACGCGCTCAGTCGCGGCTCCCGCCGTTCCAGTTCGAGGAAGCGGGCGTCGTCTTCTACACGCCGACCGTCCCCGTCGTCAGCACGACGGCGATCGAACGCCGCACGCCCGAGTCGAACCGCGTCGTCTACGAGGGCGGCCATCAACTGTTCGACTCGCCGAGTCGCGAGACCCACGTCGAGCCGTTCCTGGCGGCCCTCGAGGACGGCCCCGACGCACTCGAGTGACGACCCGAGTCGAACAGCGGGGTCGAGCTTTTTCAGTCTGCTCTCCGAAGCGGTTCCGTATGACCGAGTTCCGCGGCGCGTGGGACGAAGACGACGTCGAAGCGTTCCTTCAGGAGGCGACCATCCCGATCCGGCTCGCGACCCACAGGCCCGACGGGTCGCTGTGGCCGGTCGCGCTGTGGTATCGCTACCGCGACGGTGCCCTCGAGTGTGCGACGGGTGCAAACGCCGCCGTCGTTCGGTTCCTCCGCCGCGAGCCGGCGGTTGGCTTCGACATCTCGACGAACGACGTGCCCTACCGCGGGATCAGGGGGACCGGCACCGCCGAGATCGCACCCGACGAGGACAAGGCCGTCCTCCGGGCACTGATCGAACGCTACCTCGGCGACACGGACTCACCGCTGGCAACGCGGCTGCTCGACGACGACCGCGAGGAGGTCCGCGTTCGGATCGAGCCCCGGGAGATCTACAGCTGGGACTACAGCAAGCGGATGGGACGGGAAGCGGGCGAAAAGACGGCGTAGCGCGGACTCGAGGCTGCAATCACGACTCGCGCCCGTTCGCGGAAACGGCGGTGCCGATGCGAGCCGCGGTCGGCCGACCGCCGCCGAGGGGATCGCGAACCAGTCAGTACGGCTGTCAGTTCGGTCGGCGATGACACAGCTATATTTCGATTGGTACCGTATCCCAAGCGGGCCGATGAGTTCCGACACAGCCACGCGAAAACAGCGAACGACCTGCGAGGAGTGTGGCCTGCCGTACTACGGCGACGAGACCGATACCTGCCCGTATTGTGACCGGGCGGCCGGCGGAGTACGATCCGACTCGTCATCGGCGGCGACCGCTCGAGACGACGACTCGTCGGTTTTCGAACGGCTGTCGAACAGGATCCGAGCGGTACTCGGCTAGCGGGCCAGACGGACTGTCGGAAGTCGTTTCCAGCGCGACCGCGACGTGTGCAGTTGCACCGGGAACCCGTTCCGACGGACCGTCTCAGTCGTCCGCGCCGGGCGCGGCGACTTTCTTGCCGGCCGAATCGTCGCCACGGGGGAAGTTGTCGATCGTCTCCTCGCGGAACGCTTCCTCGTCGAACTCGTAGTCGCCCTCGAGGAAGTCAAGCAGCGTGTGCGTGTCCCGCATGGCGTTCTTGAGACAGGTCGAGGCACCCGGCGAGGGCGTGATGTTGAAGATGACGTCGTCGCCGACGATCTTGGCCTCGCCCATGTCCAGGGACTTGTTCTTCGTGTCGACGATCTGGGGTCGGACGCCGCCATAGCCTTTCGCGCGTTCGATGTCCTCGAGTTCGACGCTCGGAACGACCTTCTGGACGTGGGGCAGGAACTGCTTCCGGCCGACGTTCGGGAGGTCGTAGACGAGGTTCTGGAGGACGTAGGGTAGCAGGACCCGATCCGAGAGGATGTTCGCGTAGCTGAGGAAGGCGGCCGCGTTCAGCCCGAAGACGTCGAGGAAGTCCTTGACCGTCGAGATGCGACCGCGCTCGAGGGCGGGGACGAGCTTGGCGGTCGGGCCGAACCGGGTGATCGAGTCGTCGTGGACGTCGGCGTCGCCGTGGACGGCCGCGAAGGGCAGTTTCTTCATCTGGAGCGTGTAGACCTTCCCGTTCAGGAGATCGTCGGCGAGGAAGAAACTCCCCGCGATGGGCAGCAAGACCTTGTCCTGGCCGTAGCCCAGTTCCTTGGCCATCTGGAGGCTGTGGGAACCGGCGGCGACGACCGTCGCGTCACAGTCGAACCGGCCGGCGTCGGTCTCGATCGTGTAGCCGTCCAGCGTCGGCGTGATGTCCGTGACCTCGGTCCCGGTGAAGACGTCGACGTTGGCCTCCTCCTCGGCCTCCTCGACGAAGGACTTGGTCGTCTGACCGTAGTCGACGACGTAGCCGTCCGGCGTCTGCAGCGCGAGCATCTCCGTCGAGGGGTCGCGGCCCTCGACGACCTTGGGTTCGATCTCGCCGATCTCCTCGCGGTCGATCGGGCGGAGCTTCGGGAAGAGGTCGCCGAAGCCCTCGTCGTGGTATCGCTCCTCGAGTTCGGCGACTTCGTCCTCGCCGACGCCGAGTACCATCTTGCTGCGCTTGTCGTGCATCTCCCGGTCGGGGTCGTAGTTCTCGAGGTAGCCGGCGAGCAGCTCCGCGCCCTCCTTGACCTCCTCGGCTTTCTCGAGCGTGTAGTTGGTCTCGATGTCCCCGAAGTGTAGCGTCTGGGAGTTGTTCGTGTGATGCGAGTTGATCGCCGCGACCTCCGACTCCTTCTCGATCAGGGCGATCGAGTCGATGTCAGTGAACTTCGCGGTCGTGTAGAGCAGCGATGCGCCACTGATACCCCCACCGACGATGACGAGATCGTATTTACCAGACATTATTGAATCGTGTGAGTCCGTATTGCATCCCCTCGACTCCAGACGTATAACTCATATTTTTTCGATCCGTATCTCGACAGTCGTCGATATGCGTATCGACGTGGCCGGCGTTCGGTTCTATCGGCCGACCGTGCTGACACAGTATGTCGCGATAGGCCCGCCGTATCGAGTGTTTTTACCAGGTATGCATCCGCCGATACCGGGCCACTCCGCCGGCACAGCCCGTTCGTTTCGTCCCGATTCGCCCGTGAGTCACCGACTATTCTATCGACAGTCGACGTATCGGTTCGGTCGTCGATGCCCGAGCGGTGATCCTCTCACGACGGTCGCGACGGGCAGCCGTCGGGACGGGTTGGCGAACCGGGCGGAAACGACGCCGGAGTTTTATCCCGACCTGACGGGCTACTCGCTCGAGTCGACCTCCTGATAGATGACGTGACCGCAGGCCTTGCAGTGGGAGGCGTCCCGGTCGTGTGAGGACAGCCCACAGTTCGGGCACGTGACGTCGACTTTCTCCCTGTGGCTCCACTCGCGGACGATCTTGCTCGCCTGCCACGGGAGGACGATGATGCCGGCCAGGATCGATGCAACCGTTATCCACCGCCCAGCGGTCGTGATCGGGACGATATCGCCGAACCCGACCGTCGACAGCGCCACCACGACGTAGTAGAACGCGTCGCCGAACGTGGCGACGTCGGGGTTGGCCGCCTGTTCCGCGCTGTAGAACAGCCCGGCGGAAACGAACAGCAGCACCAGTACCGTCAACAGCAACTTCAGCGCACGCAGGGCGTTGTCCGAGACCGTCCCGAAGAAGAACTCCGCGTCCTGCGTAAACCGATAGAACCGGAGGACCCGAACCACCCGAACCACCCGGAGGAACCCGATGCCGGCGACCGTCCCGACCCCCGGCAGGAGGACGACCAGCAGCGTCGGGAGGATCGCGAGCAGGTCGACCACGGTGTAGGGGTTCGTCGCCTCCGCGAGGCGGTCTTTGGCACCGTACAGCCGCAGGACGTACTCGATCAGAAAGACGCCCGCGATCGCGACCTCGAGCCCCCAAAGTCGTGTCCGTAGCTCCGCGGGGAGCGGATACGTCTCGGCGACGAAGACGGCGACGAAGGCGAGGTTCAACGCGAGCAGCGCAATGTCGATCGCTTTCCCCAGCAGTGTCCGGTGATCCAGCAGGTAGAACCGGACGGTCTCGCGGCGGTCGCGGCTCCCGGGCGCGGCGTCAGTAGGCATCCGACAGTCACATTCCACGAGCGAGACACGTAGGCCCTCGGATCCGCGAGGACCATCAGTTTCGATCGGTGGACCGATCCGCGATCGAGGGCGTGTCGCCTCGAAGCGGGCCGGTCGCGCTCGTTTCGGCCCGGTACGGGACTGCTCGAGCCTGCGTTTGCGGGGCCCACTGACAAACGACCGGTCGGTGAACGTCGCGACGGAACTAATGAGGCGATCCCTTCTTACACGGAACGAGAGGCCGTGTCCGGGCAGATCGGTGGACCGACGGCCGGCGACGGGGCGACGCCGCCAGCGCCGACGAACCGACCAGCGGATCCGTCCGGAGGTGAGCGACTCGTGGCGGCCGATCGCCAGCACGTAACGAACGCGGAGCCGCGGCTCCCGGAATCGGGCCCGTCGCGGCGGTCACTGGGCCGGGGCGGCCGACTCGCCGCAGCGACCGCCGGCGGCACCCTGCTGGTGCTTGGGCTCAGGCGACGATCGGTCGGCGGCGTCACGGCGACGGTCGCCGGCGGCTGGCTCCTCTATCGGGGACTCGTCGGTGGCCGAGCCGACAGCGATACGGAGGGGACGCGTTCTGCCGGCGAGGCCGATCGAGAGGACACGACGGCCGCGGTGGAAACGACCCGCTCCGTCACGATCGGCGCGTCGCCCGAGGCGGTCTCCGAGCGCTGGCGCGACCCCGAGACGATGTCACGTCTCTACGGCGGCCTGCTCGAGGTCGAAGCCCGGAGCGAGGACCGGTGGCACTGGATCGCGAGCGGTCCGCTCGGCGCGAGCGTCTCGTGGGACACGCGGGTCATCGAGGACCGCCCCGGCGAGTACCTGCGCTGGGAGTCGCTCGGGAACGCGCCCGTCGACAGCGAGGGGGCGGTCCGCTTCCGCGAGGCACCGACCGGCCGCGGGACGGAAGTGACCTTCCGCTTTCGGTTCGAGCCCCCGGGTGGCGCCGTCGGCACCGCGATGACCGACCGCCTCGGGATCGTCCCGGAGTCGCTCGCGGCGGTCGTCCTCGACCGGTTCAAGAGCCTCGTCGAGACGGGCGAGATACCCACGCTCGAGTCGAACCCCTCCGCCCGCGGCGCGGGTGATGCCCTATGAGGGCGCTGTGCTGGCATGGCGAGGAGGACGTCCGGGTCGAGGAAGTCCCCGATCCGGAGATCGCCAACCCCCACGACGCGATCGTCGAGATCACCGCCACGGCAATCTGTGGCTCCGATCTGCACCTGTACGACGGCTACGTCCCCTCGATGCGGGAGGGCGACATCGTCGGCCACGAGCCGATGGGGGAAGTCGTCGCGGTCGGCGAGGACGTCGACACGCTCGAGGAAGGCGACCGGGTCGTCGTCCCCTTCACGATCAGCTGCGGCTCCTGTTGGTTCTGCGAGCAGGACATGTACTCGCTGTGTGATAACTCGAACCCGAACGCCGAGATGGCCCGAAAGGTCATGGGCCAGTCGCCGGCCGGGCTGTTCGGCTACTCGCACATGCTGGGCGGTTACGCCGGCGCGCAGGCGGAGTACCTACGGGTGCCCTTCGCCGACGTCGGCCCGATCACGGTCGACGCGGATCTCCCCGACGAGCAGGTGCTGCTGCTCTCGGACGTGTTCCCGACGGGATACATGGCCGCCGAGAACGCCGAGATCGACGAAGACGACACCGTCGCGGTCTGGGGCTGTGGCCCGGTCGGCCAGTTCGCCATCCAGAGCGCGTGGCTGTTCGACGCCGGCCGCGTCATCGCGATCGACCGCGTCCCCGAACGGCTCGCCATGGCCCGCGAACACGGGGACGCCGAGACGATCCACTTCGAGGAGGCGGACGTCTACGACCGGCTGCTGGCCATGACCGGCGGCCGCGGCCCGGACCGCTGTATCGACGCGGTCGGCACCGAGGCCCACGGGACCGGTCTCATGGGCCTCACGGACAAGGCCAAACAGCAGGTGAACCTCGAGGCCGATCGGCCCCACGTCCTCCGACAGGCGATCAAGTGCTGCCGGAAGGGCGGGACGCTCTCGATCCCCGGCGTCTACGTCGGCCACGCGGACAACGTTCCCGTCGGCCCGCTGATGAACAAGGCCCTGACCGTCAATACGGGGCAAACGCACGTCCAGCGGTATCTCGAGCCGCTGCTCGCGAAGATCGAGGACGGCGAAATCGATCCCTCGTTCGTCGTCACGCATCGGGAACCGCTCGAGAAGGGACCCGAAATGTACGAGACCTTCCGCGACAAGGAGGACGGCTGTATCAAGGTCGTGCTGGATCCCTGACTGGAGACGGAGTCGGCGACCGCTCGGGAAGTGCGACGAGACGGTGGGGCTGTTTCTCACCGATCGCGTCGCGCTTGGACTCTCCCGCCGGACCGACTCGTTCCTCGACGAAGTCCGCCGAAAGGGCCACGGCCTGCGTCAGCGACTGCACGAATGAGAGCGCCCGTCAGCGACATCGCCGACCGCCGCCGGCCGGTGATACTCCAGCGGCCAAGACGTATCAGCTCGGACCGAACGCAACTTATGATCCTGCTTACGGTATGACAGTCCTATGTCCGGGCCGACGAGACACGACAGCGGAGAGACTCGAGGGGACTCGTAGATGTGTACGCGACTGGTGTATCTCGGCCCCGAAGACATCGTCCTCACCGGCCGGTCGATGGACTGGCACGGCGAAATCGGGACCAACATCTGGGTCTTCCCGCGCGGCATGGAGCGAACGGGTGAAGTCGGTCCGTCATCGATGGAGTGGACCGCCGAGTACGGCAGTGTCGTCGCCTCCGCGTACGATATCGCGACGACCGATGGGATGAACGAAGCCGGGCTGGTCGCGAACGTCCTGTGGCTCACCGAGTCCGACTACCCCGAGTGGGACGGCGAGACACCCGGACTGTCGATCTCGCTGTGGGCGCAGTACGTCCTCGATAACTTCGCGACGGTCGCGGAGGCGGTCGAGAACCACCGGAACGAGGAGTTCACCGTCGTATCCGACGAGATCCCGGACGAGGGCCGGTTCGCGACCCTGCATCTGTCCATCTCGGACGCGGCGGGTGACAGCGCCGTCCTCGAGTACGTCGACGGCGAACTAGTGATCCATCACGATCGGGAGTATCAGGTGCTGACGAACTCCCCGCCGTTCGACCAGCAACTCGCACTCGACGCGTACTGGTCGGAGATCGGTGGCACGGCCATGTTACCGGGGACGAATCGCCCGGCCGACCGGTTCGCCCGCGCGAGTTTCTACGTGGACGCGATTCCGCAGACACGGGACCGTCGAACGGCGACGGCGAGCGTCTTCGGCGCGATCCGCAACGTCTCCGTTCCGTACGGGATCAGTACGCCGGACGAACCGCATATCTCCTCGACGCGCTGGCGCACGGTGGCCGATCATCGGGACCGACGGTACTACTTCGAGTCGGCGCTCTCACCGGCCGTCTTCTGGCTGGACCTCGACGAGGTCGAGTTCGAGACCGATACCGTTCGATCGCTGTCGCTCGGTGAGAACCAGACGAACGTCTTCGCCGGCGACGTCGCCGACGAACTCGTCGAAACCGAACCGTTCGATTTTCTCGGCGTCCCCGCACCCTCGAGCTAAGCCCGATTTCCAGCGCGTTGGAGACGGGGCCATCGACAGTCAGTCGCGGAGACGATCGACCGTCGCCAGTGGGAGACACACTCGAGGGGACAGCAGTACCACGACGGTCTCGAAGAAGTCACTCGTACTCGACTGACCCAACGTTTTGGGTCGTCACGTCCTACGTACCAGTAGATGGACGCCGAGCGCTGGTGGCCACCCTTCGTCGAGGTCGTGGCGCTGGTGTGGATCGCCCTGTTCGTCGTCGACGTCGCGATCAGCGTCGACGTACTCGTCGTCTCCGACTCGGTCGCGGCGACGGTTCGCGGCGTCCTCCGATGGCTCCTCGTCGTCTTCCTTCTCGATCTCGCGCTCCTCTACCGGTGGTCTGACGAAGGCCCGAGGGGGTTCGTCCGTTCGAACTGGTTCCTGATCCTCACCGTCGTCCCCTGGTTCCGCCCGTTTCGGTTGCTTCGCATCGGGCGGTCGGTCCGCGCGCTCCGACTCCTCTCCGGGTCACGCCGGGTCGGCTCGTTGCTCAACAAGGTCCGCGGGAAGTGCCGCGACCTGTGGCGCCGACTGCGCGACTGAGGGACTCGTCGCGGTCGGCAGCCACTCGTCGATCGGCCACCACGCGCTCCGCTCGTCGTCGCTGCCGACCGCCGCCGCGCGCTGATACTCGACGAACCGAACGTCGACGCTGACGGCCCGGCTCGTCCGAGCATCGATTTCGGTCTGCAAGTCGTCCGCCAGCCCCTCGTGTTCGAGGGCGCTCGAGCGTCCGACGGTCACCGTCACCGAGACCTCGTCGCTGAACACGCTCCCGTCGTTGTACTCGGTCTCGACGCCGGCGAGTTCCAGCGAGCCGTACTCCGGTTCCTCGAGGACGTCCTGCACTTCGCCGTTGACCCGCTGTTCGAAGACGAGGTGCTGGTAGGTCCCGGCGGCGGTCAGCGCGACGACGACGAGGAAGACGAGGACGATGACGGCGTACGCGCCCGTACGCAGCGAGACGGTCGCGTTCTCGCGGACGTCGCTGATCACCGACGAGCGGTAGCCGAGCGCGATGAGCGTCAGATACGCGGTGAGATTGATGAATACGATGTTCATCAGGAGCAAGACGAGTCCGCCAGCGACGATGATCGGCTCGCCCCAGGCCGTCCCGATGCCGGCCGCGGCGGCGGCGGGGACGATGGCCGCCGCGACGGCGACGCCGGCCAGCGAGACGGGGAGGTCGGTCGCGAGCGCGAGCGCGCCGGCGAACCCGGCCGCGATGGCGATGACCAGCGTCAGGAGGTTCGGCGTGGCGAAGGCGCCGACCTGCCCGACGCGACCGACGTCCAGCGTCGGCTGGAGGAACCCCGACCGTTGCAGAAACACGCTCATCGCGACCGCACCCAGGTAGGCGACGACCAGTCCCGTCACCTGCGACGTTGCGCTGTCGACGACCATCTCGCGGTCGCTGATGACCGCGCCGGCACTCGCGGAGAGCGTCGACCCCGCGAAGGGCGCGATCACCATCGCACCGACGATGACGATGGCGGAATCCAGCAGGAGGCCGCCGACCGCGACGATCGCGCTCGCGATCGCGAACGCGAGGTAGGTGGCGGTGTCGGGGGTCAGGTCCGCGGCGCGCTCCCGGATCTCGGCGTGGGACGCGCCGCGCTCCCCTTTCGGCCCCTCGACGTAGCGGTCCGTCAACTCGTCGGCGTTCGGAACGGTGGCTCGATCGACCTCCGTGACGACGGTGTAGGTGTCCTCGTCGAGTCCGGCGTCGTACAGTCGCTCGAGGACCGCGTCCACGGCCCCCGCCGGAACCGGGACGTTCGCCAGACTCCCGTCCCGGTGATCGGCCGCGTCGCTGAAGACGAATTCCACCTCCATCTCGGCGAGCGTCTCCCGCACCGCGGCGCGGTCCTCGTTGGGAACGAAGACCTGCACGAGTCGCATACCGCTCGGTCGACGGACACGGCATTTACTAACGGCCTACTACTGGCCGTAACAGGAGCATATGAGGGGCGTTCGTGTTTTTCGAGTGGTAGAACGGATAGTGTAAGCGTACGGGAAAATACAAGGGACCCGTCCGGCGAGCGTTCGTTTCGATTCCGGTGACTGTCCGCTCCGGACGGCGAGGCTTTACGCCCGCTGGCGCGGTAGCTGGTCGCCATGGCCGGACTCCTCCAGCGAACCGCGGCGGGTATCGACAGCCTCTCCCGATCGGTCTGGGACGACTCGAGTACGCTCGAGAAGGCGATCGTCGCCGTCGCCCTCATCGCGACGGGGTTGGTGATCCCGGTCCTGCCGATCGTCGTCCTCGCTCGGTATATCGCCAACTGAGTGTGGCCGTTGCGGCCAGATTGGCCTGCGGAGAGGGAGCGTCAGTACTCACAACCCACAATGTATCCATAGTGAATGTGTTTACACCATCTATCGAGCGCACTCGTTCCGTTACTGTTCGTCCAACAACTGGATGCCACGCTCCACGACTGCCTCAGTCACGAAGAGACTCGTCTCACGCTGGAGTGCGCGCATGAGTGACGCTGCCTCGTCTCTATCGAGTTCTCCGCGGGCGTAACTGAGCGCGAGTATGCCGATCGAGCCGTGTACTTCAGTGCCTACATCGGAAGCCGCTCCCGAGCAGCATGGTCGTCTGTCAGAAACACAACTCCGCGCTCTTTTGCGACCGCCAACGCGGCGCGTTCTCCAGCATCCAACTCTTCGAACTCGATTCGCTTCTCGTCCGCTTCGACGAGTTCGTACGAGAGGGCCGAAACCCGTCCGGAACACCACCTCTCTCGATTTCCTCGTAGACTGTCTCCGGAATCAGGAGCGTATCGAACGCTGACAGCAGCTCGAGTGAATCGATTTCGGCGAGATGAATGAGCGGTCCCGCATCCGAAACGGCCGCAAGCGTCACGCGTTCAGACCCCAATCGACATCTTCCTCAACGACCTCACGCTCTCGCTCCGCTCGCTCGACTTTCGTCCGACCGACGTGTTCGATGGCGCCCTCGCGGTCGAGACGTCCGTCGAGATACTGTGCGAGGACGAGGTCTTCCCATAGGTCTTCGAGGCCGCGTTCGAGCGCCCGCTCGAACACCTCGGACTCGGGGAGGTCGCGAGCCTCCGCAATCTCTCGAACTCGATCGGAAATTTCGGCGGCCATAGCAGACGATTGTCCAGCAACGTTCTTAAATCCGTGTCTGCCAGCACGGGCCTGACGAGGTTTCTAATTACTGTAACTGCACCCAGATGACCCAGAGATACCGTCTCTCGTCAAAATCGTGGCCTCGGCACTCCAACCCAAACGACTTACATGTACCACTACACTATCTACCGAAATCCGGAACCAGTAAGCCGATTATCGGTATTGTTAAAATCTGATATAGTGCCCATCCATACGGTGTTTTTGGATGTCCGATGTACCACCAGCGCCACGGCGAGCGACGAAGTTAGAGATCTACCCGAAGACACGACGAGTCTCGAGGTGTATTACCACCGTCAGCATAAGGGTGAATGGCTGAAAGAAGTTGAAGAACAGGGATGCGGTCTCAGCCAGTACGTCTATGATCTGATCCAAGAAGTTCGATGGCATGCCAAGATGGCGACATTCCAGTTGAAATAGAACCCTGAACTCCAGATCCTATCAGTTCGAGCCTTCCGACTCTTCACCCAGAATCTCTTGTTTAAACTGAATCGCATTTTTAGTTCTCCTTCATCCCACTTGGATTCATACTCTGCGATAAACCCAGAGAGGGGGAGCTACCACTTAAGGTCTTAACCATAGTTTTGCCAACGGCCTTTGCCAACCGTACTGGAACCGCATTGCCAACCATTTGCTGGCGAGCATTGAACGACCCACCCACGAACCGATAATGGTCAGGGAATGACTGAAGTCGAGCTGCCTCACGAACAGACAATAATCTGTCTTGGTCACCTTCCCTTTCGTGTCCTGGAGAATCCTTCAATGGGTGGATCATCATTTGCTTTCGGAAGTTAGCAACAGTATATGCAGGCATATTTGGCTTTAATCTACGATAAATATGATCGTGGGTTTGAGATCTGTTCTTATAGTTTGACATTAATTCTGCAGGGATGTCTTCCCAATTCCCACCCTGGCTAACATACTTGAAGCGGCGGAAAGTTGACTCTCTGTTTACCGTAGTTCTATGATTATAGATAACAGGTTCTTCCATCTTAGAACGTATTTTTTTAACATATTCCGTCATGAATTCTTGGCAGGGATCATATTCCATTACTTCGCTTCCGCCCCCGCCTTTAGGCAGGCGGGGAAGATCATAAATTGCATCCCGCACAGGGATGGGATCGTTCAATTCGGGATCCTGCTCAAATTCTTCATATTCCCTAGCTCCGGGGTTGTGAGTAGTTTCTGGTATTTGAGGACACTCACTTGAAGAGGCCATGAAAAATACCCTACGCCGTAATTGGGGAACACCATATTCATCAGCGTGAAGAACTTTAACACGAGTATCGAACCCCCATTGTTGAAGGGTGTCTAATATTTTTCTTTTATACTGCCCTTCCTCCATAGTTAGAAGCGGAGGAACGTTTTCTAAAATGATTCCACGCGGATCAAAATTCTCAGCGATTTCAAGGAACAACTCTGGTAATACATTAAGCGGGTTGTCCTGGTTCTGCGTGACCGAATTCGCCTGAGAGAATCCTTTACAAGGAGGGCCACCAACCACCAAATCGATATCCATCGGATCAAATCCCGTCTGTCGTATCTGCTCAGCAATTTCTCTGTGGGGATTAGCCTTGGTGAGATCAAGGCATATTCCCCTATCCTTATGATTATAAGAGTATGTGGAAATGGCGTGTTGGTCCGCATCGACACCAGCAACAACTTCAATTCCAGCCTGCTCAAGTCCCAAGCTGAGCCCCCCAGCACCGCAAAATAGATCCAAAGCAGTTAACTTGCTATCCGAACTCATCTGGTCAAATGAACTGCGTCACTATACTTTAGTTTGATGACTCTCCCTAAATGGATTCTTCATAAGTAATTTATGAGTACCGAAACACATACTACTAGACAGTCAATCGAAGGGTATAGTAACATCCACAACAAGACTTGGACAACAAATGAGTTTGATCTCTAATAAATGCAAATATGGCTACACTTGAGGGGGCATTAGAATCAGTTGCTGATGAAGGGAATGAGTCTGCAGATACTTTACTAAACAACTACAGAAGCGTAAAAAGATATTTAGAGCGGGAATATTATCCATGGGTGTTAAATAATTGCAGATGGTTTACAGATCACGGCGAAAAGCACGTAAAGTCCGTTATTAGCCAACTAGATTGTCTCTTGAGTGAGGAGTTAGAGTCAGATGACTATGGCTCTCTTAGCTATATGGACATGTATCTGCTTCTCACAAGTGCCATTTGGCATGACGTAGGGATGGTAAGCAAACGAGCTGGGCACGAAGACGAGGCTGCAAGAATTGCTGCGGAAATCCAAGACCTCGCGTTCCCTAATACAGGCATCCAGAGTGTCGTAAGTCGGATTGTTAAAGCCCACACGGGAGATGGAAAGAACGGACTGGAAATTCCACGGACAAAGACCGAAGTCACAATTGGCCATGAATCGTTCACGGTTAAATCTAGATCGTTATCTGCTTTGCTAAGATTTGCAGACGAAATTTCTGAGAATCAAGAACGAGTGAGTGCAGGCAGTGCTATTTGGGCGAACATCCCCGAAGAAAGCGAGATTTATTGGCGGTTCGCAGATTCTATAACGGGGATCGTTTCCAAGCCAAGACGGAACACCGTCAGTGTCAATATAGAATTGACACAGGAAAGTGCCATGGATCGGTACCCTGTTCCTGATGAATACGAATCTAGGGGAACAGATGGAAAAATCACCCTCATCGAATACATAATATGTCGAATAGAAAAGATGAATAACGAGAAGGTGTACTGTGCTTCAGAGTTTAGAGGATTCGTTGACATAAGGAACATGCAAGTGAGACTAAGTTTGATTGGTGAGGGGGGTGAGATTGAGGAGGAAATAAATGAAACTCTTGGAATATCGGGACTCGCTAGTGCAGATGGATACCCCAACGTCGAGATATACGATAAGTTCTTCCAAAAGAACAAAAGGCTCAGTCCGGAAAAACTGGAGGCAGTGGAGGGAGAATGAATGATTAACATATCTGAGAACCCATTTACGGTTCATAGCCCTGACGCCTTAGACCAAGTCCCGCCAGAAACTATTGTAAATTTGTTTGTTGAGAAGCACACGCGTTTCTCAGCGATAAATCAGCAGAAGCACTCCTTCCTTTGGGGATCCAGAGGTTCTGGAAAGAGTTTCATTCTCCGATATATGGAACCACAGTGTCAATTTATCGAAGCTGGGGGAGTTGAAGAATTCTTTGATACTAACGACCCTTACATCGGGATATACACACCCTGTAGTAAGGGAGAAATAGATAAGGAAGAATTGACTCTACTAAGTGATGCTGAGGGCCGTGTTATTACTGAACATTTGCTAAATCTATCGATTGCCGAAGAAGTTACATCAGCACTATCAACTCAGTTCCCTAGCGATTATCTCAACCAAGATGATAAAGAAGAATTCGCAAAACGTGCTGCAAATCTCTTTGATACAGCCTCTATTGCAGCATCAAAGAACCGGGCAGATGATTATTATAATAGATCAGATTCGCCACTCAAATGGTTGAATAGACTCTTCGAAGAGGAGAAACGGAGAGTAACTCACTATCTCAATAAAGTTCCGTTCACAGACGATGCCCGTTATAAAGGAGCAACAAGTGGATATCACGATTTTCTCCTGCCACTAATATCGAACGTGCAAAAATTGTTACGTCAGCCAAATGTACCAATATATATTCTACTAGATGATGCGTTCCACCTGACGAAGCGACAACAACAAGTTGTCAATACATGGATCGCAAATCGTGATCAGGGAACAATTTGTGTGAAAGTCTCTTCTAGTAAGGAGAGGTATGAGACATTCAACACCGTAGGGCGAGGAAGAATTGAGATCCCCCATGATTACACCGAAGTCTCCATTGATGAAATATACACTAGGAATGATAGTAACTACGCTCAAAAAGTCAGCGAAATTGCAAACAAACGGTTAGAACTGTCCGATATCCCTGCAGATAGCATTGAGGATTTTCTTCCGAAGAATGAGTTTGAGCAAGAGTTACTAGAGGAGATAAAAAAACAGGTCGAAAGAGAATGGGAAGAAAAAGGTCAACCAGGAGAGCGCTCAGACTTTATCAATAGGTATGCTAGCGCAAGGCTATTTCAGGAACTAGCAAATAGAAAGAATAGGAAGAGTTACGCAGGCTTTGAGAATTTAGTGCACATTTCTTCTGGACGGATTCGATATTTCCTTGACCCCTGTTTCTTGATGGTGGAAGAGTTGAAGAGCAATGGAGTTGATATTGAGGAAATGGAGGAAATTCCACCAAACATACAAGATAAGATACTACGGGAATATTCTCGAGACTTGCTGATTGGGGAGCCGGAAAAGATGAAGAAAGATTTGAAGCCAGAGCGGCGCAGTCAGCTGGATAAACTGATTACATTAATAAAATCGCTTGGCCAACTGTTCTACAACCGACTCCACGATGAGGATTCGCGTGAGCCGCGAATATTCTCGTTTACGGTCCGAGAAGAGATAGACGAAGACTCTGAAGTGAAATCAGTGCTTGAACTCGGGCGAACTATGCAATATTTCCAAAAGGATACGTATAGTAGCAAGGATGGCGGAGGAAGAGAGGACTGGTATATTCTAAACCGAAGGCTTGCTCCTCAGTTCAAGATTGATCCATCAGGTTTCCAAGGGAGAATACGTCTCACTCAGCGTCAGTTAGAAGAAGGATGTAATGACCCACAGGAATTTGTTCGTAGAGTGCTAGGTGATGATGAAAGACAGAGTGGACTTGAGGACTTCAACCAATGACCCAACAATACAACTATCGAGATTTCAGATCTCAGGGAGGACTACTCCAAGGAACCGAGAGCGACGATTTATTCATTGTGAGTGCAGGGTTTGAACCACGTGCAACAGCAGCGGTTGATGCCCTCTCCTCTGGATACCATGCCAGAGTAGGAATTGTGTATGTGAATGAGGAGTTGTTATCAGAGCCCGATGTCGGATCGACAAAGGATAATCTGAAATCATTAAAAGATAAACTCCAAAATCACTGTGATGAGGTCCGAGTGGCTAGGGGAAGTTGGTTGGACCCAGTTAAACAACTCCGGGCGCTCGAAAGGGAAATGGAGGAATTCAATTCTGGCCAAGACTCCTCAGTACAGGCTAGTATTGACTCAACATGTTTTAGTAAAGAGACTCTTTTAATTCTCCTGAATTTGCTATATCGCCGATTTAAACCAGATAGTCCTAAGATATTCTACATATCGCCAAAGGAACACGGCCAATGGCTAAGTAGAGGACATAGAAAGATCAGAAATATATTGGGACAGTCAGGGCTTCACAAATCAACTCGTCCTACAACGTTAATCCTTCTATCAGGGTTTGAGAGTGATCGAACTGAGAAAATAATCGAAGAATTCGAGGCACCAGAAGTATTACTTGGGATAGGTGACCCACCAACAAATCCGGAATTTCTGGACAGAAATGAAGACGAGCAAGATATGATCTTATCTCAACCAGAAGTAGACACATTCCAATTCCCAGCCGCATCGATAAACGGGACTAAAAACACGGTGAGCAACATTATACAAGATAGGATTTCAGAACGGAATATTGTTGTCGCACCACAGAGTACTAAATTATCGACAATCGGAGCATGGGAAGCCTCCAGAGACCATTTTGAGGTTCAGATGACATACTCTGTCCCGGGCGAATATAATTACGACTCTTACTCGACTGGCATAGACGAGTTGTATATAGATACAGTATCGATGTGATTGCTCGCGCCGTCAAGTAAATTGAAAATCATCTAAGAGACAGAAGAGTTATTTGATGAATTTGATGAAGTGCTACATGTAAATCGATGGCCTCGGCACTCATAGGGCTCGTCACCACCGGGTGCCGAGTCCGGTTCGGAGCGAGTGGATCGTCATCGGCCACGCGAGGCTACGCGCGTCGCTTCAAAGACGGTTTGGATTAGGGTTCGCTCGAGCGGTTACGCCGCTTCGTCGCCGCCGGCGTTGGCGAAGGCCGAGTTCCACTCGTCGATCAGGTTCTCGAGTCGGCCCCCGTCGCGGTGGGAGAACGTCCGCGGGGCGCGGTCGGTCGCGGTCCGGGGGTCCTCGAGCGTACTCGAGGGTGTGGGTCGGGTGCGGTTGGGCGTCGGTTCGGCGTCGGGTTGGGTGAGGTGTTGGGTACTCATGTCGGTCGGGTTGTGGATGTCGTCGAAAATCGGTACTCGTCGGCAGCGACTGATTCAGGCGCGTACGTGTACGACCGACATTGCTTACCCCACCATACCAACCCCATGATTATAAAAGTTCGTGATAGACCTGCTCTCCGGGAGCCGAAGAGTGAAATCAACCCTCGCGGGGCGTGTTCCCAGGGCACTCACTGGGCGGTCGGACTCCGATAGCTTGAGAAGCCGCCCCAGAGAGGGCTCGAGTAGCACGATGACGGGCGCTGGAGACGACGCGGTCGATGTCAGTTTCGTGGTACCGGCGCGAAACGAGGGCGACTATCTTCGGGGAGCCCTCGCGAGTCTGGCCGCGCTGGACACCGCCTACGAGTACGAGGTGTTGGTCGTCGACGGCGACTCGAGCGACGACACCCCCGAGATCGCCCGCGAGTACGACGCGGCGGTGCTACAGGAGGGCGGCGACAGCATCGCCGCGGCCCGGAACCTCGGGGCCGAGCGCGCCGCCGGCGAGTGGCTGGCCTTCATCGACGCCGACACGCGGGTCCGGGCGACGTATCTGACCGAGCTATTGGGATTCGCCGAACGCGAGGGATTGGCGGCGGCCAGTTCCTACTGCCGGATCACCGGGCCGCGGCGGGCGAAGCTCATGGAAGCGACGATCAACCACGGCTTCTCGCGGCTCGAGCGACCGATCCTACCCGGGTTCAGCTGTCTGGTCCACCGGCGGGCGTTCGAGGACGTCGGCGGTTTTCCCGACGTCCCAAACGAGGACACGGCGTTCAGCCGGCTGCTGGCCGCCCGCTATCCGATCGGCTACCGGCGGACCGTGCTGGTCGAGAACTCCGGCCGCCGGATCGCCGACCTGGGGCTGACCGGGACGCTGGGCCACTACCTGCGACTCGACCTCGAGCGGCTTCGAGCGGCCCAGTGAACGCGAACGGCGACGACGCCGGGGTCTCACCTCGAGCCGGCAGGACGCGGCGTATCGACGCCGGTGATCTCGAAGCGTGCGCCGCCCGAGTCGCTGTCGGTCGCCCGGAGGTCCCAGTCGTGTGCTTCCGCGACCCGTTTGACGATTCCCAGCCCGAACCCGGTCCCCTCCTCGGCGGTGGTAAACCCGATGTCGAAGACCGACTCGCGCTCCTCGGCGGGGATGCCGCGTCCGGTGTCGGCGACGTAGAACCCGCCCTCGCAGTCGCCGACGGTCACCGTCAGATCGGCGCTGGTGCCCCCGGCGGGCACCCCGTGATCGAGCGCGTTCCGAAAGCAGTTCTCGAGCAGTTGCTGGAGCCGCTCGGGGTCGGCCCGGATCCGACCCGCACCGTCGAACGCCAGCGTGGCGTCGCCCGTATCGACCATCGACCACGCCTTCGTCGCGAGGTCGCGCAGCGCGACCGGCTCGAGGTCGGCCGTCGTCGCACCCTGTTCGGCCAGCGAGAGCAGTTCGTCGATCAACTGCTCCATCCGCTCGAGGGCCTCCTCGCAGGCCTCGAGCCCGGTGTCGTCACCCTCGAGCGCGAGATCGAGTGAGCCTTGGGCGACGTTCAGCGGGTTCCGCAGGTCGTGGGAGACGACGCTGGTGAACTCCTGTAGTCGCTCGTTCTGACGCTCCAAGGTCTCGTGGGACTGCTGGCGTTCGGTCTCGTAGCTGACCCACTTGGCCATCAGCTTGACCAGCGTCCGCTCGGCCTCGGAGAAGCCGTCGTCCTCGCGGGGCTCGCTCGAGGCGAAACAGAGGGTGCCCCAGATGGAGCCGTCGACGGTTACCTTCGCGCCGACGTAGCTGCCGAGTTCGAACAGGTCGTAGGCTGGATCGTCGGTCCACCCCTCGTCGGGCGCGTTCCCGACGGTGACCAGCTCGTGGGTCTTGATCGTCTTCCGGCAGTATGCCTCCGCGAGCGGGCAGGACTCGCCCCGCTGGAGGAGCGGGTGATCGCCGCGGGACTCGACGACGGTCTGGGTCCGCTCGTCGAGGTCGATCCGGGTGAGGAACCCGTAGGACAGGTCCAACGATTCACAGCCCAACTCCAGCAGTTCGGGCACCTTCTCGTCTAACGACGCGTCGGCCCTGGTCGAGATGTCGTATAGGGCCTGCAGCGCCGTGATGCTGGCCTCGAGTTCCGCCTCGGCCCGCACCCGATCGGTCACGTCGGTAAAGAAAATCGAAAGGCCGTCCGCGGAGGGGTAGGCCCGGACCTCGAACCAGCGCTCGAGGGCGGCAAAGTACTGGGTGAAACTGACCGTCGTCTGTTCGGCGAAGGCGTGTTCGAGTTCGCGCTCGAACTCGGTCCCCGCGACGGCCTCGAACGCCGTTCCGAGCGATTGCCCGAGCAGTTCCTCGCGAGGGCGGTCCAACAGTTCGACCGCCTGGTCGTTGACGTAGGTAAACGCCCAGTCGGGGTCGATCGAGACGAAGGCGTCGCCGATCCGCTCGAGCGTGGCCTCACGCTCCCGCTCGAGTCGCCTGCGATCGGAGAGGTCCCGGATGACGGCGGTAAAGAAGTGTTCACCGGAGACGGCGGCCTCGCCGAAGGAGACCCCGACGGGTACTTCGTGACCGTCGGCGTGGAGCGCATCGAGTTCGGCCCAGTTCCAGTCGAGCGTCTGCTCGCCGGTCCGCAGGTAGTGGGCGATCGTATCGCGGTGGCTGTTCCGATACTTCGCCGGAACGAGCGTCGAAATACGGTCGCCGACGAGGTCGTCGTTCGCGTACCCGAACAGCGACTCGACCGCGTCGTTCGCGTACCGGATCGTCCCGTCATCGCCCGCCGTGATTACTGCGAAGGAAGCGTTCTCGGTAAGGGCGCGAAACCGGACGGCCGCCGCCTCGAGGTCGCGACGTTCGGTCGCCGCGTCGACCGCGCGTTCGATCCGTATCGCGAGTCGCGTCCCGTGTTCCGCGGTTGGGACGGAGACACAGCCGGTCGCGCCGGCCTCGAGCGCGGCACTGGCGTCGGCCTCGTCGAACGTATCGACGACGAGAAAGATCGGCAGCGTCGGCCACTCCGCTCGGGCGCTGGCGAGCAAGGTGTCGTCGCCGACATCGTCTCCGGCCGATCGGCACACGAGACAGTCGACGGCGGCCGACTCGAGTCGGGCCAGCGCCGCGTCCTTGGACGCGACGGATTCGACGACGAGGCGGTCGCTCGCCCGTTCGAGTGCGGTCGGGACTTCGGTGGCCGTCGGCTCCGGGTCGACGTAGCAGACGGTGATCTCGGCGGTCGCTGGCTCCGCCTCGGCCGCAGCGGCGGTCGGTCGGGTCATGACAGAGGCTCCTGAATACGTACCGTCAAGGAACGATGAGCTAATAAGCGGTGTGGCAATCGAGGGCACGACCGGACCGCACCCGGCACCGCCATGCGGCCCCCTTATGTCGCTCTCGGTAGGCACTTCGGGCGTGTCTACCGTTTCACCGGCGGCCGAGCGACTGCTCGAGAGCGAGCCGCTGATGGCCCATCTGGGCACCTGCGTCGGGGGACGACCGCACGTCGCCCCGGTTTGGTACCACTATCTCGCCGACGAGGAAATCGTCGAACTCGTCACGACGGGACGGAAGTTGGCGAACGTCAGGGAGAACCCGCGAGTCGCGCTCTCGATCCAGCAGGACGAGGGGGGTCACGCACGATGGATGGTGACGCTGCTGGGGACGGCGACGGTCGTCGAGGACGCAGACGAAACCGACGCGGCCCGCCGCCGGATCAACGCGAAGTACGATGCCGATCAGGACGCCTACGCCGACAACCGGCTCGTCCGGATCGACGTCGGCTCGGCGACCGTCCGGACCTACGACGACGACCTCGAGTGAGCGCCGGCAGTTGCGTCACTAGCTCTCGAGCCGTTCCCGCGCGGCCGCGACTACCAGTGGCAGCGTGATCGTCGCGTCGGCGTAGACCGAGACGTTGTCGGCGTCCTTCTCGAGTTTGCCCCACGAGCGGGCCTCGTCTAACGTCGCGCCGGAGAGGCCGCCGGTCTGTTTGGGGTCCATCGTGAGTTGGACGGCGTAGTCGTAGGCGTCGGGCGAGACCAGCATCGTCTGGAGGGTGAAGTTCTTCGGGACGCCGCCGCCGACGACGAACGCGCCGGCCTCCTCGGCCTCGAAGGCGATGTCGGTCAGCGGCGTCATGTCGGCAAGCGCGTCCAAGGTGAACGCACCGGTCTGGGAGTACATCCACGCCTGCAGGCCCAGCACGGAGTCCTGGACAGCCGGACAGTAGATCGGCACGTCGTTCTCGTAGGCCGCGGCGGCGATGCCAGCGTCTTCGTCGACGTCCTCTCGCTCGTTGATCTCGGCGTTGGCCCGACCGAGTTCCTCGGTGAGCCGCTGGATCGAGACGGCCCCCTCCTCCTCGCACTCGGCCTCGAGGACGGGGAAGACCTCCTCGCGGAGATGCGACTCGAAGTCGGCGAAGAACTCCTGTGGGAGATAGACGTTGTAGATGCGGTCGACGCCCTCATCGCGCAGGGTCTCGTCGTGTTCGCGCTCGGTTTTGCCCTCGGCGTGGACCGCGCCGTGGTGGTGTTTGCCGCCGATGGCCTCGATGGAATCGTGGGTGAGGTTCGCGCCGGTCGTCACGAGGACGTCGATGTAACCGTCCCGTATCAGGTCGGCGACGATCGCGCGCATCCCCGTCGGAACCATCGCGCCCGCGAGGCCGAAGAAGACGGTCACGTCGTCGTCGAACATCGACTCGGTGACGTCGACGGCCTCGTGGAGATCGGCCGCGCCGACGCCGGCGTCCCCGTACTCGTCGGCGAGTTCGCCGACGGTCATCCCCGCCCGGACCTCGGCGTGGCCGACAGGGTCGTGCGAGAACGTCTCCCGCTCGGGCTCGTGGTGACCGTCCGCCTCGCCGTCGTGATCGTGGTCGTCGCTCATGTCCACGCGTCCGCGGGCCAGCGGTTTCAACGTCGCGATTCGCGTCGTTTCGTGGGCCGTCGACGGCTCGAGAGGTGGCCGCAATTTCCCTTTAGCGGTCCACGGACTCGAGGGGCTACGCGGCGACCCGCTGCCAGTAGTCGACGGTGCGATACAGGAGATAGAGAACGGCGTTGAGCAGTCCGGTCAGCGCGAAGAGCGCACCGAATTGCGGGCCGATCGCCGTGAAGAGGCTGCCGGGGCCGCCGACGTTGCCGATTCCGTAGGCGAAAACGGCGGCGATAGCGCCCCAGAGGAGGAGGATCGCGGCGATTCTGGCACCGTCTTCCACGTAGGTCGAAACCGAGAGTGGCGTCGATGGTGAAGTCACGAGGCGTCGTTTCGACGGTCGTGACATAACGGTAGGGATACCTGAAAGAGGGATTTTACCCATCCCGGACGCGTCGACCGGCCTCGAGTCGAATCACGACAGCAGCGAGCGCAGCGCCGTCGCGATCAGCGCGACGAGCAGCACGATCGCCGTTACCCGGAGGACGATCGCGGATCGCCGTCGGTTCGTCGGCAACAGTTCCGCGATACCAGACAGCGCCGTCGCGCCACCGAGAACCAGCAACGGGAGCGAACCGCTGTCGTACAGGAGTTCGAAGCACGCATAGATCCCGAAGAAGGCGAGCGAACTACCGATGGATACCCGCGCCTCCTCCCAGCCGCCCGGTTCGGAAAAGAACTCCTCGATATGAATCTCCATAGACACGAATGCCGGCCGCTCGAACGAAAAAGTATGGCCGCGTCCGCGTTCGCAACTGCCGATTGGGATCGGTTCGTCGGCTCACGCATTGGTTCCGACAGGTGCGGGTCTCCTATCGACGGACGGCGGTCAGAGCCCCGTCGGGACCTCGAGGTACGTCGTCTCGAGGCCCCACTCTTCGACCAGCTCCTGAACGGCCCGAACGCCGAACGTCTCCGTCGCGTAGTGGCCCGCCAGTACGACGTGGATCCCCGATTCTCGGGCCTCGTGGTAGACCGCCTGTTTCCCCTCGCCAGTAACGAGCGCGTCCGCGCCGGCGGCGACGGCCTCGTCGAGCCAGTCGGTGCCGCTGCCGGTGACGATCGCCACGTCCGCGATCTCGTCGGGGCCGAAGTCGAGGTGCTGGACCGACTGGCCGCCGGTCTCGAGGGCCGACTCGAGGCGGTCCCGCAGGTCAGCAGGCGCGTAGGGGTCGGCCGCCGTCCCGCGCTGGCCGATATGCTCGGGCCCGAGTTCGCCGAAGGGCGCGCGGTTCTCGAGGTCGAGCAGGTCGGCGACGCCGGCGGCGTTGCCCAGTTCCGGGTGGCCGTCCAGCGGGAGATGGGAGACGTACAGCGCGAGGTCGTTCTCGATCAGCGGCGCAATCCGGTCGTAGGTCCGGCCGGTCACGCGGTCGAAACCGCCCCACGAGAGCCCGTGGTGGACGACCAGCAGGTCCGCGTCGGCGTCGATCGCCCGATCGAACGTCTCCTGGACGCCGTCGACGGCGAACGCGACCCGTTCGATCTCGGCTTCCTCGGGGCCGATCTGGAGTCCGTTCGCGCTGGCGTCGACGTCGGCGTAGTCGGCGGTGCGCAGTTCCTCGTCGAGTCGATCGACGACGCTCGAGAGTTGCATAGCCGTTCGTTCGGCGGTGATCGCCTTGTATCCGGCTGGTTCCGACCGTCCCACAGCGGACCCCGGCTCGAGTCGGGCGGATCGAGTGTGGATCGAAAACAGTCGGCGGGGCCCGCTACAGCAGATAGAAGATCGGGAACAGGAACACCCAGACGATGTCGACGAAGTGCCAGTAGAGCCCGAAGTACTCCACCGGCCGGTGATCCGTGAGGTAGGCGTCGACCGAGAGGGTCCGATAGATCATGAACGCGGCAATGAGCAGCCCGAGGATGACGTGGAAGGCGTGCAGCCCGGTCGTGACGAAATACAGCGAGTACTCGAGATCGGAGAACCAGTAGATCCCGTGGGAGAACTCGTAGCTCCACTCGTAGCCCTTGATGCCGAGAAACAGGAGCCCGAGCGCGAGCGTGGCACCCATCGACGCCAGCAGGCCGCGCTTGTTCTCGCGTTCGGCCATCACCAGCGCCAGCACGACCGTGAAACTCGAGGTCAGCAGGACGTAGGTGTTGACCAGGCCGATGGTCGCCGACGGCGGGACGGTCTCGAAGCTCCCCCAGCCGTTGTGGATCCGCATGAAGATATACGCCCCGATGACGGCACCGAAGACGACCACGTCCGAGGCGAGGAAGAACCAGACGCCGGTCTTGGTCGTCCCGACGCCCTCGAACGGCCAGCGTTCGGCGATCACCATCTCGGGTGCGTCGAACCGCTCGCGGCCGTACTCGAAGAGCGAGTAGCCGAGGATCGCGACGCCGATCACCGAGACCACGGGGTAGATGACGGTCTGTGAGCCGGCAACCGAACCGGAAAACTCCGCCCCGCGTTCGGCCGCGAACGAGGCCACATACGGCGTCAGCCCGGACAATCCCAGGAACGTGACGAACATCCCGAGGCCGATTCCGAACGGCCAGATGCTCGCGTGGTCCTCGTGATCCCCCTCGAGCGAGTCGATCTGATCGGCCCGTTCGTGGGTGGCTGCCCCGCCATCGGCCGCCGTCGTGTCGTCGACGAACTCGAGCGTGCCGGAGGCGTAGCTGGGGCGGTCGGGCCAGTTCTCGAGCGGCGGCGGCGAGGTCGTCGCCCACTCGGCGGTCCGGGCGTACGCCCACGGGTTATCGGGCGCGTCGGGCCCCGAGATCAGACTCTTCCCGAGCGTGACGAGAACCAACAGGACCGACGTCCCGAGGACGAACGCGCCGACGGTCGCCAGCTGGTGATAGAGCTGTGCGCCCTCGCCGTAGTGAAAGACCCGCCGGGGCGTCTCCCAGGCGATGAACATCGGGAAATACAGCAGGTTGAAGCCGAAGAAGTAGACGGCGAAGCTGAGTTTCCCGAGTCGCTCGGAGTACATCTTCCCGGTCATCTTCGGCCACCAGTAGTAGAGGCCGCCGATCAGCGCCGTGACTCCGGCGACCATCACGTAGTGGAAGTGGGCGACGACCCAGTAGGTGCCACGGAACTCGTAGTCTAACACGACCGCACCGAGGAACACGCCCGTGATGCCGCCGATGATGAACAACACGAGCGCCCCCATCGTGAAGAGAAACGGCGTGGTAAACCGCACGCGGCCCTTGACCATGGTGTAGATCAACGAAAACACCATCAGATCGAACGGCAGCGAAATCCCGATGGTCGTGGCCATAAACAGCGTCTTGATCGGGAGGTTGATCGTCGTCAGGAACATGTGATGCATCCAGACGAGAAAGGACTGGACCGCGACCAGCACCATCGCGATGATGACCCACTTGCGGCCGACTAACCGCCGGCCCGTAAACGTCTGGACGGTCTCGAACATGATCCCCAACGCGGGGAAGAAGACGATGTACACCTCCGGATGGCCGAAGAACCAAAAGATGTGGCCCCACAGCAGGCTCGAGCCCTGATCGGTGCCGAAATATTGGGTCAACAGGAGCCGGTCGGTCAACAGCAGAATCAGCGCGGCCAACAGCGCCGCGAAGGCAAACAGCATCATCCAGACCGTCAGGAGCGTCCCCCACGTGAACAGCGGCATGTTCCAGAGCCCGAGCCCCTCGGCGCGACGGGTGTGGATCGTCGTCAGGAAGTTCACCGTGCTAAGAGTCGTCGACATGACGAACAGCGTCAGGGCGAGGATCGTCGTGTTCCCACCCATCGTCAGCGTGTAGCCGGGGTTGTAGATCGGGACGTTCAGCGGGGCATACATATACCAGCCGTTGGCCCACGTCGTCCCCTGGAAGAACGAGAACAGGACGAGAAGTCCCGAGAACAGGTAAAACCAGTAGCTCAACGCGTTCAGCCGGGGAAACGCCAGATCGTTCGCGCCGATCTGTAAGGGGACGAGGTAGTTCGCGAACGCGAAGCCGAGCGGCGAGATGAACCAGAACACCATCAGGAGGCCGTGGATCGAGACCGACTGATTGTACTGGGTGTTCGTCAGGAGGCCGGTACCGCCGGCTTTCCACAGGTGTGCGCGGAACAGCAACGCGAGGATCCCGCCAGCCAGGAGGAAGAAAATCGCCGTCACCAGATAGAGGATGCCGACGTCCTTGTGGTTGGTCGTAACCAGCCACCGCTTGACCGTCGTTCGCGGCGGGAAATCGCTCATCGGGTCACCTCCCGATCGATCCGTCGGGCGGTATCACTGACGGCGACGTGATCGAAAACGGTCGCGACGTGCCGGAACCGACGAAACGGCGAGGGCGCGACGGAGACCATACCGCTACCTCAGTACGATTCGTCGTATCAAAGTGTCCGGTGCGCCTGCAGGCGATACTTGTAGCGGTCGACGGCCGTTCGCGGGACGACGGCGCTATCGGTCGTCGGCGGCCGGTTCCAACCCCGGGTAGTCGGCGATGATCCCGTCGACGCCGGCGGCCGCGAGCCGGTCGAACTGGACCCAGGTTCGCACCGTCCAGACGTTGACCGCCCGCCCCGCCTCGTGGGCCCGCTCGAGGAGGGCGACCCCGGAGCCGTCGTTCGCGTCCCCGACCGTCGCCGGCTCGTCCGACTCGGGGTCGAGAATCGCGGTGTGGGGCGGGTGAATCGCCTCGCAGTCGTATCGGCTCGCGATCTCGAGGCCGGCCGCGAGGTCCGTGCCGACAAGCGGGGCGGCGGCGTAGTCGGCGACCTCGCGCAGCGCCGCGATCGCGCCCTCACAGAACGAGGAAAACAGCAGGTCGCCGCCGAAGGCCTCGCAGTCGGCGACGACGCGTTCGACGAACGGCCGCCACGTCCGGCGACGCCGGTCGCGTTCGTCCGGGGACAGTGCCTCGCCGGTTCGCAGATCGGCGGTGCCCGGACTCTTCAGTTCGACGTTGACCCCGACCGACTCGGGGACCGCCTCGAGCAGGGCGGCGAGAGAGGGGATCGTCGCGTCGGTTCCCAGCACTCGCGTCGCTCGGAGGTCCTCGAGCGGCGTCTCACGGACGAGTCCGGTCGCGTCGGTCAGGGGGCGGCCGTCGCGGGTCCCGTCGAGGCGCTCGTCGTGGACGACGACCGGGGTCCCACAGGCGGCCGGTCGGACGTCGATCTCGAGCATTGCCGTCTCGTCGCGTTCGGCGGCGCGTTCGGCAGCGGCGATCGTGTTTTCGGGCGCGACGCCGGCGTAGCCGCGGTGGGCAATGACGGCAGGGCGGACCATACCGAATCGTGAACGGGGCGGCTAATGTAAACTGCGCTACGGGACGACGTGGCAGTTCCCGGCCCGGCGTTGATGCGTGTGCCCCGCCAATCGCCGGTATGACCGAACCCACGCTTGCGGACGTCGAACGCGCGCTGGAGCGCGCCGCCGACCTCGAGACCGAGGACGCCGTGTCGGTCCTGCGGACCGACCGGCAAGACGTCCGGGACCTGGCGAACAACCCCGATGTCGACGAGGACCGGCGGACGGCCCTCGAGCGCCGCCTCGCACAGCGGATCCGCGAGGTGCGAGAGCGCGACGCCTACGACGGCGGGCTGGGGTCGGCGATGAACCCGGCAGAAGACGACGCGCCGTAGCGGTGCGATTGCGGCCGTCTACGGCGGACTCGCCGGCGTCCGAGAACCCGGCGAGATCGGCCGCGCTCCGGCCCTTTTATTCGGGTGCCGTCCGGAGACGTTGGTATGCGAATCGCACTACTTGGCGGCACGGGCGACATCGGCGAAGGACTCGCGTTGCGCTTTGCACGCGATACGAGCCACGAGATCCTCATCGGCTCGCGCGACCCCGAAAAGGCCCGCGACGCGGTCGCGGACTACGAGGCCGAACTCGAAGCCCGCGATGCTGACGCCGAGCTGAAGGGTTTCGACAACGAGATGGCGGCCGACCGCGCCGATATCGTCATCCTCAGCGTCCCGCCGTACTACGTCGGTGACACCGTCGAGGCGGTCGCGGACAGCCTCGATTCGGACTCGATCCTCGTGACCCCCGCGGTCGGGATGCAGGGCGACGAGGACGGCCTGCACTACCACCCGCCCGACGCCGGCAGCGTCACCGAACTCGTCGCACAGCGGGCACCCGACGAGGTGCCGGTCGTCGGTGCCTTCCACAACCTCGCGGCCGACGCCCTCTCGAACCTCGAGGACGATCTGGACCTCGATACGCTCGTCGTCGCCGACGACGACGACGCCAAAGCGACCGTCCTGACGGTCGCCAACGAGATTGACGGCCTGCGCGCGCTCGAGGCCGGGCCGCTTGCCAACGCCGCGGAAGTCGAGAGCGTCACGCCGCTTGTCATCAACATCGCGAAGTACAACGAGGACATGCACGACGTCGGCGTCAAGTGGATCTGAGCTGGGCCGCCAGCGGCTCGGTGTGACGCCTGGATTCGACCGAGACGAGCGGAGAGTCGGAACTATCGGCGGTCGAAGCCGCGAGAAACCGGTGATCGTCCCTACGCGCCGGCCGACTCGAGGGCGTCCTCGATGTCGTCGCGCTGGGTGACGCCGACGAAGCGCTCGACGATGCCGTCGTCGTTCTCGATGATCAGGGTCGGGAGCGAGCGAACCTGGTACTCGTTGGCGACGTCCTGTTGTTCGTCGACGTTTACCTTCTCGACTTCGAATCGGCCCTCCCAGTCGTCCTCGAGCTCTTCGAGGATCGGGTCCTGGGTCTTGCAGGGGCCACACCAGTCCGCGTAGAAATCCTTCAGTGTGACAGTCATGCGGTCATCGCTAGTTGCCACGCGCCGCGCATAAGGGTTTCCCACCGATAACCGATTGCCGGGATCGGTGACGCGAGCGAGGACGACATCGGCCGGAACCGGAGCGGGCAGCCGCCGAGAGACGGAATCCCTGCCTCGAGCGAACCCGCCCGAAAGCGCGGGCCGGAGTCGGTCGAAAGGTTTAGTTCCGGGGGGACATAGGAACGGGTATGGACAAAGGACAGAACACCGGCGGGCTGATGTCCAGTGCCGGATTGGTCCGGTACTTCGACTCCGAGGACTCGAACGCCATCCGAATCGACCCGAAGACGGTCATCGCCTTCGGCGTCATGCTGGGCGTCGTAGTCCAGCTGCTGACGCTCGTCTCGTAGCGCGCTGCCCGCTTTCTTTCAGCACTGCCTCGAGTAGCCGTGGCACCGCCGGGACCCCTCGCGGACGGGACGCGATCGGCCACGGTGGCCAAACTGGGCTCGGCAGCCGAACGGTCGCTACCGCTGGGAGTCGCGGAGGATCAGCGGTTCGATGGCGAGCGTTCGCTTGGCGACGGTCACGATTCGGATGACGTAGGCCGCGAACAGCAGAAACGGCACGAGCGTCACCGTAAACGCCGCGCCGATCGCCCACGTGACGTTCGCCACGCCGAGCGTTCTCCCGGGGAACGTGCCCGCGTCGACGACGGTAAGCATGACGCCGGCGACGACCAGCGCCGGAATCGCCGCATAGAGGATCATCTGCGAGAGCGTGACGAGTTCCCACTCGAAATACAGCGTCTTGACGTGTTCTCGCGCCGGCCCGAACAGGCTGAGCGAGGTCTTCAGATCGTCCAGATCGGACAGCGATTCGTCGCTCAAGCTGTCTTCGAACTCGTTTGCGATCCGTTCGACCTGAAAGATCTTCCAGCCGTAGTTGAAGTTCAGCGCGGCGGAGAGGACGTCGAAGCCCCCGAACGTCGCGCCCTCGAGCTGATCGATGACCAGTTCGGCGTTACCCACGAGGCTGTCGGTGAACTCGTCGACCTCCGCGCGGAGCCGGTCGTCGTCGGTGTCGGCGACACCCTCGCGAAGCGTCTTCGCCCGCAGTTCGGCCACGAAGACGAGCTGGCGGAGGAACTCCGACGGATCCGCCGGACTGGGCGACCCGATGAGTTCCTCGGTGTAATCGCGGAAGTCCATCGCATTCTCCATCCGGTCGCGCTGGTCGCCGAGCGGACCGTTCTCCTGGGAGAGTACCAGCTGGCCGATGGTGACGACGAGCGTGGTACCGGTGATGATCGCCCCGATCATCGTCGAGAACATCGTCTCGATAGTGTCGCCGGTCTGCAGCTGTGGGTACAGAGGCGACGGCGTGAGGGTGACGAACGCCACGAACGAGACGAACACGCCAAGTGCCAGGACGGCGGTCACCTGCAGCCGAGAGGCACTGAGCAGGAGCCAGATTTTGAGCCGACTTTCGCCGGCGCGTTCGCGCATCGTGTTCGCCGTCGCGATGTCGGAGTCGCCGGCCGTCTCGACGTCGGAGTCGCCGACCATTCCGTTTTCGGCGTCATCGGTGCCGGTCACGGCGAGTCACCCGTCATCGGCACCGGTAGTCGTCTCGGCGGGGCGTTTGAATACCAGATACTTGGTCCCGCCACCCGTGTAGTCGATCGTCTCGACGAGTTCCCAGCCCTCGGTACCGTACTCGTTCAGCGCCGCTTGCGGGTCCTCGGCCTCCTTTTTCGTTTCGCCGCGGGACGGCCTGAGCGTCCTGTACTCCCATCGGCGCGCGTCGGATCGGCTCATCTCCGGTTCGTCACACGTGTCCGAGGGCAGTAAGGATAGGGCAGACATGTCACGATCGGTCGAAGCGGACGCCGCGGCCGAGTCGGTGGCGCGACGTTTTTGACTCCCCCCTCCGTAGCCGCGGCCATGTCACTGACTGCGGGCGTCGTCGCGGTCCAGGGCGACGTCGAGGAACACGCGGCCGCCATCGAACGCACCGCGCGGGCCCACGACCGCGAGGTCACCGTCCGCGAGATCCGCGAATCGGGGCAGGTCCCCGACTGCGACCTGCTGGCGATGCCCGGCGGCGAATCGACCACGATATCGCGGCTGGTCCGTGACGAGGGGATCGCCCCCGAGATTCGGGACCACGTCGCCGCCGACAAACCCCTGCTGGCGACCTGTGCCGGCCTGATCGTCGCCTCAAGCGACCCGAACGACGACCGGGTCGATCAGCTCGGCCTGCTCGACGTGAGCGTCGAGCGCAACGCCTTCGGCCGCCAGAAGGACAGCTTCGAAGCGCCCCTCGAGGTCGCGGGGCTCGACGAGCCCTACCCGGCGGTGTTCATCCGCGCGCCGGCCATCGATTCGGTCGGCGACGCCGAGGTGCTGGCCGCGTGGGACGGTCGTCCGGTCGCGGTCCGGGACGGCCCGGTCGTCGGTACCTCGTTCCATCCGGAACTCACCCCCGACAGCCGGATCCACGGGCTGGCCTTCTTCGAAAACGAGGCGGCGTCGGTGCCGTCGCTCGAGCGTTGATCTGATCACACGCCTGCGCAGCTTTCGGCCCGGTATGAATCCGCACGTCGCCCAGCGAATCACCCATTCGGTCTTCCATCGCCCGTTGGATCGACGTCTCGAGCGAGCGGCCACGCGAGGAAATGACGTCCCGGACCGAATCGGGAACCTGCGTCTCACCGGCTGGACTCGCGTCCCGGCCGGCCGTTGTACTCCGCTGGAGTGATTTCGGGGAACTTCGCCCGGCTTCCCGGCGTTCACTGAGAGGGCGATCGCCGATCATCGGACCGGAAACCGGTCCGGATCCCTCCCTCACTCGCTGGAGCAGCTCCGCCGACGAGTTCATTGCGCCCATCGATTTCGAGGTCAGTAGTAGACGTAGCCGTCGATATCAGCCTCGGTGTCGAAGTATTCTGGGTACATCTCGAAGTGTTTGTACTTGATCGTGTAGTGATGAATTCCTGCACCGAGCATTCGGTATGGGGTCGGCGGTTCCACACCTATTCCGATATAGGTATCTCGGATCTGGCAGAGCAGATGATGAACGAGGAACGCCCGGAAGAAATCGACAGATTCCGCTAGTGTTGGCGTCGGAATCACTTCAATAACAGTATCAGGCGCTCGCTGATAGGCATCCTCGCCACCAACTGTACGGGCTGGTTTGTTCTTCCGGTGATACATGTAGTACGGCTCGGAAACGTGGGTAAACCCGAACTGACGGAGGTGTTCAGACGGAGTTGTATCCGTAGATTGGCTGTCTACATCGTCGCTCCCGTCGCTTTCGAGGAATTCGCCAAACCGATCACTAAGCGTTCCGAACACGCCCGCTTCCTGCAATCTGCCGACGACCGCCGTCGCGAAGGACTCAACATCGTCGGCAAACTCCTCGTGATGCCCACGAACGTCCTCGATCGTCGCATCGAGATAGACATCCTGCTTGTAGACTACACCCTCTTCGTGCGGGACTGCGTCCTCGAGTTCGATCGGCCGATCAACCGTGTCATCGCCGTAGCTGTTGAGTTGCTGGACGAGTGTGCCGAAGTGACGCTCGAACTCCGCGTCGTCCATCTCGCGGATGGCCGCCAGCGTCGCGGCAATGCGGTCGGGGTTTCGCCGCGGTGGGAGCGTGTCATACTCACGCTCGCGATAAACATGCCACTGAGCATATTTTTGAACTTGTGAGATCATCTCATCTTCGTGGCTGGACCGTTTCTCAGGATCATCCGGGTAGGCGTCTTGCAGATGTCCATCAATTTCTCCATCATAACAGACTCCGACCTTATGCTCGACATTCTCATTGTCTACTACTAGAATACCAAATCCATCATCAGTTTCTTTCTTTATTTCTGCATTCATGGTTAGAAATCGTTTTTGTCGGTTTCCAGTTCAGTCTGCCTATCCTCGAACCCTTCGCGATCACCAGACTCGAAGACCGACTTGACCTTGGATGCAATATCCGATCCCTTACGGTTGAGGTACTCGATGAGACCGCCACCGGTTTTCTGGACCGCATAGGCGAGGGTGACAGCAGCGGCGACCTTCGGCGCGTTCGTCCACATGAACTGAAGGGTTTCGCCCCCGCCCTGCGCGAGAATCTCGCCAGCCACGCTCTGGAGTTGCTGGGGGTCGCCCATCGTTTTGACCGCATTGATTATCAGGTCGGCACTGCCGCCCGCAATATCCGCGATGAGCGATTCGGCCTCCTGAAGATTCGTCGGTACCGCCTCCATCGCATCGCCTGGGCTCTCCGGCATGGTCTCGGCAGCCGTTGCCCCAGCGGTGACTTTCAACGCTTCCTGGGCACCCGCCTCGGCTACCGCCGTCTGACCGCTCTCGCCCATCTGCCCGCCAATGTGTTCGATGATCCGCTGTTGGTTCTGTATCAGCGTTGCGATCGTCTCCCCGAGGTTCCCGTCATTGAAGCTTCCAAAATTCAACTCAGCACCGCCGCTATCCCCGCCACTCGAGGACTGGGAACCGCTACTACCGAACAGCGAACCCAGTTCCAGCCGCTGGACATGAACATCCGTCGTACTCATCCGCTGAATCCCCAACTCGCCGCCCTGCATCACCCGTTGGGCCGTTTCCTCGGCCTCGCGCTCTAACTGTGGATCCGGATCGATCTCGAGGCCGTGATTGTGCTGTGGCAGAACTCCCATCTGTGAATGTACCCCGATTCGGTTTAAAACAGGCTCAGTAGCTGGCCGAAGACACCGGCGTTGAACGTGTCTTCTGCACGATAGCCCTCGATGGAAGCATTGTAGTTATGATACTCCGGAAGCCAATCGCGAGTCATACACCGCCCCATCATGTAATCGGTTCCGGGACCGAGAACCCGATACTGTTCGGGCGGCTCCTCCCCGCGAGCGAGATACGAATCGCGGATCTGACACCGGAGGTGGTAATCGAGGAACGTCTCGAACTGATCCCGGTCGATATCGATGACCACGTGCTCGAGGCGACCGTCGGGTTCACGGTCAGGATACGGATCGTCGCTCCGAATAAACCGTTCGTCGTCGACGCCGGCGTAGTACATTACGTGGACGCCGGAGGTCGCATCGATTTCACTGCGGTCTTCAGTGAGGTAGATGTCCAGTTTCTGCTCGCGGTACTCGTTCATCGCTACCCCGGCGGGGACCGGGTCGGGATGCGGTTGGGTGATATCGTCGTCGTACGCACCGGCTAGCTGTCGATAATACTCACCGAAATGCTGTTCGACGGCTTCGTCCGAACAACTCCCGACTGCGGTTCGGATTGCTTTCAGGCTCGCAGTGCCGAGATACCACGGCATCGTGTCGTAGTCGGTCTCTTGGGCCACGTACCACTTGGCATAATCTCGAGCCTGCCGAACCATCTCGTTGCCTTTGCTCGATCGCTTATCTGCGTTATCCGGATAGCCATCTTGTTCGTGATATACAATTTCCCAACTTCCTTTCTCAATCGTGATTTCGTGAATTACGCCAGTATTATCATCGATATCAACTCCAATTCCGTCTTCATTTTCACCAATAATCTCTCCCTTCATTGTCCTCTCACTCCAGTCGGATCGCTACCCGATCCAGTATTATCTTTTGTCTCGCTTTTTGCCTCGGATTTGAGTCCGAGGAGATCGAGTACTTTCTCGCGGTTATTGTAGATCGCTTGGAGTGCAGCACCGGAAAGCGATCCGATGAGTTGGCCGAAGGGAAGCCCGGACTCCTTGCCGGCTTCAGTCATCCCGATTTTGATGGCTTCGCTGGTCCCGGCGTCACCGACCTTCTGGAAAAGGTTCCCCTCGAGTGCGGTCGAGAGCTCCTCGACTTTGGCCCGCAATTGGTTTTGATTCTCCGCGAGCGCATAGAGGCGCTCGTCGATACCGGATGCGTCACTGATGTCGCTCAACGACAGGTCTGACTCGCCGCTCCCTCCGTATATCGTGTCTTTCACCGACGACAACGCTCCCTTCACCGATCGCTGGACGTGGACCTCGGTCTGTCCCAACCGCTGAATGCCCAACTCGCCGCCCTGCATCACCCGTTGGGCCGTTTCCTCGGCCTCGCGCTCTAACTGTGGATCCGGATCGATCTCGAGGTCGAGATCGTCCTGCGGCAGCATCGACACTGCCCCGCCAGTCTGCTGGCGCACGTGCGCTAACTCGTGGGCCAGCACGTGCTGGCCTTCCGGCGACGATGGATCGTACTCGCCGCTATTGAACGCGACGTGATTCCCGACAGTGAACGCTCGAGCGTTGATCTCATCACACGCTTGTGCGGCCTTCGGGCCGGTGTGAATCCGTACGTCGCCCAGCGAATCACCCATTCGGTCTTCCATCGCCCGTTGGATCGACGTGTCCAGTGAGCGACCGGACGAGGAGATCACGTCTCGCACCGCATCGGGAACCTGCGTCTCACCGGCTGGACCCGTATTTTGGGCAGTTGCCGTACTCCGCTGGAGCGACGTCGGATCGGTAGGTCCGGCGGCCCAACGCTCGTCGGAATCCGGACCGTTGGTTTTCGCCCAACGGACGGGCTGGACTGTTCGGTCACCCGCTGGAGCAGGTCCGCCGATGCCAGTTCCGTATCAGTCGTCCGCTGGCCTACTGCCAGACGGAGACTACTTACCACGGTTCCCATGACTGGATCGTCGCTTCACTGGACCAGTACTCGTCGTACAGCGAACAGAACTTCTGACACTGGAACCCTTCATAGGTTCCCCAACCCTGTGCCCGGAACGGAACCGGCGGTTTCACGCCCATCAGCAGAAACCGATCCCGAATCTGATAGGCCAGGTGCGAGACGATGTAGTGCTGGAACGAGTCAACAGATGCCGGATCAAACGCCATCAATTCGATTCGCACGTCGGGCTCACGATCCAGTGGCTGCTCGCCATAGTCGGTCTGTTCGGTCCCTTGCCCGTCATTGTGGAGGGTATGAATCCCCGAGACGGCCTCGATCTCGAACTCGAGATCGTCCATCTGATCGAGCGGAATATCGCCATCATCTAGTGCAGGAGAATCCGGATCGCCCTCGAAGCGTCCGAGGAATTGCTCGAGTACCGGCGGCTCGAGCTTGATCGGATCAGGCTCGAGATAGACATCCTTCTGGTAGACGATCGCGTCGTCCGGATCTGCATCCGGGAACGGCAGGTCGACGGACGAACCGTCGTAGTGTTGTTGGAGGCGCTCCTCGAGGTCGCCGAATTGCTCCTCGAATGCCGTCTCGGACAGCGTGGCGCTCCCGAGGAGTGCCGCCATCAGTCGATCGGGATTCTCCGTCGGCGGAACGGTGTCGTACCCTCGCTCGCGGTAGACGTGCCAGCGGGCGTAGCGACGAGTTTGGTCGACACGTTCGCATTCTTCGCGCGTTCGGAGTGCTGGGTTGTTCGCTATCTCGTCGCAACTGTGGTATTCGATTCCACTTGTGTTATGAACAGTAAGGTCGTGCTTTGCCCCCTTGTTATCTTCCACATAGATCTTCAGGAACCCTTCACTTTCTCCTTCGATTTTCGCATTCATTATTTCCCACCTCCTGGATAGGGATCCTCATTCTCCTCAAGCCACGTCCCTTCACGAATTTCCTGTTCGATCTGCGCCGCACGATCCTCTAGTGAGCCGTTGGTCTGCTTCCAGATGTCCCGCAGGTCGTCGAGGCTCGTAATCTCACCGCGGCGTGCCTGTGCGACAGTCTGAACACCACGCTTGTCGATATCTGCTGACGCGAGCTTCGATCCCTGGGTCGCCAAAAACAGCAGATTCGGCAGGGTGGTTCCGCCGAGAATCTTCTTGACGGTGCCCCAAGCCACGTTGTCCCAGCCGTCAGTCTCGGCGTTACCGCGCAACGCCCGTCGCTGGTCCTCTGTCAGCGCCACGTCTTCGAGGTCGGCGTCGATACTGTTCTTGAGGTCATTGACCTGGGACTTCAGATCGGCCATCGACTCCCACCGCTGAGCTAGTTCCTGGGCTACCGCATCCGGATTGGCCGACTGCTGAACTTCCTGTTTGATGTCGACCTTGGCCTGCTCGTCGTTCTTGTCGATGACTTCATTGGCGATCTCGTGGAGATGACCGATTTGGTTTCGGTTGTGTCGCTCTCGGACCTCGCTCAGCTCTCCATCCTCCAACTCCCCCTCGAACATCGCCAGCGCGTCGAACACCTTCGACTCCTCCAGTCGCTGAACGTGAACTTCAGTCTGTCCCAGCCGCTGGATTCCCAGTTCCTCACCTTCCATGACTCGCTGAGCGGTCTCCTCGGCCTCCCGCTCTAATTGCGGATCCGGATCGATCTCGAGGCCGAGATTCTCCTGGGGAAGCATCGACACCGCACCGCCGGTCTGTTGCCGGACGTGTGCGAGTTCGTGGGCTAGTACGTGTTGGCCTTCCGGCGACGACGGATCGTACTCGCCGGCATTAAACGCGACGTGATTGCCGACGGTGAACGCCCGCGCATTGATCTGGTCACACGCCTGTGCAGCCTTTGGCCCGGTATGAATCCGCACGTCACCGAGTGAATCGCCCATGCGGTCCTCGACCGCTCGCTGAATGGACGTATCCAACGAGCGACCGGGTGAGGAGATCACGTCCCGGACGGAGTCAGGGACCTGCGTGTTCCCGGCTGGACTCGAGTCGTGGGCGGCGACGGTGCTACGGCGCAGGGATCGCCCGTTTTGCAGGTCGATGTCGTCCGGTATCGACTCGTTTTCGACCCCCGTGTTCGGCTCGCGTCCCCGCGACTCCGTTGCTCGAGAGACCACCGTCACGTCGTCGGCGCGAGCGGTACTCACGTCGGGGACCGTCGCCGTCTTTGACTCGGACTCCGTCGTCGGGTTCCGCTGCGTTCGCTCTGACCGAAACCCCATTGATACGCCGGTCTATTCGCGCCGACCCATATAATTATTATGAATGAGTCATAGAAGCAACTATTGCTCCCGTAAAAACGAATTAACGAGAAACGAACCACCCCAGTTATGACCTATTCCACGACACGCCAACACCTTTTCGAGCAACTCGAGCGCATCGGGACGATCCTTGACGGCGCGGTCGCGCTCCGCGAGGACGATGTCGGTTCCGATGGTCCCCCAACCGACGCGTCGACTGCTATCACGTCCGATTCGTCGGCCCTCTCGTTGACGATCCCGCAACCATATCGTGACCACGCAACGACACACGCGGACGAGATCCGCCAACGTCGTGAGGACACGCCCGACGATGTACGCCTTCGCCTGCATGTCCTCGTCGAGCGGTTCTCGCTCTCACAATTTCACCGCGACGTGCTGTTACTGGCGCTGGCACCCGACATTGACTCGTCTTACAAACGCCGGTATCGACTGCTCTGCGACGGGGGGACCGTCGTTCGGCCGACGGTGGGTCTAATTACCGAGCTATTCGCCCATACCGACGAGCAGCGACCAGTCGCCACGGAACTCGTCGGTCCGAAGTCACCGCTTCGACGGCACGGCCTCCTGAAACTCGTCGATCCCGATGATCGCGGAACGACCGCGCTCGATCACGAACTCGTCGTCACAGATCACATTCGTTCCTATCTCGAGGGACACGACGGACTCGACCCCGCGCTCGAGCACGTGGCCAGCCTCCCGACCCCCGATCGGACGCTCGAGGACCTCCAACTCGAGCCACCACTCCACGACCGACTCGAGCGCATCGAAACCGAATCCAGCGGCCGCTACTACTGCCACGGGCCGGACGCCGACGAGCGCGAGGCGGCGATCGAGGCGCTGGCGGACGACCGGCTGCTCCGTGCCTCGCTGCCGGCCGCGCTCGAGGCCGACGCGCTCGAGCGGCTCCACCGGGAGGCGCTCCTGCAGGACTGTCCCGTCCACCTCACCGACGCCGACGCGCTCGCCGAGCGGGGCGTTGAGTACTCGCTCGAGGACGTGTTCGATCGGTTCGACGACCTCCGGGCCGACCTGTTCGTGACCGGTACCGAGGAGTGGCGACCGACGGGGACGACCGTCGGGATCGACTCGATCGTGGAGTTTCCACGCCCCTCGATCGACGCACGGCAGGCGTTCTGGGAGGGGCGAGCGGACGAGCTACCCCCGGACGTCGATCCGGCGGTGCTGGCGGGCACGTTCGAACTGACGCGGAGCCAGCTCGAGGCGGCGCTGTCGACCGCCCGATCGCTGGCGGGAGACGAGGCCCTCACCGCCGCGGACGTCTACGAGGGCTGTCGCGCCCAGTCCGCGGACGGGCTCGGCGAACTCGCCCAGCGGATCGAACCGGCAAGCGACTGGGACGACATCCAGCTCCGGGAGAAGACCGAGCGACAACTCCGGCTGATCCGCGACCACATCGCAAATCGGGGTCGCGTCTACAGCGAGTGGGGCTTCGCCGAGGAGTTCGCCCGCGGGACCGGCGTCGTCGCCCTCTTCAAGGGGAAATCGGGGACCGGGAAGACGATGGCCTCGGAGGTGCTGGCAGACGACGTCGGGATGGCCCTCTACAAGATCGACCTTTCGAGCGTCGTCTCGAAATATATCGGCGAGACCGAGGAGAACCTGGAACGGATCTTCGAAGCGGCCGACCAGTCCAACGCTATCCTGCTGTTCGACGAGGCCGACTCGATCTTCGGCGACCGAGCCGAGGTGTCCGACGCGACCGACCGGTACGCCAACGTCGAAGTCAACTACCTCCTCCAGCGGATCGAGAGCTACGACGGCGTCGTCTTGCTCACCACCAATCACGCCTCGAACATCGACTCCGCGTTCGAGCGCCGGATCGATCACACGGTAACGTTCACGCACCCGAAGCAGCCCATCCGCGAGGCGATCTGGGCGGGTGTCTTCCCCGACGACGCGCCGCTTGGCAACCTCGACTACGAGTTCCTCTCGTCGCTCGATCTCACCGGCGGCCAGATCAGGAAGATCGGCCAGACGGCTGCGATCCTCGCGGCCGGCGACGACCGGCGCATCGAAATGAGACACGTCGTCCGCGCGCTCGAGCAGGAGTTCGGCACGCGGGGACAGCGCTTGCGCTCGATCGACTTCGGCGAGTACCGTCGCCACCTCCGGAGCGTGGACGTCGACCGAGCGGGGACCGACGGGCAGTCGTCCGACGCCGACGAGGAGGCCATCGTCCGCTCACCGGAGGACGTCGTTCGCCGGTTTTTCGAACTGGTAGACGCCGGTGAGGGCGACCGTGCCCACGAACTGTATCACTCGCGGACCCTCGCCGCGGAGTTCTCGCAAAAGGAACTGGCGATGATCGCCCACGGGGACCTCTCGATCGCCGGCGAAATCGACCGCATCCGAGACGATCACGACCGCGTCGTCCTCGAGTTCGACCGCGAACTGAACGGCAATCGAACGCCGCAGTCCTACGAACTGCGCCCGGAAGACGACCGCTGGCGAATCTTCAACGTCGAGCGCGGACGCGGGAACGATGTCGTTGTGGACCAGTGAGAGAGACCTGGTATCGTTCCGACTTTCGTCGCGAGGCGAGGCGTCGGAGCCGTCGGCCGATCCCGCCGTGCATGCATTCGCGACCGGACCTGTTTTCTCCCTCCTACCCGAGGGTAGGGGTATGCAGGCATCCATCGACGCGGTTCGGGTCGCAGGGACCCCCGAGGGACCGGTCCCGGTCGTCGTCCTTACCGTCGAGGGCGAAGACGACGTCGTCCCGATCTTCATTGGGTTCAGCGAGGCGACCAGCATCGCCCGTGGGCTCGAGGCCGAGGATATCGGACGGCCGCTGACCCACGACCTCCTGTTAGACGTTATGGAGGAACTGGGCAGCAGAATCGACCGCGTCGTCGTCACCGAGATCGAACAACGCGAGAACGGGCAGGGCGGGACCTACATCGCCGACCTTCACCTCGAGACGCCACGGGGGGAGACAGTCGTCGATGCCCGGCCGAGCGACTCGCTTGCGCTTGCGGCCCGGACCGAGGCCGGGATCGAAATCACCGAGGACGTGTTCGCGGACAGCCGAGACGACAGGGAGAAGTTCGCCGACCTCGAAGACATCCGTAACGTGTCGGGTGAGATGTAGATGGAGGAGACGATCGAGGAGCTGTTCGCCGTGATCGAGGACCGGAAAGAGACCCTGCCCGAGGACTCCTACACCGCCTCGCTGTTCACCCACGAGAAAGGCGAGAACGCAGTCCTGGAGAAACTCGGCGAGGAGACGACCGAACTCGTGTTGGCCGCGAAAGACGACGACCGCGAGGAGATCGCCCACGAGAGCGCCGATATCGTCTATCATCTGCTGGTCCTGCTGGCGATGAAAGACGTCGAGCTTGCGGATCTCGAGGCCGAACTCGAGGCGCGGCGCTGAGCCCGCGACCGCGCCATCGCCGGTTACTTGCATTCGCCGAACACAGCTTCATTCTCCTGTCCGGTGTCCGTTCGATCGATGGCGCTCCAACAACTACAGAACGCGCACTCGGACGACCAGATGCAGGAATGTATCGACAACTGCCTCGAGGCCGCGCAGGTCTGTGAGTGGTGTGCCGACGCCTGTGCGGGCGAGGGCGAGGACATGGCCCGCTGTATCCGACTCTGTCGGGACGTGGCCGATATCGCCTCGCTTCACGCACGCTTTATGGCCCGCAACTCCGGCTACCACGGGGAGCTTGGCGAGATCTGTGCGGACCTCTGCGAGGAGTGTGCCGAGGAGTGCGAACAGCACGACCACGACCACTGTCAGGCCTGTGCGGAGGTCCTGCCGAAGTGTGCCGAGAGCTGCCGGGAGATGGCCGCCTGAGGGGGACTCGAGACGGCTTTTTTATCAGTCGCTGACCGCCGCGCCAACGATCCCCGCGATCGCGCTCTCGATGGCCATCACGAGCGAGACGGCGACGGCGAGCGCGACGATCCCGATCCCGGCGGCCCCCGAGATCGCGCCGCCGACGGGACCGAGCGCCAGCCCGGCCAGACCGACGGCGACCCCGATCAACAGGCCGCCGATGATTCCGCCCAGCGAGCCGGCGAGCAGACCGTGCCAGAAGCCACGTCCTAGCCCGCCGCCGGCCATGTAGCCGGCGACGAACCCGCCGGCCAGCCCCGCGACGATCTGGCCGATCCCGGGGACCACGAGGCCGACGATTCCCACCACCGTCACGACGACGAAGCCGACGAACACCGCGCGCCAATCTGTCATGGCTCCCCGTAGGCAGGCGGCAGGGATAAGCTGACGGCGGCCAACGGACGCCCTTTTATGGTCGCGGCTCCTACTGCTGCCCATGATTTTCGAAGACCTTCCGACGACGCCCACGTCGGAAGAGTTGATCGACAAGGCGTTCTCGCGGGCGGCGCGGGCCGGCAAGGCCAAGGGCGGCCTCGAGGCCCAGCAGTCGATGCTCCAGACGGCGGCGAACATCATCTCGGACAACTTAGAGAACGTGGTGACGGCGTGGCCGGACTTCGAGTACGACGCCCACCCGTTCTACTACGAGCTGGCGGACGCGATCGTCGACGTCGACCGGCTCCGACAGGCGCTATCGGAAGTGATGTGGGCCAGCCGGAAGGCCCGCGAGATCCACGAGGAGTACCAGCCACGCCTGCGCAAGACCGACGTGGACACTGCGCGCAAGCACCGGAAACAGGCCTTCGCCCGACTCGCCGACATCGTCGAACAGGTCGAGGACCACCTGCTCTACATCAACGAGTCGCGCAACGACCTGCGGGACCTGCCCGAGATCAACCCCGACGAGCCGACGATCGTCGTCGCCGGTTACCCCAACGTCGGCAAGTCCTCGTTCGTCAACGACGTTACCAGCGCCCGCGGCGAGACCGCCTCCTACCCGTTCACGACGAAGGGGATCGGCGTCGGTCACTTCGAACGGGACCACATCCGCTACCAGATCGTCGACACGCCCGGGCTGCTCGACCGGCCGCCGGAGGAGCGCAACGAGATCGAATCGCAGGCGGTCAGCGCCATCGAACACCTCGCTGACTGTATGCTCGTCATGCTCGATCCCTCGGGGGAGTGTGGCTACCCGATCGGCTCACAGCTCGAGCTACGGGACGCGATCGCGGCCCGGTTCGAGGAGATCCCCGTCCTCACGGTCGCGAACAAGATCGATCGGAAGGAAGTCTGGAACGAGTCGCTCGAGGCCCTCGACGCCGACTACACCATGAGCGTCGAAACCGGCGACGACGTCGAGACAGTACTCGACGCAGCCGTCGCGGCGATCGACTACGAGCCCGAACTGCCGTTCGACGGGTAACGCGGGGACCGATCTTCGACTGCACGTCCCTCGACTCGGTGAACCGTGAGCGAACGGCTCGCTCGAGAACGGACCCGTCGTGACGACGGTCGCGGCGTCGCCGCGGACCCCGGTCACGAGCAGCCGGGTTCGTCGGGCGACCACTCGCAGGCGTCGCCCACCGTCAGGTCGTTCTCCTCGATGTGTGCCGAGAGACAGGCGTAGTTACAGAAGTGAGTCGGCGAGCCGCAGTCGTCGGTGCAGTCGCGGACGCAGATCGGATCGTGATCGAAGATCCGCGAGCCACAGTAGGCACACTCCTCGTTCGCGTCCGGCGTCGTGACGGTCGTGGGCATATTCGCGCTACGAGGGCGAGTACCGAAAGGGTTTCCAGCACTCGAACTCGCCAGCGGTTCCCGCCTCGCCGCCCGTCAGCCGGTGCCCCGTTCGGTGACTTCGACGTACCTGACTTCGACGGCGACCGAGCCGTCGGCGTGGTCGTTGATCCGCTCGTGGAGGGTATCGGCCAGTGCGGGCGCGGACTCGCCAGGTGGCCCGCCGATGGTGACGATCACCCGTTCTGGATTCCGGAACGGGTAATTATCGTCCATCACGACTTCGAACTCGAGCAGCTGATAGTCCTCGTATTGCTCCTGGGAGAGGACTCCCTCGACCTCGTCGCGGGCGTCCTGTTCGAAGTTCCCCGACTCGTAGGAGGCGTAGGTGATGCCGCCGAGAAAGACTGCGAAGACGAGGACGACGACGACGAGCCCGGCGATCCGCTTACGGAGGCGCTGTTCGGTCTCGCCGAGCGAGAACAGGTTTTCCGGACGGTAGCCAGCATACCACAGCGTCACCAGCCCGGCGAGATTGACCGACAGCAGATTGACCAACACCAGCACCGTCGCACCGATCGCCGATGTCGGCTGACCCCACGCGATAGCGATGCCCGCGACGCCGGCCGGCGGGATCAACGCCGCCGCGATCATGACGCCGACGAGGGCGACCGCAGTCCCCGTCGCGATGCTGACGACCCCCGCGACACCGGCCCCGAGCGCGATCGCCAGCGACAGCAGATCCGGCGCGAGCCGCTCGGAGATCTCCCCGACGCTCGAGAGGACGAGGTCCGGCGGGACGATGTTCAGCGACCGGACGACCAACGCGAAGATCGCCGCGGCCACGATCGCGACGACGACGCCGATGAACTGGTAGGTGACGCTCTCGACGAACATGTCCTCGTCGTCGATTACCGTCCCGACGCTCGCGCCGAGCGCCGGCCCGATTAGGGGGGCGATCACCATCGAGCCGACGACGACCGCCGGCGAATCGAGCAAGAGCCCGGCGGTCGCGACGACGGCACTGATGACCGTCATCACCACGTAGACGGGAAAACTCGGCGTCAGATCGTCGGCTTCGGCCTGCAGTTCCTGCCGGGAGATGCGGTCCGAACCGACATCGCCGTTCTCGTACTCGTCGCGTAGCGCCTGAAACCGCCGCGAGACGACCGTCTCGGCGTCGACGACGACGGTGTAGGCGTCCTCCTCGATCCCCGCATCCTGAATCTCGTCCAACACCGGCTCGACGGCCGCGTCCGGCAGCGGGAAGTACATGACTCCCGTATACGACCGGCTGCTGGTCTCGTCGGTCACGACGTAGTCGATCCCCCGATCGTCGAGGATCGAGAGGATCGTCTCCCGCTTGCCCGTCGGGATCGTCAACTGTACGAGCCGCACGGGAGGCTCTGACGAACCCCGGGCCCATAACTCCGGGGCATTCCGCCCCATCCCGTCGGTCGGATCGACTCGAGCGACGGCCAGATCACCGCAAAAGGTTATTGTAGGACAGCCAACAATCCCCGGTATGAAGCGCCGGATGGCCCTCCCGCTGGGCATCGTCATGCTCGGGCTTGTCAGTGCATACGTTGCCGCGTTCGGTCCGCGCGTGTTCACCGGACCGCTCGCCGGGGCCCTCCTGGCCGGCTTCGTCCTCTCGGCGGTTCTCATGATCGTCGGCGGTCTCGTCGACTCAATACCGGTCGGCGACCGAACCCTCTCGTGGAACGCCGTCGTCGGCGTCGGCGACGTCCTCCTCGCGGCCGTCGTCACGCTGTCGGCGGTCCGGTCCGCCCTCGTCGACGGCGACACGGCGTCGTGGGTCTTCGCCGCGGCGATGCTGGCCGGCGGCACGTCGATGGCCTGGTTCGGCGTCCAGACCGCCCGCGACAGTCGCCACGTCGACCTCGAGGCGACGCCCTCGAGTCGCCGACTCGTCGCGATCGCCGCCCTCGTCGCCGTCTCGTTCGGCATCGGGGCGTTCGTTGCGACGAGCGTGTAGTCTCGACCATTACGCCTCGGACGGGTCCCGAGAGTGGCCGGGCCCAGTTACAACGCCTATAAACGTCACACCGGCCTACGGATGGCCATGATCGAGTTCGATACGCGACCGAACCGGGACGCCGAGGTGGCCCTCGTCGGTCGTTCGAACGTGGGCAAGTCCACGCTCATGCGCGAACTGACCGGCCACAGCTTCGACACCGGCGGCAAACCCGGCGTCACCCGCTCGCCCAACCACTACGACTGGGCCCCCGAGGACTTCGTCATCACCGACCTCCCCGGCTTCGGCTTCATGAGCGGCGTCGACGAGGACCTCCGCGAGGAGATCAAGACCGAGATCGTCCACTACTTAGAGGACTACGCCGACAACATCCTCGTCGCCGTCCTCGTCGTCGACGGCAAAAGCGTCATCGACATCATCGACCGCCACTCCGGCCCCGACGAGATCCCCTACGACGTCGAGATGTTTCACTTCCTGCGCGATCTCGATATCCCCACCGTCGTCGCCGTCAACAAGATGGACAAGGTCGACGACGAGGACGAGCGCCTCGACGCGCTCTGTGATCGGCTCGGCCTCTACCCGCCGTGGAAACAGTGGCAAGACACCATCGCCCCCATCAGTGCCAAAAAGGGCCAACTCGAGCCGCTCAACGACGCCGTCCGGAACCAGCTCCACGAGCAACAGCGGGACGACCTGTTCAAGTTTTTCTAACGAAATTTTGCTCTGCGGGCGCGCCGAAGCCGCGCCCTCGGCAAAATTTCGATCAAAAGCACTCCTCCTTCCGTTCGTTCCTTTCAGTCACTCAAATCAGTCGTCGGCCCGCTCGCTCACCCTTCGGGTTCGCTCACGGTGGGTATCGGGTAAGCGCCTGCCCTCCCCCGGATCACGCGACTCTCGCAGTCGCTCGAGCCGCGCTCTCGGCCATCGACCTCGTAATCGCGATCAGACCACGCGGTTGTGGAACGCCTCGCCGGTCTCGAGCCGATCGACGTTCTCGCGGACGATATCGCCGATGTCCCGGAAGTAGTCGCGGGTATAGGCCGCACAGTGGGGTGAGATGATCACCTCGTCCATCCCCCACAGCGGCGACGACTCGGGCAGCGGCTCCTCCTCGAAGACGTCCAGCGCTGCGCCGGCGAGGGCATCTGCCTCGAGCGCGTCGATCAGCGCCGGTTCGTCGACGACCGACCCGCGGGCCACGTTCACGAAATAGGCGTCGTCGCGCATAGCGTCGAACGCCGCGGCATCGAAGAGGTGGTGCGTCTCGTCGGTCAGCGGGACGGTGACGATCACGAACTCGACGTCCGCGATCGCCTCGAGCAGCCGGTCGTTGGCGTAGACCTCGTCGAAGCCGGGGACCGGATCGCCCGAGCGCCGGACCCCCCGCAGGTCCACGCCGAGCGCTCCCAGCGTCTCCGCGACGCCCTTCCCGAGGGTGCCGGTCCCGACGACGCAGGCCGTCGAACCCGGCAGGGTAAACGCCGCGTCCCACTCGGGGCGGTCCCAGCGCCGCTCCCGCTGGTTCGCGACGTGATCGTGCAACCGGCGGGCGAACATGAGCAGATAGCCCGCGACCGTCTCGCCGACCGTCCGGTCGTGGATCCCCGTGCTGTTGGTCAGGACTACGCCCGCATCCTCGAAGGCGTCGAACGGGAACCGATCGACCCCCGCCTGGATCGAGTGAACCCAGTCGACCTCGAGGACGGCCTCGCGATACTCGAGGGTGACGACCGCGTCGCAGGCGGTGATCCCGTCGTCGCCGATCACCGACACCGCGACCGGCAGGTCGGCGAGGTAGTCGACCAGTTCCACCGGGGGAAATACGTCGCCGACGGACTCGTGGATCCCGAGTCGCTCGAGTTCGAACTTCATGGGCGTCGCTACGTGAGAATCGGGGTTGAACGTTTGGCACCCGGAAGGCGGTTCGGAACGAATGAGTGGCGGCTCGGGGAAAAACCCTCGTCACAAGGGGCTCGGAGGGGGTAACTCTTCGTCACGGCCGCCGGTTGGCATTACTCCACCGAGTGGTTTCGGTCTGTCGTTTCCCGCTCCGTCGACGCCCCGTCGTCGCGCCAGGTCTCGAGATCGCGTAGTTCGTCCGCGACGGTCTCGATTTCGGCGGGCTCGAGTACCCCGCGCTCGGTCACCACCTCGGTCACGCAGTCGGCCGGCGTCACGTCGAAGGTCGGGTTCAGGGCGTCGATCGGGGCGTCGCCGTCGTACACGGCCGAGCGGTCGCCGGACTCGAGGTTGACGGCCTCGCTGGTCGAGACCTTGGCCGTGGCGGCGACGACCGACACCGGGACCCCCTCGCGAGCGGCGGCGACCGCGAGCGTGCGGGTCCCGGTCTTGTTCACCACCGAGCCGTCGGGGAGGACGGTGTCGGCACCGACGACGACCCGGTCGACGTCTTCACGCGCGAGGACGGCCGCGACGGCCGCGTCGGTATGGACCGTCACGGTGCAATCGGTCGTCGCCGCCAACCGTTCGGCGACGTCGATCCCCTCGCGGGCGGGGCGGGACTCCGCGACGAAGATCCGGGATGGATCGCCCGTCTCGAGCGCTTCGAGGACGGTCCCCGACCGCGAGAGGGTCGCGACGCTCCCGGCGAGCCGGTCGGCGGCGTTCGCCGCGGCCTCGGTGTCGGCCGCGAGGGCGCGCTCGATCGTCGACAGCGCCGACTCGAGGACGGCGGGCGCGCCCCAGTCGTCGCCGTCGGCCCCGGCAGCGCCGGCCATCGCCCGGTTGACCCGGTTCCGGAGGACGGCCATCGACGGGCGGGCTTCGAGCAGTCGGCCGGCGAGTTCGGCGAGTTCGTCCCGCTCGCCCGCGGGATCCGCTCCGGATTCCTCGCGCTCCGCGACGAGCAGCCCCGCGCGATCGCGCAGCACCTCGAGCGCGCGTAGCGAGAGGGCAGCGGCCCCGTGTTCGTCGTCGGCCGCGATCGACCGGACCGTCGGTGCGACCCGCTCGTAGGCGGCCCACAGTTTCGGGACCGTCTCGCGGTCGTCCTCGAGGATCGCAGTCGCCGGGACCCACTCGGCGGTGTCGTGTTCCTCGCTCAACTCGACCTCGCGGGTGTCACAGTCGAACAGGTACGGATGGACGACCCACTCGCGCTCGAGATCGGAATCCTCGAACTTGACCGGCCGTCCGGACCGAACGAACGAGACCGTCTCGCCGGGCTCGAGGCCGGTCTCCTCGCGGATCTCCGTGCGGACCTGTTCGTCGGGGTCACCCTCCGCGAACCCGGAGACGCCGCCCCACTGGCCCCGGTAGGTGCCGACGGCATCGCTGCGGCGCAAGCAAAGAACGTCACTCCGATGGCGGAGGAACGCGGTGACGACGTGAGCCGAATCGCCGCTCGTGGTGTCGGTGTCCGGGCACATACGATGGCCCACGACGACCGGGAACGTGTCGCTTTCGAACGCGACGTTGGGAACGACGAGGCATACGACCCGAAACCGGCCGTCAGCGAGCGAGACGGACGCCCCTTCGTCGTCCGCTGACGAACGCTTTTCCAGACTGCCGACGAACGCACGGCCATGACACGTATCGCGATCGTTTCCGACACCCACGTACCCACTCGAGAGCCGGCGCTTCCCGCGTGGGTCGTCACCGAGATAGCGGCCGCCGACCACACCATCCATGCCGGCGATTTCGAGTCGTTCGGGGCCTACGAGCGGATCGTCGACCGCACGGATGGCGAGCTGACTGCCGTGCTGGGAAACGTGGATCCGGCGACGCTCGACGTGCCGAAGACGGCCACGCTCGAGGTCGACGGCGTGCGGTTCGTCGTCACTCACGGCGACGGATCGTCGGGTAGCTGGCGGGAGCGAGTCGTCGAAACGGCCCGCGAGAACGCGGACGCGACGGCCGACACGAACCTCGTCGCCGTCGCCGGTCACACCCACGCGGTGGTCGACGAGACCGTCGCGTTCGACGAGGGCCGCGCAGCCGGTCGCGTCCGGGTACTCAATCCGGGAAGCGCCACGGGCGCTGCGCCCACGACTCGCGAGACGATGTTCGTCGCCACCGTGACCGACGGCACTCTCACGGTCGAGCGTCGAACCGAATAAGCCCGACCCGGGGAACGAAAGCGCGGATCTCGACCGGGAGACGGCGGAGTATAAACCGACGGCAGCACAATCCGACGCGTATCGATGGGATCTCCCGAACGAACGGCCGCCGATTCCGGACCGAACACCCGAATCGGCGTCGACGTCGGCGGCACCTTCACCGACGTGGCGCTCTCGCTCGACGACCGGCTCGTCACCGCCAAAGTGCCCTCGACCGACCCCCAGCACGTCGGCGTCCTCGAGGGGATCGAGAAGGCCTGCGACGACGCCGGCATCGAGCCCGGCGAGATCGACGGCTTCGCCCACGCGATGACCGTCTCGGTCAACGCCCTCCTCGAGCGCGGCGGCGCGGAGACGGCGCTCGTGACCACCGAGGGGTTCCGTGACGTCCTCGAGATCGGCCGGCAGGACCGGCCCGATCTGTACGATCTCGAGGCCGAAAAGCCGGAGCCGCTGGTGCCCCGCGACCGGCGGTTCGAGATCGACGAACGGACGACCGCCGATGGGGTCGAGCGACCGGTCGACGCGAGCGAGGTCCGCGAGCTGGCAGCGACGCTGCGCGAGCGCAACGTCGAGGCGGTCGCAGTCGCACTGTTGCACGCCTACGCGGATCCCGAAAACGAGCGGGTGGTCGCCGAGACGCTGCGCGAGGAACTTGCCGTGCCGGTTTCGGCGTCCCACGAAGTACTCGCGGAGTTTCGCGAGTTCGAGCGGACGTCGACGACCGCGGTCGACGCCTACGTCCGCCCGGCGATCGATACCTACGTCGGCCAGCTGGTCGACGAGGCCGGCGACGCCGGCATCCCCGCACCGCGGATCATGCAGGCCAACGGTGGGATCGCCGATCCCGAAACCGTGTGCGAACATGCCGTCACGACGACGCTATCAGGCCCCGCCGCCGGCGTCGTCGGTGCCGCGGCGACCGTCGACGACGACGACGTCGAGGGGCTCGTGACCTTCGACATGGGCGGCACCTCGAGCGACGTGAGCCTCGTCCGGGACGGTCGGGCAGAACGGACGACCGATGCCGAAATCGACGGACTGCCGATCCGGACGCCGATGGTCGACGTCAACACCGTCGGCGCGGGCGGCGGCTCGATCGCGTGGATCGATTCGGGCGGCGCGCTCCGTGTCGGCCCGGAATCGTCGGGCTCCCGGCCCGGCCCCGCCTGCTACGGCCGTGGCGGGACTGAACCGACCGTCACGGACGCCAACGTCGTACTGGGTTACATCGGCCCCGAGACCGCACTGGGCGGCGAGATGACCCTCGACGTCGAGGCAGCCCGCGATGCGCTCGGCCGACTGGCCGACGAAGCGGGCCTCGAGGGACCCCTCGAGGCGGCACAGGGCGTCTACCGGGTGGCGAACGCGACGATGACGCGGACGATCCGCTCGGTGACCGTCGAGCGCGGCCACGACCCCCGCGAGTTCGCGCTCGTGGCCTTCGGTGGTGCGGGACCGATGCACGCCGCGGCACTGGCCGATTCGCTGTCGGTCGACCGCGTCGTCGTTCCGCGACCGGGCGGGGTGCTGTCGGCCTTTGGCCTGCTCGCGGCCGACGAAAGTTACGACGCCGTACGAACGGTCGGCGTCGACCTCGAGGGCGCGGACCCGACGACGCTCGAGGCCGTCTACGACGACCTCGTGGCCGACGTCCTCGCGGACGCGTCCGATCGGGACGCGGCACGAGTCGAGCGGGCCGCCGACTGCCGGTATGCGGGCCAGAGCTTCGAGTTGACGGTCCCCGTCGGCGAGACGTTCGACGCGGCGGCGGTCGCAGACCGCTTCCACGAGGCTCACGAGCGGACCTACGGCTACGCGATGGACGAATCGATCGAGGTCGTCAACCTCCGTACGACGGCAACGATTCCGGGGACCGAACCGGGGCTCAGCCACGAGGGCAGCGGTGCTGCCGTCGCCGGCACCCGAGAGGCACACTTCCCCGAGGCCGGCGCACGCGAGACGACGGTGTACGACTGGGAGCGACTCGAGACCGGCGCGTCGGTCCCGGGGCCGGCGGTACTCGAGCAGGCGGAGAGTACGACGGTCGTCCCCCCGAACTGGGACGGCGAGATCCTCGCCGACGGAACGCTCGTCATGACAAGCGGAGGTGAGTCGCGATGACGGACGCGAGCGGGGGTATCGATCCGGTGACCCTCGAGATCCTGCGTAACCAACTCGAGAGCGTCGCCGAGGAGATGGGCCAGACGCTGATCCGGGGCGCGTACTCGCCGAACATCAAGGAACGGCGGGACTGCTCGACGGCGCTGTTCGACGCCGATGGGCGGATGGTCGCACAGGCCGAACACATCCCGGTCCATCTGGGCGCGATGCCGGCCGCCGTCGCGGCCGTCCGCGAGCGCGACCCACAGCCCGGGGACGTGTTCGTCCTCAACGACCCCTTCACCGGCGGCACACATCTGCCGGACGTGACGATGGTCTCGCCGATCGCCCCCGATCGGAACGGTGCCGAGAGCGAAGACGGGGACGGTGAGATCGTCGGTTACGCGGTGTCGCGAGCCCACCACGCCGACGTGGGCGGGATGACCCCCGGCAGCATGCCCGCCGGCGCGGAGGAGATCTACCAGGAGGGGCTCCGGCTCCCGCCGACCCGGCTCGTCGCGGGCGGCGAGCCCCGGACGGAGGTCCGGTCGCTCGTCCTCGCGAACGTCCGCAACCCCGACGAGCGCCGGGCGGACCTGCGCGCCCAGCAGGCCGCCAACGAACGCGCGGAGAAGCGACTCGCCGACCTCTTCGACGACCACGGCCGCGAAACGGTCCTCGCGGGGTTCGACGCCGTGATCGACTACTCGCGCGAGCGGCTCACCGACGAGATCGCAGCCCTGCCCGACGGGACCTACGAGGCAACCGACGTCCTCGAGGGCGACGGCGTGACCGACGAGGACGTCGAAATCGCGGTCGCGGTGACGATCGACGGCGAGTCGATCGACGTCGACTTCTCGGGAACGGCCGCGCAGGTCGCGGGCAACCTCAACGCACCGCTGACGGTCGCGACGAGTGCCGTCTATTTTGTGGTGCGCTGTCTCACCGACCCCGAGATTCCGCCGAACCACGGCTGTTACGAGCCGGTGCGCGTCAGCGCGCCCGAGGGATCGCTATTGAATCCGAACGCGCCCGCCGCCGTGGTCGGCGGCAACGTCGAGACCAGCCAGCGGGTCACCGACGTGGTCTTCACCGCACTGGCCGAGGCCGCCCCCGATCGCGTCCCCGCGCAGGGACAGGGCACGATGAACAACCTCACCATCGGCGCGCGGGACGGCTCCTTCGCCTACTACGAGACGATCGGCGGCGGCTTCGGTGCGCGCGCCGAGCGCGACGGCATGGACGGCGTCCAGGTCGGCATGACCAACACGCTCAACACGCCCGTCGAGTCCCTCGAGACGGAGTACCCGCTGCGGGTCGAGCGCTACGCGCTCCGTGAGGGCAGCGGCGGTCGCGGCCGCCATCGGGGCGGCGAGGGCCTCGAGCGTTCGGTGACCGTCGAAACGCCGGCGACGGTGTCGCTGCTGACCGAGCGCCGCCGCCACGCGCCGAAGGGCGTCGCGGGCGGCGAGGACGGCGCGACCGGCGAGAACCTGATCGATGGCGAAGCGGTGCCCGCGAAGACGACGGTCGACGTCGACGCCGGGACGACTGTCACCGTACGGACGCCCGGCGGCGGCGGGCACGGCGACCCCGAGGAGCGCGAGGAGTAGGGGTTCGAGTATCGTACGCCTCCAAGTGGCCGAAAGCGGTCGGGGAGTCGAACGGCAGCCCGACCGCTGTCAACGCGTTCGCGAACGCAGGAGATTCCGAGAGAGGTCAAGCGGACGACCGGTTCGCGTCGGAACTGCGCTTCAGAGCGTCCCGTCCCAACTTTATCGCATATGCACCGACTACGATAGAGAGAAGAGCATATACCGCTGGTAATTCGTCCGTGTAGAGAATGACGCCGCCGGATAGTACGACGGGAATTCCCAGTGAGAAATGCATGTGATGTTTTTTCGGCCCCTCTATTGCGAGCAGGAGAGACGAGATCACCAGCCCCGAATACAGCAGTTTGAGAGAGAGCGGTTGTGACGGCTCGTAGAGAATAGCGGTACTCGCTAGAAGGAACAGGGAAGCCAAGATATGAGGGAAGCGTACCGCGTTCGGAACCATCTTTTTGATATTGATGTCGTACTTTCAGATATTAAACCGCTCCTATAGAGAATGTCGATTATTCTATCAGCAGTATAGCGATGAGACCGGAGAGCGCGCCGACGGTGTCGGCTTCCCCGTGGAAAATGTCAGAATCGCTCTCGAGCCAACCATCAGTGACTCCATTCTCCGGTGACGGTGCCCTTTTGACGCCGCTTCCCCACCCACCGGTATGGAACTCAACGGCGTGGCGGACCTACCCGAGGTCCGCCCCGGCGACGACATCGCCGCCCTCGTCGCGGATCGGGCCGCCCTCGAGCCCGGCGACGTACTCACGGTCGCGAGTACGATCGTCTCGAAGGCCGAGGGTCGGACGGCGGATCTCGAGGACTATCCCGTCAGCGGGCGAGCCGAGGAGATCGCCGACCGGATCGAATCGGTCGCGGGCGAGGAGAAGGACCCGCGGTTCGCACAGGCGGTCATCGAGGAGAGTTCGGAGCTGCTGATCGACTGTCCGTTCCTGCTGGCCGAGACGCGCTTCGGCCACATCGCGCCGAACGCGGGGATCGACCGCTCGAACGTGCCCGATCACGACATCCTCCTGTTGCCGCGCAAACCAAGCGAGAGCGCCGAGCGGATCCGCTCGGGGCTCGCGGAGCGGGGCTACGAGGACGTCGGCGTCGTGGTGACCGACACCTGCGGGCGACCGTTCCGGCACGGACAGACCGGCGTCGCGATCGGCTGGGCCGGACTGCCCGCCAGCCGGGACTGGCGCGGCGAGGCGGACCGGGACGGCCACGAACTCGGCGTCACCGTCCAGTCGGTGATCGACGAACTCGCCGCCGCCGCGAACCTCGTGACCGGCGAGGGCGCGGGCGGGACCCCGGCTGTCGTCGTCCGCGACTGGGAGTTCGGCGACCACGAGGGGAGCGACGAACTCTTCCGGTCGGTCGACGACGACCTGATTCGACAGGCGCTGCGGGAGTGGAGGGTCGACGCATGAGCGACGACTCGAGCCAACCGACCTGGGGGATCGAACTCACGCCCGAACACCCGCCCGAGCGGCTCGCCGATCTGGCCGGGCTCGCGGAGGACGAGGGGTTCGACGTCGCGTTCGCGAGCGGCCACTACTTCAACCGCGATCCGTTCGTCGTCCTCTCGCGGATGGCCGACGCCACCGACGACCTGCAGCTTGGCCCGGGCGTCGTCAACCCCTACGAGACCCACCCCGTGAAACTCGCCTCACAGACCGCGACGATCGACGAGGTCAGCGACGGGCGGGCGGTCTTCGGCGTCGGTGCCGGCGATCGCTCGTCGCTGTCGAACCTGGGTATCGAGCGCGACAGCCCGCTCCGGCGCGTCCTCGAGACGTTCGACCTCGCGCGGGACCTCTGGGACGGCGAGACGGTCACCCACGAGGGGACCTTCACCGCGCGGGACGCCTCGCTGAACCTCGAGCCGGCCGGGGAGATACCGGTCTACGTCGGCGCACAGGGCCCGCACATGCTCCGAATGAGCGCGAAACACGCCGACGGCGTGTTGATAAACGCCGCCCATCCGCGGGACCTCGAGTGGGCCGCGGGGCAGGTAGAACAGGGGCTCGCGGAACGGCCCGACGACTACGGCGACTTCGAGTCGCTCGCGTTCGCCAGCGTCAGCGTCGCCGCCGACGAGAGCGAGGCACGCGAGGCCGCCCGGCCACCCGTCGCCTTCATCGTCGGCGGGGCCGCCGAGCCGGTCCTCGAGCGCCACGACATCGACCGGGAGGCCGCGAGCGCGGTGAGCGAGTCCCTCGAGCAGGGTGACCTGCCCGAGGCGTTCGGCCGCGTCACGCCGGCGATGATCGACGCCTTCTGTATCGCCGGGACGACCGAGACGGTCGCCGACCGGTTCGGGGCGGCACTCGAACACGTCGACGGGATCGTCGTCGGTTCGCCACTGGGGCCGGACCTCGAGGACGCGGTCGAACGGGCGAGCGAGGCGCTGGCGCGGGTGAGTACCGACGGCTGAAAAGCGATTCGCAGTCAGTTCGCGGTAAAGAGGTCACCGACCGCGCCGAGGGTGAGCGCGCCGAAGACGGCCAGCGAGAAGACGACGAGGAGGCCACCGATCAGGACCAGCAACGGCGCGAGCCCGTCCCCCGCAGCGACGTCACTGAAGAGTTCGGTCATCTCGGTGAGGTTGTCCACGACGATGTTCGACGGTGTGATGGTGTCCATATGCGGGGGTTGTTATCGGGGCTACTTGTCCGTGCCGGTCCCGCCCGGCCGGTCGACCACACAGCATCGTCGGAGCGATTAAGCCGCTCCCGCTCTAACATCGGCCCGTGACTGAGGACGCGACGCTCTCGGCGTTCGGCGACGAGGAAACGGCCACCGAGTCGGGCGGCGACGGGGCCGGAGCCGAGACGGAGTCAGGGAGCGACGACGCGAGTCCCGGCGATGGGGCGAGCGTCCGCTCGACGTACGCGTGGGGAACGTACACGTGCAGCCACTGTGAGACCGCGGTCGACCGGGTCTGGCGCGCGGACGGCGACCTCGTCTGTCCGGACTGCAAATCATGGTAATCGGCGACTGCCGGCGGTAACGACCGGCTTCTTGGGGGTGTCCTGCGGGCGGGCTCCCGAAGTTTTATATCTTCGTCGCGGCTTTGTACACGTGCAATGGCGAAAGGTACGGTCGACTTCTTCAACGACACTGGCGGCTACGGCTTCATCGAAACTGACGACGCGGACGAGGACGTGTTCTTCCACATGGAGGACATCGGCGGTCCTGACCTCGAGGAGGGGCAGGAGCTGGAGTTCGAGATCGAGGAGGCCGAGAAGGGGCCACGCGCGACTAACGTCGAGCGGCTCTAGGTCGTCCCGAACGGAGGTATCGTTTTCCGACTGCTAGCCGGATAGCTTCGGCACCGTCGATCAACGGGTTCGAGCGACGATCGGTCGACCGGCCGCCGATACGTCTCATACGAGTATTAATTCCCGTGACACAAAACATATGTCTCGGAGCGCCGGATGTCGTAGTAACGGCCGAGTCGCCCGCCTCCCCGCGGCCAGTGACGAGAGTATGACCGATGCCAATCCGACGCCGGACGCGAGTACCGATCCGCCGACCGACGGCGATACCCTCCGGATCGACACCGTCGAACGGCTCTGTGACGACATCGAGCGAAACGTCGCCGACGTCATCGTCGGGCACGACGACGCCGTCGAACACGTCGTCACCGCCTTGCTCGGCCGCGGCCACGTCCTGCTCGAGGACGTGCCGGGAGTCGGCAAGACCATGCTCGCGCGCTCGATCGCCAGATCCGTCGACTGTTCGTTCAGTCGGGTCCAGTTCACCCCCGATCTCCTCCCGACGGACGTGACCGGCGTCAACGTCTTCAACCAGAAGACCCGCGAGTTCGAGTTTCAGCCCGGCCCTGTCTTCGGCAACATCGTTCTCGGCGACGAGATCAACCGCGCGCCGCCGAAGACGCAGGCGGCCCTGCTCGAGGCGATGGAGGAGCAGCAGGTCACCACCGACGGCCGGACCCGCGAGCTGCCGACGCCGTTTACCGTGATCGCCACCCAGAACGCCGTCGAGCCCAACCGGACCTACGAGTTGCCCTTCGCCGAGGTCGATCGCTTCATGAAGAAGCTCCGCCTGGGCTATCCCGACCCCGACGAGGAGGCCGAACTGCTCGGCCGGACCGTCGGCGATCACCCCATCGAGTCCCTCGAAGCGGTGACCGACCGCGAGACCCTCGTCGCCGCCCGCGAGACCGTCTCGACGGTACAGGTCGCCGAGCCGGTCCGGGAGTACGTCACGCGGCTGGCGGCGTACACCCGCGAGAACGCCCACATCGGCGTCAGTCCCCGCGGGACGATCTCGCTGCTGCGGGCGGCCCAGGCCCGGGCGGTCACCAACGGTCGGGAGTACGTGATCCCCGACGACGTCGAGACCGAGGCGCGGGTCGTCATGGGCCATCGGATCAAGACGAACGGTCGCGACCGCGACGGTATCGCGGTCGTCGAGGACGCACTCGAGCGCGTCCCCGTCGAATGAGACTCACGCGCCGCGGCTGGGTCGCCGTCGCCGTCGTCCTCGCGGCCGCCGCGATGAGCTGGCGGTTCGGACCGCGTGCGTTGAACGCCGTTGTCGTCCCGCTGCTCGTCGTCCTCCTCGCCGGCACCGTCGTGGTCGCCCGCGCCGAACGGCCCCGCGTGACTCGCCGTCCGCTCGCCGAGGGGTTCATCGGCGAGGAACGAACGGTTTCGGTCGCGATCGAAACCGACGGGGCCGTCGCAGCGACGGTATCCGATACCGTCGGCGACGGCCTCTCGGCGATCACGGCACCCCACGCCGAGATGACCCTCGACGGTGAGGCGACGTTCGCCTACGACCTGCGGCTCGAGGCGCGCGGCCGCCATCGGGTCGGGCCGCTCTCGATCGTGGTCAGCGACGTCGTCGGCCTGGTCGAACGGCGGTTCGAATACGAGGAGACGGCGACGGTCCTGGTCTATCCCCGGGTTCGGGCCCTCGACGGCGGCCCCGCGGTCGATCGGCGGACGCTCGCCAGCGTCGCCGACCGACGGACCCGCGAGGAGTTCGACCATCTCCGGACGTACCAACGGGGCGATCCGATGGCCGACGTCCACTGGAAGAGCGCGGCCAAACGCCCCGACGAGGACCTCGTCGTCACGGAGTACGCCGACGACGACGCGGTCGGTGCCATCACGATCGCCGCCGATTACCCGACCGACCGCGAGGACGGGGTCGACGAGATGGCGTCGGCCGCCGCCAGCGTCGCGACCGCCCTCCTCGAGCAGGGGGCGACGGTCGGGCTCGTCACGCCCGACGCGACACAGCCACCGGGAACGGGCCGTGCCCATCACCGGGACCTGCTCGGACTGCTCGCCGTCGCCGAACCGGGTGAACTCCCCGAAGAAGAGCGCCGAGACGCCGACGTCGTGGTCCGGACCGAGTCGACCGGGACGACGATCACGGTCGACGGCCGGGAGATCCCCTTCGATCGGCTGTTCGGCACGGATCGTTCGGACCGGATGGGAGACGACGGGCCGGTCGATCCCGACCCCGGCAATCGATCGGGGGTGAGCGTATGAGGACGGAGACCGCGAGCCACGCCGGCGAGCGGACAGTCGCGATCGATACCGACGGGACGGTCGATGTCGCCCGCTGGCTGGCACTCGGCTGTGTCTTGGTCCTGACGGCGTCGTACGTCTCGGTCCTGTACGGCGTGACACAGGTCGTCGGCGGTAGTCGATCACTGCTGGCGATCGTCGGCCTGAGCCTCGCCGCGGCGACGGTCCTCGCGGGGCTGATCCGCCCACGGACCGCGGCGATGGTCGCCGCGGTCGGGGCCGGGATCGGGTTCGCCTACTACTTCACGTCGGCCGGCGTCGAACTCGGTACCGTTCTCACGGCGACCGACCAGCTCGTTTCCGATACCGTCGCGCTCGCGACCGGGCTCCCGTTGCTTCGAATGGTACAGGCGGGGACCTGGACGCTCGGGTTCGCGCCCGCCCCCGTGTTCCTCTCGTGGTATCTCGCCGCCCGGGGCCGGTACGCCGCCAGCGTCGTCCCCGGCGGCGCGGCGCTGGGCTTTCTCGTTCTGACCGGGGACGCGGGGACACCGGCCGCGCTCGCCGGCACTCTCGCAGCCATCGGTGCCGTCGCCTTCGGCGACCTCCGCCACCGTGGCGGCTCGATCGCACAGGCGGACCTGCTCGCGGTCCTGTTCGCGGTGACCGTCGCGCTCTCGCTGTCGGTCTCGGTCGTCCCCGGCGAGCCGACGGGGCCGACACACCTGACACAGGGCGAACCCGGGACCCTCGAGGCGACGATCGACTCGGCACCCCAGCGCTCGGGGATCTCCGGCCAGGTCGATCTCTCGCCGGAAGTGCGCTTTACCGTCGAATCGGACGAGCCCGCCTACTGGCGGACGGGAGTCTACGACCGGTTCACCGGCGACGAGTGGGTCCGGACGGGACAGGACGAGCGGTACGACGGACGGCTGGCTTCGCCACCCGACAGCACCGAGACCGTCAAACAGACCGTCACCGCCGAAACGGAACTCGGGATCATGCCCGTCGCACCCCAGCCGGTCGAACTCGGCGGCGAGATCGCGCGGCGGACGACCGTCTCCAGACACGGCCAACCCCGACCCGAAACGCCACTCCAGCCGGGCGAGAGCTACACGGTCGAGAGCGCTGTCGTCGACCCCAGCCCGGCGGCGCTTCGAGCCGCGGGAACCGACTACCCGGACGGAATCACCGACACGTACCTCCAGACGCCCGAAGACACCTCGAGCGCCTTTGGCGGCCGAACCGACGAGATCACTGCCGGCGCCGACACCCCCTACGACAAAGCGGTCGCGATCGAGGACGCCCTCGAGTCGACGAAGCGCTACTCGCTCGAGGTGTCCCAGCCCTCGGGCAACGTCGCCGAGAAGTTCCTGCTGGAGATGGATGCGGGCTACTGCGTCTACTTCGCGACGACGATGACCCAGATGCTCCGTGAAGAGGGGGTTCCGGCCCGCTACGTCACGGGGTATACGACCGGCCAGCAGGTCGACGACGACACCTACGTCGTTCGCGGGCTCGACGCCCACTCCTGGGTCGAGGCCTACTTCCCCGACCACGGCTGGGTCCGGTTCGATCCGACGCCGAGCAGTACTCGGAGCGACGTCCACACCGACCGCCTGCAGGAGGCCCGCGCAAACGGGAACGACGACGCCGACACCGACGAGAGCGCCGACGTGCCAATCGACGGGAACGATCCCGGAACGGACGAGGAGCCGCGAGATGGGGACGGATCCGACCCCTTCGACGGGAACGGAACCGAACCGAACGACCCGTCCGACGTGCAGGAGCCCCAAAACGACACGGAACCCGAGAACAACGCTACGAACGACACCGATGACCCCGAGACGTCGTTCAACGGCACCACCGTCGACGGCGGGGACGAGCGATCCTGGCTCGAGCGCCTCTCGGCGATCGCACGCGAGTCGGTCGCGCTCGGGGTGGTGGCGCTCGTCGGCCTCGCTGCGGGGGCGCGTCGGACCGGCGCGCTGGCGCGACTCCGGCGCGGGGTCGGCGTCTACTGGCACGGCCCCCGGCGCGATCCCGACCGGGACGCCGAACGCGCGTTCGAGCGCCTCGAGCGCCTGCTGGCTCGACAGTACCGGCCCCGACGACGCTCGGAATCGGCCCGGGCGTATTTGACGGCCCTTGCCGCGGCCGCCGCCGAAGGCGAGCCACCGACGGATCCGCGCCTCGAGCGCGTCCTCGAGGCCTACGAACGGGCGACCTACGGCGGGGGCGTCGACAGGGCGGAGGCCGACGCAGCGATCGCAGTCGTCGACGATCTCGCCCGGGATCGGCTCCCGGTGATCGGCCGTCGAGAGTGACAGCGTCTCCGGGAGTCCACGGTCAGATGATTCCGGAAGCGGGGAGAGCGACCGCGATTTCCCCGCGTCTCCGGCTCGCCCCTTCAAAAAGAACCACGCGAAGGCATGCGGGTCCCGATAGTGTTTAATATGCCCGTTTCATACCAACGAACGTAATGTCGGAAGTCTGCTCGACGTGCGGGCTGCCCGAGGAACTCTGCGTCTGCGAGGACGTGGCCAAGGGCCAACAGCAACTCAACATCCGCATTGACGAGCGCAGATACGGGAAAGAGGTAACGATCGTCGAAGGATTCGATCCGAAGGACGTCGATCTGGACAGTCTCTCGTCGGATCTCAAATCAAAATTCGCCTGTGGTGGCACCGTCGAGGACGACCAGATCGAACTCCAAGGCAACCACACCGGCCGCATCGAGGAGTTCCTTCGGGACCGCGGCTTCAACGTCGCCTGATGCCCGCGATGCTCTGAGACGACTTCCGAACCCACGACCGCGTCGCCGCTTCAGTATCCGTTTTTCGCGTCGCTCCACTGAGAGCCACCGCTATCGGTCGAGTCGAGACGATCGAGACCGCGTTAGAAGGGCGATTCCCGCTCGGCCTCGTCGTCCTCGCCGTCGTCCTCGCGGACGAGCCCGAACTTCATCCCGTACTTGTCCAGCCCGCCCGCCATGCTCTCGACGCGAGCGTCGGCAGTCCCCTCGTAGGTGCCGATGAGCTGGGCCGCCTGGACGCTCGCCTTCCCGTGTGGACAGACCGTGACGATGTGATCCTCGCCCTCGAGTTCCTCGAGCCGGTCCATGAGCCGATCGAACGGAATGTTCTCGCTGTCGGGGATGTGGCTGTGGTCGAAGCTCCGCTCGTCGCGGATGTCGACGATCCGAACGTCCGCGTCGTCCTCTACGAGTTCCTTGACCTCATCCGGGGAGATTTCGCCGTCCATTACCGGAACGATAGGCGTCGACGCGAATAAGAACCGGGGTTTGGGCCCTCGACGGCCCGACAGATCCCCGGCAATCGCCCGTCGTACCGATTTCGACGGGCCGTCTCAGAGGACGCCGTCTTCCTTCGCCAACAACAACCCCGAGAGGGTCGCGTCGTTCGTCGGTCCCTCGCGGACGCGCTCGAGCGCCTCGCTCACCGGGATCGTCCGGACGTCGAGGAACTCGTTGGTGTCCAGTTCCCGCTCACCCGGCTCGAGTCCCTCGGCGTAGACGATTCCGCGGTCGTGGCGCAACACGCCCGTCGCGACGGCGTACTCCTGTAGCAGGGCCGTACTCGAGGGCCGGAAGCCGGTCTCCTCCTCGAGTTCGCGGGCCGCCGCCGTCGTGTAGGACTCGCCGTCCTCGACGATCCCCGCCGGTAACTCGAGATGCGTCTCGCGGATCGTCGGCCGGTACTGCTCGACGAACAGGAGGTGATCGCCGTCGCCGTCCGCGTCGGCGAGAACGCTCCCGTCGACCCGCGCGACCACGACCACCGCGTCCGGCAGCTGGGCCCAGTAGTAGCGCTTTTCGGTTCCGTCGGGCTGTTCGAGCAAGTCGTAACCGCCGTCGTACCAACTCGTCTCGTACTCGGTTCGCTCCTCGAGCAACGCCCACTCGTCGGGTACAGTCATCGGCTACCACTGCGGACTCGAGGCCGTAATAGATGGTCGTTCGTCGAGCCACGAACCGTCTCAGGACCGGTCGACTACGTCCCGGTACACCCGCCCGAACGCCTGCCGACGGAGCGTCGCGACCGCCGCCTCGGGCTCGTTCTGGAAGGTCGCGGCGACGGCCGTACCGTCCGGTCCCGCGTGCCAGACGACGCGGTCGACGTCCTCGTGGCCGACTTCAGTCACCTCGCCGTCGTACCCCTCGCGCCACTCCTCGTACTCCTCGCGAGATCCGACGTGAACCTCGAGTAGATTGGCGAAGAGAGCGTCTCGAGCCGTTTCGACGACGTCGCCGGTGACCCGGTCGTCGTACTCCTCACGATCGAATTCCATGGCCTTCGCGACCTCGCGGACGACCGTCTGTGCCGCGGGCCCGACCGACTCGTAGCGTTCCCGCGCCTCGGCGGCCGACTCGAAACTGAACGTCCCCTCGGAGTGCATATTCGGACGGTCGACCGACTGGCAGTTACGCGTTTTCGTTCCCGTCGGCGCCGTCCGCCGAGTCGGCCCCCTCGTCCCCGTCCGAGGTCTGCATCTCGCGGGTCAACTCGGCGGCCTCCTGCAGAACGCCCGCCGCTTCGGCCGTCAGGTCGCCGCGACCGGGGCCGCGGCTCTGTCGACTCACCGCCCCCTCGAGCGAGTCGGGACGGCCCGGTTCGCGACCGTGGCCGTGATCGTGACCCTCGAACGCCGGCGTGTCGATCTCCTCGGCGTGCGGACTGACACGCGCCCCGAGTTCCTCGGGGCTACAGTCGGCCCAGTCGGGCGCGTACTCCTCGAGCCACTCGCGGTGTTCCTCGCGGCCCAGCGACGCGGTGATCGCGAGATGGTTCGCGAGATGGACCGCGTCGGCCTCCTCGGCGTCACAGACCGGACAGGCGTATCCCATATCTATTCATTGGAACCGGAACTCTAAAACGCCGTCCCCTTGCTCCGACTCAGGGACGTGACCACGGTCGGTCAAGAGTTGACCAGTCGATCCCCAACCGACCAGTTTGTTTCATCTAGAAAAGTTTTATACTATATTACAATAATGGAGTTTGTAAGTGATTGATGAGTGGTGTCATGAACCCACTGATTTATAACATTGATTTCCTCAAGCTGTACAGCGGACGAATAATTACGAACATCGGGGACAGTTTCTACTTCATCGCGTCGATGTGGCTGGTCTACGAAGTGAGTGGATCCGGATTTCTCACCGGCGTCGCCAGCGCAGCATTTTTTCTGCCGACCACGCTTCAGTTCGCTATCGGACCCCTCGTCGATCGGGCAGACATCCGCTCCCTCTTGGGAGCGAGCCAGTTCGTTCAGGCGGTCGTGGTTCTGCTTGTTCCGATTTCGATCTGGGCGGGCGTCTTTTCCGTCTGGATCATCCTGGCCATCCTGCCGACGCTCGCGTTCCTGAATCAGGTCACAGGACCAGCACAGACGAAGGCGCTACAGAGAATCACAAGCGAATCACAGTACACTAGCGCGAGTTCAGCGTTCGCAACCGCCTCCGAAGCGATCGATTTCGTTGCCAACGCGATTGGTGGGCTCCTGATCGCATTCATCGGAGTCACCGCCGTTTACCTCGTCGACTCTCTCACGTTCGTCCTCGCCATGGTTCTGTTCCTCAGTATCCGTGATCTGGACGTCGAGACGGACTCATCCCCAAACAATACGCTCGATCTTTCAGGATATCTCGAGGACCTGCGAGAAGGATTCGAGTTCTTGCGCTCGTCGGTGATATTCCCGCTGATGATCCCGGCGATCGTCGCGAATCTGGCGATTGGAGCCACCGCCGCGATACTTCCGGCGTTTGCTGCCGAACATGGGTCTGCGATATCGTACGGATTCCTCTATAGCGCGATGGGTGCGGGAATGCTGATAGGGTCTATCGTGACTCCGTTCCTCAAAGAGCGTCGGTCCGGGATCACGGTTATCTGGACGTTCGGCTGCAGTACCATCGCTTGGGTTCTCTCTATGATCGTCCCCTGGACAGTAGTCACGGTCGTATTGTTCGGTATCGCTTGGATCTCACCCGGAATCTACAACGTCATCGAAGATACGATTCTCCTCAAGACGGTTCCGGAGGACACCATCGGTCGCGTTCGATCGTTCACGATGAGTATCTCGATGCTCTCACTACCGATCGGCTCCCTACTCGGTGGTATGGTCGTGAGCGTTATCGGGACTCGACCGACGCTGCTTGCGCTCAGTGCCGGCTTCGGGTTCGTTGCCGTGTTCTTCGCGGCTCATTCGGAACTCCGCCGACTGGACTCGCTAACTGCGATCAAACATACGGCCGGCTGAATCTCAGCGCCGGCAAACACCGTTCCATCCCGGTTCTCGCATCACCGATCGGCGGGAGGGTGAATTCTCACCGGTGAGGCGGAGTTTCGTGACTCGCTACCGCCGGAGTGGTTCCACACCGCGATCGGTCGTGGCGACGCCGGACTCACGGTGACCGCTGCAGGACGCGGAATCGCTCGGCATCACCGTTGACCGTGGCTACCGTGTCGACCGGTTCGAATTCGAGCTGACGATAGAAAGGGACTAGCCCGTCCCGACACGCCAGCTGCTGCACTGACACGTTCGCAACCGCGGGATGTTCAACGACTTCGCTGATGAGCCGTTTGCCGATCCCCTGTCGACGGTGGTCATCACTCACGATGACATCGTAAATCTTCGCGTAGTACGTCCGGTCAGTGAGTACCCGGGCTGCCGCGACGAGCGTATCGGTCTCGACGTCGACGAGACCAACGACGAGATCGCTGTGTTCAACGGCCCGTTCGACATCGGCGAGTTCGCGGTGTTCCCAGCCGGAAAACCCGGTCAGTAACCCGTGAAGTTCCTCGACGCGTGACCGCGAAAAGTCCTCGATCGGTTCGAGATTCATTCGTTCGGTTATCCATTACCCTTGATATAAAATATAGGAAGATGACAGCTACACGAACTCCGACTCGAGGTCTTCGATGGCTTCGATCGGATCGGTGCCCTGTAGCGTCGTATGAATAGTCGACGTGTACGTGTTCCCGTCGAGGTTACCACTTTCGGTAACAACGCGGTATTGCGTGTCCGTGAACGGATGTCGAAGTTTTTCGGGTTCGAGGTCTGTATACTCCGAATCGAGTCGCGTCTCGAGGTTCAGATTTTCATCGCGGGAGAGCGTGAGATCACCGACACCCGCGACCCCAGCCTCGGTCGGTTCGAGTTTGACGAAATAAGAGGAATGGCCGATCATGTCCTCGGGGAGGTCAGCCTCACCGTCAACGCGGACGTCCATCGAGAGGCAGTCGGCACCGTACGTCGATTTAGCGCCGACCTTCAGCGAGACGTCGTCGGCGGTAATCGTTCGAGTGGACTCGTAACCGGTGACGCCGCGCTCTTCCATGTTCATCGCACCGTTTCGGGTGGAAGCGACGCCCACGCAGGACGAGCTGATCGCCAGGGTTGCGATGGGCGTCGGATACAGTCCGTCCGGAATCTCACTGAAGTGAATCGAGGCCTGATACACACCGGGTGAGACGATTTTCCCGACCCCGTCCATCTCGAACGCAGTATCGTTCACTTCACCGGTTCCACCGATATTGATTGCGATTGGTAGGTCTCCGGCACTAAACGCGTCTAACGCTGTCGAATTCTCTATCGACATGCGTTTTCATCATACCTTCCCACCGTAATAACTATTGCCGAACCAGATATTATCCGTAATTTCGAAATGAGTATTTTATGTGTGGACTTAAGTTAGTTATATGTTTTCCGAGATGGATTAACTTTATACTCTGTTGTTGAAGACGTGGTGGTACCGGTATGAACGATCCAGACGAACTAACCGACGATGTCCGACACGTCGAACGCGCCCTCTCGTTACTCTCTTCCCGCCCTGTCCGTGATACGCTCTATACGCTCTGGGAAGCGTCCGGAGTTCAACTCACCGAGGATGAACTCATCTCAGCTGTTCCCCACTCGACCGAGACGGTTCGAGACTGCCTCGAAGACCTCGAGAACGTCTACGTCTACGCGCCGGAACAGGATATGTACAAACTTCTCCCGTCCGCTAATCTCCTCTTTCTACGGTATCTATCGCTGTTCTCCGAAGAGAATGTGACAATGAATACGCGATCAGTCAATGGATCCTGTGGACGGTGTGACGGTGAACTCGTCGGTGCGTACGAGGATCAGGTTCTCACAATCAAGTGCAACGCCTGTGACTCGCTCCTCTACCACCTTGCCTTTCCCCCGACGGAGGTAGCTCATCGCGATCCAGACGGCGTATTCGAAGCGTTCGAGAAACGAACTCGGGCGCAATTATGGCTGGTGGCGAACGGAATTTGCAGATGGTGTGTCGGACCGACTTCGTTCGAGTTAGTGGACGCCGAAACGGATCTCGAAGAAGACGCAGAACTCGCACACGATGTCTTCGTCAAACACGTTTGCGATCGATGCGGATCGTATATCCTGACGACCGTGGGGGAAATACTCTTGTTCCACCCTGCCGTCATCGCGTTCTATCACAACAACGGGATCGACATTCTGGATCGGCCTCTGTGGGAAGTGGACGTTTGCGTCGATCCGGAAGCGGTTTCGGTACGGTCGACAGGGCCGTGGTCGCTCACAGTCGAATTATCGTGTGGTGATGCGACTCGGCGGCTCGAACTCGATGAATCCCTCGAAATCACCGCGACACAAGACGAAGAACGATCTGTCAACCACTGATTTCGGGGGAGGGCCGTGCTACACTCCGCCGTTCACTCCACCTTCCGGATCATCACGATCGCGTCCTCGCCGTCGCCGTAGTACGCCGGCACCCGGCGGAGCGGCTCGAACCCGAACTCCCGATAGAGTCGTTTCGCCCCGTCGTTCGACCGGCGCACCTCGAGTTTGACCGTCCCTGCCCCCTGGGCCGCGAGGACGCCGAGCGATCGGGACAACAGTGCGGAACCGACGCCGGCACCGCGGTGGTCGGGATGGACGGCGATGTCCTTGACGTGACCCAGTGCGCGGCCGATCTGCTGGGTCACGTCGGCCACGATATAGCCAGCGATCTCGCCGTCGGTTTCGGCGACCAGAAACCCGGGATTACCGAGAAAGCGTTCGAAGGCGTCGTAGGGCCAGGGCTGGGAAAACGAGTCGTTCTCGATGCGAACGACCGCGAGCAGGTCCGCCCGCTCCGCGGGCCGGATCGATACCCGTTCGCCGTCCTCCGGCGCGAACGTCGTCACAACCAGAAGTTACACGCCGAACAGTAAAAGCCGTACGCGTCCCGGAAGCGAGCCGACGATACGACCGGCTCGAGCCGGGGCCGACCGCCTACTCCTCGGCGTCTTCGTCGTCCCCGTCGAAATCGGTCGTCGGTTCCGCGTCTTCGGTACCGCCGTACTGGGTCTGCTCGTCGTCCGCGGCGGCGTCGTCCGTCACGGGACTCACTCCGCTGGGATCGCACCCATCTCGAACTCCTCGGTCAATTCTTTCAACTCCTCGAGAGCTTCCTGTTCCTCACGGAGGTTCTGTTCGAGGAGATCGGCCGCCTCGTCCATCCCGAGCTGGTCGGCCAGCGGGATCAGGTTCCCGTAGGCCGCGATCTCGTAGTGTTCGGTCTTCTCGGCGGCCGCCATGTTGTGATAGTCCATCACCGCCTGGTCCGGCTCCATCGCCGTGAACTCCTCGTACTCCTCGAGCAGCCCTTCGACCCCTTCACACTCCTCTTTCTCCGGCGGCTCGCCGAAACTGTCGAAGACCTCCTCGAGCCGATCGATCTGTCCCTGTGTCTCCTCGCGGTGATCCCCAAACGCCTGTGCGATCTCGTCGCGATCGGTATTCGACTCCAGTTCCTCGAGCGCGTCGAGCAGCTGGTGTTCCGCGTGATAGATGTCCTCGAGGCCGTGTTCGAACAGGTCGTGGATCGTCTCCATACTCATCGTGAACCAGTCGCTCGTTCACCCGCCGGGCGAAAAAGCCGAGAGCCTGCGACGGCAGGCGCTCACGACTCCGTTTTCGTCGCCTCTTCGACCCGAGTCGCGTGTTTCTCGAGGTCCGCGGCCAGCGTCCGGGCCTGTTCGGCCGTCAACTCGAGATCCACCATATGCTTCGGGAGGTACTCCTCCGAGAGGTTGTCGAATTCGAACCGGAGCCGGACGCGCCCGGGATCCTCCCGATCGGCCGTCGCGTCGACGACGGCGACCGACTCCCACTCGAACGTCTCGCCCACTGCCTTCCCCTCGACGTAATCGAGCGTCGTGCGTTCAGTGACCGACAGCAATCGATCGGACATGTCAGTCGGGTCAATTCGCCGAGTCGACTTATACTACTCGTCCACCGTATCGATCTCGGGGTTCGGCCACCGCCTCCGAAGGGCCGGAACCGAACCCACTCACCGACCGTTCCATCCGGCCGCGTACCCACCGCGCGCGAGAGCTGCTGGGAGCCACCGCCCGACGGATCAGCCGGGTCGTCGACCTCGATCGAATGCCGAACAGTGCCAAAGCCACCAGCCCGACCACGAACCATCGACCAGAGACGGCGTTCGTGCCTCACCTACCGGCCGTTTTTGCCCCAAACGGCTCGAGAGAACTCGACGCCGACTCGGTTAGAAACGAGCGATACTGCGGCCGACGGTCCACGACGGCCGCCGCTCGGCCGCTGTCGAGATCCGGGAGTTCCCATCCGAGACGGCTATCGCTCTCGTTGTGACCGCCTAGACTCGCGTTCGTGGCCCCAGTGCGGAGCCGTTAGTTCCCCTTCCGCACTGGTGGTGACTCGAGCCACGGGATAAGACGAGTACATCATCGCCCCGCAGCACCACATCGCTCGGTGACTCACGATCGGTTTCGATCGACCGACCCGTCGGAGATAGCGGCATAATCACCCCATAAGACAGAGCGCGGGTATCGCTTGCAGCCGAAGCGATACTTATCCCGTCGTGGTCCAAAGGGGGTCCCATGACAGACGCAGCCGAATGCAAACCGGAGCTGCTCGAGCAGGAGACGAAAGAGCGCGACGACGCCCACCTCGACGACATCGAAGAAGGAGCCGGCTGTACGGAAATCTGGGAACACCTCGCCGAGAAGCGCGAAGAGTAGTGCGAGAATTTCGCCACGGCAACGACCTTTTTGACCGTCACTCCCGTATTCAGGTGCATGACTGACAACCGGTCCGGAGATCGTTCCTCCCGCCGCGGTGAAAACGGTCGTTCGATCCCAACGGACCGAGAATCACCCGTCGGCGCACCGGTCATCCGGGGCGACGAGTCGGTCGCGGGAACACACGCTCGCGAGGCCGTCCAGTTCGATCCCGAGGATCCCGAGAGCCTCGCGGACGCCGCCGAGATCGTCCGCCAGTTTGCAGGCGGTGCAACCAATGACGATCACCTGTACATGCTCCGCGGGGCAGCCGCCTGCGCGGCACTCGTTCGCGGCGAGGGATCCTACAAGGCAGCCGCCGAACGTGCTGGCGGCGAAGCGACCGTCTCCTTTATTCGGAAGTGGGCTCGAGTCCACGATCTGCCGCGCTCGGTACGTAAACAGGTCGCGATCGGACAAATCGCGCCGACAGCTGCCAAACACATTGCCCGCGTCGGCGGCGAAGCACGGCTGCTTCTGGCCTGGGCAACACTCGATGGCGACCTTACAGTCCGCGACGTCCGAAGCGTCGCCAGTATGATCAACGACGGCGACTCCATCGAACATGCCCTCGCGGATCACGGTGTTACCCTCGGCGAACTCAGTCTTACCCTCTCGCCAACGACCTATCGCGACCTCCGCCGTCGTGCATCGGTCGATGACGTCGATCCGGGCCGGATCGTCACCGAAGCACTCGAACAGTACTTCGAATAGCAGTCCCGCGCGACGAAGAAAGAAACGTTTAACCGCTCCTCACCGAAAGTAGGGAACACAGGGCCGGTAGCTCAGTTTGGCAGAGCGTCTGGCTTTTAACCAGACGGTCGCGTGTTCAAATCGCGCCCGGCCCGCTTCTGCGAGGAACAGTTCGTGACGAGCGGAGCGGGGATCGTGTGTTCAAATCGTGCCCGGCCCAGACTGTGAGGTGTTTTGCTACTAACAACTGGACCGACGGCTCTGTATGTAGAGTGATCGTAGTCTTCTGCGTGAAGCGAGTACGAGAGACCCGACTGTTCGAAGGAAATCACTCGTCATATGAACGGGTCGAACCGATAGCTGCCATCGTTGAAAACGGAAAAGCCAAGGGCCGGATTTGAACCGGCGGTGGGCGGCTCTGCAGGCCGCTGCGTTCGGCCGGACTCTGCCACCTTGGCGCGTTTTAGCGTTGTTACTGCGTTCGTTTAAGCATAGCGGTACGGATCAGCACTTGTATCGGATCGAAGTACGCTATAAATGCAGAAACCCCCGACGGCCACTGGAGTCCAGTGGCTGTTCGGGGGTGAAAGTGAG